>CAVXRT010000023.1:0-355558 GCA_963764115.1 uncultured Alphaproteobacteria bacterium
GCCAAGGCGCCGCGTTCAGACCGGGCGAAAGCCAAGGACGCCCGCAAACGGACCGAAGACGGCCAGCCGGTGCACAGCTTCCACACGCTGATCGCCGATCTCGGCACGCTCTGCCTCAACGAGGCCGCCGCCGCGACCAACCCGAACTACGCGCTGACCATGACCACCCGGCCTACGACCCTGCAGCAGAAGGCGCTGGACCTGCTTGGCCTATCCGTTATCGGCAGCGTGGAAACGGCCTGTTCCGGCGGCCGTACCCAGTAAACACTCCCTCCTGCAAAAAATATCATCGCGGGATCAATGGGTTGATCTTCTAAAAAGTAAAAAGTTCAGATTAGCGCCAGATTTGTTACTATGCTGCATAGACAAATTACCTTTGTCGTGTCCTGTTGAAATTTAAGAGAGGCTGTCCACCTCTCCAGAGCCAAGCAGTTAAAGCGGCTAAGATCAGTTACACTTGGTAACGTCTTGGCCGCTTTTTTTAAATCAGACTATTATTGTGAGCTTAGCTAACGCGCGAACACAGGACTAGGCAGTGATAACTACTCACGACTGACATTGACCTACAAAATACTGATTATGCTCTCGGACGAGCGCCCCATTGAGGTATTATAATACCGTATCAAGTTTTTTTCTTGGCTCTATTCACTAATGGCGTAAACTAGCCTTCGCTAATTAGCGCCGTATTGGTAGTTCATTCTCTAACTCTTTCGTTAATTCAGCTAACCCAGCCTCAATAATTTGGTGGTATTTACTCTTGCACGGGTAGAGCACTATCGGGTGCTGCGTTAGGTCAGCTTATCTAAGTTACTAAGTCTTGTGCTTAAATGGGCCTCTGTTCAGCCTTCCAAATGTCGAGTGCCGCAAGCTCCCGCAGGCGTTGGGCTTCCCAGTCCTCAAGCTCGCGTTCAAGCTGATCACCGGGAACCGGCTCACGGCGCAGCCGATCTGGCGACGTGGGCGGCCAAAGCCACGGCTCAGGCACGCGCCGGGCTTCCATAAAGGCGAGTGCGACCGCAGACCCTAACTTAGTGGCAGCTTCCTCACTATCGCGTCCTACCCGAAGATATCTAAGTCCACGGTCATCATCGTGACCAAAGCCAACTGTAAAGGATGGACGTAAATAGGGCTTGCGGTAGTACTCATTAATAGACCAGCATTCTTGTGTATGAATGTGTTCGGTTTTAACCAATGTACGATTATCAAATACGATAACTCTAAGCCCATCTATTGCTAGATATTTACGTCCGGCTTCGGATGTTTCCCAATAACCATTAAATTGCTTCCAGCCCTTAGCTATAAGGTCATTACTGGGCCGGTTACCAAAACGCCGTAAGGCTTCTAAATAAACAGGATCAGGGGCAGCGTTTTGCCGCCGTCCTCTTTTTTGCAGTGCGGGGATTGCCGGATCATCCGCAACTGCATTACGCTTATCGTCATTAAGCGGCGCGCTGTTCGTGCTCATGCGCACCTCCTTTGCGTTTCCCCGGTTTCGGCTTTGGTTCGTCCCGTTTCGCGATCAGCGCCGCCTTCCAGGCCTCTATCTCGGCTGCTGGCCAGCGTGTGCAGCGCGCGCCGAACCGAACTGGCTTGGGAAACGTCCCGTCCGCGACCTTCGCCCAAATGGTGCTTCCGCCGAGCCCCGTTTCGCGGATGACCTCACGCAGCCGCAGCATATACCCTATCGTCATAATAACCTTCTCCATATGCCCAAGGCGTCTTCTTGAGCTTCTCTATATTATGGGGCGCGAGGCCAAAGAACGCAAGATCAGCGTGGACGACGAGGCAAAAAAATCACTATTGATCATGTATTAATGAAGTGTAAATCTCATAATATCCGAGTTAGTGTGACCAATGATACTAAGTACGATTTATAATAGGTAATATAATCGTAGTTATGAGGCATATATTAGTGCTAAGAGAGGCCTCTTAGCGCTACGCTATTTACTCTACAAACGCAAAGACCCGCTACAGGAAGTAGCAGGCCTTGTAACATATGCCCATATTTGTGTTTTGGCGTAATTCAGTTAGTTAGCCGACAGTACTACGTCATAACTATAGACAACAAAGAGGCCGTTGTTACCTGTGTATAACAACGGCCAGTAACTCAGTCTTACTTACTCGTCTATTCGATAAAGCCGTACTTGAGAAAGGGTTGGAGGTACTATGCCGCGCGGGGCGGTCGCTTCTGCGGGGCAAAAGGCGTTACTACGCCAGCGCCACCGCCCCTGGAAGGCCGTCTGTGCCATCGCCAGCGGGTAGGGTCAGGCCAAGCTCCACAAGGCGAGCGCCCCACCACGCCATAAGCTCGCGGCGCTCCTTCAGATATTCGGCCCGATTATAGGCCGCGCGCGTCCTGTTGCCGTCCAGGTGGGCAAGCTGCATCTCGATAACTTCAGAGCCGAACTTACCGCTTTCATGGAGGGCCGTTGACGCTATCGATCTAAAGCCATGGCCTGTTTGTTCGCCCTGATACCCAGCGCGCGCCAGCGCGTACAGTATCGTGTTGCGACTTAGCGGCTTGCCTGCTTTGCGCCCCGGGATGATGTAGGGCGTGGTTTCTCGCAAGCCATGCAGGGTGCTCAGGATTGCCAGCGCTTCAGCCGATAGTGGCACAATATGATCCCGCTGTTTCTTCATCCTGCTGGCGGGGATAATCCAAAGCTTATTAGTCCAATCTATTTCATCCCAAGTTGCGCCCGTTAGTTCGCGCGTACGTACAAATGTCAACACAAGCAGTTTTAGTGCAAGCTTGGTATGTATAGTGGCGTCACCCTCTTCAACATCCTTAAACAAATCAGACAACCTACTGGCTGGCACGGCGGCTTGAGACTTGGTAGGCTTCACAATCAGTGCGCCCCTAAGATCGGCTGCAATGTCTCTCTTGCACCTTGTTGTTGCGACGCCATATCGAAAGATGTTGCTGCACATGGCAAGCACGCGGTTGCTTATAGTGTATGCGCCCCGCCGTTCAATATTACGCAATAAATCTAAGAGGTCGGCTGCCTCAATCTTACTAATTGGCTGCTTAGCTAAGTCAGTGCAGAAAACATCATAGGCTAAGCATCCGCAAGTTCTTGTCTCGCCATGCTTCGGTATTCTTTCCGCCCTTAACTCGATTATCGAGAAATTCGCGCGCGACTAATTCAAAGGTGGCGGCCACAGCGCGCTTTTCTTCCCGCTTCTCCTGCTTGCGATGTTGAGAAGGGTCTACGCCTTTCGCCAGCAGTTTGCGCATATCTGCTTGTGCCTTGCGCGCGTCGGCAAGGCTAATTTCAGGGTAGCTACCAAGCGACAGTAGCTTCTCTTTATCGTTGAAACGGTAGCGGAAACGCCAAAGCTTCGAGCCATTAGGATTTATCAGCAAAAACAAGCCGTTCTCATCCATGAGCTTACGCGGCTTGTCAGTAGGCTTGGCATTCTTGACGCTGGTATCTGTCAGCTTTGCCATAGGGTTAGCTCCAAGAGTGGGGTACGATTAAGCGGGTTAAGTGGGGTACGATTAAGTGGGGTACGACGCGAATACCCCTCTTTCGTACCCCACTTTGGCGCTGGTTGCAATAAGACGCTCTTGGACAACGGCGGAGCATAAATACCTGATAATAACTAGCAGTTAGTTAGGGGTTTAGCCGTCCCGGATAGTTCGAAACCCTAATTTGCTCTTAGGACATGAAAGCAAGATCGGCCAGAGCGCGACGGGCTCGAAAAGAGCCTAATTCAGAGGAATCGCCGTCGGGAGTCAGCGAGAGCGAAAAGCTGGCCTGGCTTCGCTTGATCCGAACGCCGCATATCGGCGTCATCACATTCTGGGAACTCTTATCGCATTTCGGGTCGGCCAGCGCGGCTCTTGAAGGCCTGCCGGAGTTTGCGAAATTCGGAAGCCGCGTGACCGCGCGGACCATCCCATCCGCGGCGGCTGCCGAGGCGGAAATGAAAAGGGCCGCTGCGGCTGGCATGACGCTGTGCGCCGCGCATGAGCACGGTTATCCGCCGCTCCTTTCGCATATCGAGGCGCCGCCGCCGCTGCTCTACGTAAAGGGACAAACCGGCATCTGGGACCGTCCGCCTGTTGCCGTGGTCGGTTCGAGGAATGCTTCTGCGGCGGGCTTGAAATTCGCGGGGGAGATCAGCGCGGAACTCGGAAGAAAGGGCTTTCTGGTCGTCTCGGGGCTTGCACGCGGAATTGACGGGGCCGCTCACCGCGCGGCGTTGCCGTTCGCAACCTGCGCGGTCCTGCCCGGCGGCCTCGATGCGATTTACCCGCCCGAACATGTGCGCCTTGCAGCCGACATCACGGAAAACGGCGCTCTGGTGAGCGAGTGCCCGCCCGGCTTCATCGCCCGCTCGCAGGATTTTCCACGCCGGAACCGGATCATTTCGGGCTCCTCCCTCGGCGTCGTCGTGGTTGAGGCGACGGAACGATCGGGGTCTCTGATCACGGCGAGGCTCGCCGGGGAGCAAAATCGAGAGGTTTTTGCCGTACCGGGCCATCCTTTCGAACCGAGAGCCGCGGGCTCGAACCGGCTCATCAAGGAAGGCGCCGTTTTCACGACATCCGCCAACGATATTGAGGATGCCCTTCAAGGTCTGCTGAAGGCTTGGGCAAGGAAGGAAAGGCCCAACCTCGAAAGCCTCGGAGCAGGCTCGGGTTGCGCCACTTCGCCGCCATCCCCGAAATCCGCCGTGGATGGTTTCGCCTACCTTGGAGATGCAATGAGCGATGTCGAAAGGCTTCTCAGCCTGGCGCCCATCGATGTTGACGAACTTTGCCGGCTTAGCGGCTTGGAAGCGCGGCACGTTCATGCTGCGCTTGTGTCCCTTGATTTGGCGGGCCGCGTAGATCGCCAAGGAGCCCGGCTTGTGGCTTTGAGGCCCTGAGGGC
Organism: uncultured Alphaproteobacteria bacterium; assembly: GCA_963764115.1. Classification (GTDB taxonomy): domain Bacteria; phylum Pseudomonadota; class Alphaproteobacteria; order Rhizobiales; family Rhodomicrobiaceae; genus Rhodomicrobium. The sequence continues at coordinate 4,883 of CAVXRT010000023.1, forward strand.
CACGTTCAAGCGCGGCAGTGGAATCTCGCCTCCTCCTCGGCGACGGCAATGAGGTCGGCGAGAAGACGGAACTGCGCCTTCACCGCAACGGGGCGCAGCGAAGAGAGAAGGGATGCGATATACTCTGCAGCTTCTTGTGGCTCCAGTTCCACGACACAATCGTCATTGCCGCCATCAAACTCTTGCACCTCTTCCGGGGTGCAGGGATGCGCCAGATAAAGTTGGCCACGACGTGTATTCATGATTAAAAACCTCAACCTAATTGCACTCAGCCAGCTTTGGTTGAGTGACGCATGAACAATGTTACCATAGGTTGTGATACTCAAGCCACGCTCCGCTTGCAAGATCCGCCGTCTGTTTTATTCCGTTAGATCCATGTTTTCCAAAATGCGATGCAATCCGGTCACTATGGCCGCAATCAGCGTCGCACGGCTTATGGGGAAAGCGTCTGACGTGGGGACTTTTCAAACTTGGAGGACGCCCGCGGCCGGCTCTTGCTTCTCGAAAAGGAGCATGAAATTATTTGCGGGAAGGTCGAGGCGCTGTTTCAGGACGATACCGCGATTGTCAGCCGCCGTTTCGAGGTTCCGGACATCCTTAAGGCCCCATCCGGAAACCCCGGATGCGCGAAGGCTCCTGTCGAATGCCTCATTGGATGGGCTCGTGTATGTGCCATCCAGTTTGAAGGGCCCGTAAACGGCAGCGACCCCTCCCGGTTTCAAAACTCTCGCGGCGATCTCTGCGAAGCCACCCGCGGCCGAAACCAGGGCAAGGTGGAACACATTGATGGCAAAGATGACATCGTAGAGCCGATCCTCGCAAAGCGGCCAGGTAGCCGGTTCCGTGAGATCGATCCTGAGCGGATCGGCGACATTTTTATTTCCCGCGCGGGAGCGGTTCGATTTGATGGTTTCGAACACAGTCACGTCGCAGTCGGAGGGCTGGAATCTGATTTGGGGAAAATGCGGAGCGAAGTAGCTCGTATGGGCTCCGCTTCCGCTTGCGAGTTCCAGAGCATCCCCGGCCTTTGGAAAGAATGTCTTGAAGACCTGGAGAATGGGATCGCGATTTCGTTCCCAGGCCAATGTGTTGTAAGTGCTCAACGGGTAGGGATCGATTTTGGGTTTTGCCTCGGACACTTTCTACGCCTTTATCCAGCCAAAGAGTGACTTTAAAGCCTCACAGCATAGTCAACTCGTAAGGGCACGTCATGGTTTGAGCTTGAACTGAGCGCTTCAACAGCGGCAGACAGTTTTTATGGTCTTTATTCACGCTGCGGTTATTCGCGGCGGTGCATAATGGCTCCTCCGGCAAAATTAAGAATGATCTAAGCGACATGCATCAATTTCGATTTTCGGGCCGTTCCGAGGCCAGCTTTTCTTTACGTCCACGCGGCTTGGCTTTGTTGTTCGCGCTTGCAGGCGTCATCAACGCCGTGCAACCGGCGGAAGCGCGCTATCAAAGCCCCTATCAAAGTTATTATCAAAGCTGGTACCAAAGTCCCTATCCGACCCATCCCTATCCGGTCCACCGTCCGCGCCGTCACGAAGGCCCGCCTGAGCGCCGCGGGCCAGCCGAGCAAAAGGCGGTCGAGGGAAAAAAGCCCGCTGACCTGCTTTATGCGGTCGTCTCGCTCGCCGATCAGCATGTCTCGTTCTACGACGCGAACGGCCTATGGGAGCGTAGCATCATCTCGACAGGCGTGGCTGGCCATCCAACGCCGCCCGGGATTTTCACGATCCTCGAGAAGGAGCGCTGGCACAGATCGAATATCTATAGCGGCGCGCCCATGCCGTTCATGCAGCGCCTTGCCTGGACGGGCGTTGCGATGCATGAAGGCGTGGTGACGGGCCACCCTGCTTCGCACGGTTGCATCCGCCTTCCGGGAGCGTTCGCCAAGCGGCTTTTCGGCGTCACGAATGTGGGCCAGCGCGTCGTCGTTTCGCAGCAGGATATCACGCCGTCGGACATCGTGAATGCGCATCTTCCTGTGCCGCAACTCCTGACGCCGCCGGGAGCGGAAGGCAAAAGCGCCGCCAGCAAGGTCAGTAAGCCCGTCGAGACCGTCGCCCTGGATAATCCAGCGCAGGCCAAAGCGGACGCCGATACGAAACTTCTCAATCCGGGCGAGTTTGTGCGGGCGCTGAAAGCCGCCGCAGCAGCCAATGCCGCGGTGGCAGCGCAAGCCAAGAAGGCGGCCCTCGCGCTCGTCGCCAGCAAATCCGAGGAAGCGCGTCAGGCGGCCCGAGAGCTTTATTCAGGGGAAGAGAATCTGAGAAAGGCGAAAGCAGAACTGGAGGATGCGGACCGCGCCGTGACCAGGGCTCAGGGGGACGAGGCGGTCAAGAAAGCCACGGAGCGGAAATCGGCGGTTGAAGCCAGGCTCGCGGAAGCGGAGAGCAAAGCTCGGGAGGCCGGGGACGCCAAAGCGGCCAAGGATAAGGATGTCGAATCCGCCGAGAGCGCCGTTCGAGAGGCTGAAGCCCAGGCTGAAGCGGCCGCCGCCAGCGCGAAGGATGCGACGGTGCGAGCTGAGCCGATCTCGATTTTCATCAGCCGCAAGACCAATCATCTTTACGTTCGGCAGGCGACCCAGCATCTGTTCGACATGCCTATTACGATCCGCGATTCCGAGCGCCCGCTCGGAACGCATCTGTTCATCGCCACGCGCGCCGGGAATGATAGCGCTTCTCTGCATTGGGTCGGCCTTACGCCCCCCGCTGCTGTCGAGGTGAAGCACCACCGCCACTCCAGCCGCAGAGGACACGCGATCGAGCCGGAAGACGAGACGCCTTCCTCGAAGCCATTCCCGGAGACTGCGTCGGCGGCGCTCGACCGTATCGAACTGCCGCCAGAGGCCCAACAGCGCATCGGCGAGCGCCTGTGGGTAGGGGCGACGCTCATCATTTCCGATGTGGGAATGAGCGGCGAAGGGCGCTATCCGATGGATTTCATCATCCTGAACCATACGACCGTTCGAGAAGACTGAAGGCGGATGCTGCGGAGGCGATGGTTAAGTCCGTAAACCTTTTTGCCGATATGGCAGAGCCGGATCGCTCGGAAGAGGTCATCACAGAGATCCTCGCCCGGCCGGGAATGAGGATCGAGCGCATCGTCTCGACCGGACAGTCAAGTCCGCCAGGCTTCTGGTACGATCAGCCCTGGGACGAGTGGGTGGCCGTGCTCGCGGGCGCTGCACGCTTGCGCTTCGAAAACGAGCCGGAAGACAGGCGCCTCGGCCCCGGCGATCATGTCTTCATACCCGCCCACGCACGCCACCGCGTCGAATGGACGAGCGCCGAACCGCAGACGATATGGCTTGCCGTTCACTTGAAGCCATGAGGCGGCAAGCGGCGCCTGCTTTTCAGGGCGGAAGTTTGTGAAACGGATGGCCTCGATTAGCTCGCCAGCGTCTTTGCAAAGGTGTAATTTCTAACTGGACTTCTTTTCCGTTCGCTTCACCCCGGTCGCTCTCCGTTTCCTAAGGATTGGTCCATGTTTCACAGCCGCACCAGTGAGCTGCTGCGCCGAACCTTTCTCGTCGCCTGTTGCGCGACGGCGATCTCGTTTTCGGCGCTAGCCGACGAGCGCGGCCCGCTGCAGCCTTATAATGTTGCGATCAACGAAAGCTCGGTGTCCGGCATTTCCGCCGGCGGATACATGGCGGTGCAATTCGGCACGGCCTGGTCTTCCGTGATCAAGGGCGTCGGCATTGTTGCGGGAGGCCCGTATTATTGCGCACAGGCGTCGTCGTCCGATATCTGGACTGGCTACACCATGCCGATGCTTACGGCGATGGGCCCGTGCATGAAGGGCCCCCCCCCGGATGTGAAGCGTTTCATCGACAAGGCTGACGAGAAGGCCGCCTCAGGAGAGATTGACCCCACCGGCAATCTGCCCCGCCAGAAGGTCTACATCTTTCATGGCTTTAACGACACCGTCGTCGCCCAACCGGTGACCGACGCTACAGCCGAATTCTATCGCCACTATCTGGGACAAGGAGGCGCCGGCAATCTCTTCTATCAAGACAATTTAGGAGCCGGCCATGCCCAGGTGCTGGGGCACGACGAGGGCTATGCCAATCTGAATGCCTGTGAGCTTAATAAGAGCCCGTATATCAACGACTGTGGCTATGATCAGGCCGGCGTCATCCTCCAGCACATTTACGGCGCGCTCAATCCACCCAATTTCGGAAAACTGTCAGGGACGCTAAAAAGCTTCTCGCAAGCGAAATATACCGATTCCGATGAACCCGGCTCCCTGAGCATGGGGGACACCGGCTACGTCTTCGTTCCAAAGGACTGTGAGCCGGAGCAAGGCGCGGCGTGCCGCGTACACATCGCGCTGCATGGCTGCGCGCAGGACGTGGGGGACATCGGCAAACTTTACGTCGATGAGTCCGGCTACAACGCGTGGGCCGACACGAACCGCATCATCGTCTTGTATCCGCAAACCGTAGCGCGGCCGCTCATGGGGCTGCCGCCTCAAAATCCGCAGGCCTGCTGGGACTGGTGGAGCTACGTCACTCATGACGACAGCTATGTCACGAAGTCCGGACGCCAGATCAAGGCGATCAAAGCGATGCTCGACACTCTGACGGCAGGGCGGAAACCAGGATCGGAAACCGCGGCGTCTTCGGCCGGCGCACCCGCCAAACTCGTGGTCATCGACATTTCGGATTCAGGAGCCGATTTGGCTTGGACCCCGATTGCTGGGGCCGAGGGCTACTCCGTCTCGCGCGCGGAAGCTGGCGGCGATTTTGTGCCGGTCGGGAAGACCTCCGGCCCCAGCTTCGCGGATAACGGTCTGAAACCCTCGGCTTCCTATCGTTGGCAGGTGGTGGCCGCCGGCGGTGGAGGCGATAAGGGTGTCGCCTTGGAAGCCGCCGCAAAAACTCCGGCCAAGCCCATGCCTTGTAAAGATCCCGGCAATTGCCCGCTCCCGCAGGCAGAGAATTGATCCAGGGCCTGCTAAACGGCAGGCCAAGCTGAAGTTCTGCTGCTGGGCGAGCTAAGGCGCCGTTTCAGCTGCCTACAGAGCAGGCAATCCGCGACATCTCGTCGCAATTGGCTTCCGGCTTGATTTCAATGCCCTTTTGGCGGCGATCAAAACGTTTCGGCCGTTAGCCTCATCACTCTCAAGCTGTATGCTAGGCGAGTTTCTTTGACGCGGAAAACAGCGTCAGCAAAAAACACAATACGGGCCTTGGGGAGGACAAGCAGTGCAGTCAGATTTCACAGTATTACGAGAGAACCTCGAAGCCGCCTGTCGCGAGCGCAATACGACGTACGACCCGCTCTGTGCGGCCGCGGTCGATCTTCACTTCGCTGGCGTGCGGGCTCTGGACGTTTACCGGCTTGCTAGGATTGCCGACAATCTGGAGGTGAGTTTGGACTGGCTCCTCGGACGCTCAGAGGTGATGGATCTGCCCACGAAGGCAAAAACAGACATGGATTAGCGCGGCGTGCGGAAAATCGGAGCCGTATCGACGCAAGCTCAACTCCACCGCGCGCTCGCATCCGATTAAGCGTGTTGCGATTAGCTAAGGCATCGTGCGTTTTATGGGACGCGTGTCGTCCCGATGATCGTCACCCCGGAATGCGCCTCAGCGCATATCCGGGGCCGTTACAAATCGAAGCGCCTGTTGCGATCCCGGATACGACGCAGGCGTCGTTCCGGGATGACGAACTCTAAGGATTGCGTCGCAACCGATCGCTATTTTAGGCACTCAGCGCTAGAACCGATGTCATGGCCGGGCTTGACCCGGCCATCCAGTCTTAAAATCCCAAAGATTTGAAATTTCTATCTGGATGGCCGCCTCGGAGGGCGGCCATGACAAAGGGCTCTAACTGCAGGAGTGCTTCTCGCCCCTCTGACGCTGCCATCTCCGACGGCGCCCGCCGCATGCCTCCTGGTTAACGGTTCGTTCCCAGCGTTGAGAGTTAATCTGATACTGGTTAACGGAAGCCCTGCCGATTTATTTCCGGTCCAATTTACAATTGATTAGGCTTAACAATGCATTTATCCGGCGCAGAACGAGGCCTACGAGGGCGGTAGACAGGCCGGCCCAACGCGTTGAAAGTGAACAGCTTTTTTACCGCAGAATCCCCCATTAAATAGAATTTAATGCCGGAATTTTGGCATTAACTGGGCTCTGAAAAGTCCGTTAAATATAATCCGGGATCCCCTGTTAACCACGACCGCGCCCAAGTCAGCCCGCCACGTGCGCCGGAGCGCCGTCCGTCCTGAAAATTTATTAGAAATATCAAAGACTTATACGTTAACTTTCCGACAAGGCGCTTTCTCGTACAATTCTCACTCAAGAAAAATCCGTGACGCAAACGCAAGCGGGAAGCCAATCCGGGGGTCCAATGCGCCTGCGGAAAACCGTATCGAAGCCCGTGTCGGATCAAGCGCCCGGCGCTTTAGTCATATGGCGCTGCGGGCGGGGGTTCCCCCCGCAGCGCCACGGTCTGAGCGGGCCGCGGTAGCCGCTCCTTTGGTCAAGGCGCTATTGCACAAGGCTTAAGCCGCCAGATCTCGGAGGCGTATTGTTGTATGGCGCGGTCGGACGAGAACTTCCCGGCCCGCGCCACGTTGATGATCGCTTTCCGGTCCCAGCCGTCGGGGTCCTTGTAGGCGGCGTCAACCCGCTCCTGTGTCAGGATATAGTTCCGCAGATCCGCCAGAAGCATGTAGTAGTCGCCTCCTTCGAGAAGCGTCCTTGTTATCGGCCGGAAAATCCCGGGTTCCATCATGCTGAAGAAGTCCCGCTCGATCATTTGCACGGCGCGGCGAATTTCGTCGTCAGCGTTATAGACATCCCACGGACTGTAGAGGGGGCGGCGCTGCTCGACCTCCTCAGCCGTCAAGCCGAAGATGAAGATATTGTCCTTGCCGACTTCTTCGAGGATCTCCACGTTTGCGCCGTCGAGCGTGCCAATGGTGACGGCCCCGTTGAGCTGGAACTTCATGTTTCCCGTGCCAGACGCCTCGGTGCCAGCCAGAGAAATCTGTTCGCTCAGGTTCGCGGCGGGGATGATTTTCTCCGCGAGCGAGACCCTGTAGTTGGGCAGAAACACCACCTTCATCTTCTCATTCACCTGGGCGTCGCTATTGATGACGCCAGCGACTTGATGAATGAACTTGATGATCAGCTTGGCCATCGCATAGCCCGGCGCCGCCTTGCCGCCGATGATGAAAGTCCTCGGAACGATGTCCAGGGCCGGGTCACTCTTGAGCCGGTTGTACTGAACGATGATGAAGAGCAAGAGCAGCAGTTGCCGCTTGTACTCGTGAAGCCGTTTCACCTGAACATCGAATAGCGAGTCCGGCGAAACGGCGACTCCGAGCGTGCCGTCTATAAGCCGCGCCAGCGCTTGCTTGCTGTGCAGTTTCGCTGCGCGAAACCTCTCGCGAAAGGCGGAGTCATCAGCGAACCGTTCAAGTTTGTGCAGCTCTTCGAGGTCTGTAATCCATCTGTCGCCGATGGCTTCGGTGATCAGGCGCGCCAGCGGCGGATTGGCTTTCAGGAGCCAGCGCCGTGGCGTAATCCCGTTCGTCTTGTTGTTGAACTTGGAGGGCCAATATTCGGCGAAATCTCTCAGAACCTTGGTGCGCAGAAGATTGGTGTGCAGCTGTGAGACGCCGTTGACCGAGGAGGAACCGACAATGGCGAGATGAGCCATACGGACGTGCTTGGGCTCGCCCTCCTCGATGATGCTCATGCGGCGCAGCCGGTCCGCGTCGTAAGGATAGTGGCAAGCGAGTTCCCGCAAAAAGCGGGAATTGATCTCATAGATAATCTGCAGGTGGCGCGGAAGCAGCCGCTCCAGCATATGGATGGGCCATTTCTCGAGCGCCTCGGGCAGGATTGTGTGGTTGGTATAGCCTGTCGAAGCGGTCGCAATCCGCCAGGCCTGATCCCACTCCAAACCCTCGCGATCCATTAGGAGGCGCATCAGTTCCGGAACGACCAGCGCAGGGTGCGTATCGTTCAGCTGCACGAAGACCTTGTCCGCAAAGGTCTCCCAGGCATTGCCGTCCGACTTGAAGCGCCGGAGGATGTCCTGAATCGTGCAAGAAACGAAGAAATACTCCTGCTTGAGACGGAGTTCCTTGCCGGCTGATACCGAGTCGTCCGGATAAAGAATCTTGGTGAGGTTTTCCGCGAGCACCTTGTTTGCGACCGCTTCGACGTATTCGCCCCGGTTGAAATCATCCAGATCGAACTCTTCGGCCGCCTTCGCCGACCATAGTCTAAGCGTGTTGACGGTGCCCCCTCCGTAGCCCACGACCGGGAGATCGTAAGGGATCCCGATGACGGTCTTGGTATCGACCCAGTAATACTCCGGCCCTTTAGGGCCGTATCGCGACTCCACCCGGCCTTCGAACTGGACATCGAACGAGAACTCCGGATGAGGGATTTCCCATGGATAGCTGTGCTTCAGCCACTCCTCGGGCTGCTCCATCTGGTAGCCGTTCTTGATGTTCTGCTTGAAGATTCCGAAATCGTACCGCAGGCCATAGCCGACCGCAGGAAGATCGAGGGTGGCAATCGAAATCCATAAAGCACGCGGCAAGCCGCCCGAGGCCGCCATTGCCGAGGCCCGCATCGATTTCGTATTCTCGTAAATCCTCCCAATCGAGCCCCTCTTGCGACATGGCCGTACGGCAGACGTCTTCCATTTGCAGATTGATGACATTGTTGCCCATCATCCGCCCGATCAGGAATTCAAGCGAAAGGTAGTAGACCCTCTTCACATTCTGCTTGTGATGCGCCTGCTGGGTCGCGATCCATCGCTCGATGAGTTGGTCGCGCACCGCAAGCGCGAGCGCATAGTACCGGTCGCGGTCGGTGGCGCTATAGCGGTCCCTCGCAAGAGTGCGGCGAAGATGGCGCTCGAAATTCTTTCGGAGGCCGGGGGCTGACATCTCTGCGTCTGTGTCTTCGTCCGCCGGAGCGTCGTTGATCTCGAGTATCGCCATTTTGATCCTTGTATCGCGGGGGTGCAAAGCCTGCCCGCATGCGCATTTCCTGTCGAGTTGTGTTTGCGGCCCCAACTCGAAAGCTTTCCATCGCTTGAGACGTGATCGCCAACGCAAAGCTTACACTAACATCGCTCGAAGAGCACTGCGCGTTAAGGCCATGCGACCCCCGCGCCCGTCTTGCTTTCACCCGGAGAGTCCTGTTCCTCCCGCGGCCCTGTGTCTGGTTCCGATCGTGCGCGCGAGCTGCCTAAAGGACGGGCAGCAATCGCCGGGTCATGCTGCTGTTTCAGCCTGATCGCATTATTGGAAGCGGGGCTTCAAGCGCCTAATATGCTATAGTTGCGATAATAATATGCTTTACCGCCTGAGATTGCGGAGAAGGCGCGGCCTTGAGTTGCAACCTTCAGCATAGCGCATGAAAGGCGCGGAAGCCATGCTATGGAATCGCGAGGCAGGAAAATTGGAGAACACAATGAGTGAGGCCGGACAGACAGCGACAGTCGAGCAGGGCCGCGATTGGGCCCGCGCAGGCTTTTCAGTTGTATTTTTTATTCTTGCGGGCGTCGGCTTGGCCATCTTCGGTGTGCTGGCAGTGATTTAAGTGGTGTGGTTCCTCTGGAAAAAGGCTCCAAATCCCTCCGTTCAGAAGTTTGCGGCTCCATTAGGCCAATGGCTGACGGACGCGGTGCGGTTCGTCCTTATGGACACTGAGAACAAGCCGTTCCCGTGGGCGCCTCTCCCGACGCTCAAAGCGTAAAGCAGGGAAGTTCGAGATCGAGGTGTTCGCCCGAAGGTCACGAGGCCTACGGGCGGACACCGGTTTCAACGTGTTACGCGGCGTTCCTCCGGCCGTCCGGGAGGGCCCTGCGCATATTCGCCGGCGAGCGGCCTCGGCGAAAACGGGGTTGTCGGTCATCACGATGATGTCCGGTTTTCCACCGGCCGAAATTCTGCAATATTTCCTTGAGATTTGTGCTCACCTTCGTAGCGAGAAGGGCTGCAATGATCACGCAGGGGCACTGGCAGGTGCACCGCGACCGCGAAGCCGCCGCTTGCCGCTTGACCTCTGGCTCGGCGGGCGCCAGCAACGGAACGAGCACCAGTTTCCTAAAGCGCAAAAGTCGGCTTCCCCTCATCGTGAAACCCGCCGGTTGTCCAATGCAACGCATCAACCAATCGTGCATTTGGTCACAGCCCTTATGAAGGCAAAGTCTGGGGATGGACCGGTTGCTTGCGCAAGCCCTCGAAGGCTGGAGAAGTCTGCCGCGGCTTGTTCGCTTTCTTTTGCTGCATGCGGCGATAGGCATCGGAGCGGGGTGGTTCCTGCTTGCTCTCCTGCTCTGGACCGATGTGAACGGGGTCGGCACTTTGATATGGCGGTCCGATTCCGCTGTGCTCGCCGTCGCGATGCTCGCGGCGGGGTTCGCCATTACCTTTGGCGGAGCGGCCGCGGCAGGCGCTGTCATGATGATTCGCTTCGAGAAAGATGGAGATTGACCGCGAGACAACGGCGCCCTTGCCAACCACAAGCGCTCAAGCGAATATTAATGTATGAACGAGCGCGTGAAGAGGCTCGCCGAGGAGGCGCGGAAGCTCTCGCCGGAGGAGCGGATCGAGTTATTGCATGCGCTTTCGGCGATGGTCGCGGAGGACGGCTACGATAGCGACGCGGCTGCCGTCGCCGAGTGCCAGCACCATTGGGACGATATCGGCGCGGAAAGCCTGGGCTACCTGTTTGGGAAGTAGGCTCACCAACCCGAGCTATGCCGCTGGCGCATACGCGCCCCTGCAATGACATTAAGCAGCATTGAAGCATGCCCGCGGCAGGTTTAAAACAGCGCAAACGGCGCAATACATGCGCCGCCGCATAGGATGCCCGCCATGTTCAAAAAAATCCTCATCGCCAACCGCGGTGAAATTGCATGCCGCGTCATAAAGACCGCGAAGCGGATGGGCATAAAGACGGTGGCCGTCTACTCAGAGGCGGATCGCGACGCGGTGCATGTCGAGATGGCCGACGAGGCCGTTCTGATCGGGCCGCCGCCCGCCGCGCAATCCTATCTCGTGATGGACAAGATCATCGAGGCGGCCAAGCAGACGGGCGCGGAAGCAATCAATCCCGGCTACGGCTTTTTGTCGGAGAACGCGGCATTCGCAGAGGCGCTGAAAGCGAACGGCATTACCTTCATCGGCCCGAACATCGAAGCGATCCGCGCGATGGGCGACAAGATCGAGAGCAAGAAGGCGGCTGCGGCCGCCCGGGTCTCGACCGTGCCCGGTTACCTCGGCGTGATCGAGAGCCCGGACCAGGCGATCCGCATCGCAAGCGACATCGGCTATCCGGTGATGATCAAGGCCAGCGCAGGCGGCGGCGGCAAGGGCATGCGCGTCGCCCGCTCGGCGGAAGAGGTACGGGAAGGGTTCCTCACCTCGACGGCGGAGGCGAAGTCGAGCTTCGGCGACAGCCGCGTCTTCGTCGAGAAGTTTGTCGAGAATCCCCGGCACATCGAAATCCAGGTGCTCGGCGACAAGTACGGCAACGTGGTTCATCTTTTCGAGCGCGAATGCTCGATCCAGCGCCGCAATCAGAAAGTGATCGAGGAGGCTCCAAGCCCGTTCCTCGACGAGGAAACGCGCGCTGCGATGGGGGAGCAGGCGGTGGCGCTTGCGAAGGCCGTACGCTATGAGAGCGCGGGCACTGTGGAGTTCATTGTTGACCAGAAGAGGAACTTCTACTTCCTCGAAATGAACACCCGGCTGCAGGTCGAGCATCCTGTCACCGAAATGATCACGGGCCTCGATCTCGTAGAACTCATGATCCGGATCGCGGATGGCGAGAAGCTGCCGTTCGAGCAGGCCGATATTTCATTCAAGGGGTGGGCCATCGAAAGCCGTGTCTACGCGGAAGACCCCTTCCGCAATTTCCTGCCGTCGACCGGCAGGCTTGTCCGTTACCGGCCCCCGGTGGAAGGCCCGCGCTATGGCGGGATCGTGGTCCGCAACGATACCGGCGCCGAAGAAGGCGGCGAGATCTCGATGTTTTACGATCCGATGATCGCGAAGCTCGTCACCTACGGTCCGAACAGGGAAGCCGCCATCGATGCGCAGGCCGGCGCTCTCGATGCGTTTTATATTGACGGCATCCAGCACAATATTCCGTTTCTGTCGGCGCTCATGCAGCACCCGCGCTGGCGCAAAGGCGACATTTCCACGGCCTTCATCGCCGAAGAATTCGCGGGCGGCTTCCATCACCGCGAGCCTGAAGGCGAAGCGCGCGATGTTCTGGCGGCCGTCGCCGCTACGATTGACAACCTCAATAATATTCGGCGCCGCCACATTTCGGGGCAACTGCCGGGAGCGGTAGGCCTGAAGCTCGGCGAGATGCGTGTCTGCCGCCTTGGCAAGTTCGAGCAGCACATGCGGGTGTCGGGCGAACTCAGCGACGGAGCCACCGTCATGCTGTGCGAGCCGGATGGAACCGTCCGCCGCGAGATGATTCTGCACTCGCACTGGTGGCCGGGAGAGCCGCTGTGGCATGGCAAGGTCGTCGGCGACAAGGAACTGTTCGTGCAGGTCCGCCCCGTACTGAACGGCTATGACCTTTCCTATGGGGGCGTGCGGGCGACAGCCTACGCCTACACCGCGCGAGAGGCGCAGTTTGCCGCGCTCATGCCGGAGAAGAAGGCCGCCGACACATCAAAGAAGCTCCTCTGCCCGATGCCAGGGCTTGTCATCTCCATCGCCGTCGAAGAGGGGCAGGAGGTGAAAGCCGGAGACGCGCTCGCCGTTGTCGAGGCCATGAAGATGCAGAACGTCCTCAAGGCCGATCGCGACGTGACCGTGAAGAAGCTCCGGGCCAAGCCCGGCGACAGTCTCGCCGTCGATGCGGTCATCATGGACTTCGCCTGATCCCGGATAAGCATCGCCTGACGGCAGGCCCTGATCCGGCGCTCTCGCAAAAGCGGAGCGCTGCCGGTCGGCGATGCGGAGAGTTCGCCTAAGAGCGTGCTGCGACGAGTGGGGAACTTGCCTCGGGCTGCCGCCTCTGTCATCCCGGAAAGGCGGAGCCTTATCCGGGATCGTAATAGATTGAAGCGTTTGATTTTTTGCGATCCCGGCTCGCGCTTCGCTTGGCCGGGATGACGAAGATGGAGCAAGCAGCCTCTGTAAATGACATCCGTTGGCCAGGTGGCGAAGTTTGCTTTTAGGCTGAAGCATGAGCGGTACAACTGGCGGTCCGGCTACTGGGCCGCATCGGCCGCCAGAGCACTTGACCCCTATCAGCGACAGGAGCTTTTCCAGGCGTGTCATCCGGTGATAGTTTACGGCCGGTTAAAATTGGTTTTGTTTTGTAAAAAGGCCTATAACTAAATTTATAAGTACTTGTCTGTGCTTCGAAGGACAGCGATGGGCAAAAGCGTCATGATTTATAGCGGCTCGTATATTACTGTTGCTCCGCCGTAGAAATAGTATTTCCAAATAGATAAAAATTTCCGAAAATTGGCAAGGACAATGGAGCCGGCAAACGATCGAAGACGCGGCTTAGGCCGTTACTGAGCAGGCGTTCGTGGCCGGAGAAATGATTGCCTCTTGTATTCGGGTAGGGGAATCACTGCGTTTTGCACTTGGGTTTTCTGCGAGATGATTCGTTTTTCATGCGGCTGGCCCGAGTGGGAAGTATTCTTACTCGCCTCGGGGTTGGAATCACGTGGAGGGCAAAGCCCCCGCGTTAATAAGTCAACAGAGAAACGAGAGCTCAATCGTTAACAAAACGCATTTTTCTGACTCCGAAAGCTTACAAAAGTGCATGGCTGCCACAGTTTTTTTCGATTTGCGTCTGCAACCGCCAAAAACTCACACGCGAGCTTGAACTTTGGTCTTTGCGCTTGGTAACTTCAGTTCGGAAAAAAGATTCGGGTAACCATAGGGCCGGAAGCGATGCATCTCTCAGAAGGTGCGCGAATACTTGCGCGCGAAAATCAGCAGATCCAGTCCCGCAAGTCACGCGTATCGTTTTCAAAGCTTGTTTCGTATCCAACGGCTCTGGCTGCGGCGACATTTGCTTGCGGCATGCTCACTCAAACGGAGACGGCGGACGCCGTTCCTTCCTTTGCGCGCCAGACGGGGTATTACTGCTCCACCTGTCACACGGTGCAGCCGGAGTTGACGCCGTTCGGGCGGCAATTCAAGCTAAACGGCTACACGCAGGGCGGCACGCGGTGCGGCGATATCCGGAAGGTTTTCGGCAACTCCATGAGCGATCCGGAGTGGAGCGGCGCGAACCTTTCGATGTGGCTGCTGCCGACATTCAATAATTTTGCTAAGGCGTTGCCAAGTTCGCCCGGCAACGGCTTGCCGACCAACAACATCGTAGATTTTTCGGACGCGAGCATCTTCCTCAACGGTCAGGTTTACTGCAATCTCGGCATCTTCGCCCAGTTCAGCTACAGCAGCACCGGCTCGCCCCAGGGTACCGGACAAATCTTCTGGGATAACACCGAGCTGCGTTATGCCGAGAAAACCAGGATAACCGGAAACGATGTCGTCTGGGGTATATTCGGTAACAATAACCCGACAATGCAGGACGTCTGGAATACGGTTCCGGCCTGGGTCTACCCTTGGGTTCCCGTTGATATCGGATTCTTCCCCCCTGGCACCATGCTCGAGGGGCAATATGCTCAGCGGTCCTACGGCGCCGGAGCTTATGTCTGGGTCAACAATATGTTCTATGCCGAACTTAGCGCCTATCGCGCTGACGACTGGAACATCCAGCAAGCCACCGGCTTTAGTCCGACCGATGGTCTGGCGAGAATCGATGGCTTGGCTCCGTATTGGCGGCTCGCCGTCGAAAAGACCTGGAATGAACAATCCCTAGAAGTGGGCACCTATGGCATGTACGCCAACCAGATGCCGACAACTCCCGGAACTGGTCTGTTAACTTTCCCCGGCTACACCGACAAATACCTCGACGTCGCCGTAGATGCTCAATATCAATATATTGGTCCCGTCCATGCTTTCACAGCCCGTGGGTATTTCATTCAGGAGTGGCAGGACCTCGGCGCGACCTACTACGGTAGTCTCGCTCTGACAGGCGCCCCCGGCGCCAGCAAGCCCGATCAGACTCTGTCAAGCCTCAATCTCTCCGCCAGCTACATTTATGACCGCCATGTAAGTTTGACCGCCGATTACTTTGACGTTCGCGGAAGCAGTGACGCGACCTACTGGAATGCTGTCCTCGGCAATATAAACGGCAGGCCGGATACAAACGGCATCAGCTTTGACTTGGCTTACGTCCCGTATCCATACGGTGGTCCGGATTTGTGGCCATGGTTGAATGCCAGGATCGGCATCCTCTACACGCACTTCTATAAGTTCGAGGGAAGCGCCACGAATTATGACGGCACGCTTAGAAACGCGTCTGATAACGATCAGATCTTCCTCTACAGCTGGATCGACTTCTAGCGTTCACACTTCCGTTAGTTCCATTAGGGTTATAATACAGTATGTTGCTAGCTCCATCTGCAGAGTATGATAAAGCAACCGGAACAAGGTTCTAAAAATTCTCAGCCCGGAGAGGAAAGGCGTGGAGGCCAGAAGATGAAGAGGTTCAGCGTAATATTGGCATTCGGGGCGGCAGCGGCGGCGCTGATATTTTCGGCGACGGCTGAAGCGCGGCATCAAAGGGTCTCGATGACTCCCCGAGCGTTCTCGGCCGAGTCGAAGGCGCACGAGTATTGCATGCTGTGTCATGGCCGGGGCGCAAAGGGTTTTCTCGGCTTCAGGCCGATCCCGCAACTTGCCGGGCAGCAGGCGCAATATATCGAAATACAATTAACCGCTTTTGCCGAACGCCGCCGTCAGCGCGATCTTGGCTATGTCAGGTATGAGAAGGTCCATAACTTGTCTCCCGACGAGCGGGCGGCCCTCGGCGAGTATATGAGCAAGCTTGAGCCGGTGACCCACAAGTCGGCCCCGGAAGACCTCGTTGCCGAAGGCGACAAAATCTTCCACGGGGGCGCTCCGGAGAACGACGTGCCGGCCTGCGCGGTGTGTCACGGTCCCGAGGCTAAGGGAGATGGCATCTTCCCGCGGCTTGCCGGGCAGCTTCGCCCGTACCTCATCGGACAATTGAACAATTGGGACAAGCAGCGCGGCCTCGGGCCTGAGGGGAAGGACGACAATTCCCATATCATGCAGCCCATCGCGGCCAGCCTGACGCCGCAGCAGATCAAAGCAGTCACCGCGTACCTGAGTAGCCTGAAGTAACCCGCGTAGTCCCTTTCACGAAAGAACCGGATGCGAAGGCTCGGATCATGAAACTTCTCAGGTGGAAAATAGCGATCGTGGCAGTCGTATCCTCCTCCATTTCCGCCATGGCTTGCGAGGCGGATCTGGTGTGCGTTGGCGAAACGATCGCCAACAGGAACTGCGTGATGTGCCACGGGCCGTCCTTCCAGGGCTACTTCGTGGCGCCCAGGCTCGCGGGGCAGCGCCCTCAATATGTAGAGAACCAGCTCAAGAACTTCCGGGCCCACTCGCGGGACAACCCGTACTCCCAGCTCTACATGTGGCGCGCGGCGGCGAAGCTTGACACCCAGTGGGGCGATCAGAACGGCTACCGCGCCGTTGCGGCCTACTTCGCGACCCTGGAGCCCAAGGCCGCCAAGGATGGCAACGAGGAGCTCGTGTCGGCCGGAGCCTCAATCTACTCCGGCGGCGAAATCAACGACAACGTGCCTGCTTGCGCGGTTTGCCATGGCCCGAACGCTGTAGGGTCAAGAAACATCCCGCGCCTCGGAGGCCTGTCTTACAACTACTTGAAGAGAAGGCTGGAGCAGTGGGGCGCGGGTTATCATACCTCAGCGTCTTACCCGATGCCGATCGTGGCGAGTCACCTGTCGGAAGAGCAGATTGAGGCGCTCGCTTCCTTCTTCAGCTTCATCGATTACGGCGAACGGGAAGCTATGAAATAAGGCGTCATCCCGTGCGCGGAGCGGTGCGTCGCAGACACGGGATCGTCTTACACGCTTGCCTGAGTTAGAACGATCCCGGCTCGCGCTTCGCTTGGCCGGGATGACGATTTCTGAGGCCGGGTTTATCGCGGGCGAGGTTTCTTGCCCGCTTTTTTGTCTCTAGGCTTGGTTGAACCGAACCCGGCCCTGCCTTACTCTTCAGGTCTATCAGCAAACGATACCTGGGGAGGGCGCCATGCGCCATATCGGTCACTTTGTCGGCGGGAAGGCTGTCCAGGGAAAGTCGGGCCGCTTCGGGGACGTTTACGCTCCGCATACAGGCGAAGTGCAGGCGCGGGTATCGCTCGCCAGCGAAGCCGAGGTCGCAGAGGTGGTCGCGAACGCGAAGGCCGCGCAGCCGGCATGGGCGGCGCAGAACCCGCAGAAACGCGCCCGCGTGATGATGAAGTTCCTTGAGGTGATCGCCAAGGAGATGCGGCCGCTGGCCGAGCTTCTTTCCTCCGAGCACGGCAAGACGTTCGCGGACAGCATCGGCGACATCCAGCGCGGCCTCGAAGTGGTGGAATTTGCAATCGGCGCGCCGCATCTTTTGAAGGGTGAATTCACCGACAGCGCGGGTCCCGGCATCGACATGTACTCCATGCGCCAGCCGCTCGGCGTGGCGGCGGGCATTACGCCGTTCAACTTTCCCGCCATGATCCCGCTGTGGAAGGCCGCGCCAGCCATCGTGGCCGGCAATGCGTTCGTCCTGAAGCCATCCGAGCGAGACCCGAGCGTGCCGCTCCGGCTCGCCGAGCTTTTCCTGGAGGCGGGCTTGCCCGCGGGCATTTTCAATGTGGTGAACGGCGACAAGGAAGCCGTGGACGCCATCCTCACCCACCCCGACGTCAAGGCCGTCGGCTTCGTCGGCTCGACCGCGATCGCCCATCATGTCTATTCGCTCGGCACGGCGCACGGAAAGCGCGTGCAGGCTTTCGGCGGCGCGAAGAACCATATGATCGTGATGCCCGATGCCGACATGGATCAGGCCGTGGATGCGCTGATCGGCGCGGGCTACGGCGCGGCTGGCGAGCGTTGCATGGCGGTCTCGGTCGCGGTGCCTGTGGGCGAGGGGACGGCGGACAGGCTCGTTGAAAAGCTCATTCCGAAGGTGGAAAGCCTGAAAGTGGCGCCCTACACCGATGAGAAGGCTGATTTCGGCCCGCTCGTGACCGGCGCCGCGCTGAAGCGCGTGAAAGACCTTGTCCAAGCCGGCGTCGAAGAGGGCGCGAAGCTTGTTGTCGACGGGCGCGCCTTCAAGATGCAGGGCTACGAAAATGGGTTTTTCATGGGAGCCTGCCTCTTCGACCATGTGAAACCCGGAATGCGCATTTATCGCGAGGAGATTTTCGGCCCCGTGCTTTCGGTGGTTCGCGCGCATGACTACGAAGAGGGCCTCGCGCTCGCGAACGATCACGAATACGGCAACGGCGTCGCCATCTTTACCCGCGACGGCGATGCCGCCCGCGATTTCGCGTCGCGCGTGAATGTCGGCATGGTCGGGGTCAATGTGCCGATCCCGGTGCCGCTCGCCTATCACACCTTCGGCGGCTGGAAGAAATCCATGTTCGGCGACCTGAACCAGCACGGCCCCGATTCGATGCGCTTCTATACGAAGACGAAGACGGTGACTGCGCGCTGGCCGAGCGGCGTGAAGGAAGGCGCGGAATTCGTCATTCCGACCATGAAGTAGGCCTGCCAGGCAAAGTTTGCCGGATGCGCCAAGGGATCGCCGCCAACGTCATCCCGGAAAGGCGAAGCCTTATCCGGGATCGTAACATGTTGAAAGGCCAAACTTTTTGCGATCCCGGCTCGCGCTCCGCTTGGCCGGGATGACAAAATTGGAAAGTGACCGCATCCGTTGGCCAGATCACCGAAGCTTGCTTAGGTGAGGGTGGGCTACCAAAGCGTGCACCACCATTCGACGACATCATACCAATTGAGAACCAACAGAATTGCCAGGATGGCGATCACGATCACGAGCGGGATCGTCCAGTTGGCGATGAACCATCTGCGCGAGACAATGGCCCATTCCCGCCATATGACGGCGGCTTCGCCGGCCTCGAAGGCGATCGAGCCCAGGATCAGAAGGCCGAGCAGCGCGAGCGTGTAAACGCCGACCGGATAGCTGAGGCACATCCCGCAGCGCCACGTGTCCAACCACATCAGCCAGATCAAGGTGGTCGCCACAAGGAAGCTTATAAAAGCCAAGACGCCGAGACTGAATATTATGAAAAAGCGTAACGCAAAAGCCGCCAACAAGACCCGCTCTCCCCTTCACGCCCGCACCTTTTAGGAAAATACGCGCGGCAGCCTTAAGCTTACGTGCATAAATATGGTTAACGGGAAGGCGATCCCACGACGGGGCTTGCGGAAGGCTTCACTCCTCGCTATTTTGTTCTCGTTTTGTTCTAAACAGCGGGTGAGCAGATGAGCGGAGAAAGCGCTGAATTCCTTTTTGTGGTGCGGCTGCGCGAGGATGGCGCGCCTTGGGTGGTGTTGCAACCGAAGCATGAGGGGTTCGCAACATTCAGGGGAGTCATAGGCCTCGATCTTTATCGCGGCACGAGCCTCGAGGAAGCGAAGCAACTCGTCCGCTTCCTGAACAGCAACATCAAGTCTGTGAACTGTAGACTGTAAGGGCCTTGCGGCTGCGGGCGTGCAAAAGGCAGGCTTAGGAAGCCTGCCTCATCTCAGGGTGGACATTTGCATCGCGATTCGGGCTATCCTTGACGGGTTCCGGCGATTGAAACCTGAGAGCCTTCGGATAGAGGCATGGCCGCAGCCGATGTGCGAACAACGCGGCATCGCCGATCTCGAGCCTCGTAACCGAGAGAGACGCAACGATTATGACGATGGCCGACAGCAGCACTGTCTTGAGCGGCTTCCAGATCGCGTGGTAGACCGCTGTTCCGGCGGCGGTCGCTTCCATCACCCGCTTGGCTTCCTCCGATGTGACGTAGACCACGAAGCTGTGATGGTAGTAGCTGAGTGCTCCAATGCAGGAATGTGGCATGTTAACCTCCTTGCGAGAGCGCTTAACGTTCAAAATCCAGAGAGCCTCCTTCCTTCCGGTTTGTTGAAGTCACATGCGCTTACTATCTATTTATCATAAATACTGCGCTTCATTGCTGCCTGGGGTTGTTAATTAAATAGAAAACGGAAGCTTTTTTTGGGAGTTTTGCATCCGTGAGTCGCTTTCGGAAAGTTCAAAAAGTTTAAAAATTTACCAGGAAATGGTGTTGTACCGCGGTGGTCGGTTAGGCGGGATGTACCAAGCGAAGACACCGCTTGCATTCCATGCAAAGGGCGCGACCCTGGCGCAATCCTTTTGGAATAGCCATCTAAATCAAGGAGCAATCTCAAGGCCTGGCCGCTACAACTCAACAAGACGGCCACCCGCCTTCCGATCCCCCGACGGAAGAAATCTGATCATCGACAACGGCAGATTCGATACAGCTCTTTGAAGCGGCGTGGACAAGTGCGGGAGTGCTTTGTTTGCCGCAGTCGCTAAATATTGTTAGATGCTTCTTGATCCTTAGCACCTTTAGTGTAAGAAGGACGCTCTCGTCGGGCTTCGGCGTTTTGTTGAGGCGGTCGAGTTGGTTAAAACTGCAACCCTTTAGATAATGGAAGGGGATGGCCAGCATCTCCTGTCAAATTTATGCAAGAGACCACTCCCGCCGGTTATCGGTGCGCCACAGGATTTTGCCCCTCAACATTCGACCTTGGGAACGGCAAAGTCCTCATTATAGGCAAGAAGGTTGATGCGGAGCTCCTGGCGGACCTGTCAGGGCGCATCGGCGATGATGAATACGCGATCGTGGTTGAAGCTGGCCTGCTACAAAATGTTATAGTCCCTAAGTAGTTTCTTAATAAAGCATTTTTCTCAATCACCGGCCCCGTAATGCCGGTAAGCGTTCTGCGACGCTCGACAAACAATCCCAATTGTGACAACTTGTATTTTTGACTATCGTGTCCGGGTAACCGGTGCGGTTTTTTGACTTAAGTCAACTTAATTTCGGGTTTGAAGAGTTCATCCCATCGGATTGTTGAATGCTGGGCGCACTGAGTAAGCTAGCCTCGATAAACAACAAGTCATCCACCCATCTCCGAGAAATATTCGAAAAACTCGACATTCACTCCGGTAATGCAATCTCCGCTGTGAGTGCTGCGACGCGCGGCAATGCTTATTTCTTGGCATTCGATCCAGAGTATGCATGCCTCAGACTCCCTCCTCTTACTACACGCTTCTTCCAGGATGCGGTTAAATTCAATGTCATAAGCAATATTGAAGCACAGCAAATATCGTTCCAGATGGCGCTTTGCTGTCGAGCGCTTCGCCAGGAATACAAAGGTGTATTCAACACAATACTTGATAGCGGTGTATTTAAAGATTTCCTATCGACAGATATGTCATTGAACGAATTTCTGCGCATGGAATCCGTTTACGGGTGGTGTGCAGATGCATTCGCCGCAGCATCTTTGTGGCCAGTACTACCCGATATCCATTTGCGGGCTGCCGGGTACCGGCCAATAAATCTAAGCCGCCGCAACATCCTCACGCATGGGTCCGGTTCCTATCTTCATTTCATAAACGCTGTTGACATCGCGATGTCCGGGGCATGGACAGGGTTTAGCGTCAATGATGTGAGCCGGGCTCTTTCCTGGCTGATGGAGCCATCCTATCCGGGCGATCTCGATGACATTGTCTTGTGGCCAAGCAGGGGTGCTGACCGGCTGATCATACCGCTGTTTTCCTGTGGATTTCAGGGGACAGTCTTCGGTTTTTTCACGGGGCTCAGTCCGTATCAGAGAGAGCAGGTGCTGAAAACCGTGCTTCACTTCGGGCAGAGCATTGCGGACAATTACGCGTCTTTGCGTCGAAACGAGTGCCTGGAGATACTGCGCAAAGGCCGTGATACAAAGTCTGTCGCCAGCGCGCTCCTTCGCGTCGTGTCCCCGGTCGAGCATCTTGTTGTTGAGGTGAACAGTCGTTTCAGTTCCTATTCCTTGGAAAATGAAGACGGGTATTGGGCGGGCTATCGCGAACAAAAAGGGCATATTGCTGCGGATCTTGGCCGCAAGCTGGCGTTCGAAGGCAAGAGCTTGCGGCTCGACCAGAGCTACATGGGCGAGAGGTTCCGCGTCACCCTGAAGCCACTTCAAGATCAGTCGGGTCTTGATCCGGTGTTTACGTGGCTCAGTCTGCAGGCGCGGTTATCCGAGGTCCTGCATGTTTCCGATCACACGCAAAATGGCGATCCGCTGACGCTCGCCATGCTGGCCACGTTGAAAGAGGGACTGGAAAGCAGGACCTGGCTTCCTGGAGAAGGGGGCAGAAGCCATGGAAGTTTGGGGCGGCTGAAGCGCCTTTGCATTGTGGAGTTGGTTATTGAGAATTTCGAGCGTGGCCACGTCGAGCTTACGAACCACCTTTTGAAGTCCCGGCTCGAACGCAAGCTCGGGCCGAGTGCGCCGATAAAGCTCAATGGCTACCAGATTGCCGGACGCGCCCTCGAACGGGTGAGAAACGAGTTTTCGGATGATTTTAGGCGCAGCGTGAAGTTTGAGGCTGTGGGGGCAAACAAAGTCCGCTTGAGCTGGTTTGATAGATAGCTGCAACGTGAGTTATAGGGATCGCCATAAGTCGGGACCTTTTCCTGAAGTCGATCCTTATGGCATGAAGAATAGCGCGGAAGCCCAAAACAGAGAATTAACCCAAAATCTACCTTAGATTGCAGATATCTCTACTTTTGGTTGCGGAAAATTGCATTTTTTGCGAAACGAACCCAATAGAGTTAATGGACAGTTGCGCCCGATATGGGTTGAACGTTCTGACGATTGGTGTTAGCGGGCCGCCGATGCGCCCATCATATGGGCATGGCTCAGCTCATGGACCGCTTCCGCGATGAGTTGCTCCAGCCGGGCGCTGCAAGCGGTGTCCTCCACCCATCCGTTCTGGATGGTCTTGTCCGTCAGGTAAACGCCGGTGGCGAGCGTCTTCGCCCCGAAGAACGCGAAAAGCGGCCGGAGCTGATGCTCGATGACGAGCGCGTGGCGGTCGCTCCCGCCGGCGGCGAGCAGCGCGACGGGCGTGCCAAGAAGGGCAGGGTAGTTGATGAGGTCGATGAGGTGCTTGAGGAGGCCGGTGTAGGAGCCTTTGTAGACGGGCGAGCCGACGACGAGAAGGCCGGCGCTTTCGATCGTCTGCAGCGCATCCTCGACCTGCGGCGAGGCTTCGGCGCGGGATCGGATGCCAAGGTGGGGCACGAGGTCCGCCAGGTCGACGAGCCGTGCCTGCGCGCCGGTTTGCGCCGCGACACGCTCCATGACCGCTTTCACGATCAGGCGCGTCCGGGATGGCGTGCAGGGGCTTCCCGATAATCCGACGACTGTAGGCGACATCCATCCTCCCGGCGATGGACGGGGTTTACCAGACAATACCTTTGAAGGCCAGCCTTACCCGCGCCGCTACACCGTCGCCACCGGCGTCACGGGCGAGGCGACGGCGCCGGGCAGCCGGAGCGGCGGGGCGGTCAGAAGAAAGCGCGTGCGGCCCGCGCCGCGCATATAATCGGCCAACGCGCTGAGCCACCACAACTCGCCCAAGGGTATGCCGAGCTTGAACAGGCACAGCTCGTGAAGGGGCACGAGCGGGCGCCGCCCCGAGCCGGAATTGTTGGGGTAGCGCTCCACGGCGACATTATCGGAGATCAATGCCGCCACGCCGCTGTCGGTCACCCACTCCTGCAGACGGGGGTCGCGTCCGTCGAGCGCGGCGCAGCTGTGGAGCGCGTCCGCCGCAGGCCGCCGGTTCATGTCCATGATCTTTCGCCCGAAGCCGGTATGAAAGCACACCATGTCGCCGGTCTCGACGAGCGCGCCTTGCGCTTTCATCGCTTCCTCAAGCCCATCGAAGCCAATGTCGGCCTTAGCGTCGCCCACAAGCGCGTGGAGGTCGATAAGAACGGCGCGGCCTTGCACGCAGCGCTCGGCCATCTTCTCGATGCCAAGCTGCTTTGCTTCCGTGGCGTGATCCGCCTGCATGACGATGTGCTCTCCGCCGCGCCAGCCATTGTAGAACACCATTTCGGCGACGCCATCGCCGTCGGCGTCGAACTCCGACCCGATATGCGCGAGCAAATCCCATTGCGTTGAGTATTGGGTGTGAAGTGTGACCTGATCGTCGCACACGACGTCCGTCAAATCCGGGTTGTCGTCCGAAAGCCGCAGGAGATAGCGCGGCATGCCGCTCGATGTTGCGGTCGCGCGCCTCTTCGGAGGGCGCCGGGCGGAGTGGAGAACGTTGCCGCCGGGGTAGTCGAGGGGAAGCGAGAGGCAGAACGTCCGGCCTTCGCGGACCTCGGCAATTCCTTGCAGCACTTTCTGTGGCGTAATCAAATTGAGGCGTCCGGCCTCGTCATCGAGACCGAACTCGCCCCAGTTCGATCCGGGCGGCCTCTGGCGCCAGCGCATGCGCGTTCCATTCCGCAGCTTACTCGTTTCCTGCCCTCATAGTAATGCGGCAACTGCCGGGTGGGGTGCGAAAAATCTTCAGATGAACGCCGCCTCTTGCTTCTCTTGCAGCGGACCCGGTTCCCGGGGGGCAACGCGAATAGAAATCAGCTTTTGGCGGGCTTCTTCTTTTCTCGAATGTAACGGTGCATCTGCACCTTCTCAACCGTGGCCACTCCCCCCGTCAAGAGCTTGTCCAGGATTTCGAAAAAGGCATTCACCTTCTCTTCTGTGTCGAGAATTTCGACCACGACGGGCAAGTCTCTGGACCAGCGCAAGATCTTCTCGGCGCGCAGCCCGCTTGCGGCGCCAAAACCCATGTAGCCCTTGAAGACCGTGGCGCCTGCAAGGTGTGCTGCCTGCGCCTGCACCACGATTTCTTCGTAGAGAGGGCGGCCCTTGTACTTGTCGTCCTCGCCGACGAAGATGCGCAACCTGACCGCCGTCTCGACCCGCCGCATTCGACCCTCCATGCCCGAATGACCTACCCCCCTAATTAGAAGATCATGTTTTTGCTTCACGGTAAATGTCGCCGATCGCCCACATTGACCTCGCCGTTCTGCTTGCAGACCGGGAATCAACCAGGAAGCGGCAATCCATTACAATTGAGAGAGTTTGAAATCTAAATAAATCGTTGTAGGAGAGGCATCTGAGCCGCGTGCGCTGTTCGAAACACTTGACCTTGAGGCTCGGGTAAAAGTGTCGCTATAACCCCAGACGGGCGCGGGGGGCCAGGCTAAGCGGGATGTCTCCACGGAGAAGATACATAGTCCTCCGGGAAGAGGCTTCCCTTAGTGTATGGTCCGCTATCACGCTTGGCGCCGTGATGAGCCTTGGCTCCTGCGTTGGGCCGGATTTTCAACCTCCCGAGCCACCCGAAATCGCCAGTTACACGCGCGATCACCAGCCTTCGAACTATTCGGCGCAAGGCAAGACGCAGCACCTCGACATCAGCCGCGAACTTCCGGCGGAATGGTGGGAGTTATTCCACTCACCTGGGCTTAACAGTCTCATCAATCGCGCCCTGCACGACAATCCGAACATCGAATCCGCGCGTGCAGCCCTCCGCGTCGCTCAAGCCAACGTGTATGCGGAGGTAGGACAGCTCTTCCCCCTCGCGACGGGTAACGAGACAAGCCAGGGCGGGAAGGTCGCCACGACGCCCGGGGGGGAGAATGGAGGCGTCGCCGCGCCAGTCGTAGGGCCAGGAAGCACGAATCCCTCTTACTACCAGCTTCACACTGCGCAGTTGACGGTCTCGTATGTCCCCGACATCTGGGGCGGCGTCAGACGTCAAATCGAAAACCTCGAAGCCTTGAAAGAGAACCAGCGCTTCATGAATGAAGCTACGTTTCTCACGCTGACATCGAACATCGCCGCAGGCGCGATCCAGGAAGCGTCGCTCAGGGCGCAGATCGAGACGACCGAACGGCTCGTAACGATATCCAAGGATATTCTTGAGAAGATTCGCATACAGCAGCAGGCAGGACAGGTATCAGGCCTGGACGTCGCGGCGCAGGAGGCGCTCGTCGCCCAGACGGAGGCGACGCTGCCGCCGCTGCGAAAGGCGCTCGCTCAGCAGCGCGACCAGCTTGTCGTCCTTTCGGGGCATCTCCCTGGAGAGGGATTGCCGGAACGCTTTGAATTCACCAATCTCAAGCTGCCAAAAAAGCTGCCGGTCCTGTTGCCGTCGGACCTCGTTTCGCAAAGGCCTGACGTCCGCGCGGCTGAGGAGAATTTCCATGCGGCATGTGCGCTGGTGGGGGTCGCGATCGCAAACAGGCTTCCGCAAGTCTCCCTCACTGGCGATATTGGCCGAAGTGGAATTTCCATTAACCAGCTTTTCAGTAATAATCCGGCATTCTTTTTCTATACTGGTATAGCGTCTGCATCCCAGGTGCTTTTTGATGGCTTTACCTTGCAGCAGAGGCAACGCGCAGCCGAAGCAGGCGTCGATCAGGCCGCGGCCGATTATCGGCTTGCGGTTCTTACGGCATTCCAGAATGTAGCGGACACATTGTATGCAATCCGTTATGACACTGACACTCTCAAGAAGGCCGTCTTAGCGGAAGAGGCGACTGCAAAGACGCTGCAATTGACGCGCACGCAGCTCAGTCAAGGGCAGGTCGCCATCCAAACAGTTCTCGGCGCTCAAACGACAAATTTGCAGGCCTCGCTGCTCGTCATACAGGCGCAGGCGAACCGGTATACCGATACAGTCAGCCTGTTTCAGGCCTTGGGCGGAGGCTGGTGGAACCGGAATTTGCCACCACCTACTCCTGAGCCTCAGGCTTGGCTCGCCAGTGTGGTAGGTCCGAGGCCGGAGCCTGTCGAGCGGGAGTATCCGGGGGCGACCCCCGCCGAGACGCGGTGCCTCGTTAATGTCTCCAAAGAGAAATGTCCGGAGCCGTAACGTGATATTTGTTCATGCTCACGCACATAGAAAAGCGGTTTTCTCATTCGGACTGGCCTTGCTCGCCGCGGGGTTGGCGTGGTCCTCGCCCGCTGCCGCATTGCCCGGCGTGGCCCCTGCTGCGGAGCCGAGCGTCGTGCTGGCCGATACGCAACTCGCGTCGATCAATGTCGAGCCGGTTGGCGATCACGCTTTCCCTCAGGAAATGCAGGCGGTCGGCAATATAGACTTCAACCAGGATTTATTGACCCAGGTTTTTACGCAATATCAAGGCCGCATCATCAAGGCTTTCGCCAAAGTTGGGGACACCGTCAAAAAGGGCGAGCCTCTCTTTACCATCGAGAGCACAGATCTGCTTCAGGCAGAATCAACTCTCATCTCTGCGGCGGGGGTGCTGGATCTCAACACGAAGACCCTTGAGAGGCAGCGTAATCTCTTCAAGCAGAACGCTGCTGCGCAAAAGGACTACGAGCAGTCGATTTCCGATCAGCAGGCTGCCGAAGCAGCGTACAGAGCGGCTCGCGGCGCCGTCATGGTATTTGGCAAGACCGACGCCGAAATGGATCGCATTGTGAAAGAGCGGAAGGTCGATGCAACGCTGACCGTCCCTTCCCCAATCACCGGTCTTGTCACGGCGAGGAACGCCGCCCCAGGCCTTTTCGTGCAGCCCGGCAATCCGCCGCCGGTGTATATTGTGGCCGATACCTCGATCATGTGGATGATCGCCAATGTTCCCGAGAGAGAAGCTGCCGACCTCAAGCTGGATCAGGAGGTTCGGGCCAGGGTCGCCTCCTATCCGGGACGCTCCTACCCAGGAAAGATCGTAACGATCGGTCCGAACGTCGATCCGAATACGCGCCGCGTATTTGTCCGCTCCGAGATCGCCGATCCCGATTATGACCTCCGCGCCGGCATGTTCGCGACCTTTGTGATCACGCTCGCGCCACCGAAAAAGGCGGTCGCAGTGCCGCAGGATGCCGTTGTCCGCGAAGGCGACGGAAGCATGACCGTCTGGACAACGAAAGACGGCCACACATTTTTCCAGCGCGTGATCAAGACCGGCCTGTCAAATGATGGATTTACTGAGGTGCTCGAAGGCCTTAGACCCGGTGAGCGTATCGCCACGGGCGGCTCCATCTTCATTGCCAATCAATACGCCAATGCCGGCCAGTGACGCCGGAAGCCGTGCAATGTCATTCTCATGAGGTAGACGGTGCTTAATGGTCTCGTTTCATTCGGGCTGACGCGCCGGCCTGTCATTTTGCTGTTCCTCGCCGCCTTCGTGGTTGGCGGCGTGGTGGCTTTTTTTAAGCTCAATATCGAGGCCTATCCGAACCCTGCTCCCGTCATTCTTGAAATCACCGCCCAATCCGCCGGCCTCTCCGCAGAGGAGATGGAGCGGCTTTATACAATTCCGATCGAGGTGGGACTCGCCCCGACGCCCGGCGTGAACAACATCCGCTCTACGTCGTTCTATGGGCTCTCCTTCGTTCGGGTCACGTTCGATTACGGCGTCGATTACTACTTCGCGCTGCAGCAGACCCAGATCAGCCTTTTACAGAACGTTAACCTTCCCAACAACGTTCAGCCGCAGATCCAGGCATCGAGCCTTGTTGGCGAAATCTATCGCTATCAAGTGGCCGGCCCGAAGCATTTCGGCATCACGAACTTGCGCACCATCCAGGATTGGGTCTTGCAGCGCCGCTTCCTGACGGTTCCAGGAGTCGTGCAAGTCAACACATGGGGCGGCACAACCAAAGAGTTCGAGGTGGAAGCCGACCTCAACAAGCTTGAAGCCTATAACCTGACGTTAGCCCAACTCGTGACCGCTGTTGGTAATGCCAATGTGAATGTGGGCGCCCGCACCATCAATATTGGGAAGCAGTCGGTTACCATCAGAGGCATCGGACTCATAAACGATGGCGGCGACACGGAGCTCATCTTGGGGCGCAAGGTCAGCGACATTGAGAGTATTACGCTGGGCCAGTTCAACGGCGTCCCGGTTCAGATCAAGGATGTAGCCAAGGTGTATGTCGGCTACGTGCCGCGTCTTGGAAAGGCCGGCCGGGATTATGACGACGACATCGTGGCCGCAATCCTCGTCATGAACCGCACGCTTCACACCAACGATGTCATTCCGCGCATCAAGGCCGAAGTCGAGAAGATCAACAGCGACGGGAGCTTGCCGCCCGGTGTGAAGCTGGTGCCGTATTACGACCGCTCGACGCTCGTCAACGTTACGACGAGCACGGTGCTTCATAACCTCGTCTTCGGATGTCTGCTCGTCTTTCTCATTCAATGGATTTTTCTCGGGGATTTGCGAAGCGCGATCATCGTTGGCATCAACATCCCGTTCGCCCTCTTCTTCAGCATCATCATTTTCGTCTTGCGGGGCGAAGACGCGAATCTTCTCTCTCTCGGCGCTGTCGACTTCGGCATCATCGTCGACTCGGCCGTCATCGTCGTAGAAAACATATTTCGTGTGTTCCAGGCGCAGGGACGCGAGGAACTGCTTTCGCGGGAGATACCTATCCGTTCGGAAAGCGAAGATGCGAGCCTTCTGACCCGCATCCGGCTCATTTATATCGCCGCGACGCAGGTCGACACCGCCGTCCTTTTCTCGACATGCGTCACGCTCGCGGCCTTCATTCCACTTTTCACGATGCAGGGCGTCGAGGGGCAGATCTTCAACCCGATGGCGCGCACTTACGGCTATGCGCTGGTGGGCGCTCTTCTGGCGACGTTCACAGTCACGCCGGTGCTGGCGTCTTTCATGATTCCGGAGCATGTTGAGGAGACCGAGACAATTATCGTGCGGGCAATCCGCGCCGCTTACACGCCGTTTTTGCGGTTCGCTCTAAGAGCGCGTTGGCTCATCGTGCTGTTTGGCCTTGTCTTTCTCGGCTTCAGCATTTTCCTCGCCTCAAACCTCGGTACGGAATTTCTGCCCGCGCTGGAAGAAGGCAATCTCTGGATCCGTGCGTCGATGCCGCCGACGATCTCTCTCGAAGCAGGCATGCCCGTCGTGAATCGGATGCGCGAAATCATCAAAAGCCATCCGGAAGTCATCACGGTCGTCTCACAGCATGGTCGCCCAGACAATGGCAGCGACGCAACCGGCTTTTTCAACGCGGAATTTTTCGTGCCGCTGAAGCCGTTCGATCAGTGGCAGCGGGGACGCGTCAAAGACGATCTGGTGAAGGATTTGCAGGAGGAGTTCGCCCGCGAGTTCACTGGCATCGACATGAACTTCTCTCAATATATTCAGGACAATGTCGAGGAGGGGCTATCGGGCGTTAAAGGCGCCAACTCCATCAAAATAATCGGTCCTGATCTGACGAAGCTCGAAGATCTGGCAAACCAGGTCAAGAGGGTCGTAAGCGACGTTCCAGGCGTCACCGACCTCGGAATTTTCCGCGTGCTTGGGCAACCCAACCTCAATGTCCGCGTCGACCGTGAAAAGGCGGCGCGCTACGGGCTGAACAGCGGCGACATCGCCACATTTGTTCAGACCGCCTTCGGCGGAAATACTGCCACTACCGTCTATGAATACGACCGCCAGTTCGGCGTCAATGTAAGGGGGGCGCCTCAGTTTCGCGACTCCGTTGACGCCATCCGTAACACAAAAATCAATGTGACGACGCCGAATGGCAACGCCTACATCCCGCTCACCGAAGTCGCTGACATCTCCATCGAGACCGGGGCCTCATATATTTTCCACGAAAGAAACCAGAAATTCATCCCGATCAAGTTCAGCGTGCGCGGCCGCGATCTCGGCGGCGCTGTGGCCGAAGGGAAGGAGAGAATCGCCAAGGCGATCACATTGCCGAACGGCTACCGCCTTGAGTGGGCGGGAGAATTCGAGGAACTGGAGCTTGCGCAAAAGCGCCTCGCCATCATCGTCCCGCTGAGCCTCTTGCTGATCCTGGGCCTGCTCTACGCCTTGTTCAGGTCGTTCCGCGATAGCCTCCTTGTGCTGCTCGGCATCCCCTTTGCCGTCGCTGGCGGCATCATCGCACTCGCCGTATCGGGTGAGGATTTCGGCATCTCTGCAGCCATCGGATTCGTTTCGCTCTTCGGCGTTTCGATCATGAACGGCATCCTGATCATGACCTATTTCAACGAGTTGCGGCAATCGGGTTTGGGCACCTTGGACGCCATGTTTCAGGCCGCGACCCAGCGGATGCGTCCCATGTTGATGACAGCGTTCTCCGCGTGCATCGGCCTTCTTCCGGCTGCGGTGTCCACAGGGATCGGCAGCCAAGTGCAGCGTCCGCTCGCCATCGTTGTCGTCGGCGGCATGTTTATCGGGCCGATCATGCTCCTCATCGTGGTCCCGGCTCTCCAGGTCCTCATCATCGGAGACAGGAACGGCTCTGAACGCTCGACGAGAGAGCAAGAGCCCGAGTTGGTTTAAGGCAGCGCCGCTGGGTCGGTGTTTTTTCTGTAGAGATAGTTCGCGGACAATCCGAGGCGGAGGCAGGCCTGCACCGCGGGGCTTGAACTCGAGGATGATGCGATCGGCCAGTGCTGCGCTCTTTTTGACGAGCACGCCTTCCCAGGATCGCAGACCGTCTTCAGCCCCAAGACCCAGCCGCTCCCGAACCCAGGACGGGGTTAGACTTACCGCAGCGCGTACGAGAAGAGGCTGAACGGGCCTCAGCAACGGCGGCAGGATGGGAGTGGTTCGCATGATATGCAAAAACTCGAAAATGATGGGGGAAGGCTCAAGACGGGGACGCATCGCGAGAAAAAGAGCGTGAAGCTCCGCCTCGGAACGCGGAGGATGAGTTGCGCCATAGAGCGCGGCCGCGCTTTGGCCTTCCCGATAATAGCGGTCCCTTTCCGCGAGTTGCAGGGGCGCCGCATAGACGTGATACGCCTGAAGAAATCCGAAGGCCGCTGTTGCCTGCACCCAGTTCAGGAGTTCCGGATCGTTGGCGTGATACGGCTCACCGCCGGGTGTCTCACCTCGCACACGATCGTGCATGCGCCTGACGCCGGCAATCATGGCCTCTGACGTGGTACGGGCGCCGTAGATGGTCACCATCGCCGCGAGCCCGGTGCGGCGAAGACGCCGGAGCGGGTCCTTGCGAAAGCCGCTATGCTTCCAGACCCCGGTGCGGACCCGCGGCTCTGCGAGTTCGAGAATAACGGCCGTCACGCCGCCAATATACGTGGTGAGCTGGTTCTTGAAGACGCGCCAGGCTACCGACGTTGGCTCGCCGAGCGACGGTTCTCCCACGGGGCGCCTGAAATCGATTGCCCGCCCGCCATCCTGCAGAAGCAGCTCTCGCGATACTTTGTCGAGGCGTCTTACAATCGCCCGCTGAAAAGAAAACAGTTTTCCTGCGAGAACGTCCATGCCCCATCAACACGCGAAGGCGAAAGACGGATGGATTAGTTTAGCACTTTTTTGCGACAAGGTCTTTCCTTCGGCGCTGGCTGGTTAGTCCTTAGCGATGGCCGCGCCCCTGATTTTTCCACCTCGCGAGAGGCGGCCCCTTGTGAATTGCCGGGCAATGTGCAATTTCACTGCGCAGTAGCGGACATCGCCCGCGGCAACGATAGCCTGTTGCCTTGACCACTTCGCCGAATAAGCGGCCAACCAAACCCGGTTTTAATATGCAAGTTACAGAGACTGTTTCAGAGGGGCTGAAACGCCAGTTGAAGGTTATTGTCCCTGCGGCCGATTTGCAGGCGCGCGTCGATTTGAAGCTTGAAGACCTTCAGACGAAGGTCCGCTTGAACGGGTTCCGGCCCGGTAAGGTGCCGCTCGCGCATGTGCGCCAACTTTACGGGCGCTCCGTAATGGCGGAAGTCTTGGAGCAAACCGTCGGCGAGACCAGCTCAAAGGCGCTGCAGGATCGCGAGGAGCGCCCTGCGTTCCGGCCAGACATCAAGCTATCCGAGGACAAGGATGCGGTCGAGCGCATGATCGAGGGTGCGTCCGATCTCGAATACACCATGTCCTTCGAGGTGCTGCCCAAGATCGAACTTGCCGACTTGAAGTCGATCACGCTGGAGAAGGAAGTCGCGGAGCCGGAGGAGGACGACGTCAAAAAGGCGCTCGAACGGCTCATGAAGGCGAATGTCTCCTACGAGGCTAAGGACGGCCCGGCCGAAGAGGGCGATCGCCTGACCATCGATTACAAGGGCAGCGTGGATGGCGAGCCTTTCGAGGGCGGCACGGGCGAGGATGCCTTCGTGGTCATCGGCTCCAGGCGTTTCATTCCGGGTTTCGAAGAGGGCCTTGAAGGGGTGAAGGCCGGCGAGAACCGCGATATCAACGTGACCTTCCCGGAGGAGTATCAGGCGAAGCACCTAGCCGGGAAAGCCGCGGTCTTCACCGTGACCGTGAAGGAGGTCGCGAAGCCCGTCGAGGCGAAGGCGGACGACGAGTTCGCGCGCACACTTGGCATGGAGTTCTTCGCCAAGCTCGAAGAGGCCATTCGCGGCCAGCTTCAAAAGGAGCTGGACACCATCTCCCGGAACAAGCTGAAAAAGGGGCTTCTTGATGCGCTCGACGGGGCGCATTCCTTCGAGATGCCGCCCTCGCTCGTCGAAAGCGAGTTCGAGATGGTCTGGCGCAACGTGACACGCCAGCTTGAGCAGTCGAAAAGCAGCTTCGAAGCGCAAGGCACGACCGAGGAAAAGGCCCGCGAGGATTATCGCAAGCTCGCCGAACGGCGTGTGCGGCTTGGCCTCATTCTCGCGGAGATCGGCAATGTGAACCAGATCCGCGTCGGCGACGATGAGCTTCGCCGCGCCGTCATTGACCGCGCTCGTCAGTTTCCTGGGCAGGAGAAGCAGGTCGTAGAGTTCTATCGCAAGAATCCACAGGCGATGAACGAGTTGCGTGCTCCCGTCTATGAAGAGAAGGTGATGAACTTCGCGCTCGAACTCACGAAACAGGCGGACAAGACGGTTACTCCGGCGCAACTTATGCAGTTCGCCGCGGAACAGGAGCGCGAGCAGGCCCTTCTGGAGAGCGGCGGCGAGGACCACGAACACCATCACCATCATGACGAAGAGTGCGGGCCGGATTGCGATCACGATCACGGCCATCACCACGATTGAGCAGCACGCGGCTGCCAGCATAGCTAGTTGCGCTCGCGCTCAAATCGTCCCATGTATGCGGTGTGGACCGGTGGTCCGCACCGTCTTTTTCAGCCGCCGAGTTCCGACCGCCCGCGAGATAGCGAGCACTCACAGAAAAATCCACTCCGCCGCGGCTCGTCTGCCAGGGAGAAATGCATGCGCGATCCAGTTGAATTTTACACCAGCCAGCTCGTTCCCATGGTCGTCGAACAGACCAACCGCGGCGAGCGCGCCTTCGATATCTTCTCCCGGCTTCTGAAGGAACGCATCATCTTCTTGACCGGCGTCGTGGAAGACAACATGGCCGCTCTCGTCACGGCGCAGCTCCTCTTTCTTGAATCGGAAAATCCGAAAAAGGAAATAGCCATGTACATCAATTCGCCTGGTGGACATGTGACCTCCGGCCTCGGGATGTACGACACCATGCAGTTCATCCGCCCACCCGTTTCAACTCTTTGTGTAGGTCAGGCTGCATCGATGGGCTCGCTTCTGCTTGCGGCGGGCGAACCCGGCATGCGCTATTGCCTTCCGAACGCGCGGGTTATGGTGCACCAGCCTTCCGCCGGCTTCCAGGGTCAGGCGAGCGACATCGAGAGGCATGCCGAGGACATCCTCAAGACCAAGCGGCGCCTGAACGAGATCTACGTGAAGCACACAGGCCAGCCATACGAAGTCATTGAACGCACCCTGGATCGTGACCACTTCATGACAGCGGAGCAGGCCAAAGCCTTCGGCCTCATCGACGAGGTGCTTACCAAGCGCGCCCCGGCCGACGAAGGCGGCTCCGGCCGTTCATAGGAAGTTCTGTTGCTTCCTTGCGTCGGCTGAACGAGATGCGACGATTTTTAACTGCCTGGAAAGTATAAGAGGTTCAACCTAGCGCTCTGCCTCTCCAGGTTTGGCGAATCGAAATTATGGACAATTGCCGCAGAAGCCGTAAGACTATGGGGAGCGTGCAAGGAAAGTTGGAGCGGCGAGGCGGGCTTGAGGGTGGCATTAAACGAGGGAGAAACCAGCTTCCGGTCATCAGTCAGGCACAATACGAGGCCAACTTCCTGGTATGTGGGTGCTAAGGTAGGTCAATGACGAAAGAAAGCAGGGGTCACGACTCCAAGAATACGCTCTACTGCTCCTTCTGCGGCAAGAGCCAGCACGAAGTGCGTAAGCTCATTGCAGGGCCTACCGTTTTCATCTGCGATGAATGCGTTGAGCTTTGCATGGACATCATCCGCGAGGAGAACAAAAACTCCTATGTGAAGTCTCGCGACGGCGTCCCGACCCCTCAGGAAATCTGCAACGTTCTCGACGATTATGTGATCGGCCAGGACTACGCAAAGCGCGTTCTGTCGGTTGCGGTCCATAATCACTATAAGCGCATCAACCACTCCGCGAAGAACAACGACGTGGAGCTGGCGAAATCGAACATCCTCCTCATCGGTCCCACCGGCTGCGGCAAGACGCTGCTGGCGCAAACTCTGGCGCGCATTCTTGACGTGCCGTTCACGATGGCCGACGCAACGACGCTCACCGAGGCGGGTTATGTCGGCGAGGATGTCGAGAACATCATCCTCAAGCTTCTTCAGGCTGCGGATTACAACGTCGATCGCGCCCAGCGCGGCATCGTCTATATCGACGAGGTCGACAAGATCAGCCGCAAGTCCGACAACCCGTCGATCACGCGGGACGTGTCGGGCGAGGGCGTCCAACAGGCGCTCCTCAAGATCATGGAGGGCACCGTCGCCAGCGTCCCGCCCCAGGGCGGCCGTAAGCACCCCCAGCAGGAATTCCTCCAGGTTGATACGACCAACATCCTGTTCATCTGCGGCGGCGCCTTTTCGGGCCTCGAAAAGATCATCGGGCAGCGCGGACGCACGAGTTCCATCGGGTTTGGCGCGAAGGTCATTTCCGAGGATGAGCGGCGGACGGGCGAAATCCTCCGGAGCGTGGAGCCGGAAGACCTGCTGAAATTTGGTCTCATACCGGAATTCATCGGTCGTCTACCGGTGCTTGCGACGCTTGAAGACCTCGACGAGCCGGCCCTTGTCAAGATCCTGACCGAGCCGAAGAATGCGCTCGTGAAGCAGTATCAGCGGCTCTTCGAGATGGAAGGCGTGCAGCTGACTCTCTCGAACGAGGCTCTGAAATCCGTCTCGCGCAAGGCTATCGAGCGCAAGACAGGGGCGCGTGGCTTGCGCTCCATCATGGAAGCCATCCTTCTCGACAGCATGTTCGAGCTGCCAAGCTTGAAAGGCGTCGAGGAAGTCGTCATCAGCCCCGAGGTGATCGAAGGGAATGCCAAGCCCTTGCGCATCTATGCTGAACGCCTAGATGAATCGAGTGCATAAATGCAGAGGTTTGTTAACCACAAACCGAAGCCTTGTGTGTCACGGTCCCGCCAACATTTTTCGAAGCACCCTCCCGGTGCATACGACGCGCTGCTGTTAACCGGCTTGCGTATTCCTTCGTGGACGCGCGTCCCAGTCGGTGTACTCTTGCCCAGGACGAGGCCCAGGGCGCATCGGGCAGGTAAAAGCCGGATTTAACCGGCGACAGTAAGCGGTGGCGGTTTCCGCTGCCGGATTTAGGAGACTGACATGACGAACCCGCATTCGGATCAATCAAAAACGGCTGGTCCCACCGAGATTTTCCCCGTCCTGCCGCTCCGTGACATCGTTGTTTTTCCCTATATGATCGTTCCGCTTTTTGTAGGCCGCGAAAAGTCAATCAACGCGCTTGACGAGGTCATGCGGACCGATCGCCAGATCCTTCTTGCCGCCCAGAAAAACGCCGGAGACGACGATCCTGAGCCGGACGCCATTTATACAATGGGTACGCTTGCGACGGTTCTGCAGCTTTTGAAGCTCCCGGATGGGACAGTCAAAGTTCTGGTCGAGGGCACTACGCGCGCCAAGATCAAGCGCTTCAATCCGAATGAGCTTTATTTCGAGGCCGAAATCGACCGCGTCGAAGAGACGCTCGGCAACCAGGATGAGATTGAGGCCTTCTCGCGCTCGGCGGTGAGCCAGTTCGAAAATTACGTCAAGCTCAACAAAAAGATTTCGCCCGAGGTGCTGAGCACGCTCAGCCAGATCGACGATTATTCGAAGCTGGCCGATACCATCGCGTCGCACCTTGCCATCAAGATCGGCGACAAGCAGGAAATCCTGGAACTCCTCTCGGTTTCCGACCGGCTGGAGCGCGTGTTCACGCTCATGGAGAGCGAAATCTCCGTGCTGCAGGTTGAGCGCAAGATCCGGAGCCGCGTAAAGCGGCAGATGGAGAAGACCCAGCGCGAGTACTACCTGAACGAGCAAATGAAGGCCATTCAGAAGGAACTCGGCGACTCGGACGAGCGCGATGACATATCCGAGTTCGAGGAGAAGATCGAGAACACGAAGCTCTCCAAGGAAGCGAAGGACAAGGCCGTCGCCGAGCTCAAGAAGCTGAAGCAGATGAGCCCGATGTCGGCCGAGGCGACGGTGGTTCGCAACTATCTCGACTGGATCCTGTCCATTCCGTGGGGCGTCAAGGGCAAGGTCAAGAAGGACCTCGACGAAGCGCAGGCTGTCCTCGATGAGGACCATTATGGTCTCGATCGCGTGAAGGAGCGCATCGTCGAATATTTGGCGGTGCAGAAGCGGACCAACATGCTGAAAGGCCCGATCCTTTGCCTCGTCGGCCCTCCCGGCGTCGGCAAGACCTCGCTCGGCAAGTCGATCGCGAAGGCGACAGGCCGCGAGTTCGTGCGCATGTCGCTAGGCGGCGTCCGCGACGAGGCCGAGATCCGCGGCCACCGGCGCACCTATATCGGCTCGATGCCGGGCAAGGTGATCCAGTCAATGCGGAAAGCGAAGAAGACCAATCCGCTCTTCCTGCTCGACGAGATCGACAAGATGGGCATGGATTTCCGCGGGGATCCGGCGTCCGCGCTTCTGGAAGTGCTCGACCCTGAGCAGAACCACGAGTTTAACGATCATTACCTGGAGGTCGATTACGACCTGTCCAACGTGATGTTCGTGACGACGGCCAACACGCTCGATATCCCGCCAGCTCTTAAAGATCGCATGGAGATCATCCGGCTCGCTGGCTACACGGAGGACGAGAAGCTCGAAATCGCAAAGCGCCACCTCATGCGCGGGCAGATGGAGGCACATGGCCTGCAGCCGGGCGAGTGGACTGTGGCGGATGACGCGATCGTCGAGATCATCCGGCGCTACACCCGCGAGGCAGGCGTGCGGAGCTTGGAGCGCGAGATCGCCAAACTCGCCCGCAAGGCCGTGAAGCTGATCGAAAGCGGCAAAGAGACGCAAGTGCATGTCACCGGCGAAAACATTCGCGATTTCCTTGGCGTGCAGAAACACCGTTATGGCGAAGCGGAACTTGAGGATCAGGTCGGGGTCGTTACAGGCTTGGCCTGGACCGAGGTCGGCGGCGAGCTTCTGACCGTGGAAGGCGTCATGATGCCTGGCCGGGGCCGGATGAACGTCACCGGAAATCTGCGCGATGTCATGAAGGA
The DNA here is from genome assembly GCA_963764115.1 of uncultured Alphaproteobacteria bacterium. Taxonomy (GTDB): domain Bacteria; phylum Pseudomonadota; class Alphaproteobacteria; order Rhizobiales; family Rhodomicrobiaceae; genus Rhodomicrobium. The sequence continues at coordinate 43,434 of CAVXRT010000023.1, forward strand.
GTTGATTCAGGCGGCGAACGCTTATGTCCGCAGCCGGGCGGTGGCCTTTGGTATCGAACCGCCGATGTTCGAGAAGAAGGACATCCACGTGCACGTGCCTGAGGGCGCGACGCCGAAGGACGGACCTTCCGCCGGTGTGGCGATGGTAACGGCGATCATTTCCGTCCTGACCGGAATTCCTGTCCGTCGCGATGTTGCCATGACAGGCGAAATCACACTTCGCGGACGTGTGCTGCCGATCGGCGGACTCAAGGAGAAGCTGTTGGCGGCGCTTCGTGGTGGCATCAAGCGCGTGATAATTCCGGAAGAGAATGCGAAGGACCTCGCCGAAATTCCGGATAACGTGAAAAATGCCCTGGAAATCATCCCCGTCGCGAGGATGGATGAGGTTTTGGGGATTGCGCTTGTCCGCAAGCCCGAGCCGATCGAGTGGGACGAGGCTGCGGCGCTCGCCGCCGCGCAGTTGCAAGGGCTGACGCCGCCGCACGCTGCGGACGGAGACGGAGCGGCCTTGCCTCACTGACGCGACGCTCTTGATGAAAAAGGGATGGGGCTCACCCCATCCCTTTTTCATATTCGCTATCGAACCACTTCCCCCTGCTCGGAGCGGCGGGAAATGAGGACTGAGCCTGGGACGAACGCGTCGAACGCAGCCCAGAATTGCTCGCGGAATTGATCGCGTTCCTGAAGGATCTCGTGCTTCGCCCCGGCGATCACGATGTGGGTGCAGTTTTTGATGCGGCTTGCGAAACGTTCGATCGCAGCAGTGCAGACGAACGCGTCGTTCCCAGCGGCGACAATCAAGGTGGGAACCTTAACGCGCTCCATAACTGCCGGGGAGTTGATGACTGAGATTGAACTGGAGGCGGCGGCAACCCAGCCTATGGTCGGGGAACCGATTGCGAGGTGAGGCGCCGCGCGAAGGACCTCCTGTGCGCGCTCGAAGCGGAGCCTGTCCGATGTCCCCGGGTTGCCCTTGAAAGAGCTTTCATCCCACGAGTGAGGCTTGCCCCCTGGAATGAAGCTGTCACCGAAACCGAAAAGCGCGGCCGCTTCGGCGGCGGCGCTGGTCATTAATTTTTGCGAATCGGTTCCCGCAAACCGGATTTTCGGAGCCGTGAGCACGATCCGATCCCACCAGCAGACTTTTGTCTGAGCGAGGCGCAGGACGAGATGGCCTCCCATGGAATGGGCAAGGCAATAATAGGGCGGAGGGCAGTCTGGGAGCACGATTTCGCTCATAAACTGACGCACATCCTCGTCGAACTGCGCGAAATTCTCTGCGTGGCCCTTTGCCGGGTTCTTGAGCAACCTGGACGATCCGCCTTGGCCGCGCCAATCCATGGTGGCGACCGCAAAGCCGCGTCTGCGGAGATCGGTAATCGTTTCAAAGTACTTCTCGATGAACTCGGCGCGGCCATGAAACAGGCAAACGGTTCCGAGGCGGCGCTCCGCCGTGGTGTCCCAGCGCGCGTAGCGGAGGCGAATACCTCCGGGGGCGATGAAGATGCCTGTCGCGGCTCCATTCGGTACCGGATTGCGGGTCGTGCCGATCAGCTCCGACGTTTCTGAGGCCATTTGCGGCTCCTCCTCATCATTGCAAAAATTCATACTTCACTTCCTGAGGGATGCTCAAGCACCCCTTGAAAGCCAAGCTTTGCGTAATAAATCAAATGTTGCAGGCCGTAAGGCTGCAGTGATCCGCCTGGCCTTTAAGGCAGGCTTCAATTCTCGCTTTCTCAAGGAGAACTTAAAATGAGACGTCTTGATCTTACTCCCCTGTATAAGTCCTCGATCGGTTTCGATCATCTGGCAAATGTCCTTGACCAGCTTACCAACCTTGACACGGAGACGGGATTCCCGCCGTACAATATCGAACGCCTTGGTGATAACAACTACCGTATTTCTATGGCTGTCGCGGGATTTGGTGAGAACGACCTCTCCATTGAAGTGAAGGAAGGCACGCTCATGGTCCGCGGTGACAAGAAGGGTGAGGACAAGGTTCGCCAGTTCATCCACCAGGGCATCGCAGCCCGGAATTTCGAGCGCCGCTTCCGCTTGGCCGATTACGTTGAAGTGTCCTCGGCGTCGCTTGAGCATGGTCTGCTTCACGTCGATCTGAAGCGTGAACTGCCCGAGGCGATGAAGCCGCGCACAATTACGATTACGAAGGGCCAGCCGTCTCCGCGCGTGATCGATGGCGGCGCGACCGAAGTCCGGAAGCCCAACGCCGCGTAAATCTGCGTCCATCACCGTTTGAGGGCGGGCGCAAGCCTGCCCTTTCTGCTGCTCGCCCGCATGAATACCGCCGCGATCTCAACATGCGCCGAGAACTTGAACTGATCGAAGACCGCGAGGCGGGAAAGGACGAAGCCGGCCGCCGTCAGAACTGCTGCATCGCGGGCGAAAGTAATGGCGTTGCAGGACAGCATGACGACCAAGCCTATCTTCGACGCCGCCAGCGCCCTGGATTGGGCTTCCGCGCCTTCCCTGGGCGGATCGGCCACGACCACGGCAAACGCATTCAGTTCCATCGGGCCAACCGGGTTGCGGAAGAGATCGCGCCGGATCGCCTTTACAGGCTTGATGCCGCTCGCGGCCTTGGCCGCCTCGGTCAGCGCCGCGACAGCGTTGGCGTTGTCCTCGAAAGCGGTGACGGGAGCTTGCTTGGCACAAGGAAAGGTGAAAGCGCCGAGCCCGGCGAATAGATCGCAGACCGGCCCTTTCGCAGCCTTTGCTTCCGCTAGCGCTTCAACCACGAAGGCAGCCATATCGCGCTCGCATGCCCCGACAGCCTGCAAAAATGCGCTCTGAGGAAGCGTCACCTTTACGCCCCCGGCAAGAACAAACGGAGCGTCCGCCAGGAAAATGATGTCCCTATTCCAGGACGCGCGAATTATTCCTGCGGCTTGAAGTATCTGAGTGAGCCGCGCCGCGCCCTGCGCCTTCAGCTTTGGACCTTCGCCGCTGAATTCCAGGCCGTTCTCGGCCGCAGTGATGTGAACTTTCGCTTCGTCCCTGTTCGGAAGCGCTTCTGCCAGCGCGGTTCTCAGATGCGGCAACGCGGAAGCAATCTGCGGTAGTAGAACAGGGCACTCAATAAGGTCGATGAGATCGTGGCTGCGCGCGGCATTAAAGCCAATCCTTACTTCGCCGCCCTCCTTGCATGCCGTGAATGCCGCACGACGGCGGCTCGCCACCGGGTAGCTTCGCAAGGGCTCGATCGGCGCGTCCAAACCTTCCCGCGCCAATGCCGCTTTGACAAGGCTAACCTTCCATTCCTCGTAGGGGGCTTCTTGCCAATGCTGGAGGGAGCAGCCGCCGCAAATCCCGAAATGCCTGCAGACGGGCGAGATGCGGTCGGACGAAGGGCTATCGATGGCGCATGCCTCGCCTCGCGTCCCAGTGATGCGCACGCTGATCGTTTCGCCCGGCAACGTGAATGGGATATGGACTTTTCTGCCGCCGCAAAGCGCGACGCCGTGGCCCTGGGCGCCGATCGCCTCGATTGTAAGGCTGACAAGCTCGTCCGCTGCAGGCGGGGAGGAACTTGGATCAGGGGTTGCATGTGGCGGCGACGAGCGTTTCTTCATTGCCGTCCTGTCCTTTGATCGGCGACGGAATCGTTCCCAGAACCGTCCATGCTGCCGCCTCAATGCATTCAGTGACTCTTTGAATGGCGGCCAACTTCGCCGCCTCATCCTTAACAATGCCGCCCTTCCCGATGAACGCGCGCCCGACCTCGAATTGCGGCTTCACCAAAGCGACAAGCCACGCCCCTTCTGCGGCAAGGTGAAGCACAGACGGCAGCACCTTCAGCAGAGAGATGAAGCTCATGTCACATGTCAGCGCTTCAATGGGCGCTGGGAATTGCGCGAGCATAAGTGCCCGGGCGTCCATGCTTTCCCATGAAATGACCCGAGGGTTCGTCCGCAACGACGAATGCAGTTGGTCGCGGCCAACATCCACAGCAAAGACGCAGCTTGCGCCGCGCTCAAGCAAAACCTGTGTAAAGCCTCCGGTTGACGCCCCGGCGTCGAGGCAGGTCCGCCCCGCAGGCGAGAGTGCGAAATGGTCCAGCGCCCCTAGAAGCTTCCAGGCGCTGCGCGCAACATAGCGTTCATTTTCAAGGACTTCGATGGGCTCCTCGATTGGAACTTCCAGGCTGGCCTTAAGGTTGGCCCTTCCTTCCAGGCGGACAGCTCCACGCCTGATGAGCTCTTGCGCCTTGGAGCGGGTTTCGGCGATCCCGCGCCGCACCAGAAGGAGATCGAGTCTCATTTTCACAAGTAAGTTCCGGGTCTCTGGAGTGCTTACAATATGTATGTTGCAAATCCCTTGAATTGAGGCAATCATCGATAATCTGTGTTGCTAGCAGCAACCAGAGCAAGCACTGTTTTCCCAACTTCGCTAAAGGATGTTGAAAAAACACATGTGAGAGACGACAGCCTCCTTCGCGGCCGAGGTCGCACAGAAGGCCGTGAGCGCAATACTTGGCGCAATGCCGTCAAGCTTCACTGAAGCCAAATCAACCTCACAACTCTATTGGGACCAATCAAATCATGATGCTTGTTCGCACCTATCTCTCGAATAGTCAGATCGAGGGAGTAGGCATCTTCGCTGCTGAAGCCATTAAAGCGGGCGATGTAATCTGGCGCCTCGAGCCGAAATTCGATGTGTTCTTTACCGCGGCCGACATCGAAGAACTTCCTCCTCACATGCAGGACTTCATTGCGCGCTATTCTTATCCTCACATGACTAAACAAGGCATCTGGGTTCTGGAGTCCGACAACGGCCGCTTCATGAATCACAGTGAATCGCCGAACACAGATTTCACGGATTTCGAGCAAGGCTTCGCCATCCGCGATATCGCCGCCGGTGAGGAAATCACCTGCAACTATTATGAGTTCAATTCGACCTTCCGGGGATGGTTCCCCTCCATGGCGAAGGCGGCGAACGGAGAGGCGCACGCGCACCCCTGATCCAACGCCAACTGAGCTAGCGCCGGCGCCGTCAAGGTGTCCGGCTCTTTTTTGCATGCGCGCATCCCTCCCGCTGCTATGGCGACGCAGGTTGAAAAAGGGGATTGGCAAGACGCGAATCGGGCCTTATCTTATAGTCGTGTTGAGCATAAGTGGATCCCGGGCGTAGGCGCTCTATTTTTTATGCCCCACTAATGCTCAATGTGAGTATAACATAGACTGGAACGGAGAATCACATGGCATTCTTGGATAGCGGAATTCGGCCCTTCCGAGGGCGGAGCGCCCATGCCGTGCCGGCGATTGACCTCGATTTCGACCTCGAACCGCGCCACGATTTCGACGCCGCCTTCGTCCGCGAAGCCGTCCGGGAACTGAAGCCGCTCTACGCTCGCGTCGAACGTGTCATTCCGCCGCTCGAGTGGGTGGGGCATGCGCCGTATATCAAGGCCATTCGCGACCTCAAGCGCGAAAAGAACGCCGTCATCCTGGCTCACAACTACATGACCCCTGAGGTTTTCCACGGCGTGGGAGACATCCTCGGAGACAGCCTGCAGCTCGCCAGGGAGGCGGCGAGGACCGACGCGGACATCATCGTGCAGTGCGGCGTGCACTTCATGGCCGAGACATCCAAGTTGATGAACCCGGACAAGACGGTTCTTATCCCCGATCCGAAGGCCGGCTGCTCGCTTGCATCATCCATTACAGCGGAAGACGTGCGGGCGCTGCGCGCGGCGTATCCGGGCGTTCCCGTCGTCACCTACGTCAACACCAGCGCGGCGGTGAAGGCTGAATGCGACATCTGTTGCACGTCAGCGAACGCCGTGAAGGTGGTGGAGAGTCTTGGCGCGCCGCGCGTTCTGCTCATTCCTGACCAGTATCTGGCGCGCTACGTGGCGACGCAGACGAGGGTGGAGATCATTTCGTGGCAAGGCAGCTGCGAGGTGCATGAGCGTTTCTCGGGCGATGAGCTGCGACGGTATCGCGACGCAGAGCCGGGCATCAAAATCATCGCCCACCCCGAATGCCCGCCCGATGTCATCGATGCGGCCGACTACACAGGCTCGACAAGCGGCATGATCAAGTGGGTGAAGGATCACCAGCCGAAGCGCGTTGTCCTCGTCACGGAGTGCTCGATGGCGGACAACGTGGCGGTCGAGGCGCCCAAAACCGACTTCACGCGGCCCTGCAATCTGTGCCCGCACATGAAACGAATCACGCTCCCGAAAATCCTGGACAGCCTGCGCTACGGAAAAGAGGAAGTGACTGTCGATCCTGCCGTGGCGGTTCGGGCGCGGCAGGCTGTCGAGCGGATGGTGAACCTCGTCGCCTGACCTTTCAGACACGGTTTTGCGCAAGTGGGGAAAAGCATGAGCGAACAGCGCACACAAGAGCCTTTGAAGTTCCGGCGTCCTGGTGGACCGGACCGCGTCCTTGTCATCGGCGGCGGCTTAGCGGGGCTGTTTACAGCGCTTCGCCTGGCGCCGCTTCCGGTGACGGTGCTTACTCCGAAGCCGCTGGGCGAAGGCGCGTCGTCTGCATGGGCGCAAGGCGGCATCGCCGCTGCGATTGGCGAAGGCGATACTGCCGAATCACACGCCGCCGATACAATCGCGGCCGGGGCTGGCCTCACCGATCCCGCAATCGCCGAAATCCTGACGCGCGAAGGTCAGGAGCGCATCGAGGATTTGCTGCGCTATGGCGTGCCCTTCGACCGGGAACTCGACGGCAGGTTGCGCCTGTCGCGGGAGGCGGCTCACAGCGCGCGCCGCATCGTGCGCGTCCAAGGCGATCGCGCGGGCAAGGCCGTCATGGCCGCTCTCATCGCCGCCGTTTCCGCGACGCCATCGATCTCGGTTTTCGATAATATGGAAGCCGTCGAGTTGGTGAGCAGAAACGGGCGGATCGTCGGCGTTTACGCGAGCCGCGTTGGACAGCCGGGCCGGGCTTCGTTCTTGCCTGCGCGCGCCGTGGTGCTAGCCACAGGCGGCGCCGGCCAGCTTTTCCGGGTGACCACCAATCCGAAGGAAGCCAATGGCGGCGGCCTTGGCATGGCGGCGCGGGCTGGCGCGGTGATCGCCGATCCCGAATTCGTTCAATTCCATCCCACCGCCTTCGATATCGGCCAAGACCCTGCGCCCCTGGCTTCCGAAGCGATCCGCGGCGACGGCGCGCTTCTCATCAACCGCAGTGGCGAGCGCTTCATGCTGAAGGCGCACGCGAGCGCGGAACTGGCTCCGCGCGATGTGGTTGCGCGCGCGGTCCATGAAGAGGTGGCGGACGGCCGGGGAGCATTTCTCGACTGTCGCTCCATCCATCTCGAAGAGGCCTTCCCCACGGCCTACGAGTTTTGCGTTGAAGCCGGGATCGACCCGTCGAAGCAGCCGATACCCATCGCGCCCGCCGCTCATTACCACATGGGGGGCGTTTTGACCGATGCGCGTGGCCGCACCACGCTCGCCGGATTATGGGCTTGCGGCGAGGTCGCCTGCACCGGAGTGCATGGCGCAAACCGGCTTGCCTCGAACTCTCTTCTGGAAGCCGTGGTGTTCGGAGCACGCGTGGCTCAAGACATCGCCGGGGGCGAGCAGAATTGGCGCGCGCTGTGCGACGAAACCGGCGTGCCTGAGACCGTTAATCTCGCGGTGGCGGATCCCGCGCATGCGTCGCGCCTCGTCAAATGGCTGAGGGAAGCCATGGCCGCGCAAGTGGGCGTGGAACGGTCGGAAGCGTCCTTGCGCGCTGCGCTGTGGTCTCTGCAGGAGATCAAGGCAGGGGCCGTGGCTCCGTCGCTCAAGAACATGGTTACAACCGCGCTTCTCGTCACAGCTGGCGCGTTCGCCCGAAAGGAAAGCCGGGGCGCGCACTTCCGGCTGGACTATCCGGAGACAGCAAGCGGAAAGCCCTGGCACACCTATCTGACGCTGGATCGCGCCCGCGAAATCCTCGCCGATGTAACCGGCGGCTATTTCGGGGAATTCGTCAGCGATGCCCCGCGCAGACAGGCTGTGATGTAACCAAAATCTGCGCTACTGTTTTATTGAGGTAATCATCCCGCCCTGCCGATGCGGAAGGGCGGCAGGCTTTGTTTCCACTGCGATCGAGGCTGCTTCATGCAGAACATGGCGGCTCACTACGAGACCGGACTCCAATTTCCCCATCATCTTGCGGCTGACACGGTTCGAGCCGCCCTCCTGGAAGACCTTGGGCTTGCGGGCGACATCACGACAAACGCGATCATCCCGCCGGAGGCGACATCTGAAGCGGTTCTGGCCTTGCGTGAAGACGGGTGCATCGCGGGAATGCCCTTGGCGACGGCCGCTTTCCGGGCGCTCGATCCGGACATGATTATCGAGCCCCATACAACCGAAGGGACCGTGACCGCCGCCGGGAGCGTCGTCGCGCGCCTCAGAGGAAAAACGCGGGCCATCCTCACCGCGGAGCGCGTTGCTCTCAATCTCGTCCAGCATCTCTCCGGCATCGCCACGGCCACCCGCCATTTTGTCGAGGCCGTCGCTGGCACACATACCCGCATCGTCTGCACGCGCAAGACGACGCCGGGTCTTCGCGCTTTCGAGAAATATGCCGTACGCGCGGGCGGCGGTTTCAATCACCGGTTCGGTCTGTTCGATGGGGTCCTCATCAAGGACAATCACATCGCCGCCGCCGGCAGCGTGTCCGCCGCGATCGAAAGGGTGCTGGCGGCAAGCGGCCATCTCGTGAAGATCGAGGTTGAGGTCGACAGGCTCGATCAGCTCGAAGAGGCGCTCCAGTACCCCATCGACGCTGTGCTGCTCGACAATATGGCCGTGCCCGAACTGAAAAACGCAGTGGCGCGGGCAAAGATTGTAAAGCCCGGGATCTTGTGCGAAGCCTCAGGCGGCATCCGCCTTGTAACGGTTCGCTCGATCGCCGAAACGGGCGTCGACATGATTTCCGTCGGCGCTCTCAGCCATTCCGTCCGAAGCCTGGATATCGGGCTCGACTTTTGATCGGTTTTTTTCCGGTCCCTTTTCCAAAGCAGGATCATTGCGCTACAGATTTATAAGATAAGGCTTCTATAAAAATACAACTCGGAGCCGGGTTGGGGGTGACGTCCTTGCGGAGTATGACATGAGCGGCAGAACCAGAAATAACAGCGGCGCGGGCTCTCGCCGGGAGGCGGCAAAGCCGCAGCGCCAACGTTCCAAGTCACAGACTTTGGTCAAGCAAGGCGACGTCGCGCCCGACATTTCCCCGGCAGGCCTACGCCAATTTTACGTCGACGAGGCCACTGAAGGGGCGCAAGAAGCACAGGCGGCTGCGCTCACAGTGATTATGAATGGACCGCCCTCTTTGGACGTAAACAGCGAGCCGGTTCAGGCCATTCTCGCCGCTATACGCAGCACTTGCCGACGGCAGGCGAAATCGTGCTGTTCGACCGGAGCTGGTACAATCGGGCGGGCGTCGAGCGCGTCATGGGGTTTTGCTCACAAGCCGAATATGAAGAGTTCCTGCGTCAGGCGCCGGAGTTCGAGCGCCATCTCGTCCGGAGCGGCATCCATCTGATCAAATTCTGGTTCTCGGTCAGCCGCGATGAGCAGCGGCGCCGTTTCAAGGAGCGGCAAAATCATCCGCTCAAGCAATGGAAGCTCTCGCCGATCGATATGGCGTCGCTCGACAAATGGGACGACTACACCCGCGCCAAGGAGGCGATGTTCTTCCACACTGACACGGCGGATTCTCCCTGGACGGTGATAAAATCCGATGACAAGAAGCGCGCTCGGCTGAACGCCATGCGCTATATTCTCCATTCGCTGCCCTACAATGGCAAGGAGTCGGAGCGCATCGGCCTCGTGGACGATCTCTTGGTGGGACGCGCCAACATCATTCACGAACGCGGCGAGCACGACCTCACCACCGGGCGCTATCGGACGCCCGCCATCCCCCGTTAGGCGCCGGGGATATCGGCCTCGACTTTTGACGGCCAGCGCCGGTTCTCTATCCCGACAGATCCGCGCAGGTCGCCAAAAGCCACGTTGGCGACCGCGCTAATCCCCGCCTCTACGACCACAGGGAACAGGCTGTGGAGGCGTCATGCGGGGCTTTTAAGTTGTATATCCCCAGGGGTTTGGTGTGGTGCTCGATTGGCTTTGAGTGCTGCTTTGTTGTGATTGAGCGGCGTTGACCAGGTTCTCGATATCGGTGGTGACGGCGCTGGCGTTGTTCGACTGCACGTCGCTCACGAGACTTTGCAGATCGCCCACGAGCGTTGAGCTGCCTGTGCTCGCTGTCGAGGTGCTTGAGCTTGCGTTGTTGAGCATGCTCTGGAGCGAACTTGCGAGAGTTTGGGCGTCGGTTGTGTCGCCAGAGTAGAAGTCCTGCACCATGGTCACGAGGGTGTTTACGGGCGAGGATGCGCTACTGGACTGCACTGACGGCGGAGCAGGTGGTGGTGCGCTTTGCTGAGTACCGTTCGGGGAGGAATTGTTCACCGCCAAGCTGTTGAGAAGGGCGGACAAAACGCTCTGCGCCTGATTGCTCCCGCCCGTCGCGCTGGCGCCACTCGATGCCGATGATGTTTGTGTATCCGCCGATGCCTGGCTGCTGCTGGCGTCGCTGGTCTGTCGCCTGTGACGATGGTGGTGGACGGCGGTCGTATTACCGGTCGTCGAAGTGCTGCTAACACTGCTAACACTAGCTGAGGTTGACATGCTCATCTCCCATAAGGGCTAAACTTCTCGACTGGTGCACACTGTGATACTGTGAGGCGCTACGGGGACGAGCTTACATTTCCCGAGATCGCGTCTGCTCCAGAGTGAATAACAGGAAGCGCCCTTTCAAATTTGCCGGTTCCGTTTCAGATTGTTACGAACTGTTGCAACTTAAGAGTGTAGCAATAAAAGAGAACAACTTCCAGCGGTAAGGGTGGGAGAGAGAGCCACATCGCGGTTGATGTTGAAAAAAGGCGGAAGGGGCGGCTGCTTCGCCAGCCTCCAGACTATTGCCAATAAAAACCAAGCACCAAAGCATTCGCGGAGCGACGCAGGCTTAACCGCGTGGCCGCGTCCGACTGGATGCCGGAGTGTTCCATCTGGCCGCTGCCGTCTGCGACGGCGCCCGGCGTGCGCCTCGGGGTTAACGGTTCGTTCGCAGCGCTGAGCGTTAATCTGAAACTGGTTAAGGCGCGCGCGGCCGATTTATTTCCGGTCCAATTTACGCTTTATTAAGGGTCCGTTCGGCGCGAAACGAGGGCGGCTCACGCCTACGGGCCGGCTAAGGATGGCGGTGCGAACTCATTGAAAATGAACGGGTTTCGGTCTTCGACCAAGCGCCATTAAATAGAATTTAATGCCGGAATTTTGGCATTAAGTGGGCTCTGAAAAGTCCGTTAAATATAATCTCAGTTTCCCCTGTTAACCACAACCGCGCCGAAATCAGTCGGCCCGTGCGCCTGGACCACCGTCCGTTCGGTTATTTCCATAGCAATATCAACGGCTTATCCATTAACTTCCCGGCAAGGCGCTTTCTCGTACAATTCTCACTCAAGAAAAATCTGTGACGCAAACGCGAGCGGGAAGCCAATCCGGTGATGAAGTGAGGTCCAATGTGCATGCAGAAAAGCGTATCGAGGCACGATTACGCGCACAACGCCGGCACGCCTCTCAAGAGCAGCCGGACGACCATTTGTTCAGACGGCGTCCGGTCAGCGCGAAAACTTCCTCAAGCCGACTCGAAGAACCCCGAAGCCGGCTCGATCTTTTGAACGGGCTGCTCCGATCCGCCGAAGAAGGAGAACAGCCGCCTCTTGCGGCCTTCCTTTTGATGCTGCTCCTGCTTTCTCAGATATTGCACGAGCGCGAGGAACGGATTTGCAATCGCACGGTCGTCCGTGGCTCCCTTCGTGACGCGATAGAGAATCAGGCCGAGCGGTCGGCGCGTCCTGATTTCGATCGCCCCGATCGCCAGCACGGCGATGAAGGGAAACAACTTTTCGAGCGCTACCGGATCGATGGGCAAAACCTTTGCGCGGTTCTCGATGATTTTCTGGATGCGCTCCTTGCGCGAGAAAAGATAATCGAGAATGCGCTGCCCTTCGTCGGAGATCTGGGCATGACCGAAAATCCTCGGTTCATCCAGGAACCGGTCGTAGCGGCGCGAGCCCAGAAATTCCAGGACCGAAACCAAACCTTCGGGGGTTTGAGCACGTTTCTCGATGCTCTTCGTGATAGGCGGAATGAAGTACCGAACGGTCTGCGCCATGAGTTCGTCGCCGAACCCGAATGCTTCCCCCATGTTGGAGAATATGCGCGCGCCTTGCGCGCTCGCGATAATCTGAAAGACCCTCATGGCTCCGCCTCGCTCCGCCAATGTTGGCTTGGAGGCCTCTGGCCCCTTAAGCCTGTTCCGCTGGGAAACTCGCTTTACGCAACGACGCCATTGTCCTGACCACGTGAAGGTGCAGTCGAATCATTACCCTAATAAATTGTAAACAGAAAGTGGGGTGGTGGCGAAGAAGCGTTAAGCTCCTTTGCCATCTGAATCGGGTTTATCGATCGAAGTTGTGTTATATTTGCATCATTATATTGGATGCGCCCGCACTTTTTCATATCTGCCATGCGCTAAGCTTGCGCCTCCTGCGCGGATAGCTTAAGCGTGACCTTTAGTCATGCGGTCGATAAGACCCGGAAGCCAGCGGGCGCGGCCCCGCCTTCTTCTTCGACGACGACTCCTTCGACAAACGCCGATGGCGGACCTTCGCGGCAGCGTGTCAGCATCTCAGAAACCCGAACAGTCGCGCCTGAGAACAGCGCCTCGACTGCGCCATCCCTCCTGTTGCGAACCCATCCGGAAAGGCCGAGGGCCTGGGCGTTGCTTTGAGCCCATGTGCGATAGCAGACGCCTTGCACCCTGCCGGTAATGCGGACTCGCACGGTGAACTGGTCTTTGTTCTCGTCACTCATTCCATTTCTACGATATTGCAAACCTCGGCGGCGATGCGATCGGCAACTTCGGACGCAGCTGACAGAACTGCGGGCGTGAACGGAGCGCCAGCATTGAAGCAAGCGCCTTCAATGGCGTAAACGATGATCTTCGGTGGGGCAAGTTCCAGAACGCGGGCGAGTTCGATGGCTTCCGCCACGCCGAATGCATGGCTGGACGTGAAAGACAGCTCAGGCGGCAGCTTCTCGTCGGCGAGATTGATCCGGTGGATGCGTCCAGGAGAGCCCTTCGGCGCGGCGGCGTCCACGAAGATTACGGCATCGAAGCCAGCCCAATCCTCGATCAGGGACATCATGTCGCCGCTGCGCACGACAAGCCTGGCTTCACCCGGAAGCCTCCCCGAAAGCTTCTGGGCCACATGCGGACCCACTCCGTCGTCGCCGCGGTCCGGGTTGCCGACAGCCGCGACGAGGACTCGCGGCCGCGCTTTTTCCGGATCGTAAGCCCTCATGAGCGATGGATCGACAACTTCAGAAAATGCGTCGAGCAGGAAATGCAAGGATCGTAATTTCTGATGCTCTGCTCACAACGATGCCGGATGAAGTCGTCAGGCTGATCCAGGATCGCGGTCGCCACATCCTTGAGATCGGCCTCGATGCTGGGTTGATTCTGCGAGGTTGGCGGCACGATGCGCGCCGCCTTGATCGTGCCGTCGGCCTCGAATTCATAGCGGTGCCAGCAGATGCCGCGCGGAGCCTCCGTGCAGCCAAAGCCGACGCCCGCTCGCGGCTCGAGCTTCACCGACGGCTCGACGGGCGGCTCGTACTCCGCGATGATCCGCAGCGCCTCTTCGAAGGCATACACGATCTCGATCGCCCGCACGACAATGCTGCGGAACGGGTTCTTGCAGACCGGCCCGATGCCCGTATCGCGGCCTAGCGACTGGACCGAAGCGGGCAGGCGGTCGAAATTAAGAGCATACCGTGCCAGAGGCCCGACAAGATAAGCGCCGCGGCGCTTCAGCACCGAGTGCAGAGCCGTAGAGTGGGCGACATGGCGCTCCTCGAACTCGTTGTCGTAATCGGCGATGTCGATGTCGAGCCCCCGGCTCGAGACAAGGCGGCCTTCATCTATGGGATATTCATCCGGATGCCGCAAGGACACGAACTCGTAGTCCTGCTCGAAATCCGGGAAGGGGAAAGTCGCAACCCAGCGTGTTAGCCCAACGGCGAGATCGCGAGCGCGCTTCAGCTTCTCTGCAAGCTCTGCAAGCTGCCTGCGCGTCGGAATGCGATGGAAACCGCCCGCCTTTACGCTCACCGGATGGATTTCCCGCCCGCCGAGCAACTGCATGATCTCGTTGCCGGCCTTCTTGATCGCGAGGCCGTTCTTGACCATCGCGCCATGGTCGCGGGCCATCGCGATCCCGTCGGGGAAGCCGAGGAAGTCGGGAGCGTGAAGCATCACCACGTGCAAGCCGTGGCTTTCAATCCATTCGCCGCAATAAATAAGCCGGCGCAGCGCCCTAAGCTGCCCCTCGACCTTTACGCCGAAGGCGTCCTCGATCGCATGGACGGCGCCCATCTGATAGGCGATGGGGCAAATGCCGCAAATGCGCGCGACAATGTCGGCGACTTCATCGTAGCCCCGGCCGCGCAGGAACGCCTCGAAAAAGCGCGGCGGCTCGAAAATCTTGAGCTGCGCAGAGGTCACGCGCCCATCGCTGACTTGCAGGTCGAGCGCCCCCTCGCCTTCGACGCGGGCGAGATAATCGACCAGAATTGACTTAGTCGCCATGAGCTTCGCTCTCTTTCCGGAACGGTTCCGCGGCGGCGTTGAACGTGCGGAAGACGCGTTGAAGATCGCGCTCGGTCGCGCCCAGCGCCTGCCACTCCTTCGCCAGCGCGGCGGTGTTCGGCGTCTCCATAGGGCCGTAGCAGCCGTAGCAGCCGCGGCGGAACGAAGGGCAAAGCGCGCCGCAGCCGGCATGCGTCACAGGGCCGAGGCACGGGATGCCCTGCACCATCACGCAAAGGTTGCCGTGCAGCTTGCAGTCGATGCAAACGCTGTAAGACGGGATCGCTGGTTTCCGGCCTGCCAAATACGCGGAAATCACCTCGGCGAGTTGCAGCTTGTTGATCGGGCAGCCCTGCAGCTCGTAATCCACCCGCACATGCGACTTGATCGGCGTGGAGGTCGAAAGCGTGTTGATGTATTGTGGCGAGGCATAAACGGCGGAGATGAAGCTGCCGACGTTGGCGAAGTTGCGCAGCGCCTGAATCCCGCCCGACGTTGCGCAAGCGCCGATGGTCACGAGAAACTTCGATTGCTCGCGCACCTTGTGGATGCGCTCTGCATCGTGCGTTGTGGTAATCGACCCTTCGACCAGGGAAAGATCGTAAGGCCCCTCGGAAATGGCGCTCGACGCTTCGGGGAAGTTCGCAATGTCGACTTCCGCCGCCAGCGTCAGAAGCTCATCCTCCAGGTCGAGCAGCGAAAGCTGGCATCCGTCGCAGGATGCGAACTTCCAAACCGCGAGCCTCGGGCGGTTTCGCGTAGCCATGTCAAATCTCCCGGACGGCGAGGATGCGCGAGATGCGGTCGTACCGCAGCACAGGGCCGTCTTTGCAAGTAAATTCTGGCCCGAACTGGCAGCGGCCGCAAACCCCCATGGCGCACTTCATGTTGCGTTCCATCGAGAAGTATATGCGTTCTTCCGGGACCCCGGCGTCGCGCAGCGAGTTGGCCATGAAGCGCATCTTGCCCTCTGGGCCGCAGACCATCGCGAGCGTCTCCTTGGGATCGAAATTCGCGCGCTTGATAAAATTCAAGCCTTGCACGCCGCCGACATTGCCGCGCCACCTCCGATCCGCGTGGTTGACGGTGACAAGGAGATCGATGTCGAGCCGCTGACGCCACTGCTCGAACTCATGGCGATAGAGCAGATCGTCCGGGCTGTGGAAGCCGAGGAGGATCGAAACGCGTCCATAGCGTTCGCGATTGTTGAGGACATGGTAGATGGCGGGCCGCAGAGGAGCGAGCCCGCAGCCGCTGGACACCATGACGACGTCCAGCCCTTCCGCCTCGTGAACCGGCCAGCCCGTTCCGAAAGGGCCGCGCACGCCGAGGACGTCGCCCTCCTTCAGCCTTGTCAGCGCGCCGCTCGTCATGCCAACGTCGCGGATCGTATGCACGTGGCGGCTCGTGTCGGTTGGGTCGCCGCTCATGCTGATGGCCACTTCGCCGACGCCGAAGACGTAAAGCATATTGAACTGGCCCGCTGCGAAAGGCGCCCGTTCCCCGGAAACCGGCACGATGTCGATCGTCACGACATCCGGGATCTCGAGCGTCGAGCGGACCACGCGATAGAGTGAAGGCACGAACGCGTCCGCCGCGGTTTCGTCTACCGGCGTCTCGTCAATGCTTGCCGTAGACGTCGAGGATCTGAAGTCTTGTTGCATGAAGCCGTCCTACTAGGATGGGTAAGAAGCGCTTCATCATCTCGTAGCCAAGGTGATGATCCGCCTCGCATTTCCCGCGCAGGCACGCAGCGTCCATGCCGATGGCGCGGGTCAGGTTCACGGCGCGAGCGTCGAACATCCAGCGATAAGGCGGGACGAGCCAGGACGCGCCAACAATATCCCCGTCTTGTAACGTCTCGAAGACGATCGGTTCGCGGGCGGGCGCTGCGATTTCGAGAGCGATCTGCCCATGCCGGATCAGAAAGAACTCGTTCGCAGGGTCGCCTTCCCGGAACAGGAACTGCCCCGCATTGAAACGATGATTTTTCGCGCATCCCGCCAACAGCTCGCGATGCTCTTTGGGGAAAGTTGCGAAAAACGGATGCTCACTCAGAATACGCTCAAGTCCCTCCATTGGCTTCCTCCGTGCGGGCTGCCGGGGCTGTCCTGATCGCGGCAGCTTCCTCTGTTATGTCGATGCCTGTGGGACACCAGGTGATGCAGCGGCCGCAACCGACGCACCCTGACGTGCCGAACTGATCGTACCAGCTCGCGAGCTTGTGCGTCATCCATTGCCTGTAGCGGGAGCTTCCGCTCTGCCGTACGGCGCCGCCGTGAAGATAGGAGAAGTCCAGGCTGAAGCAGGAATCCCACTTGCGCACCCGGCTCGCCGATGCGCCCGTGAGATCGCTGTGATCATCGACCGTCGTGCAGAAACATGTCGGGCACACCATCGTGCAGTTGCCGCAGGTGAGGCATCGTTTGGCGGCGTCCTCCCAGCGTGGGTGGTTCGGGTTGCCTTGCAGAAGCGCCTTGATGCCGTCCGTCTGCAGGCTGCGTCCCATTCGGCTCGCCGTGCGCTCCGTGACCGCCTGCGCCGCCGCAAGGTCGGCTTCCGTCGCGGGACGTTTCGGCAGCTGCGCCAGAAGTTCCGCCCCAGCCTCGCTGCCCGCTTCGACCAGGAAGCTGTGACCGCTGCCGTCAAGCAGCTCCGTCAGGGCCAGATCGAAGCCGGATTCGGCTTTCGGACCCGTCTTCATGGACACGCAGAAGCACGTCCCGCCCGCTTCGCCACAGTTCACGGCTACGATGAAGGCGCCGCGCCTGCGCGCGGCATAGCCTGCGTCGACATAAGGGCCGCCGCGGAACACCTTGTCCTGAATGGCGATCGCATGCAGTTCGCAGGATCGCGCGCCGATAAAGGCGAATTTCTGGGACGGCGTTTCCGGGGGGATGATCTCAACCTCTTTGCCGTTCCTCTTCGCGGTCCAGAGCGTCTGCATCGGCGGATGCAGAAAGCGCTTCCAGGATTGCGGGCCCAGCGCGTATCCGAAGAGCGCGCCGTCCTCCCGGCGCTCCAGACGGTAGCGTCCGGCGTCCTGCCGGTCTGTCCAGCCGGCAGGCAGATCAGCCACGCCTTCGATCTCGTCATAGACAATGGCGCCATCGCGAACGGTTGGCCCCAGGACTTTGTATCCGCGTGCATCAAGCGCGCCGATGAGCGCCTGCAGGCCGTCAACGTTGATTGCCGCTTTCGCCTCGCTCATGAAGCAAGACTCCGTTCTCTGTTAGCCAAACTGCAAAGCCGCGGGACTTCTATAACTAGGGGATATGGCGCTTCGGTGAAGGATGAAACGCCTCGCCACTGACGCTTGGCGGCCACCTTGACGGCACAACTTGTAATTGTGCCGGATAATGACTGAGCCGCCCGCATTGGGCTTTGACCAGAATCAAATCGCAAGTTTTTCATGGTGCTTAAAATAGCGCGGAAGGGGGGTTTCGAAAACGGTCACGCTCGGGTGCGACAGCTTGGCGCGTAAACTAAAGTCTAAAGGCCGTTGAGAATTTTTTTGCTTTTTTGGGATAGCGCGCAGGCCTTTTTATCTGGGTTCGCGTCTTTTAAAAGCAAGAAGCGTGGCGCAGCGCAGCGTTCAAGAGAATTGCTTCGCTTTTTTCAGCATCAGCTTATCCAATGGAATATTATAATCTTTGCCTCGGGCTCGGGCTTGTGCGAGATTCCCGGCGTTAAAACCGAGTGACACCGATGCTGCCGATCATGACCGCGAGCCGCACATCTTTCAGGTGCAATCCATTCGCCACCGAAATGTGGGCCGGCGCGTAAACCAAAAAGCAATCTTCCAACTTTAGACAGCCTAGATCAACCGGTCTCGCCCGGTAAGGGAGTTGCGCATGTCGGATGCTTATGT
Organism: uncultured Alphaproteobacteria bacterium; assembly: GCA_963764115.1. Lineage (GTDB taxonomy): Bacteria > Pseudomonadota > Alphaproteobacteria > Rhizobiales > Rhodomicrobiaceae > Rhodomicrobium. The sequence goes on from CAVXRT010000023.1 coordinate 62,004, forward strand.
CATCGAATTGCAGGGCAACGCGGTCGGTATCATCGTTCGGCGCAACAACGATGAGCCCGCATATCGCTTCATGGCTGCGCTGCATGGCTTCAACAGCCTCGAAGGCGTTGAGTTTTCTGGTCCTTTCCAGGCGGAACGCGCGGCCAGGAAACTATGGCGCGAAAAGCCTTACATCCTGCGCAGAACTCCCGAGCACGCCGGGTTCTACGATTGAGCGGAGGCCCAACTCTTACGGACAGGTTTCTTCGAGCTTTTGCACTGCCGCCTCGATGCCTTCCAGCGAATATTGGTCTGTCGTCTGCGTCCCCTTCGCTGACGTCGCTTTCACAATCATAGGGCCGCCCGCGACCATGGCGTCGAGCAGCTTGCGCTCGTCCGCCGGGTCTTTCGCATAGACTTTGTCGTCGTCGGCCGAGAGCGAGAAGTTCTGGCCGCCGACCGTCACCGTCGCAACCGCGTTGGCCTTCATGGCGTAGCCCTGGCGCACGCTCAATTCTTTATGGACGCCGTCCTTCTGCCAGGTCGTCACGTAGAAAATAACGGGCGTTCGCTTCGCCGTTTTGGGCTGCATATCGGTCGGCGCCGACGCGGCGAAACAGACCCGTCCCTCGGATCCTTCATAAATGAAAACGGTCCAGTCCTTGATCCTTTCAAGAAGGCGAGCCTTGACCTCGGGGGCGGCTGGCGCGGGCTTCTTGGCCGGGGCGGGAGCGGGTTTTGGTTTCGGCTTGGCGGGCTGGGGAGCGGATTGCTCTTTATCGGTCTGCTGGGCCACCGCACAGGGAGCCAATACAGTCAGCATCAATGCCGGAATGATCAGGCCGCCGCGCATGCCAAATTCTCGTCTTTTCAGTGATTTCACCCTTTCTGGATCTCGGGGTACGCGTCAAGGCAAATCGGTCGCCCATCTCATCGGTCCGCCGGAGGCTTGCCGGTTCGCGTTCGAAGATGCGCGGCGGGCGCTTCCATCCGATCCGGGAACGAGCCGAGGCTCCGCAGGCGGTCATACATGACGATCGCGCCGGCCATGGCGACGTTGATGCAGAAAGCCGTCGGAATTTTGATGACGTGATCGCAGCGCAACAGGAGCGCTTCCGAAAGAACGCCAAGCTCCGGGCCAAGGACGTACGCCGCGTAGAGCGGATGGCGGAAGCTTGGCAGGTCCGTCGCGCCCTCGATCAGTTCCACGCCGACGAGCTTGCAGCGGGATGGCAAGGTCATTTCGCCGGCGTTCGCCCAATGATAAACCGGCAGATGATCGGCGGCCTTGGATGTGTCGGACTTTGCCTCTAAAGCGCGCGGATGAGCGCCTATGGTGAAGAAGAACGTCGCGCCGAAGGCATGGGCCGAACGCAAAAGGTTGCCCATGTTCATCGGCTTCGATATTCGTTCCGCCCCGATTGCGAAGTATCCACGCATGGCCCTTGCTTTTCGCGTAAAGTGAGGTGTCTCGACTGAGGTATGCGATGAAAGCTGTTCTATGCAAGTCTCTCGACGGGCCGGACGCGCTCGAGGTTGGCGATCTTCCCTCTCCCGAACCGGGAATGGGCGAGGTTGCGATCCGCGTTTCGGCTGTCGCGCTCAATTTCTTCGATACCCTGATCGTGCGAGGCAAGTATCAGACGAAGCCGGAGTTTCCCTTCTCACCCGGCGGAGAGCTTGCGGGGAAGATCGAGCGGCTGGGAGAAGGGGTGGAGGGGTTTTCGATCGGCCAACGGGTGCTTGCCTATATCGGGCATAATGGCTGCCGGGAGGAGGCGATCGCGCCCGCGCGCAAGGTCGTTGCTTTGCCCGAGGGCATTTCCGATGAGGCCGCCGCATCCATTCCCATCGCCTACGGCACGGCTCTGCATGGGCTGGAAGATCGGGGCCATCTCTGGCCGGGGCAGACGGTGCTTGTCATGGGCGCGACGGGCGGCGCGGGGCTTGCTGCGGTCGAAGTGGCGGCTTGCCTGAATGCGGAGGTGGTGGCCGCAGGCGCCTCGGACGAGAAGCTCCGGATCTGTAAGGAGCACGGCGCGGCGCAGCTTCTCAATCTCACCGGCATCGACTTGAAAGAAGCGGTTCGGGCGCTGAACGGCGGCAAAGGCCCGGACGTCATCTACGACTGCATCGGCGGCCCGTATGCAGAGCCCGCTCTCCGGGGCATCGCCTGGAATGGACGCTATCTTGTTGTAGGATTCGCCGCTGGCGATATCCCGAGGATTCCGCTGAATCTCGTGCTCCTGAAAGGCTGCGAAATCGCGGGCGTTTTCTGGGGGCGGCACGTCGCCATGAACCTGCCCGGCTTCCGCGACCAGATGACGAGGCTCATCCAATGGTGCGTGGAGGGCAAGATCCGGCCGCATATCGACAAGGTGTTCCCGTTGGCCCAGACGGCGGACGCGCTGCGCGCCATGGAGGCCCGCCAGATCAAGGGCAAGGTCATCGTCAAGCCGTGATGGCCAACGAATCGCCGCCGCCATCCCGGAAAGGCGAAGCCTTATCCGGGACCGTAACAAATCGAAGCGCTTGATTTTTTGCGATCCCCGCGCGCGCTTCGCAAGGCCTGGATGACGAAGGCAGAGCGAGCGTTGTCCGGGCGCTTTTCGATAGAGTGCGTCCGGAAAAGTGCGAAGCGGTTCCGATAAAGACGCACGACAAAACAAAAAATTCTAGCCGCCTCAAGGGCGGCTGACAGCAGGGTAAAACGGCGGGCGAACGGTGACTTTCGATAAAGACGAGCCGCGGCATCTGTTCGTGTATGGCACGCTCATGCGAGCGAGCCGAAGCCCCTATGCGCGGCTTCTGCGAACGCGGGCGCAGTTCGTGTGCGAAGCATGGGCGCGCGGACGCCTCTATCATCTCGGGCGCTTCCCCGGCGCGGTGTTCGGCGACGGCGCGAGCAAAGTGCATGGGGAGCTTTTCCTGCTCCGCGGCCCGGCGTTGCTGGCGACGCTCGACGCTTACGAGGGCTGTGGCGGCCAAGGGAGCAAGCCCGATCTTTTCTATCGCGATGCGGTGGAGGTGCAACCCGCCCGCGGCGCTAAGCTTGCCGCCTGGGTCTACCCATTCGCCGGCGCGGTGAGCGGACGCCCGCACATCGTCTCCGGCCGCTTCCCTCTTTAAGCTCCTGTCCGACGCCTGATAGACGCCGAGATCAGCGCTTCAGAGCGGAGTGCGTAAAATAGGGATCGGTTGCGACGCAATCCTTAGATCTTGTCATCCCGGAACGGCGTCTGCGTCGTATCCGGGATCGCAACAGGCGCTTTCGGGGTGACGATCAGCGGGAAGCACGCGTTCGATTAAACGCACAATGCTTTAGAGGCCAAATACGGGAAATGACAGCAACAAGGCTGCAACGGTCCTCTTAACTCAATAGCAGGGCGAATAACACGGCGGTGGGGGCGGCGGCCTTCGGGGATAGGGAGCGGAGACAGCATAGGTCGGCTGGCCCCACGCGCCTCCACCATATCCGCCAGAACCTCCGTATCCTCCATACCAGCCGCCGTTGCCGGAGTAGCCGCCATTGCCGCCGTAGCCCCCAATGCCGCCGTAGCCCCCATATCCGCTGTAACCGGCGCCATATCCGGAGCCGTTCTGAGAGAATATGGACGAGAAGAAATTCGAAATCGGCCCTTGCAGGAACCAGAAGCCCAAGACCCCCAACAAGACGCCAATTATGATCAGGAGTATCGCCCGAGAGAGAAGCAACGCACCCATTACGCACACCCTTACCAACTCTTTAAAATATATACCTGTTGGGAATGGGATTCCAGCTTGCTTAAAATTTTAGCGGGCTGTGAGGGGGCGCCGGAAACGATTGCGGAAGCGGGGTGTCATATCGGGCGGCTGTCGCCACCGGCCTTCCTCGCCGTCGGCTGGGTTGTTGTAAGTGGAACAAGGAATGGCCGGGTCAAAGCCCGGCCATAACGAGTTTTGAATCCCGCGCGATCTGCTGTTAGTAGGCCGAGGCAATGGCCTCCAGGCCATCCTTGCGGTAAATGTCGTTGCGGAACTGGACGGTTCCGTCGGGTGTCGCCCATGCCGTCATGTACGTCCAGAACAGCGGCACCCGCTTTTTAAGCCGGACGGTCAGCCTCTCTCCCGACTGCTTCATGCGCAGAACCTGCTGTACCGACCAGCCGTTGTCTTCCAGAAGCCAGGCGACGAGCTGGTGGACGTTCTGCACGCGCACGCAACCGGAGCTTTCGGCCCGGAAGCTCTTCGCGAAGACGCTTTGTCCAGGCGTATCGTGCATATACACGCCGTGCGGGCTGGCAAAGTTGATTTTGACGTAGCCAAGCGGATTGTCCTCGCCCGCGTTTTGCACATAGAAGTAATGCAGCGGTGCGTCCGAGGCCCAGTCGATCTGGGCCGGATCGAGTTTCTGACCCTTTTGATAGGCGGCGTGATCAACGTAAGCTTCGATCTTGTATTTCGCGAGCACGTCCTGGCCGCTGCGCCCCTTCGGGACCAGATCGGCCTTGAGCACCGTCGGCGGAACGACCCACTCCTTGTTGAAGTTCACTTCCTCGATCGCCGATGTCAGGAGCGGCGACGGCCGGTCCGGCTTGCCGACAACGCCTGCGTGGCGCGATACAACCTGATTATTATTCACCGCCTCGATCTGCGCAGCCGGGATGTTGACCAGCACATACTTACCGGCAGGCGTCGTTGGGACCATGTTCTGCAGGCGCGTCAGGTTGGTGCGCAGCTGGCGCAGACGGGCGGCGGCCGGGACGTTGAGCGCATCGATGGTCACGGCGTCGAGGAAGCCCGTTGGCGGAATGCCGTGGCGTAGCTGCGTCCGTTTCACGGCCTGTTCGACGTAGGAATCGTAAACCTCCGGATATCCGCCATAGGCTTGGAGGTCGCCGGTAGCCTGCAGGCGGCGCCGGAGTTGCACAACCGCCGGATGGCTCATGCCGGTCTGCAATTCGATAGGCTGCAACTGGGGCCATCCGCCCTGGGCCACGAGCTCGGCATATTGCTTGATGGCCGTCTTGGTGGTGGCGATATTTTCCTTCGCAAGCGTCGGGAAGCCGCGATCGGGCTGCGTTTCCCATTCCCTGGCGACGGCCCGCTCGCGAGCTGGCTGTTGATCCCAGGCGTCATCCGATTGGTCGAAACCCAGCCAGTCGTCGAAGCCGCTCCTGCGCTGCTGCTGGGCATCGGCCCCAAACACACCTGCAAAAATCGCGAAGGCAGCCGCTACTAACGCAGCTGTGACCCTCTGTTTCATAGTCCCCATCCCGCCTTCCAATACTGGCACATCGAATCGCAAACCCTCGATACGCATTTGCTCTTGGTGACATCGAATTATGACGATAACTGGGTTACTTTCGCGTTAGCCAAACTCGGGAGCGGGGCTCGCGCGGTTCCTGCGCCGGCGCAAGGGGACGCCTGGGCATTGTTACACCCAACGCCGCTTTCACGCCCGACAGGATACTGAAAAATCAGATGCTCGCCATGGTTCGACAGGCTCACCATGAGAGCTGACCCAATGCAAACACTCGCCCTCATCCTGTGCTGCCAAAGGATGAGGGCGAGGTTTCACGGTTTCTCGCAGGCTCTCTAGAGCTGGTAGCGGATCTGGTCGCCCCAGAAGCGTTCCAGCTTCACGGAAATCTGGTTGAAGTGCTTGAGGTCGGGGACAGAAACGCCGCCGACCTTTTCGAGCATGTTCAATTGGCGCTCGAGAAGGCGGTTCACCATCTCGGAAATCGCCTTGCCCTTGTCCGTGAGCTTCACGCGCACGGAGCGCTTGTCGGTGCGCGAGCGCTGATGATGAATGTAGCCGCTCTCGACAAGCTTCTTCAGATTGTAAGACACATTGGAGCCGAGATAGAGGCCGCGTGTTTTAAGCTCACCGGCTGTCAGCTCTACGTCTCCGATGTTGAACAGGAGCAGGGCCTGAACGCTGTTGACGTCTGTTCGGCCCACACGCTCGAACTCATCCTTGATGAGATCGAGGAGGAGACGGTGCAACCGCTCGATCATCCGGAGTGTGACGAGGTAATTTGTCTTTAACGTCTGGTCGTCCGGCTGGACGCGTACGAAATCGGCGATCATGTCACCAACCATCCTCAAGTTGCAGATACCCACGAACACAACCTAGAGGGGAATTCATGAATATCACCTTAATTGTAGCAACTTTTACGAGAAATAATGCAAGCGTGTGCAATAGGCACCATTTACGATTTGTTTACGTGATGGCGTGCATTGGAAACACCTCCTGATCAGGATTTCCCGCGCAGAAACTGGATGATAGCGGAGAAGTCGAGCCCGGCCGCCCCGTGGCTGGCGAAAAGGCCATAAAGGGAAGCCGCTTCGGCTCCGAGCGGCGTGTTTGCGCCGCTCATGCGGCTTGCATCCTGAGCAAGCTTCAGATCTTTCAGCATCATAGCTACGGTAAACCCTGCGGCATAGTTCCGGTTCGCCGGCGAGGTCGGCGCCGGGCCTGGAACCGGACAATAAGTCGTGAGCGACCAGCATTGGCCCGACGACTTGGACGCGATGTCGAACAGCGTCTGGTGGCTGAGCCCGAGTTTTTCGCCGAGCGTGAAGGCTTCCGAGACCGCGATCATGGAGATGCCGAGGATCATGTTGTTGCAGATCTTGGCGGCTTGGCCGTTCCCCGGCCCCCCGGCGTAGATCACGGCCTTGCCCATGCGGGACAGAATCGGCTCGGCCCGCTTGAACGCGTTCTCGCTGCCGCCCGCCATGAAAGTAAGCGTCGCGGCTTCCGCGCCGCCGACGCCGCCCGAGACCGGCGCGTCGAGCATGTCAAACCCCGAGGCTTCGGCGGCGGCGCTCACCTCGCGGGCCGTCGCCACGTCGATGGTCGAGCAATCGATGAGAAGGCAGCCGCGCGGCGCGGATGCGATCAGCCCCTGCGAGCCGAGATAGATGCCGCGCACGTGCTGGCCTGCGGGGAGCATCGTGATTACGGCGTCCGCGCCCTGCGCGGCGTCGTTCGCGGAAGCGGCCGCCTCTGCGCCGGCCCCGGCGAGTTTCGCGATCGCGGCCTGCGACAGGTCGAACACCCGAAGCTTGTGGCCTGCCTTGATGAGATTGGCCGCCATCGGGCCGCCCATATTGCCAAGCCCGACAAATCCGATCGTCGCCATGCGCGCCTCCATTATCGCCTTATTAAGCTTCGTTGGCGGAGTGCGACGTTGTCAAGATCGTGGAGGTATGAAGGAGTTGCTCAGCTTGCGTCGAGCCCTGATCAGATGGATCGAAACCACTTACATACTTACTTATTGTGGTTTTTTACAAAACCAACCCTGTACCTTTCTCCGGCGGTTCATCGAAGGTCACGTCGCAAGCTGCGCGCAGTGAAGCGTAGCGGAACGGAGTGCGGCTTGCGGGCGGCGGCCCAAATCAGCGTAGCCTTCGCGAATCGAGCCGGTCTGGCAGGTGCAATAATAGGAAACGCCATAAGTCGCGACCTTTTCCTGAAGTCGACCCTTATGGCATGAAGAATACCAGGGAGCCCCAAAACAAAGGATTAACCTAAGCTCCATCCTAGATTGCGATAATATCTACTCAGAGTTGTAAAAAATTGCATTTTTTGCGAAACGAACCCAATAGAGTTAATGGACCGTTGCGCCCGATATGGGTCGAACGTTCTGACGATTGATATAAGCGAAGGGCGCCTCAGCCGCCGGCCTTTTTCAGGCTTCCAGCGGGGCAGTAGTCGGGGTCCTGCATCGTATCGGCGGCGATGAGGTCCAGTCTTTTTCCGTTATCCGAAAATGAAATTCGATAGGAGCACCGCGTCGATCCGCTCTCATAGAAAACCTTGATGTCGGCGGAATCGTCAGCCTTGCGAATCCTGGCCCTTCCGTGGACCGGATGAAACCAGCCGCGCTCGTCGATACTGAGGACGCCGCCGCTCTCTTTGATGATCCACTGCCCCACCAATGACGGCCCTTCATCCTTTTCGCGAGATGCGGCCTTGTTTTCATCCGCGGCGGCCGAAGCTTGGGGGAGGCTGGCCACCAACGGCTCCAGGTGATTTCTGAAGTCGGCGATAGTCGCGGCGGTCTCGTTCAGGACCCGGGCATTGTTGTCCGCCGTCGCTCCGGCCGGCGCGCCTTTGTAACGGATGTCGGGGTTTGACCAGTACGGCACGCGCGGATCGCACGTGTCGGGAGCCTTGCACTGGTAAGCCATGACGGTCCGGAAGGCCGCATTCGCCGATGGCGAGGGCTGTTGGAAGCCATGTCCATAGGGAAAGGGCGTCCCGGTGGGGTCGTGGCCCTCATCGTGACGCGCCCCCATGAGATGCCCAAGCTCGTGCGCGAATGAATAGTAGCCGGTCGCGCATCCGTAGTGAACCGCGGCAAACGCCGTTGCCGGGTCGGCCATGATCCCCGCCGCCAGGCCGCAAGCCTCCGGTCTGTTGACGATAAGGGCTGCGAGATCGGCATGCGCGGCTCTGCGTCTCTGATTGATCTCGGGATTGTCCTTGAAGTCGGCGACGATGGCCGGAAATGCATCCGCTTCCGTGTAGGCAAGTTTGAAGGCCTCTACGAGGTTGAGCCTGATCCTTATCCCGCTGTTCGCGTAGGACTGATTTGCTTCCGCGACGGCCAGTTCGATCGTGGCCTTCATATCGGAGACGGAAGCCTCGGCCGATGGGGTATAGGCCACGATCACATTGATATCGACGGGATTGTCACCGCGACCCGCCGGTGCGCTCTGAAGGTGCAGGTTTTCCTTCGGGGTGATCGCATCCTGCTGGTTGCTTTCGGCGCTTGGCGGATGGTCGGGCGGAAGCTTGGAGGCGTCGACCTTGACGATGGCGTGCATTCCGCCGCCGAGAGGCTCAATATGGAACAGATTCGAGCCATCCTGAACGGTGCCGGTGATGTTGCCGTCGCGAACGACAAGCGTTGCCGTTCCTGGGAGGCCGGGCAGCTTTCCTTGCCAGATCACATCGGCGCCGCCCAGCTTTTGGACGGACTGCTTTGAAAATGTGAGAGCCCGCTCGCCGGAGAAGCTGAATTTGGTGGTGTCGCTTTGCAGCGCGCCGAGGTTGATCGCCACCAGGTCCAGGCTCTTGGTCGTTGGTTGCTGCTTGAGCCGGGCAAGCCTCTGAGACTGTTCAGGAGTGACCGATGACGAGAACTGGTTTTGCGGGATGGGGATGAACAGGTCCTGGGTCTGTGCTTGCGCCGTCGCGAGGGCCGCAAGAAAGAGCGTGGCAATCGCCGCGAGGAGAGGTCCCGCTTTCGTCAGAAGCAGTCTGACAAGCGGCGACCCCGTTTCATCTGCCGTCATATGGTGTCCTCCATGTCCTTGCGCTTAATAAGCGTCAAAAACTAAGCAGAAGTTTGCCGGACGCGCCAACGGATCGCCGCCCGTCATCCCGGAACTTGATTACCCGGGTGTTTCCGCCAATTCCATCGTCATGGCCGCCCTCCGAGGCGGCCATCCAGAAAGAACGAAGCATTTCAGAGGTTAACTGGATGGCCGGGTCAAGCCCGGCCATGACGGCAGAGAGAAAATTCGCCAGTGTTTTCATGGGCTCTTACGCGAGCGGAAGCATCGTCATCCCGGAAACGCCGCAGGCGTTATCCGGGATCGTATAGATTGAAGCGCTTGGTTTTTTGCGATCCCGGCTCGCGCTTCGATTGGCCGGGGCGACGAGTGGAGCAAGCCGCGTCTGCAATGGTATCCGTTCGTGACCAACCAATAAGCGTCAAAAACTAGAAAGAAACTGGCCGCGAGTCATGCGGCCAGGGGTTTGATCTCGGGCAGATGCTTGGCCGCGCCGCCTCGCCGGGGTGTCCGGTCTATCGGGCGGCGGCCGTCGCCGTCATCGAAGGGGCCTGCAGGACGGTCCGGCAGTCGGGCGGAAGTTGCGCCAAGGTGACGAACGGCTTTGCCCTTGAAGCACGCGTTGGTCCTGTTCCAGCCTTCGGAGCGGGGGCAGCCGCGACAGGGACAGGCTTCTCCTTCGAGAGCTTTGCAATCCACGCGTCGAGGCTCTTGCCGCAGCCCTCGTCGGCGGCGAGAGCAGCCTGGTTGCGGCAGCCTGGATTGTCTGCGGGACAGACAAGCCGAACGTGGAAATGGTCGTCATGCCCCATGATCGGACTGATCTTGCGCAGGAAGGCGCGATCTTCCTTCACATTGTCGCAAAGCCACTTCTTGATCGCGGGGTTCACGAACACGCGCGCGACCTCGGGATAGGACACGGATCGGCGGAGCAGCTTGGCGAAACCCGGAGTCCACACCGAGGGATTCACGTGCCCCGGATCGATGAGGAAGGTCTCCATGGGCATGGTATCGCGCTCTTCCGCAGACAGCACCCGGTCGGGCATGGGCCTGTACCAGATATCGACGTCGAGGCCGACCTGATGGCTCGCATGGCCGAAAGGCATGGGACCGCCGCGCGGCATGGACATGTCGCCAACGAGCAGGCCGGGCCAGCCGTCCTTCTCCTTGGCGTCCTTGGCGAAGCGCTCGATGTATCGCACGAGCGTTGGGTGGCCCCAGATGCGATTTCTTGAAAGGCGCATGGCCTGCCAGGCCGGGCCGTTAACCGGCAAGGGTTTGCCGCCCGCGAGGCAACCTTTCGCATAGAAGCCGATCGATCGCGTCGCCATCTTTGACGGTGCATTGACAGCGCCAAACAGAATCTTGGCGGGAGCGAACTTCGCGACGAGTGCTGGAATGTGCGCGAGGCTCGGAGCCGGAATTTGTGGCGTGGCCGCGGCGAGGCGCACCATGGCCTGCGGTGAACGCGACGCGGAATCGACGATCGCCGCCTCCGGCGCTTGAGGCAGTGGCGGGAGATCGCTCTTTATCACGGTGGTTGCGAATTGTTCGTCCGGCGCAGGCGTGGCCTGGGCCAGGCTCGGCTCGGGCGGCGGCGTAAAAGCAGCAGCGGGAGCGGTTGCGGCAGCAGGGGATGGAACGCCGGGCGCGAAGAGCGTCGAAGCCTCGGTTGTGGCCGCAGGCGATGGAACGGCGGGCGCGGATAGTGGCGAAGCCTCGGTTTTGGCCGCTCCTGTCATAAGTTCGGCGGGCGCGCTTGACTTCCGCTCGGCAAGCCAGTCCAAGCCGCCAAACATGGCGACAGCAAAAAGCAGAAAGCTTATTGCCACCACGCCATTAAGGACTGAACCTAACCTCCGCATTCCGCGAATCTCCTCAGCAGACGCTCACTATTCCCTATGAAACACGGTGCGGCAAGACAGCCCTTGCGGACATTAAACGGAAATTTCTGACTGCTCCGTTTCTGAATTGCCTCCGGTCGAGCGATATAATGAGCTTTCTTCCATGAACTACTGGCTAAATAAGCCATGAAGCTTTCGCCGCCTTGACGTCATAGGGGAAAACTTATCAACTTATTTTTTGTGTAATACGCGCCGGAGGAGCGATGTTCAGGGTTTTGCATTGGCTTCGGCCGTTACGCTTTTATCCGCCGATCACGACTCCAACGAAGTCGGCCGTCAACAGGGCAAATTCAAGCGGCTCAAGCTCCTCGTGCGCGGCAACGGCATCGACTTGAACAGAATCACCGTAATGTTCGCAGATGGCGAGGTCGAGCGCATCAAGTTCAACGAGCGCATTCGCGCAGGGGGTGAGTCGCGGCCCATCGACCTGCGGACGGAATGGCGCGAGGGCCGCTCCATTCGCGAAGTTGAGCTTCGTTACCGTTCCCGGCCAGGCAAGCGGGCCTCGCGCCAAGTCCGTCTTTCAAGTTCACAGGACCGTCCCGGCAAGGGCTAACGCAGGCCATAGGGCCGCCTCCCGCGGATTTTCAAATCATAGGCGCCAACACCGGCAAGGGGCGCCAAGACGGCCATCATCAGGAGTTGGATGCTCAAGGGATGGGTGCCATCCAGCATTAGCCCCCAACAGTCGCCTTCTGTCTTCCTGATCTGTCTCTCACATGAACTTCCCCCCCCTGCAGCGCCCTCCTTTCGCGCACAACAGATGACAAGATCACGGCAACGCTGCGTTAATCAGCGTCTTCGAGGAAGACGTATGAGCTTGCGACAAAAGTCGGCAATATGGGGGACTTAGCAAAAGGGCATGTTGAAATATGCCGGAAAGTGTATGAACCTGAATCTGGAAAGCAGCGGTTCTCCGTGAGGCGGATGGGCGGCCCGCCCCTCTCGGCGCCGGCCCGGCGCGGGTCTGGCTCGATGGGTCGCGGACCCATAGATCGCATGGGGCTTTCCGCCGACTTGATTGCCCGGGCGAAAAAGCCCTCGATATTATAATGGGACCTTTGATCGGGAGGTGAGACATGGCCGAGCGGGTTCTCGTCGTCGAAGATGAGCCTCTTATCGCCTTCGATGTCGCGGATCATCTGAGGGACGCGGGCTTTGAAGTGGTCGGCCCTGCGGCTTCGGTCTCGGCTGCGCTAAGGCTTATCGAGTCCCAGGGCTGCGATCTGGCCGTGCTCGATGTGAACCTCGGCCGGGAGACCGCGGCGCCGATTGCCGAGGTGCTGAATACGAAATCGCTGCCCTTCATCGCTCTCTCCGGCTACTCCAGCGACCAGCTGCCAGAAATCTTCCAGCGAGCCCCGTTGCTGACGAAGCCGGTCGATTCGAAAAAGCTCGTGAGCGTGCTGCGCCGCTGCCTTGATCGCCGCCCCAAGGGCGGCCATGACGTGTGAGAGCGGTTTCCTTAAGCCTTCAGCCGTGGCGCGCGCCTTGATGGCGTGGCGGGCCAGCGTCCTGCCGAGCGATCGTGCGGTGCGCGAAATCGGAACCGTAGCGGCGCAGGCTCAACTCAACCGCGTGCCCGCGTCCGATTGGATGCAGAAGTGCTTCTCGCGGCCGCCGCCATCTCCGGCGGCGCCCGGCGCATGCCTCGTGGTGAGAGCGCGCCGAAATTATTCGGAAACCCCTTGTTGTCATGGCCGCCCTCTGAGGCGGCCATCCAGGGCGACAAGCTCCATCTTTTTGGATTTCAAGGCCGGATGGCCGGGTCAAGCCCGGCCATGACATCGGCGCCAACAAATCGCAACGCGGGTTAACGGTTCGTTCGCAGCGCCGAGTGTTAATGTGAAACTGGTTAACGGGAGCGCCGCCGATTTATTTCCGGTCCAATTTACCCTTGATTAGGCTTACCAATGCATTTATCCGGCGCAGAACCAGGCCTACGAGGGCGGTAGGCAGGCGATTCCAACGCGTTGAAATTGAACCGCTTTTTTACCGCCGACCGGCCCATTAAATAGAATTTAATGCCGGAATTTTGGCATTAAGTGGGCTCTGAAAAGTCCGTTAAATATAATCCCTGATTCCCGCGTTAACCACGACGGGTCGAAGTCAGCCCGGCGCGTGCGCCGGGGCGCCATCCATCATAAAATTTGCGTAGCAATATCAATGACTTATCCATTAACTTCCCGGCAAGGCGCTTTCTCATACAATTCTTACTCAAGAAAAATCCGTGACGCAAACGCAAGCGGGAAGCCAATTCGGGGAATGAAGTGAGGTCCAATGTGCCTGCAGAAAAGCCTATCGAGGCCCGCGTCCGATCAAGCGGACGACGCTTTAGCCTCCCGAAGGCATGCCTCGGAACGGATCAGATTTTATGTTTTTCTGAAATAATCGTTGAGAAGCCCTCTGACAGGGAGCCGAAAGCGATAACTCGTCCAAAGATCAAAGAAAATCCACATTGAAGGAACATGACGCGGGCGGAGCAAACGGGAGTAACTTATACCGTGAACAAACTTATGATTGCAGCCATGTTCAGCCTAGGCACGATTGGAGCAGCGGCGGCCCAGTCGCCCGTCGGAGAGTGGCAGGTCCAAGACGGCACGGCCCATATTCGTGTCGTTCCTTGCGGAAAGGCCCTGTGGGGTGTCATCAACTGGACTAAAGGCCCCCCCGGAAAGGATGAGAACAACCCCGACCCCGCCAAGCGCAACCGCTCCGTGATGGGCATGCCCATTCTCACCAATATGCAGCCCTCGGACGAGCAATGGGAAGGTGAGGTCTATAATGCGCAAAACGGCCAGACCTATACATCCTATATCAGTCTTAAGAGCCCTGACATTCTACGCATCGAGGGCTGCGTGCTCGGCGGGCTGTTTTGCGGGGGCGAGGATTGGACCCGCGTTCCGCTGACGAAAGGCTCGCCCTCCGATCAGGCTGTGTGCTCCGGGGTCGCCAAATAAGGCGGCCTTTCTGCTTTGGCCTTCGCTGGCGTCCCGTCTTCTGCTTCTTCCGGTTTTTCGACTTCCCGTGGCGGACCCATGAGGAGGGGCTGGAACAGGACGGCGGCCGCCATGGTGCTCACGAGCGACAGGGCAAGCAGCTTGCCCATGCTCGACGTCCCAGGATGGTTCGAGAGCCACAGGCTGCCGAAAGCCACGGCGGTCGTCATGCCGCTGAAGAAGACGGCGCGCGTGAGCGGCGAGGCCAAAAGCCCGGTTCGCCCTTCGCGCCACGCCATGATGTAGTAAATCTTGAACGCGACGCCGACGCCGAGAAGAAGGGGAAGCGCGATGATATTCGCGAAATTCAGCGGCATGTCCAAGATCACGCAAAGCTCAAGGGTGACGACGCAGGCGAGCATGAGCGGAAGAAGGGTCAGCGCTACGTCGGACAAACGCCTCAAAGCGACCCAGAGCAAAAAAGCGATGGAGACAAGCGCCAGAATGGCAGCCTCGATGAACGCGTTGACAATGGTGTCACCGGCCTTCTGAATGCCAATGGCCTCTCCCGTTGCATCGGGGGTCACGGCAGTCACGGCATCGACGAAATTCCGCAGAACCTCATTATCGTTGGAATCTCCCCTGGGCGACACGGAAATCCGTACACGGCCGTCAGGCGCCTTCCAGCTTGAAACAAGAGTGTGCGGCAGTGAATTGAGCGTGATTTTCTCGGGATCAAGACCGAGCCGGACGTCATCCAGCGTCATTTTGAGGGGCCTCACAAGCGCCTCGGCGAACTCTCGCCCGCGCTTCCGGGCTCGCTTTCACCAGTTCGGAAAGCGCATTTGACAAGCGTTCCGCGGCCTGCACGCCTTTCGTTCCGGGGCTCCGCTTTGCGATGACGCTCAAGAAATTGGAAGCGCCTTCGAGGCTGCCGGCGATTTCCTGATCTGTCGGCGCAGGCGGCGCTTTTTCCTGCTTTGGGTTGAGCGTCTCGTTCAGTTCGGCTGCCGCCTGGCTTATGAGGAGCATTTTCTTGTCCTGGCCCTCCGGCACGAAACTGCTCAAGGTCATGGCTCTCAACACCTCGGGCAGCGCACCGAGCTTCGCCGCAAGCGCGTCCGCATCCGCGACCGAGGGCGTCAGCACTTCTATGGTGCGCCCAGCCGTCTCGGGGTCTTTTTTCAGGTCAAGATAGGTCGAGACCGACTCCACGTTCGGGCTGCGCAGGTTCATGGGATTGAAGTCGAAACGCAGCCAATGCAGGAGCGGCAACCCGGCGATGACGACGCAAAGCGTTCCGACAAGCACCGCCATGCGGTTGCGTTCGAGAAAGCGGTCGACGGGCGCCAGGAAGGCATAGCCGAGCTGATAGGGTTCCGCCGGCGGATTGAGAAGGCGAAGCAGCGCGGGCAGCACTGTGATGCTGGTGACAAAAGCGATAAGCATGCCCACGCCTGCAATCTCGCCGAGTTCCGAGAGGCCTTTATAAGCCGTTGGCGTGAATGACAAGAACCCGGCGGCGGTCGCCATGGCTGCTAGCACGAGACGGCCGCCTGTATGGTCGGCGGTCGCGACGAGAGCCGGGGTCAATTTGTTGTTCTCGTAACGCTCCGCCCTGTAGCCGACGCTGAATTGCAGGCCGAAGTCCACGCCGATGCCGACGAAAAGCACAAAGAATGCGATAGAAATCGGATTGAAGGCGCCAACCAAGGCGAGGCCCAGCGCGGCCGTTATCGCAAGCCCGATGAAAAGGGCGACGAAGACGGCGAAAATGATCCGCGCGGAACGAAGCGCGAGCCAGAGGATGATCAGAACCGATAGGATGGTCAGCGCCGTGTTGAGCGCCGCCCCCTCCTTGAGCGTCCCGAACTCCTGATCTGCGATGGGGACGGCGCCTGTCAAACGGACGGTCACGCCGTCCCGAGGAAGGCCCAGCTCCGACGCGGTCTTACGGATGGCGTCCGAGGCATCCTCACCCGGCTCCAGCGAGTTGTAGTTCAGGATCGGCTCGATCTCGAGGAACTGACGGGTTTCCCGGAGCGTGGAAGGCTGCCCGCTGAGCGCCTCGCGCCAGCTGAACCAGGCAGGCCGGTTGTTTACCGCATTCTCGATGGCGGACGAGAAAGCGTTGAATTCCGGGGCAAGGCTGTCGAGCGTGATGCGCCGCCCCTGAACGCCCTTCAGCGTCAGGGTTATGGCTCCCGTGATCCCGCGCAGGCTCGGGTCGGCTGCGAGGGGCTCAAGCAGGGGGCGGGACTTCGTTAATTGGCCGAGAGTCTCCCTCAGTTCGTTCTCGGGAAGAAAAAGGAACCCGTTTCTCCGAAAGAACGGTCCGCCTGACGTCTGGCGAACACTCGTGATGACCTCTTTTTCCTGCGCAAGCCGTTCACTGAGCCTCAGCGCCGCGTCATCGGCGAGTTCCGGCGTCGGCGCGTCGATAACCGCGATAATTGTCGTCTCTGTCGCTGGAAACGCCCGGAAGAAGTCGAGCTCTCTTTGCCGCCAGGGCAGGTCATTGGATATGAGCTTGCTGATGTCTGTATTTATCTCGAACCGGTTAGCCATGTAGACTACCGAAACAGCTGCGAGGAGAATTCCAACGGCGATCACGGACCAGGGCCGTCCCGCGCAAAATCGAACAGTCGAAATAATGAGCTTCTTTAGCATCGCCTACCGTATAAGGATGATCCCGGTTCTTGCGTGAGTGCTGAATGAACAGGGCATGTTCTTGCCGGAGGCTGCATCCGGCGGTGAAATTTCTACTAGAGCGATCGGCTCACAAAAGCAAAGATCGAGCCCCATCGGCGCCGTGAATCATTTAAGTTCCTGCCGGGATACCAAGCTTCTGCCGCCTCTACCTTCGCCGTAAGGTATCGCAAAGATATTATTTTTGCTATCTGTTGCAAATAAGGCACAAATAATCGGCTTGGCTGCGGGCGAGAACTGCCTAACTTTATTTGAGCTTCGCAGCCGGGGATGCCAGCGGAAGCTTCTATATGTCGCGGGAGCATGCGACCCCGGCAGGCGCTGATCGCCGAGGCGCCTGGCTTTGCCAGCGCCGTTGCGCGGCATTTTTCCGAACTCGTTTCGAACTGAACATGCGTTGCTACTGAGCGGGAAAATAAGGCCGCGGAGGCTTTCGGAGTGAAAGATGTTTTTCGGCATCTCGAATAAGGTCTTTTTATGAATTTAGGAAAAAGCAGTTCAAAAAGTGGGATGATAAGCCCTGCGAAAAGGACGGTCGCCCCGCCACTCGCTATCTTCACCGTTTCTGATTCGAACCGAAGAAAGCGAAAACTCGCATGCCCAATCTTCAGATCAAAGATGATTTTCCAATTGCATTTCCGATGGAATACCCGGATCGCGCCGTCAACGCCACAATCCGGATCTCAAGAATCGAACCCAACAATTCAGCGTTGTTGCTTTACTCCCCTCTGCATGGCGTAACCCCCCTCCGCTTCGATGGGCCTGAAACCGTGGCTGAGGTTATGGTGAGCAACCGCAAGATTTGGGCTCGTGGCACCCTTGGTTGTCAATCGTTCCAGATCGATTTTTTGGGCTGGTCCGAAATACGCTCATGATCAAGAGGCGGGGCGTTTATCAACAGCGCCTCGCCTCAGCGCTTTTTGCCTCGCCGGGTCTCTTAGGACCGCCGCGCTCGCTGATCAGGCTCCGCCCTCACAGCCGCCGCCACTCCTAAGAGACTTTGACGCCCTTCCAGAACGCGATCCGGTTCTTGATCTCAGCTGCTGCCGGTTTCGGGTCGGGATAATACCAGGCTGCGTCGCGGTTATCTTTTCCGTCCACCGAGACCGTGTGGTAGTGGGCCGTCCCTTTCCATGGGCACTTCGTCGTTGTCTCGCTGGGTCTTAGATACTGCCTGTTCACGGCGTCGGCAGGAAAGTAGTGGTTTCCTTCGACCACAACCGTCTGGTCCGACTGAGCGATGATCGCTCCGTTCCATTCAGCTTTAACCATTTTAGTTCTGCATCCTTCAATCCGTCCGGAGCCATTCCACAAGAGTGCGGCTCACGAAGTCGGGCTGCTCGAGTGTCGAGAGATGGCCGCAGTCAGGCGCAATGACAAGCCGGGCCCCTGCAATCGCGTCCGCAATCTCCTTTGCGACCGCAGGCGGCGTAAGCTCGTCGCCATCGCCGGCGAGAACCAGCACCGGGCAGCGGAAAGCGGACAGGCTTGGGCGAGAATCCGGTCGGCCCATGATCGCGGTTTGCTGGCGCATGTGAGCGTCCGGACCCAAGGCGAAAAACATATCGTCTACGAGCGCGCGCAATGCCGTGTCGTTGCGGCGGTTCGCATGGACCAGCGCCGGAAAAAGCATGCCGGGTATTTCCGCAAACCTCCCCGCCTTCACCATCTCGAACTGCATTTTGCGGCGCTCCGTCTGTTCGGGCGTATCGGGGCGCGCCGTGGTGTCGAGCAAGGCAAGCTTGCGGACACGCTCAGGCGCCTGCCGCATGATCTCGAACGCGACGTAGCCGCCCATCGATAAGCCGGCGAGTGCAAATCGGGGCGGCGCGTGGGCCAGAATGTCTCGAGCGATACCCGCCATCGAGTCCCGAAGGGATTGGTTGGCGACCATGACAGGCCCGAATTGCCACAGGCTGGGGATTTGCTTGTCGTAGAGGCGGGAATCGGCGCCGAGGCCGGGCACTAACAGGGTGGGCGGAGTTTCCATGAGCGCGTACCTGGGAGCTGAAGAAAGAGGCGCCGCCTGCGTGACGCAACCCTGCACGCCGCGTTCAACATCGAGAATATCAAAGACCGCGTGCTTGCGCTTGTCCAATCAGCTTCAAATTCAGGCCAGCTTCTAGAGCGCTGACCGGCTTTCGGCCTGGGCCTGGGGAAGCCCCGCGTCGACCTTCCTGCGGGATCGGACCTCGAAGAAAAGCGCCTGTCCGATCACGGCCTTGACAGTCTCGGCATTGAACGGCTTCGCTATGAGGAATGTGGGCTCCGGCTTTCTGCCGGTGAGCAGCATTTCCGGATGACCGGTTACGAAGATCACGGGCACCTCAAGCTCGCCCAGGATCTCGTTGACGGCCTCGACGCCTGAGCTTCCATCGGCGAGCTGGATATCGGAGAGAATGAGGTCGGGCTTCCTGTTACGGGCGAGTTGCAGGGCGTCGCGGTGAGTTCGGGCGACGCCAGTCACCTCATGACCAAGGCTTTGGACCAGCTCTTCCAGATGAGCGGCCGTGAGCGGCTCGTCTTCAATGATGAGTATATCCGCAGAATCAATCTGATTTGCGATTTCGTGATCTGCAGCGGCGATAAGCGCGGACACATCCTCCTGGTCAGTCTCAAGGATTTGAGCGATCGCGTCGGCATCGAAGCCTTCAACCGACAAAAGCAGGAACGCCTGCCGGCTTCTCGGCGTCAGTGTTTGCAAACCGCGCACCATCTCGGACTTTTCGAATTTAAAGTTTGGGAATGCATTTGCATCCACGGAATTCCAGATTTTCAGGAAGATTTGATATAGCGCGATCTTTGAATCGATATTCGAGGGAAATATTGACGGGTTCTCCACGAGAGCTTCGAGAAGGGCCACGACGTAAGCATCGCCGCTCTCCTGGGAGCCGGACAACGCACGCGCGAAACGGCGCAGCGAAGGTAGGTGCGGAGCGATCGATTGCGAGACTGACATCTTTGCTTACCCCAAAATAATTGCCCAGGCAGAGTCCACTTGCAACAAACAGCCGGTCGCCGTGTTCCCGCAAACGTGCCATTTGTGAAGATATCTTCATCCTCCCTGTCCGGTGCTCCGGCGATCTCCAGACAACAAGGAACTTATTATGGAAGAAGGAAATAAGAGCGATGGGCAGACCCCTTTGCCCGCGCAACAGGCGCAACAGCCTCAGCCCACAACCCTTTTGAACGATCATCAGATCCAATCACCTCATATGAATTCCATTTCAGACGTTTTCGAAAGATCTGGCAAGGATCGGCCCGCGAGTTCCGACAGTGGTGACGGCGGAGAGCCGACAAGCGATGGTCAGGACGGGGGCGCGGCGTTGGACGACGCTCGCTTCACAGCCGGCGTCGTCAAACTCTACGAAGCGCTCCTGAAAGAGCCGGTTCCGGAAGAGATGCTCCGCCTTATCGACAAACTCGGAAAGCAGGAGCGCAAGTAGATGAGTAATCCAGGCAATGCGAACCTTCGAGAAGAGCTTGTCAGATGGATTCCCAATCTCAGGGCTTTCGCGCTTTCACTCACGCAAAGCGCACAGCACTCGGACGATCTCGTCCAGGATACCCTCGTGAAAGCTCTTTCAAATCTCGATAAGTTTCAGGAGGGCACCAACCTGCGCGCCTGGCTGTTCACCATTCTCAGGAACAGCTTTTACAACGACATCCGATACAAAAAGTATCATCAGACAGCCCCTCTCGACGACGTCGATCCGGTAAACCTTGAGTTCCGCGCGACGCAAGAAAAATATATCGAGTTCAAAGATGTCCTGAAAGGCCTGGGCGGGCTCGTTCCCGAGCAGCGCGAGGCGATTATTCTCATCGCTGCGGAAGGGCTGTCCTATGAGGAGGCGGCCGCTGTTTGTAATTGCCCGGTCGGGACGGTGAAAAGCCGCCTCAGCCGGGCGAGGCAGCGCCTTGAAGAGTATGTGAACGGCGATAAGATAATACCGGAGCAGGTTTCGTAGTCTTTATCCTTTGCCCATCTTATATTCTTTAATGATTTGCCCGGTGCATGAGAGAGCGCGCGTGAGAACTGGCTCTTTCGGACAATTTCGAGAGCTTCTTCGCAAAGCCCGACGCGAAGCGACACTCATTGGCGTTGCGGCGCTCATTCTCCTCTTCCTGACCGGCTTTTCATTCTGGCTGACCCAACGGGTCCTCACAGATACCGATACGGCGGATGAACTGAACGGATACAACGAGAAACTGACGAAGTTCGTGCAGCTTTTGCGCACCGTGGAAAGCAGCCAGCGGGGCTATCTCATTACGGGTGAGCAGGATTTTCTCGAACCCTATGAGAAAAAGACGGGTCTCCTCATGCCGATGGCTCATGAGTTGCAGGATGCGGCGCCGAAAACGTTGAACGTCAAAGACAAGGTCGCAGCTCTTTTTGATCCTTTAGCGGCAAAACTTGAAGAGATGAGGAAAACGATCGCGCTTGTGAAAGCCCAGCAGCGTGATGCCGCGGTCGCGCTTGTCAGAAATGGCGTTGGGCGAGAACTTACGGACAAGATCGAGGGTGACGTCCGGTCGATCCAGGAGGAAGGCAGTTCCTTCATCCGGAACTGCGAAGCAAGCACGGCACGCTTGCAAAACTTCAAGTTCTTCATTGACGGCATCGGCGCCCTTCTCGTTTTGACATTCTCGTTCCTCTCGCTCTGGCTCTTGCTGCGTTCCAACGCCGCCATGCGTGAAGCTCAGGACGCGCTCGCCAAGGCGAATGTCGACCTTGAGGAAACGGTCGCGCAAAGAACGGCGGCGCTCAAACGCGCCAACGAAGAGATCCAGCGTTTCGCTTACATCGTCAGCCACGATCTGCGGTCGCCACTCGTCAACATCATGGGCTTCACTTCAGAGCTGGAAACCTTGAGGACGGAGCTTTTCGAGAAGCTTGCTGCGGCGAACGCGCTCGCGGGGTCGGAAGTGCTGAGCAAGGATTTCGACGAAGCGTTCGGCTTCATCAAAAGCTCGATCGCGCGCATGGATCGCCTGATCGCGGCGATCCTGAAAATCTCGCGCGAGGGCAGCAGGCCGTTGAACCCCGAGCCAGTCGACGCGAAAGCGATCGTGGAGGGGGTCGTCGCCGGCGTAGCCCATCAAATCAGGGAGAAGGAGGCCAGCGTCGTGGTCGGCGCTCTGCCCGGCATTGTCACGGATCGTCTCGCGCTTGAGCAGATCTTCTCGAACCTCATCGAAAACGCCATCAAGTTCCTGAACCCCGGGCGAGGAGAGATCCGGGTCGAGGGGTGCTCGCGGGGCAATGACATTATTTACAGCGTTTCCGACAATGGGCGCGGGGTCGATCCCAGGGACCATCGACGGATTTTCGAGCTTTTCCGGCGGTCCGGTCCGCAGGATGTGCCCGGGGAGGGGATGGGCCTCGCCTATGTCTCGGCGCTCGTGCGGAGGCTCGGCGGAACGGTGACGGTAGAGTCCGCGCTTGGACACGGCAGCACGTTCAGGCTGACTCTTCCGTCCACGCCAGCGTCTCAAAAAAGGATGGCGGCATGAACAAGCCGGTGACAATCGTCATGGTCGAGGATGATGAGGGGCACGCACGCCTCATCGAGCGGAACATCCGGCGCGCGGGCGTGACCAATGAAATTATCCACTTTTCCGATGGTGCGTCGACGTTCGGCTATCTCAATCAGCTTCAGGCGCAACCCGCCGACCTCAACCCAATTCTCGTGCTCCTGGATTTGAATTTACCCGACGTCTCTGGCATTGATATCCTTGAGTATCTCAAGAACGACGGCCATCTGAAGGTGGCGCCGGTCATTGTTCTTACAACGACGGACGACCAGTCGGAAATCCAGCGCTGTTACGACCTCGGTTGCAACGTGTACATAACCAAGCCTGTCGATTACCAGCAATTCGCAACGGCGATACGGCAGCTTGGCCTTTTCTTCTCCGTGATCAAGGTTCCGGGCCCTAATGCCTAATCGCAAGCCGCGCATCCTTATCATCGACGACGACGACGGCTTTTGCAGGCTCGTGAAGAACCACATGGGTCGCGCCGGGTTCGAGGTTGTGGCGGCAAATGCCGCGGAAGCAGGCCTTGCCTCTGCGCAGGAGAATAATTTCGATGTGATCGTCCTCGATCACGTCTTACCGGAGCAGGACGGGCTTGCGCTTTTGGCGGCGTTACAGTCGGGGCGAGGGGCGCCTCCGGTCGTCTACCTGACCGGCAGTCAGGATAGCCGGGTGGCCGTGGCGGCGCTGAAGGCCGGCGCAGCGGATTACGTAGTGAAGGATGTGCACGGCGATTTTCTGATTCTGCTCGAAAATGCAGTGACCAATGCGATGTTTGCGACAGGCATCAAGAGGGACAAGGAGCGTGCGGAAGCCGAGGTTCGAATCGCGAGGGACGAGTTCAAGGCGCTAGCGGAGGAGCGCGCGCTTCTCCTGCGCGAAGTCAATCACCGGGTCAGCAACAGCCTTCAACTTATTGCCTCCCTCCTGCATTTCCAGGGTGATATGTCGAAGAATGCTGATGTGAAAGCGGCGCTGAAGGAGGCCAATGGGCGCGTCCTGGCGGTGGCGCGCGTGCACCGTTCGCTCTACACGTCCCTCGATGTCCGGTGGGTTTCGCTTGCCGAGTATTTGTCGAGCCTCATCCGAGACCTGGAAAACGTTAGCTCAGGCGGCGGCTACCATCAAAGCACCATCTCCCTTGTCTGCGACCAGATCCAGACGGGACCGGATTCGGCCGTCGCCATAGGAATAGTAGCCACAGAGCTGGTCCTGAACGCCTTGAAACATGCCTACCCGAAAGAAGGCGGACATGTCCGGGTGATGCTTCGGGCTCGTTCGCTCGAGATCGAACTGGTGGTCGAGGACGATGGGGTAGGGGGTATCGATCAGCTGGAAGGAAAAAACCGCCGTGGCCTCGGTCAGCGGATCATCAACGGGATGGCCGACAAACTGGAGGGGTGCCTGCGCTACGAAAACCTCACCCCGGGGACTCGGGCCATCCTGGCATTTCCCATCGGGAACCAAATCAGGGTGCTCGGGAGTGCGGCTTCCTCCTAGCGGCGATCGACTTTGGACAGCGCCTCTAGCATCGCGTCCGGCACGGGTTCCGAAAGAATGTCGGCGCCCATCTCCGTGAGCTGCAACTCTATGTTGCGCATATCCTGCACCTCGCGTTCGAGCGCCGCGTTGCGTTTCAGGAGCGCTTCGAATTCCTCGAGATCTTTGCCCTCAAGCTCGCCGTCGAGGTACGCCGACACCGTCGCCGCCAGCGCTTCATCCTTGAGGATTTCGGCTTGCCTGGGATTGACGCCGCTGGAATCGCCAAGCTTTTTCTGCTCTGTCATCGGCATGATTTTACAATGAAGACTTTGCTAAAGATTTTAGTACCAGTCAGGACACCCGAACAACCGGCTCACCAAATCGTTCCGTCACAGGCAATCATAAATACGCACTTTTGTGTAGCTTGCGGCAAAATCACCTTGCGCACAAGCCCCGTCCTCGGCGAATCCTGCCTCTACCCACCACTTTCAGGTTGTGCGATTGTCGCGAAGCCGCTTATCCCGTGTGGGGTTCTTAACCCGGCCTTGCCCTGTGGGGCCGGCCCGGTTTTCAGACAGGCGACGGTCATGTTTGGGGTCTTTTACGCGCCCTTGCCCCGTGGGGCCGTCACGGTTCGCCGAAAGGCGTTTGTCGTGCTCCGGGCTCTTTACTCTGCCTTGTCCCGTCGGGCCCGGCCGGTTTTGAGCAAGACGCTTGTCTTGAGCGCTGTCCTTGACGCGCCCCTGGCCAGTTGGGCCCGTCCTGTTGTTCGCAAGGCGCCTATCGCGTGACGGGTCTTTCACACGCCCTTGACCGCCCTGCTTGACTTTGGCGTTTGAAGCCGAGTTCATAGCAGATGCTTTCCTGCTCTTGCCTTTGGCGGTTTTGCCGCCACTTCCTTCATTCCCGACCGACATTGCGGGTATCCAGATCTCCATTTTCTGCGGAAGGCTTGCGTTCCGAAGCGGCCGGCCTTCCCGTATGGTTGAGAGCTTAGAGGTTGTAAAAATCGGTTATCGCAACAACAAATACTTGCCTGCGATTGACGCCAAGGCAAATATGCAACCTATCAATCTTATTTAATGAGTACGTAATCTAACGACTTTTGTTCCGCTGGGAAGCTTAAATTTTTATCTGCGGCAAACCTCAAATAAATGCAATGGACAGTTTGAAGCACTTAATCAAATAACAATTATTCATTATACGCAAGAAAGCTACAGTTGATGCAATGCTAAACAATGCCATTTTTCTTATGTAATAAGCGAACAAGCGTATTGAGGAAAGGGCTCAATCTTGTTCTCAATGTAGATTTATTTTTTCAATCATATGATGGAATAATTTGGCTAAATATGCAATCAGCCTCATATGGCCTGCGAGGCAAGCCGCTGATTTGAATGGGGCTTCGCCTGCATTACGTCGACTGTATACCAATTCATACCCCTTCTTTAGACGGAATGCCAGGGGTTTGTGCGAATTTCATGCTTGGATGTTTGTCGTCGGATGTATCGGCAACACCAGAAATCCGTCGAATCCTGGCGGCTCCGCAAAGGGATGGGTGAGACGGCCTTGAAGATACAAACGTATCAAGGTATCGGACGGGCTCTAAGCCTAGAGTACGATCGCTGGCGATACGGGGTGATTGGCATTTTTGCTGGCTTCGCATGGTCGTCATGCTTTTCACGCATGGCGATGTGGCCGGGTCGAGCCCGGCCACGGCAATAGTGCTATTTGTAGTAGCCGACGCCGCAAATCTCGTTGCCAGCCTTGGTCACAAAGGTAACTTTCTCAACAGGCTCCGTTCCACCGGGGCGCGGAAACATATACTCCACCTCCCCAATCTTGCCGTCGGCAGCTGTCTTGATCAGCTCTTCCCCAAGCTTCTTGCCCTTTTTGTCAACCAGCGCGGCAAGAGGCGTTCCCCTCAGCTCAGGCTTAGGATGGGCGACGAAATTATAGCCCGGGGCTTCTGCGCAAAACACGTAGAGATCGCGATCGCGGAAACCGCCATTGGGGTTATTGAAATCGTCGATGGCCTTCTTCTCGTCGGCCTTTATCGCCGCGACGGCCTTTTCGAGCAAGGCCTTCGCTTCAGCGGCGGTGCCGGAAGTCTGCGCAAAGGCAGAGCCTGTCAAGCTTATCAAAAACGCTGCTAATGTAACTGCCACAAAGTTACGAACCATAAGATCCTCCCTTTATTTATTTTCGGAGACTTGGACTCTATTTTTGTCTCAAGAGGAGGCTCATTGCTTCAAGCTAGACAATAGGATTATTACTTAAGTGTGGACTTGGCTAAATTCTCAATTTTACGAGATATTACAATGGGCTTTCGCATCCAGCTCAATGCCAACGCTTTTGCTGTCTGCGACAACGGGAACGAGTATTTCTGCGCCGCGAAACCGCCGCCTGCCCGCCAGCCGGCGAACGAGAAGATCGATGAACAGGCCGGGACCGCCGGAATAAATCCGCCAGCCGCCTTCGACAGGGATCGCACCGGCCTTGACTCGCTCCCATTCGGCCGACGCTTCATAGCGATCGCCGAATGTCGCGTCGCTGCTGGTGAAGTAGGCGTTTCGCTGCCTAAGGGCGGCGTTTTTGACCGCTTCGTTCACCGCAACAGGACTGACTTTGTCAAGTCCTTCCAGCAGCGCATCCGCATCTCCGAGGATCGCCAGGGCCTCGCAATAGCGGAGATGGGCCTGGACATACATGAGCCCCACCTCGCGTCCGAAGAATGGGGAAGACTCGGCGCGCCGGAAGATGCGTTCGTCCCCGCCATGATAGGGCAGGGGCTTGTCCATGAGGCGCACGCCGTCCGGGAAGGTCAGGTGCTTGCGAATAAGTTCCTGGTGATGCTGCGACTGTTCCGCCGTGAAAAGGCCCCCGGCGATCGCGCATGTCATCGGGATGAGAGAGTAGCTGACGCCGGTCCTCGGATCGCTCGGGTGAAGCAGAAGGTCGGGCTCGCCTCCTTCGGGATCGAAGTGAGCATAACCGGCCACGGCGCGATCACGAATGAGGTAGCGGTTGAAGTCCTCGCGGATGGCATTTGCTAGTCTTGAAAGGCGCTCGGCCTCGCCGGCCAAGCCAGCCCGCCGCAAAACATTGGCGTATCGCGAGACCTGCCAGAAAAGCAGGGCAACGGTCCAACTGCTGACCATGCAGTCGCGCAATGTGGGATTGGCCGGCTGCAAAGTGTCGTTCCAGTCGCCGTGTCCGTAGCGCGGCAAATGCGTGCCTGGAATGAAGCGCGCGGCCACCCCGTCGAGCAACGCCTCGATGTGGCCTGCGATGCTGGTCCAAGCTTCCGCTTCGCCCGCGCCGCTTCCCGTGCCCCACGGGACGGGCTCGGACAGGAAGGCAACGTCGTCCGTGACCTCAATATAGTCGCACACCGCCTTCAGCGGCCAGACGATGATGTCGCCATGCGCGTCGGCCGCTTGAATGAACGAGTACGGCTCCAGGAAAAACCATTGTGGCCAGTCGCCATCGGACCGGCGCTGGCGGGCGAAAACGCGGCGCAGGATGTTCTTGGCCGCCTCATCGTGGCCAAGAGCGAGAAGGAACTCGATGGGTCCCTGGCACACGTCGCGCGTGCCCCACGCACCCCCCGAATATTGTTCGAGGCCATGCGGCACGCTCAAGTGGACGAGGGCGTTATGGACGAGCCAGGGGAACAGCGTATTGAACTCGGTAACGCTGGCGCTTCGCCCTGTGAGTTGAGCGTTTCGGGTAATGCGAGACCAGAAAGCGTTCGCGGATTCCAGCATCTGCGCGGGCTCGACGCGCGCGGCATAGGTGTCTGCGAGGCGCTCTGCCTCCGCGGGGTCGGTCATGGAACCCACAACGGCGAACCGGACCTCATTCGTGAGATGCGTCTTGAAGGCGACGTAGGGCATCCCGCGCGGCTCGCCGTCCGGGCAGAGAAGCTCGTCGCCGCCGACCGCCTCGATCGCGGCAGGCGTGCTCGTTACAAGGTGATAGACGGCGTCGGGGTAGCGCTGGCCCCAAAGCCAATCCGGATCGGGCCGGAAAGCGACGCGCTTGGCGTCGCAGTCAATCTCGACCCGCCCGGCGTGGGCGAGATCATGTTCGCCCAGCACGAGATGGCCGAACACAAGCAAACGGCAGGGCGGCCCCTCGACCTCGATCGTGCATTGCAGCGCTGGCTCTGCGCCGGACGCAATGACATGAACGTTGATCGCGCCGCAGTTATGCCGGTATTCCCAGCGGCAATCGCTGAGCCCCATTTCGAAACGCGACGGCAGGGTCAGCAGCCGCCACGCGCCGTCGATTTCGGCCAGCACGCGAAGCCCGCTGGCGCGCGTGATGTTGTAGGCATCGCGCGAGACGGAAAAGAGTTTGTGAAACGATGTGTTGCCGATGGTAAGCTGGGACGCGAAAACGCCATGCATCCAGCATGTTGCACAAAGCGTGGTGTCGCTTGGCAGAAGGTCCTGGCCGCTGCGGATGATCGTCCCATGGCGTCGTCTTACGAGGCGATCCTTCTCATGCAGCACGGCGTGGCGGTTCCGCGGCCCGTCGCTCACGAAGTAGGAATAGAGTTCGCCGTTCTGCCGCTCTTCATGGATGCGTTCGGGGTGAGACTCTTCGCGCGTCTGGAGGCAGACGAGCGGCGGTGCATCTTGGAGGATGCTTCGGACCGGAGCCTCCAGCGGCGTCTCGGCTTGCGAGAAAGCTTTCGCCGCTTCTTCGGCCGCATCGATCCGCGAAAGATCAATCTCGCCTGTCGGCCCCGCATGATCCGGGTCGTACAAGCCGAAGAAGGTCCAGGCCGCGCTTTCGCCGGGCCTCAGCCGCTGACTGACCGACTGAATAATTGCGCAAGCCAACTCATGCTGAAGGCGGACGCCGGGAAGACTCGCTCCAAAGCCGAGCGCAATCTCATCCGCATCGCGATAGGCGGGACCGAAAAGTTGCAGCGCATCCGTTGCGAAGCCGGCCGCCGCGTTGAAGCATCCATGCGCTGCCCAAGGGTGCAACCCGTCCTGGGCCATGTTCTGGCAACTCATCACCACCGGCCCGAAGCGCGGATGGCGTGGCACGGTGTGGTCGATGTACTGCGAGGCGTAAGCCTCGTTATTCATAACGAAGCCGCGCGGGCCGAGGCCCAGATCTTGAACGAGGATGGCGTCGCAGGGCAACTCACCGCCGCTTTCATTCACGGCATCGACCCGCCACAGCCAAAGCGGTTGTGAAGGGTGAAGCCAGAGCGTCAGGCGGTGGCGAAGACCTGCCGCTCCGCCTTCCCAGACGAAGCGATCCCGCCCCGCCCCGAAATTCACCTTCGCGCGCGGTCCAACCGCCTCGATGATGCAAGGCTCATCGCCGCCAACGCGAAGCAGGATGCGCATGATGCCCGCTCCGAGAGGTGAGCCGAGCACCTGGCTTAACATGGTGCGGCGGCCATCCCGTTCATGCTCCAGCGCGAAAACGCAAGCATTGGGAAGCGCGCTGAAATCGAGCCCCGCAGCATTTCCAATGCGCCTGAGGCCGAGGCCACTTTCCAGCGGCAGGTCGAAGCTGCGTTTATGCATTGCCGCTGTCTGCTTTTGCGAGCGCGGCTTGGCGCGCATCCCAGGCGGTTATAAAACAGGCATAGCTCCAGGACAGATCCTGCGCCGAAGTCTGTTCGCCGGTAGTCTGGTCGAACTGCTCGGACAAATCCCCCGAGGCCGGCATGAACTCCCGCGTGCGCGTAAGGATCGCATCGCCTTTCTCGATGAGGGCCGCAGCCTGCGATGGGGACGCGGCGGCGAGCCGGTAATAATACTCCGCCGCACCGAAGGTCGAGAAATAGTAAGCGCCGCCGCTCATGTAGGTGTCGCCCTTGTAACGCCCGAATACGAGCCCGGATTCTCTGCCCCGGTTCAGGGCGTATTCCCGGCCGAAAAGCGCTTCGAGCCTCGCCATGGTTGCGCGGACCTGGGGATCTTCAACGCTGTGCGGACCGGCCTCAATTCCGGCATGGAGAACGCCGAGAATGACGGCGAAGTCGAGAGCCTTTTCGCTTTCGACGCCATCGTGGGGAAGGCGGCTGCGGATGAATCCGCCCTCGTCAAACCAGAAACGGTGCAAAAGCTCGGCAAGGCCGAGCGCCTTCTCTCGATAGTGTTCCGCGCAGTTCAAGCTGATTTCGGCTTCGGCCCAGCGCGTTCCTTTTGCAAGGGCGGCGAATTGGACCAGCGCTGTATAATAGTGCTGCGCCCGTTCTTCCTCCCAGATGTCGAAGGAGGGCTCTTGGGCGTTGTAGGCCGTGTAATCGAGATCGCGGTGAATCAGGTCCTTCAATCGCAGCTTGGCCTCGCCATCGACGAGACCATCATCCCAGAACCGCATGCAGGTCAGCGCCCGCGAGGCCGGCCCGTCATGCTGCGGGCGGTTCCAGCAGATAAAATCGAATGTGCCGTCGGCGTTGAAGCGAGGCTCGCCCAGAATGCGGTCGCCTTCGAGGGCGGCAATCTCTTCGTCAGACCTGACATATTGCAGGAAGCCAGGGGCTACCTTGCTGCGGAACTCCGGATGATCCTGCAGGAACGCGCGCCCGCCGACATGGCGCAGGTCGAGGCTGAACTTTACGAAATCGTTGAAGCGCTCGATCCAGGCGTCTGCATTCTCTCCGGCCTTGATAAGAATACGCACGGCCTCCATCACCGCCGCCGAGTCACGCAGCCAATGGAAGAAATAGTCAGGAACTGTGCTTGTGGGGCTTGCCAGGACAGAGCCTTTCGCAGGCCGCACCGTCTGTCCAAAAAAATCCCGCTCTCTAAGGAGCGCCGTTGCGGAAATGCATTGCGCCAGCTTTGCCGCGCAATGCTTTGCTTCCTGTTCTGCCCAGAGTTCCAGCGGCGGTTGTGCGGCAGGAGGCATGTCGCTTCTCCTATGCTATGGCCGGGCTTACCTCGAAGCCCAAAACACGTAGCCCTTCCTGGACTTCGGGACAACTCATGAAAAGACGCCAGAGGAGGCCCGTGCGGTAATTCTCGATCATAATGATGATCGGGCCTTGATCGATGGCAAGATTGTCGCTCGCAACCCACCCCTTGGTTTCGTTGAAGGCATCAACGAAGCCGTATCTACCCCAGATTTTCGATCCAAGGTCATAATAGAAGCGTCTCAGCGCTTTCATCGATTGATCCGGTGTATAGGGCATGCTCGACAAAGCCGCCGTAGGTGTAATGACGCCCCGGTCTTGATCGGGAGCGTGGGGGAAGTAGCCCTGGTCGCCGTCGCTTGCGGTTATGCCCCAGCAGTCCGGGCCGTAGCCCAGATAATGCTGCGGGTTGCGGACGCAATGCTCGTAGTTGATGAGTGTGTGGTTTCGGTTCTGCTCCCAATAATCGGCATAGCGGTCCTTGAGCCCTCTCGGATCAAGCCCCAGAAACGAATAATGCGCGAAGAAAAGCGGTCCTCCGAACTCGGGGCCCAGGGGCAGTGTGATCCCGTAATATTCCTTACCGTTCTTGAACTGCGCGCCGTTTGCCCAACCCTCGTGGTAGACGCTGGCGCGGATGGGGTATGTCGGCGACGCGGCAGCCAGAACATAGGTGATCAGGCATTCGTTCCAGCCTTCAATCCTATGGTTGTTTTCCTGTTCGGTCCTGTCGTTCCGATGCCAAAACAGGACCTCGCCGCCCTTCGTGTGCCAGTTCCAGTTGACTTGTCCCCATAGGTTATCGATGCCGGCGCAAAGCGCCTCCTCCTTCGGATCGCCCGCACAAAAGTACTGGCGTGCGCACAGAAGCCCCTGGACCAGATAGGACGTTTCGACGAGGTCGCCGCCCGCATTGTCGGCCCAGAAGGAGATTTCCTTTCCGGTTGGCCCGTCGAGGTAGTGAGGAAAGACGCCGTTATATTGGTCGGCGGCATCGAGATAGCTGAGCATATCGAGCAGGCGTTCGATTGCTGCGGCACGGGAAATCCATCCGCGCTCGACAGCCACGATCATGGCCATCACGCCAAAGCCGGTCCCGCCGACAGCGAGAAGGTCGGTGCTTCCGCCTCCATCAGGGCCGGAGCGATCGCGGGCCATGCCGCTTTCGGGATGCGCAAAATCCCAAAAATACGCAAAGGTTTGCCGCTGTACCAAATCCAGGAGCGCATCGTCGCCGATACGTTCGGGCTTTCCGAGGCTGTGCCCCGTCATCTCGTTCATGGCGCCTCGTTTATAGTGGCGAAGTCTGCAATCTGTGCTTGTGTATCAGGTTCTGGAGCTTCTGTGGCATGGGCGGGTTGACTGTCCTGAAAATGCAGCGGGAGCTTCAGTCCTGGCAACCGCGTCCGCAGGGCAAAAGTCCGCTGATAGAACCCTTGCTCCGGCGCCTGCCTGCCAACGCTGATGACCGTTGTCTTCGCCAGTTCCGACGAGAAGATCGACACCGCGATCTTCCTGTTTTCCTCGTCGAGTTCTGCGATCAATTCATCGTAGATGACCCAATCAGGGCGGTGAAGGAGGACACGGCCAAGCACGAGACGCCACTGGTCGTCCAGAGTCAACTCCTTGTCCCACCGTTTTATTGCGCCGAGGTCGTGAGCGAGTCGGCTCAGTTGGACCCGCTCAAGAACTTTCAGGGCATCGGCGTCGCTGTAATCCTCCGGCGAGTTGGGGTAGGCGAGCGCGGCCTTCAACGTCCCAGCCGGATTATAGGGCGACTGCGGCACGAACATCATTCGCTTGTCCCGAGGGACGAGGATGCTTCCGCTTCCCCAAATCCAAAGGTTGGCGAGGGCCTTGACGAAGGTCGTCTTTCCCGATTTGGGCGGCGCCACGATGAGAACCCGCTCGCCAGGCGTAATCGTGATGGACGGCTCGCCAAGGCTGACGCGGCCATTGGGCGCGAGTACGCACAAATCCTCCAGGATCAACGCACCCGAGGGACTGGATGCGTAGCGGATATGGCTGGCCACGCCATCCAGGGATTGCACGCGTTCCAGAGCGCTCGAGTAATCGATCACGCGGGCGAGCATGGCGCGCCATTCAGCAAGCGCAGGAAAGCGGTCCACGTACCAGCGAAGGGCCGTCTGCACCTGGTAGAAGGCGCCGACAACCATCATCAAGCCGCCAAGGGAAAGAGTGCCCCCGAAATAGCCCGGTGCGGCTAGAAGAAGCGGGGCGAGAATGGCAAGCCAGCCGTAACCGCCCGTTACCCAGGTAAGCCTCGCCAGCCGGTTGGCGATGCTGCCCATGATGGCAAGCACAGCATCCACAGGGCCGTTCAGCATTTCCCTTTCGGTGCTTTCGCCTCGATAAAGCGCGACGTTCTCGGCGGCTTCATTGAGGCGGACAAGATCGAAGCGGAAGGTTGCCTCCGCCGCGCGAAGCTGCGTGTGGGCTTTGATCAGCGGCCTGCCGACGAGCCAGGTGACAAACGAGCCGAGGATCGCGTACCCGATCGCAGCCCACACCATATAGCCAGGAATGCTGAACTGCTGGCCTTGAACGACGAAAACCACCTGCGCCGACAATTGCCAGAGGACGCCGACGAAAGCGAGAAGCATGAGCGTCGACTGCACGAGGCCGACCGCAAGGTCGACCGATAACTCGGACAGGCGGCGCGTATCCTCCTGAATACGCTGGTCCGGATTGGTGCTGATTTCGCCGGTGAGCGGCAGGAGAAAAGCGCGCTTGGGCTTCATCCACTCGTCGAGAAGGGAGTAGGTCGCGGTCTTCCGGAGCCTGACCTTCAGCCTTTCATGAAGCCAGGTTTGCAGAACGCCCAGGCAAAGAAGGACGCTCACGATCATCAGGAAAACGCTGACCTCGTGAAAAAACACCGACACATCGCGCTGGCCGATGGCGTCGTAAATGCTGCCCTGCCAGTCGTTGAGGCGCACCTGAGTGATCGCGTTCGCCCCGATGACGAGCGTTATACAAATGAAATATATTGCGACGCTGTGCTTCGATTTCGGTCCATCCAGCATCTTCCAGAAGAATCGCATTTGACCGAGAGTGCTTTCATCGGCGATTCTGGGGGCGTGCCTGAATGGTGGCATAGAGTCCTTTCCCGGGCGGCGGACATGTTGACCCGCCTATAATGACCTTTATAAGCCCTATCACGACAGTTGACCACCGGGGGTTGCTATGACGTTCGACTCTGCACGGATCGAGGGTCTCATTCAGGGCATGTCCCTCGATGAGAAGTTGGGCCAGCTCACGATGATGCGCGCGGACTTTGGCGACGCTGGGGCGGTGCTTGGCGTGGCCAAGCTCGCGCAGGTCCGGGAAGGGCGTGCCGGGAGCATTCTAGACCTTCGGGGCTTGGAACATATACAGGAATCTCAAAGGGCTGTTGTTGAGGCATCGCGTCTTGGCATTCCGCTCCTGTTCACGCTCGACGTCCTGCATGGATACGAAACAATATTCCCAATTCCTCTCGGCGAGGCCGCTGCCTTTGACCCAGAGCTGTGGCAACAAACCGCAAGCGCGGCGGCTGCCGAAGCCGCCGCGGAAGGGATTGCGCTGACGTTCGCGCCCATGCTGGATATCGGGCGCGACCCGCGCTGGGGCCGGATCGCGGAAAGCCCTGGCGAGGACCCTTTTGTCGGCGCGCGCTTTGCGGAAGCGAAGGTGCGCGGGTTTCAGCAGCAGGAGCTTGCCCAGGCCCACGCGGTGGCGGCGACTGCGAAACATTTCGCGGGCTACGGCGCGGTGACCGCAGGTCGCGAATATGCCTCCGTCGACATTTCGGCGCGAACGCTTGAAGAGGTGCATCTCCCGCCCTTCGCAGCGGCGGTGCGCGCGGGCGTGGCGGCTGTCATGCCGGCCTTCATGGACCTCGCGGGCGAGCCGCTAACCTCTCATCGTGCGATGCTGGACGGGATTTTACGGCGGCGCTGGGGTTTCGATGGCGTCATCGTCAGCGACTTCTGCGCCGTCCGCGAATTGATCGTGCACGGGGTGGCGGCCGATGCTGTAGAGGCGGCGGCGCTTGCGCTGAACGCGGGTGTCGATATCGACATGGAGAGCGGCGTCTATCTCGAAGGCCTGCCGGAGGCGCTTTCCCTCGGCCTTGTTTCGCGAGAACAGATCGATGCCGCCGTCCGGCGGGTGCTGGAGTTGAAGGCGAGGCTTGGGCTTTTCGACAAACCTTTCGATCGTGGGAGCCGTCGTTTATCCAGCGCCCAGCGCCAGCAGCATCGAGCGCTAGCCCGCGAGGCGGCGCGGAAATCCATCGTGCTTCTGCAAAACCGCAACGGGATTTTGCCGCTCAAGGGCGAGGCAGGCCATCTCGCCGTCGCCGGGCCGCTCGCGGACGCAGGCGGCGATATGCTGGGGCCGTGGCGTGCGGCGGGCAATGCAAAGGATGCGGCCAGCTTTCTGGAAAGCGTCAGAAAGGCGCTTCCCGGCTGGCGGGTCACGCATAGCCGAGGGGACCAAGCGCTCGATGCTGCCCGCGAAGCCGACGCTGTGCTGCTCTGCATCGGCGAGAGCGCGAGCATGAGCGGGGAGGCGACGAGCCGCGCGCAGCCTTCTATTCCGGAGGATCAGCGCAAGTTTGCGGAGTCTGTTCTCAGCCTCGGAAAGCCGGTGATCGCGGCGCTGACGTCGGGCCGGCCTTTGATAGACCCTTGGCTTTTCGAAAAGGCCGACGCGGTTCTGGCAACCTGGTTTCTCGGCTCCGAAGCGGGCGGGGCTCTTGCCGATATCCTGACAGGATCGGCGAACCCGAGCGGCAAATTACCCCTGTCATGGCCCTGCGATGCGGGCCAAATTCCAATCTTCTACGGCCAGCGCCCGACGGGCCGCCCGGCCAAGGCGGAGGAACACGACACGAGCAAGTATCTCGACATTCCGGTTGAGCCGCAGTTCCCGTTCGGCCACGGCCTCTCGTTTACGCGCTTCGCGTATGGCGCGCCGCGCGCGTCATCGCATGCCATCAGGCGGGGCGATCGCTTTCTTATCGAGGTCGAAGTCGCAAACATTGGCGATGTTGCGGGCGAGGAAACCGTTTTCCTCTTCATCCGCGATCCCGTTGCATCGGTGGCGCGGCCTCTGCTCGAGCTGAGGGGATTTGCCAGGATCAACCTTTCGCCCGGAATTTCAGGTTCCACCTCTTTCGAACTGAGCTCGGATGACCTCAGCTTCCCCGGCAAAGACGGCGAGCCCCATCTCGAAGCCGGTGAAGTCCAAATACTCGTCGGCCCGAGCGCCGAGCACGCCAGGCTAAAAGGCTGTGTTGTTCTTGTTGAGCAGGACGCGGCCTGACCGCGGCCCTGTACTGCTCCCCTGGTTGTCTTGAAAAAAAGAGAAAGGCCGGAATTTCTCCCGGCCTTTCCTTGCAAATTGCCCCACAAAAAAAGATGTTTGGCTTATTTCAGGTTCTGGCTGGCGGTCAGGTCGAACGACACCTTCGCGACGAACGTCGATCCGCACCAGTTAGACCCAAGTCCGCTTGGATTGATGGTGGTGATGTTTCCAGGGCTAAACGTGGCTGTATGATCGCCGGTGAGAACGTTGCACTGTGAGGTCGACAGGTCGGTATCGTAATAGCGGAGATCGAGCGTAAAGACCTTGTAGGTAAAGGAAGTGCCGACGTTCCAGGTGTTGTACTCTGGCAAATTGGTGTAGCCATAGAAGCCGTCCGTCTGGCCGAACCAGTAATGGCCAAACTCACCCGACAGGAAGGCGCCGGTATCCTTCGTGAACCATGAGGCAGGCGCCGTGAGCTTCAGCGTACCGGATGCATAGGTCCCATCCGCTCCCGTGTTCAGCCAGGACGGCGAATAGAAAACGTTCGCACCCACAGTGACTGTGTCGTTGAAGGCGTATGTGCCTTTTCCGAACACTTCCCAGTAGCTGTCGTCGTCTTTAGAAATGTTGCAGTAGCCTGTTGGCGTATAGAAGCCGTTCGTGCATTGCGCTGCTGTCGAGCCATCGTAAAGCTGCCCGCCCGGATACAAATAGGCCCAATAGCCGAAATCGAGGCTCAGCTTACCGATGGTCGGCCGGATACCGCCGTAAAGGTCGATTTCACTGCTCGCACGGTTCGGGAATTCGATGCTTTCCGCCGAAACCGCGCCATAAAGCTGCAGGTTCGGATTGATATTGTAGCGCAGCTCTGTGTAGGCGTTGACGGATGGCTGGCGCGCGGACTGGGAAATGCCGCGGAAGATATAGTCGGAAGCAAGGCCGCCGCCGAAAGCAATATCCCAGGGGCTTGCCACCGGAGCGGCAGGTGTATCCTTCAAGCTGGTGCCATCGGCAAGGGCGGTAACGGAACTCGCCGCCAGCGCAGCAATGGCCGTGAATGTTGTCAGTTTGCGCATGTCGATCTCTCAAGTTGGCGTCGCCGGTTCCGCCGCCGGTGATGGCAGCGGCTAAACGCGAATGCTGCGCCAGCCAGCAAACGCGCGCCCCAAATGGATCTCGAAGATTTCCCCACGGGCCGGTTTGATGCTCGTCTAGCTTCGATTTATCCGAGTGGACTATCGCCCTCTAAAAGACTGATTCGCAATGTCGGCACCAATCTTCTTGCCCAGAGCTGAGCAAATGTTGCAAATATGCAGCGAAGCCGGATTTACTGGCCGATCTTGCCTAAAAAGTTGGCAATGTGGCCGGGTTCCTTGGAAAGAAACCATGCTTTGAGGTGACGAAAGTAGAAAATCATCCTCAATGACTCCGGCGATAATCGGCCCGATATTGAGAATCGTCAGTTCCGGAAAGCTTGTGACGGCTTAGCTATCCCGCTTAGCCTTTTCCAAAACGGGCAATATCGATGAGCCGCAATGCCTGGATCGACGGCTTTCCTGCACTTGAAGACCTGCCGGGCAAGCAGCGGCAGCAACTGGAGACGGAAAGCCGGCTGCTGGCTTTGCCGGAGGGCACGCGCATTTTTGGGCCGGGGCAGGCTCCTTCGAATTTCCTTCTCCTCCTTCGGGGAAGCATCCGGGTTCAGCAGGTCTCCGACAGCGGGCGAGAAATCGTTCTGTACCGGGTTTCGGCTGGCGAAAGCTGCGCGCTCACCACGACCTGCCTCTTGGGATATGAAGAGTACAGGGCGGAGGGCGTCGCCGAGACCGCGATCGAGGCGGTCGCGATCCCCCGCGCGACCTTCGAAGACCTCATCGCGGCGTCCTCCTCCTTCCGGCGTTTCGTATTCAAGACGTTCAGCGACCGCATCACCGATCTCTGCCGCGTTATCGATGACATCGCTTTTTCCCGCATGGACATCCGGCTCGCGCAGAAACTCTTGCAGCTCAGGAATGCGCAAGGCGATGTGGAAGCCACGCACCAGCAACTCGCGACCGAGCTCGGAACCGCGCGCGAAGTTATCAGCCGCCAGCTCCATGAATTCCAGCGGCGCGGCTGGGTGAAAAGCGGCAGGGGCATCGTCTCGGTGCCGGCCGGCAGCCCCCTCCACGAATTCGCGCGCTCCGCCTGACCCGCACGTGTCACGCCTGGCAAA
Source organism: uncultured Alphaproteobacteria bacterium (assembly GCA_963764115.1). Taxonomy (GTDB): domain Bacteria; phylum Pseudomonadota; class Alphaproteobacteria; order Rhizobiales; family Rhodomicrobiaceae; genus Rhodomicrobium. The sequence continues at coordinate 100,269 of CAVXRT010000023.1, forward strand.
CTACGGGCGGGGCCGGCATGCGCATGGATAGGACCATCTCTCACGAACCTCCGATGGGCTTGCGCTTGAGCGCGACTTTGAAGCCGGAAGCTTACGAAAAAGCGCCTTGCCGAGAGGTTAACCGTCGCAAGTTATTGATATTAAATAGAAAAAAGCGGCACGGATGCCGCCGCCGTTCCGAGGAAAGGCGTGGGGCCCGTTAACACATTATATTTAACGGACTTTATCGCGTCCCATTTTCGCCAAAAATACATTCGGTTAACCCTCAGGATTGAAGCCAGAAAGTTCTGTTTTTCCAATGGGTTGATCCGCCTGTCTACGTGTGGCTGGACAGAGGCTGCTCTCATTCTTAGGCAATTTTTAACGACAACGCAGGAGGGAAATAAATCGGCTGCGCGGAAATTAACCATCATTGGTTAATGCGCCACGAGCGCGCGGACGGACCAACGGATGAATTAAGCCCTTCGCCGGGAGAGACCACAATCGCGCTTACGTGACAAAGTCACAGACGCCGGAGTTGGGCTGTGCTTTAGCTGCAATACCTTAATCCGGGAGGCTGTTATGACGAAAAATGTTGGCGGCGTGGACCGCATCCTTCGCATTATCATTGGGCTTGGACTGATCTCGCTCGTCTTTGTCGGGCCGCACACGCAATGGGGCTGGATCGGCATCGTCCCGCTTATTACCGGGCTCGTGAGCGTCTGCCCGGCCTATCGCTTGATCGGCATGAACACTTGTTCGCGGGCCTAAGGCAGGAAGCCGGCAGTTTCCTTTGGATAAAGGGCTGCAGGTTGTGACTTCGCGCCGGCGCCCCTCTGCCCTTCTTCTCCGAACAGCGCTAAAGGGAAGGTTACCTGCAAGGTAGCAATTTGACCAAGATCAAAAGGTAGCTTTCCTCGACCGGCGAAGCGTTCGAAGGCTGCCTGCCAAAGCCGCCCGCAATACACCTTCATCATGGGCTAGCGGCGGCAAGGACGCGGAAATCAGGCGGCAAACGCGCCCGCGCATCTTGGAACAGGGGGTGACTTTGATGTTGAAGGTGCTTTCTCACGACGGAGTGACCTATCGCAGTTTCCGCGGCGAAAGCGGCGATGAGGAATACAATCTGGTTGTTGTTCCGCCGGCGCACCTCGCTTTCGATGACCAGATAAAGTATGTGCAGACGGCTTATGCCGAGGCGACGAAGTCGCTGGGGCTCGGCCCCGAGACGGCGATCTTCCGGCGGCTGTTCCTGAGCGACGTCATGAACCAGGCGGCGCTCGTTCGCAACAGCGAACTCGTCGACGACCATGGCGAGAACCCTGTCGCCATTTCAATCGTGCAACAGCCGCCTTTGACTGGCGCGAAAATCACGCTTCTCGCCTATCACATCGTGACCGGGGGGCCGCTCTCCAAGAAGCGCTTCTCAATGAAGCATGTGCTCGTGAAGAAGAACGGCAAGCGGCATTTGTGGAGCACGAGGCTGTGCGCCGGCGCTTTCGATCCTTCTCCCTCATCGGCGGGGCAGACGCGCAAGATCTTCGACAATCTCACCGATACGCTGTCCGACCTTGGAGGCAACCTCGCCGCCAATTGCGTAAGGACCTGGATTTACCTCAGGAACGTCGATGTGTTCTATCAAGGCATGGTCGACTGCCGGCGCGAGCTGTTTACGCATGAAGGTCTGACCGCCTCGACGCATTATATCTCCAGTACGGGCATCGAAGGCTCCTGCTCGCATCGTTTCGACGTGGTCTCGATGGATGCCTATTCCATCCTGGACCTGCAGCCGAAACAGATGTCCTTCCTCAACGACTTCGATATGCTGTGCGCCACGAAAGACTACCACGTCACCTTCGAGCGGGGCACGCGCATCGCCTACGCCGATCGCGCGCATCATTTCATTTCCGGCACGGCCAGCATCGACCGGGAAGGCAACGTCCTGCATGTCGGCGATGTGGTGAAGCAACTCGACCGCGCGATTGAGAATGTCGACGCCCTGCTCAAGTCCGGCGGAGGAAAGCTCGACGATATGCAGCACCTCATCGTCTATTTGCGCGACCCGACCGACTACGGCCGCATAACGGGCATGTTGAACGAGAGCTTTCCGGGGGTCCCGACGGTGATCGTGCAAGGCGCGGTCTGCCGTCCGGAATGGCTCGTCGAAATCGAGGGCATTGCCGCGGCGCCGCATAACGATCCTGCGCTGCCGGCATTCTAGTGTCCCATGTCCGAATTGCCGCCCAGTTTGAAACAAGCTCGAACGGCAATTCGGAGACTAAGGGACACTAGCAAAAACATGCAGCTAGTGTGGCTTGTGTCTCGCAATTGCCTATGAGAGCCAGCCGCCAATGCTGTAGGCGATTGCGAGACGCCACACTAGGGTACTTAAGAGAGAAAAGGCCAAGCCATGGTAAGCAACGATCAACCCTTCACGCTGCTGGATGAAGCAGCGATATCCGGCGCGGAGCTAAGGCGCGATCCGTATGATTTCTGCTTTGTGGAAAATGCGATCCCGGAGTCTCATAAGGATGAGGTTCTGGCCGATGCTCCAAGTATCCCGACGCATGGCAGCTTCGGCCTGCCGAGCCTGCGTTACGGCCCAAGGTTCGATGCGGCGGTCAAGGATTTGCTCAGCGCGCGCTTCCGCCGCCTTGTCGAGCAGAAGTTCGACATGGACTTGAGCCCCTATCCGCCCTGCATCGTGATGATGGGCAACACGACGGGCAATTACAACGAGGGCTACGCACACCCCAATTCGAAGCACAAGATCGTCACCGTTCTCGTGGGCTTCAGCCGGGAATGGCCTTACGAGCGCGGGCGCCTTCGCGTGCTGCGGAGTTCTGATCGCGAGGATTACGCTTTCGAGTTTCCGCCGGAGTTCGGGCGCATGCTCATGTTCCGCGTCTGCGATCACTCCTGGCACGGCTTCCTGCCGCAGAAGGGCGCGCGTTCGAGCCTGCAGCTTTGCTACGTGGATTCCGAGTGGTATGTCCGGAAGGAATATTGGCGCCATAGCCTCAGCGCAATGGTGAAGTCCAATGTCCTGACCCGCAAGGTTCTGGAATGGGCGCCCCGCAAATTCTAACGAAGCCCCATCCGTTCCGCCTGAGGACCCGCATATGACCTACCCCCCTCTCCCCACCGCCGAGGACGTCGCGAGGCATTTCGTCAAAGCCTTGGCGAAACCGGAGATCCTTGAGGAGCCCTACCGCCGCTGGCAAGTCAGTAATGTTTTTCCCGAGTCCATGTGCACGGGCATTCTGACCTTGCCGATCGCGCCGCCGGTCATCTCCATTGACGCGAAAGGCACGCGCAACGCTTTCAACAATCAGCGCATTTTCTTCACGCCCGAAATGCGGAAGCTGTTTCCCGCCATGTCGGTGCTGAGCGATGCGATGCAGCGGCCCGAGGTCGTACGGCAGTTCAAAGAAACGTGCGGCGTCGAAGGGGAGGGCGGCTATCTCCGGATGGAGTACATCCAGGATCTCGACGGCATGTGGCTTGAGCCACACCGTGACATCAAGGAGAAGCTCTTCTCGATGGTGATCTATCTTTGCACGGGGCCGTTCGCGAAGGATTGGGGCACCGACATTTACGATCACGACGTAAAGTGGTGTGGGCGCGGGACGGCGGAGTTCAACGCGGCGGTGATTTTCATCGCGGGGCCGCATAGCTGGCACGGCTTCGAGCCGCGGCCGATCTACGGCGTGCGCCGGCTCATGGAAATCAACTATGTAAGCGACACGTGGCGGGACAAGGATCAACTCGCCTTCCCGGATCGGCCTCTTTCACTAGCTTAGCGCTCACGGGGCGCCCCACATCGCGCCCCGCGTTCACAAGCTAATTCTTGTGACGCTGATTGTAGATTGCGCGGCTGTTGTGATTCAGCTCACGGTTTAGATGAGCCTGCTCACGCTTGGTGATGTGACCGCCGTTCTTTGCCTCGTCCCGCTGCAATTGACGTTCCACCCGAGCGTCGCGGGCATCGTCGCGGGCGGCTTGTTTGGCGTTGATTTGTCCCTGGCCGATGCCCTGATTGACCCGGTTTTCCTGGTTGTCGATGCGGCCCTGAATTTCATTCACGCGGGGGTGTCCGGGATCGATGGCTTCCTGTGCGAATGCCGGCCCTGAAATCGCGACTGCAAACGCGGCTGCTGCGGAGATTATTGAAAATTTCGTGTTCATGGATTGCTCTCTTTTTTCCCTTTCCCGGTTCGCCTGCCCGGCGACCGTTTGGCCCGAACACGTTCTTTCGCCTCGCCACGTCGAATTCATGTCGCTTCGAAGGCGCGGGCGTCACAATCGGCTGAGTTTGTATCCTGCTGTGTGAGGCAGAGAGTCTGGGACGGAAAAAGACCGGCAGCGGCATTTGACGCCGCGCTGCCTCAGCCGCAACCGTGGGCAAGACGGGTGCGGGCTCCATAAGGTCAAACTAAATGAGCCGGGGTTAGCCAGGCAAACAGAGAGGCGAACGCCTCCCTGGGGAAGCGTGTGTTTATTGCCGGAAAGGGCGTGGGACGGCGCTTATTTCAGGAAGCCTTCGAACTTCTTCTTGAACTTGCTGACGCGCCCGCCGCGATCCACGAGGGCGTGGCCGCCGCCCGTCCACGCCGGGTGCGTATTCGGGTCGATATCGAGTTGCAGCTTCTGCCCCGCGGAGCCGTAAGTCGAATGCGTCTCGAATTGCGTGCCATCCGTCATCACGACGGTGATCTTATGATAATCGGGATGGATGTCATCTTTCATGGTCTGTTCCCCTTGCGCGTCCATATGCGCCTTGTATTTGTTCCATTGTGGTTGCTATACAGGACGAAATGAGATGATGACAAGTTCAAGCGTCATCGCGCTGCTTCTAATCAGAAAATTTAGTGGCGCGGGTTTGCGCGGTGAGTGTGATCTGTGACCTTCCAAGACATCGCCGAACATCGTACCAGCTTGCCTAGAGCTGATGAGGCCGCACAGGCCGAAGCTTCCGCAAAGGCCGAAAAACGGGCGCGCCGCAGTTTGAAGCCGCTTTCGCTTTTAAGACCTTATGTCCTCAAATACAAGGTCGTCGCGTTCGTTGCGTTCATCGCCCTGCTTGTGTCGTCCGCGTCGACGCTCATGCTGCCCTTCGCGGTGAGGGAAATGATCGACCGCGGCTTCACCTCCGAGAAGGAAAGCCTGATCAATATCTATTTCGCGGGCCTTTTCGCCGTCGGCGCGCTGCTCGCCTTTTCGAGCGCGACCCGGTTCTTTTGCGTCTCCTGGCTCGGCGAGCGTGTGGTCGCGGATTTGCGCGCCGACGTGTTCCGGCATTTGACGAAGCTGAGCCCATCTTTCTACGAGAAGACGCACTCCGGCGAAATCATGTCGCGGCTTAATGCCGACACGACGCAGATCAAGGCCGCTGTCTCGACCTCCGTCAGCCAGGTGCTTCGCAACGGCGTCATGTTCGTCGGCGCGGTCGCGCTGATGATCTTCACAAGCGTGAAGCTCAGCCTGCTCGTGATCGTGGTGATCCCGCTCATTATCGTGCCGCTCATCTTCTACGGGCGCACGGTACGCCGTTACAGCCGCATCGCCCAGGATGAGGTTGCCGCCTCATCGGCTTTTGCGAGCGAGAATCTGGCGGCTATGCGCACCATGCAGGCATTCACGTCCGAGGACAGCGTGGCGAACCGCTACGCCGTGGCCGTGAAGCGCTCTTTTGATGCGGCGGTATCGAAGACGCAACGCCGGGCCATGCTGACGGCGTCGGCCATTTTCCTGATCTTCGCCAGCATCGTCGGCGTGCTCTGGTATGGGGCGCATGACGTGATGGCGGGCCTTACCACGGGTGGCGTGCTCGCTCAGTTCGTTCTTTACGCTGTGCTCGCCGCGGCCTCGATCAGCGAATTCTCAGAGGTTTTCGGCGAGATGCAGTCCGCGGCCGGCGCCGCCGAGCGCCTTGCCGAGCTTGTGGCAGTCAAGGCCGAGATCGCGTCTCCGCGCGATCCGCGTCCGTTCCCGCAGCAGGCGAAAGGCGAAGTGAAGTTCGACAACGTGTCCTTCACCTATCCCTTGCGCCCTGATGATCGAGCGCTACACAACGTCTCGTTCCAGGTGCGCCCGGGCGAGCGCGTGGCGATTGTCGGGCCTTCCGGTTCGGGGAAAAGCACGATCTTCAACCTGATCCTGCGTTTCTACGACGTTCAAGGAGGCGCCGTCATTGTCGATCGCGTCCCCGTGGAGCAAGCAGACCTGACGGCGCTCAGAAAGCGCATCTCGCTCGTCTCCCAAGACACCGTCATCTTTGCCGAATCCGTAACGGACAACATCCGCTATGGAACGCCGGACGCGACGGACGATCAGGTGAGGCAGGCCGCGGACGCGGCCCTCGCAAGCAGCTTCATCGAACAGTTGCCGCAAGGCTATGACACGCTTCTCGGCGAGCGCGGCGTGGTGCTTTCCGGCGGTCAGCGTCAGCGCATCGCCATCGCACGCGCGATTTTGAAGAGCGCTCCAATTCTGCTGCTGGACGAGGCGACGAGCGCGCTCGATCAGGAGAGCGAGAAGCTCGTGCAGGAGGCCCTGGAGCGTGTCATGCGCGGGCGCACCACGCTTGTGATTGCCCATCGCCTCGCGACCGTCATCCACGCCGACCGCATCCTGGTGATCGACGGCGGCCGCCTTGTCGAGGAAGGCACGCACGCCTCCCTCATCAACGCCGGCGGTGTCTACGCGCGGCTCGCCGGGCTGCAACTCACCGGGCAGGAGAGCGCCGCGCTCGCCCCTTGAGCGTAAGCGAGAACGCCGGAGCCCCCTCGCCCGGCCCTCCGTTCTCGCGAGGGAAGGGTGGGCATTCCGGCGGCGTTCCTCCCTCGTGGGACAAGGCGGAAGAGGGGGAAGAGACTTCCTTTGCTCGACGTCGGCAGCGCACGCGCACTTCTTGATTACCCGGGTGTTTCCGCTGGCGGAAGAAGCCATGAAAACATTGGCGAATCTTCGCGCTGCCGGGCTTGACTTGGCCATCCAATAACAATCTCAAATGCCGTGTTCTTTCTGCATGGCCGCCTCGGAGGGCGGCCATGACGATGGAATTGGCGGAAGCATCGGGATAATCAAGTTCCTGGAAAGATTGCAGCTCCGTTGCATTCCGCCGCAAAGCGGAGGCTTATGAAATCAACTTTATAAGACCACCCCCTTACGGCGCGTGCTGATCGCCCTTAAGTGGAGACGGTCACAATGGGACGCGACGATGGACAAGAAACATCAGCTTAACCTGACCTACATTGCGATCGCCTTCGGGCTTTTGCTTCTGTTTCAGTTCTATTGGGTGAGCTACAACCAGATCGAGTCCATCCCCTACAGCCGTTTCCAGCAGCTCCTGAAGGACAAGGAGGTGACGAAGGTTGTCGTCGGCCCGTCGCAAATTCGCGGCGAGTTCAAGAACCCGCAGGATGCCAAGAAGTATTTCTCGACGACGCGCGTCGACCCCGCTGTTGCGGATGAGCTTGACAAATATGGCGTCGATTTCAGCGGCAGCGCGGGGCAGAATCTGCTTCGAGATATTCTCTCCTGGGTGCTTCCTGTCCTGATCTTTTTCGGAATTTGGGCCTTCTTCATCCGCCGCCTCGCCGACAAGCAGGGGCTCGGCGGCCTGATGAGCGTGGGGCGCAGCCGCGCGAAAATTTACGTTGAGAAGGTGACAGGCGTCACCTTCGACGATGTGGCAGGCGCGGACGAAGCCAAGGACGAGCTGAAAGAGGTCGTCAATTTCCTCAAAGATCCGGAGCCTTACGGCCGCTTGGGCGCGCGCGTGCCAAAAGGCATCCTGCTTGTCGGCCCCCCCGGCATCGGCAAGACGCTCCTCGCGCGCGCGGTCGCAGGCGAAGCGGGCGTGCCGTTCTTCTCGATCTCGGGCTCGGAGTTTGTGGAGATGTTCGTCGGCGTTGGCGCGGCGCGCGTCCGCGACCTCTTCGAACAGGCTCGGAAGATGAAGCCGTGCATCATCTTCATCGACGAGCTCGACAGTCTGGGACGCACGCGCACGGCCGGCGCCATGGGCGGCGGCAACGACGAGAAGGAGCAGACGCTCAACCAGTTGCTGGCGGAACTCGACGGCTTCGACCCGCGCGAAGGCATCGTGCTGCTCGCCGCCACGAACCGCCCCGAAATCCTCGATCCGGCGCTGACCCGCGCGGGCCGCTTCGATCGCCAGGTTGCGCTCGACCGTCCCGATAAACTGGCGCGCATCGCGATCCTGAAGGTGCACATCAAGCGCGTGAAAGCCGCGCCCACGATCGACCTGGAGCAGATCGCCGCGATCACGCCCGGTTTTTCCGGCGCGGACCTCGCGAACCTCGTCAACGAGGCCGCGCTGGCGGCGACGAGGCGCGGCGGCGATCAGGTGGCGATGGAGGATTTCACCAGCGCCGTGGAGCGCATCGTCGCGGGCATCGAGAAGCGCTCGCGAATCCTGTCGCCAAAGGAGCGGAAGGTCGTAGCCTATCACGAGATGGGGCATGCGCTCGTCGCCTCGGCGCTACCGGGCGTGGATGCGGTGCATAAGGTATCCATCATCCCGCGCGGCATCGGCGCGCTCGGATACACCATGCAGCGGCCGACCGAAGACCGCTTCCTGATCGAGCGCTCTGAGCTTGTCAACCGCATGGCCGTGCTCATGGGCGGGCGCGCCGCCGAAGAGATCATCTTTGACGAGATCTCGACCGGCGCGGCGGACGATCTCGATCGATGCACCGACATCGCGCGCCAGATGGTGACGCGGTTCGGCATGTCGGACGCCCTTGGCCAGCGCGTCTACGAGCCTCAGCGCCAGGCCTATCTCGGAGAGGCCATGATCGGGACGCGCCCAAAGGATTACTCCGACCAGACGAACCGCGAGATCGACGAGGCGGTCCGAAAGCTGGTCGACCAAGCCTATGAGAAGGCGAAGGCCACGCTCGGCGCCCGGCGGAAGGAACTGGATGAGGGTACGGCGTTGCTTCTCAAGAAGGAGACGATAACGCCAGCCGATTTCCCGCCGCTCGAAGGCAAGCGGGAGGCGGATGTGCTTCTCCCGGCCGCTCAATAAGGTTGGGGGGATAGCCTGATAGCTCCATTCCGAGCGTCGCCACGCAGGGCGACGCATTTCTTGTCCCTCTTCAAGCTTCGCGGATGAGCGCCGCTCCAAGGCTGGCCGAGCAGGCGTTTTTTTGTCGCGAGCTTCGACGCGCGAGAAATGCTCTCTTCGCGCACCTTATTTTTCCTGAAATCGGCTTTTCGGAGCACAGGAGCTCATCATAAGACCGTTTCGGAATAATTTTGTGCTAAACTCGGGACCTTACCCCGAATAGAGAACTTATTTTTCTCGAAACCAGCCTTTTTCCTTGAGAACTTTCTGAAGACTGCCAAACTTTCGGCTGAAGCGAGGGGCCGTCCGGACCTCGCTTTTTGGGCACTGCGTGAGGTATCGATGGTTTCCCCCCTTCAACAAAAAATCCGGGTCTCCGGCCCTGTTGTCATCACCGCGAACAGGCTTTCCGACGGCGCAGTCGTTCATCGCACCGCGTCCGGCGAATGGACCGAGGAACTCGGCGAGGCTCAGGTTCTTCGGTCAACCGAGGAGGCGCGAAGCGCACTGAAGGAGGCGCAGAGCGACGGACTCGAGGCGGTCGGGCCTTACATCGCGCCGATTGACGCCAGCGAAGCCCCCGCTCAGCCGGGCAACATGCGTGAATTCATTCGCACAAGCGGGCCAACATTCGCGCTTCCCTCGGATGCGGGAGCAGCCTACTTTCTCCGGCGTGAGGCGGGAAAAGCAGCTGCCTGATAATTTCCCGGGGGTGATCCGCGATGTATGTCTACGATGAATTCGACCGCACCTTCATCGCGGAGCGGGCTGCGCAGTTTGGCGATCAGGTCGCGCGGCGACTTTCCGGCGAGTTGACGGAGGACGAGTTCAAGCCTTTGCGGCTGATGAATGGCGTGTATCTGCAGCTTCACGCCTACATGCTGCGCATCGCGATCCCTTACGGCTCGCTGTCCTCGAAACAGCTTCGCAAGCTCGCGCACGTTGCGCGTGTTTATGACCGGGGCTACGGGCATTTCACCACGCGTCAAAATCTGCAGCTGAACTGGATCAAGCTCTCGGACATGCCCAAAGTGCTCGAAGAGCTTGCCGAGGCGGGCGTCCATGCAATTCAGACGTCCGGCAATTGCATCCGCAACACCACCACGGACCAGTGGGGCGGCGTCGCGCGGGACGAGATCGAGGATCCGCGCTTCTGGGCGGAGATCGTTCGTCAGTGGTCGACCCTGCACCCGGAATTCTCGTTCCTCCCCCGGAAGTTCAAGATCGCGATCACGGGCGCGCCGCACGACCGCGCCGCCATCAAGATCCACGACATCGGCTTGCGCATGATCAGGAACGCGGGCGGCGAAACGGGCTTCGAGGTCTCCGTTGGCGGCGGCCTGGGCCGCACCCCGTTCATCGCCAAGGTCATCCGCAATTATCTGCCCAAACAGGATTTGCTGAGCTATCTGGAAGCCGTCTTGCGGGTCTACAACGCGCATGGCCGCCGCGACAATATCTATAAGGCCAGGATCAAGATCCTGGTGCACGACCTTGGCGCCCAACGCTTTGCCGCGGAAGTCGAGGAGGAATGGTCGCGGATCAAGGACGGATATCTGAAGCTCGATTCGGGGTTTGTCGCCGACGTTCGCTCACGCTTCTTCTATCCCAAATATGAAGATCTGGATGACGAACCGGGTGCACTGAGAAGAGCGCTCGCGACACAGGCACAGTTCGCGCTGTGGTACGGAAACTCGGTGGCGAAACACAAGGCGCCCGGCTACGCGATTGTGACGCTCTCGCTCAAGCCGCCGGGCAAGCCGCCTGGCGATGCGACTTCCGGGCAGATGGAAGCCATTGCTGATCTGGCCGACGAATACAGCCACGGCGAGATCCGCGTCGGGCATGAGCAAAATCTGGCGTTGCCCCACGTCCGCCAGGAAGACTTGCCCGCGCTGTGGCGCAAGCTCGATGCGCTCGGCGTGGCGACGCCCAACGTCAACCTCGTCACGGATATCATCGCTTGCCCCGGCCTCGATTATTGCAGCCTGGCCAATGCCCGCTCGATCCCCGTCGCCATGGAGATCGCGCGGCGCTTCGAAGAGGTCGACAAGGCGCGCTCGGTGGGGAGGCTGCACATCAACATTTCGGGCTGCATCAACGCCTGCGGCCATCATCACGTGGGCCACATCGGCATTCTCGGCGTGGAGAAGAATGACAGGGAGTTCTATCAGATCACGCTCGGCGGCAAGGCCGACGAGGACGCAAGGTTAGGGCAACTCCTGGGCCCGGCTATTCCTTATGAGGAGGTGGCCGATACGGTAGAGCGTGTCGTGAACCGCTATCTTGAGCTTCGGCTTCATGATGGGGAGCTTTTTATCGATACTGTAAAACGTCTCGGCGTCGCGCCGTTCAAGGAAGCGCTCCATGCGGTACATTAAGAATGGCTCGGTCGCCGCCGACCCCTTCGTTTACGTCGAAGGCGACGAACCTGTTCCGGCCGATGTGCCGGCAATCGTGTCGGCGGACTGGCTTCTCTCCGCCTCCCAGCGGGAAATTCAGGGCCGGAGCGCGCCTCTGGGCGTGTTGTGGCCGAATGACAGAGCCGAGCAAGACCTGCAGCCGTTCCTCCGCCTCCTTTCGCTGGTTGCGCTTGAGTTCCCGGTCTTCCGCGATGGACGCGCCTATACTCAGGCCCGGCTCCTTCGCGAGCGCTATGGCTTCAAGGGTGAGATCAGGGCGACGGGAGATGTGCTTCGCGATCAGTTCCTGTTCATGGTCCGCGCAGGGTTCGATGCCTTCGAGGTGAAAAAGGCCGCCGACGCCGAAGCCTTCGCGAAAGCGCTTCACGAGTTCACGCTCCGTTATCAGTCAGCTGCGGACGGGCAGGGCTTCCGTTCCCGTCTCAATCCACATTTTCCGCCCGCGGTAACGGGCGGCAACTGACATCGGGCCATCCGGTGCGCCGATCGAGGGGGCCCATCGCACTTCTTCGAAGCATGGACAACTACTTATAAAGTTACTTACATGCACTTTTGCAAAACAAAACCAATTTTAACCGGCCGTAAACTATCACAGGATGACACGCCTGAAAGCTCCTGTTGCTGATACGGGTCCCCGTCGGAGTTCCAGCGGCGTGAGTTACTGCGCGTCGTAGCATTCCTTCGGGATCGCTGGGAGAGCCTCCGCTTTCGTGAAGGTAAGAACACTTCCGTCCTGAGAGTATTGGGTGAGCGACGCCAGGCCAGCGAAAACCATGCGGGCTTTCATCGTCTTCCGGTAATCGCCGGGAGGCGGTTCGCATCCATCCAGGGGCGCCCCTGGCTGTTGCAGGCATTGCTTGGGCTGATAGTCGTCAATCGTGTAGGTCACAATCAGGGACTGCCCGGAGGGGGCAGCGCTCCATTGCCCTGTCGCAATCTGACACACGGCTGTCTCCTCTCCAGCCGGCTTTGGGTAGAGGACCAGCCTGGTCAAGGCGCCGTCCGGCGAGAATTGCACCCATCCTTGCGCGTCCGTTTCGCCCGCCGTATCGAGGGTTGTGCTCCAGACGCCAGTCAAATCAGTTTCCTCCAGATCCGCTCCCGCGCTCGAAAAAGACACGGCGCACAGAGTCGCGAATGCTACAGCGGCGATCCTCACCCATCCCCTCCATTCCGATAGACCGTGGTCTTAGCAACAGACGGCGAGGGGAACAAGATTACCAAAGCAGTGTCCCCCCTCGTGTCGGCCACTTTTCCGGGAGCGCGCAATGCAACTCAATCCATACCTGTCTTTTGACGGCCGCTGCGAAGAAGCCTTCAAGTTCTACGAGAAGCTGCTTGGGGGGCATATCAAAGCCATGATGACCTACGAGGGGTCGCCCGCGGCAGAGCACGTGCCCCCAGAATGGCGCAAAAAGGTCATGCATGCCACGCTCGAAGTCGGCAATGAGCCCCTTATGGGGGCGGACGCGTCGCCGCAGCATTATTCAAAGCCAAAAGGGTTCTCGGTGTCGCTGAGCCCCGCCAAAGTGGCCGATGCGGAGCGTATCTTCAACGCCTTTGCCGAGGGCGGGGAAGTGGTGATGCCGTTGCAGCAGACCTTCTGGGCGGCGCGCTTTGGGGTGGTGACCGATCGCTTCGGCATTCCGTGGATGATCAACTGCGAGAAGGATAGCTGATGCATCTCGGGGCTGCTTTTGCGGCCCTTTGCTTTTCTTGGGGGGAGAATGGTGCGGTCGAGAAGCATCATACAGGCTTGATTTTTCTCAGCTATTTCAAGCGGTTACGCGCTTTTGCTTGATCGCCATGCCCCGGAATTATGCCCCAATTATGCCCCGGCTGGAGCGCTTTTTTCAAATTTGCGGAAAGCGTGAGCGACGCCATCTAGCATTACGCGCCTGATCGCGATATTATGTGCGTTCCCCCGGTCAACGTCGAACAGGCCCACCCGGTTTTCAACCTGAAAATCTGGAGGTGGGCTCATGCCCCCTGAATCACTATCACGCCAGTGTGGCGTATTAAAGCGCGTTCCCATGGGGCGCACCAAGCTTCGCGAGATGGTTGCGGACGGAAAATTTCCGTCACCGATCAAGATCGGGCGAAACAATTTCTGGGTGATCTCAGAGATCGACGCCTGGATCGCCGCTCGCATTGCGGAGGGCCGCTCAAATGGCTGACCGCGACACTAATAAAGAGATCGTCACCGCGATCCGCGAACTGCTTGCGGCTGTCGAGGCGGCTTTCGAGCGTGGCATCTCTCCCGAAGCGATCAACACCGCGCTTGGCCCGATCAACCTCGATCACGAAGACGGCGTTGCTCACACCAAAGAGATGGCTGAACGCGTGCGGGGGCTATTATAATGAGACCTATCCGCAAATCGCCCGTCGAGAAGACGCATGGGCACAAGCTCCGCGCCCTCCTGCAAGCCCTCCGCGATCTCGATGAGGTCACGCTGAAAGACGGCACCGTGATCCAGCCTAAGGAGCTGACGCGAGAACAGGCGCGCTGCTTATCGGACGCCTCTTGCTGGGATGTCTTGAGGGTTGCCCGTCCGCTTATGCGTGGCAAACAGATAGATCGCGGCGCACGTGGCCCTAAGGCGAAGTATAAGAGCACGCCTTTAGCTTTGTCCGATGCGATCTGGCTGAATAATCTCGGTGTGCTCGACGCATTCGCAGACGCTTCCGTGAATTTCCACAATTCCAAGAGCGTCCTATTCTCCATACTGCGAAGAGCGCCGCACATTGGGGTTGAAATCGTGCACATGCAGGCGCGTCCTCAATTCGAGATCATGCAAGCTGTTCTTGCTGAGATCAAGCTACACCCTCACACGAGCTTCCTGAGCGTTCTACAGCAGCTTAGGCGGGACCGGCAGCTGGTGAACTTCGAGATCGATGGAGAGCCCTACGAAGCTCCCAAGGCTGTCCTGAAGAAGTTCGAGGCATCCCATGGGTGAGCGGGAGGAAATGATTGCGCGCATCGAAGCGGGCGGCAAATTCACAAAGGAACAGGAGGCCGCGGTTGCGGCCTTCAACCTTAAGCGCGCCAAGGAACTTGAGGTAGAGAAAGCTGAGAAAGTATCTCGCCTTGGAGGCCCACTGCTCCGGTTAGACACGATAGACCCGGCAGGGATTCCACCGCTCAAATGGACGGTCAAGAACCTGCTGCTTCAAGGAGAGCTGACCTTGCTTGGCGGCGTCGGCGGCGTCGGGAAGAGCTTGTTCGCCTGGAATGTCGCGGCGTCTGTTGCGGCTGGCGAGGCGTTCGCTTGGTTCGATAAACCCGAGGCACCCAGACCGGTCATCATTGTGAGCGGCGAAGATGACGTGAACGAGGTGGCCCGGCGTGTCTCTGCATATTGTAATGGTGCGGGCTTCCGATATCGCGAAGTGGCTCGCAACCTTCACATTCATCCAGGGCGGAGCATTCGCTTTGCGGACAAAATGACCGGCAAGACAGAGCTGGCTGATTACATCAAGGCTCAAATCACAGAGCTGGACGCCGGGCTGATCTGCATCGATCCATTGATCAAAACGGGAGCCGGGTTCGATGAAAATTCGAATAGCGACATGGAGATGCTGTTCGACACGCTCAGGTGGCTCGTGGACGGCTCGAATTGCGCCGGGTTATGTTGCGACCATTTCTCGAAAGCGGGCTCAGGTGATTCCCAGCACGCTCTCCGTGGCGCATCCAGCAAGGTGAACGCGAGCCGTACGACCAGCACGCTCTCTACGTTGACCGACGTAGAGATGAAGCAGCTCAAGGTGGTCGCGGAGAAGTGGAGGCTGATCAAGTTCAACACACCGAAGCAGAACTATGGAGATCGCGGCGTCCCTCACGTGTTTAAGCTGGAGGATTTCAGCACTGGAGCGCCAGACGAAACGAGGCCCGCATACATCAGCTATGATCTGGACGGCCTGCTTGACCCTGAGCATTGGGAGCACGCCGACGCCTTCCTTGAGCTGGTCAGATCGGGAACATGGAGCACGGCAACCATGGGAAAAACTGAAGGTCGCCTCGACGCTGAGATGAGCCAGCGCTTTAAGATGAACCTGAAGACGGCGCGCCGCTGGATCGAGACGTTTGAGCAAGATGGGCTGATCGGACGCGTCGAGACCACGGACAAGCACCGCAACAAACGGGAGGTATGGCAGGTCTCTTAGATTACGGTCGCCTGACGGCGGCTTGGCTTGGTCGCCCACTGCGAGATATCCCAGGGGTGGCTCTGCCAAGGCTGCGTTAGTGTCTCAATTACCCTGTAGAATATACCAGGACAAGTGACCCTAAGGGGGGAGAGCGAAGCTCTCTCCCCACGGCTCTGGAGGCTCTTGAATTAAGCGTCAGCAAGCATGGAAGAAAGAAAGAGGTTTTGCGGGTGTGACGCGATTTGCAGCGAGCGGGCCGCGCCACCGCCGCAGGCGACAAAGCGCAAGGCCGAAGCCGCCGCAGGCACCGCAGATAACTGTGAGACCGACGCACTTTTGCGCTCGTTGAGATCACTAAAATTGAATATTCCAGCCGCTTCCAAGCGTGAACTTCGCCGTTCGCATAATGTATATTATGGAACCTAACGCTTTGATTCTGCTAAGCTTTTTTAAAATTGATCGTGTCTGCTCGTGAGCTGAACGCATCTTTGCGTCGAGCGGGTTGCCCTCCGAGAAATGTAGCGGCGGCGATGCTTTTAACCCCCAGGTGCAGTTACTGTGGCAAAAAAGGTACTACTGTGGCTCAAAAACCCATACGGGACACTGAGCGCTTTTGTTATGCAGCGCGACATTCTGACGCATAGATTGTTGCTAAATTATTGATTTTACAGCAACTTTTTGTTAAGCCTTGAGCTTTTCAAGCGTTTCCGGAAGATTGTCCAGGTAATCGCTGTATAGCTGCATCATCTCCGCTCTCGGCTTCAAGTATCGTGAGCGGTTATATGCGCGCCGGGCTTCGTTTTCGTGTTGGTGCGCAAGCTGAAATTCGATTATGTCAGGTCCGAATGAATGCAGGCCCGCGGCGTAGCTCTCGTTTAAAAGCGTGCTCGCGATTGACCTGAATCCGTGAGCGCACATTTCCCGATGATATCCGCACCTGTACAGGGCGAAAGTGAGCGTGTTCGCGCTGATCGGTTTATCCTTGCGCCCGCTGGCGAAGACGTAGCGCCGGTCGCCGTTGATCGCCCTGAGCTGTTCCAGGATGGCTAGCGCCTGTCTGGATAATGGAACGACGTGATCGCCCCGGCCCTTCCGCTTCATCCTGCTTTCAGGAACGGTCCACAACGCTGACGCCATGTCCAGCTCGCACCATTCCGCGCCTATCATCTCGCTCGTTCGCAGGAACACATGCAGCATCAGCTTGAGACCCAGCTTCGTGACAGCATCGCCGCCGTAGCCCTCGATTGAGCTGATCAGGTTCGGCAGTTCTGTGAGCGCTACAGCCGGACGTGGCTTCGCATCTGGCAGGGTTACGCTCAGTGTGGCGGCTGGATTGTGAGCGCAAAGCCCCTTGTTGATGGCGTAGCGGAACGTCTGGTTCACGAGCGCCCGCGCTTTATCCGCCATGGAAGGTGCGCCCCTGCCCGAGATGTCCTCAAGCACGTCACCGATCTCCTTGGGCTTCACTTCATCGAGAGGCTTGCTACCGATGGCGGCGAACATCTCTTTCATGCGCCTGATCGAATAGGTTTCATGAGCGTCGCACCGCTTCGCCGCCATCTCGGATATGTAGCGCCGCGCCACAGCTTCGAAGTTGATCGCCTTGGCGCGCGGGTCGCGCCCTTCAGCAATGTCGAGATTGATCTTGTCGCGGCGCTCACGGGCCTGCTTCAGGCTGATCGCGGGATATGCCCCGAATGATGCTTGCTGCTCTTTTCCATCGTAGTGATATCGGCATCGCCAGAGCCTCGATCCGGTGGGGTTGACCAGGATGAACAGGCCTTCCGTATCGAAAATCTTGAACGGCTTGGCGCGGGGCTTCGCATTTCGAATCGCGATATCTGTGAGCACTGGGGCATCTCCTGTAGCTGTGCCCCGGAATTATGCCCCAACTGTGCCCCGGCTGCTACCGTTTCGCTCTGGCTGTTGGCGAACAGGTTAAGCGATTTTTTCTAGTGATTTCAGCGTTTTATGGGCTTTAGCGAACTGCTTCGAAAGGTTAAATGGTGCGGTCGAGAAAACTCGAACTTCCACAGGTTGCCCTACTAGCACCTCAAGCTAGCGCGTCTACCGTTCCGCCACGACCGCAACGCCTGTAACATAATCTGGCAGCGGGATTTGTCTAACAAAAGATTTGGTCCCGCACAACCGGGATGGTGTCATGCCATATGCGAAATTGCCGCGTTGCGACTTAACCGGTACTGTCACATGAATTTCACGTTTGTCCTCCCGCCGGAAGTCCCATGAAAGAAATCATCGCCGAACTCGATCGCCGCCGTCAGGTCGCCCGCCAGGGCGGTGGACCCCGCCGCATCGACGCGCAACACAAGCGCGGCAAGCTCACCGCGCGCGAGCGCATCGCGCTTCTCGTCGACGATGGCTCCTTTGAGGAATACGACACCTTCGTCGAGCATCGTTGCACCGATTTCGGCATGGGTGAGACGAAGTTTCCAGGCGACGGCGTCGTCACCGGCTGGGGCACGATCAACGGCCGCATCATCTATATCTTCGCGAAGGACTTCACGCTCTTTGGCGGCTCGCTTTCCGAAGCTCATGCGATGAAGATTACGAAGATACAGGACATGGCGCTAAAGAACCGGGCGCCGATCATCGGACTTTTCGACGCAGGCGGCGCGCGCATCCAGGAAGGCGTCGCCGCGCTCGGCGGCTATGGCGAGGTGTTCCAGCGCAATGTGCTGTCGAGCGGCGTGATCCCGCAGATCTCTGTCATCATGGGGCCGTGCGCGGGCGGCGACGTGTATTCGCCAGCGATGACAGACTTCATCTTCATGGTGCGCGAGACGTCCTACATGTTCGTGACCGGCCCCGATGTGGTGAAGACGGTGACGAACGAAGAGGTCACCGCCGAGGAACTGGGCGGCGCCACGGTTCACACAGCGCGCTCCTCCATCGCCGACCGCGCATACGACAACGATGTCGAGTGCCTGCTCCAGATGCGGCGGCTCATGGATTTCCTGCCGCAAAACAACAGGGAGGCGGTGCCGCACCTTCCCACGCGCGACGATATTCACCGCCAGGAGATGTCGCTCGACACGCTGATCCCGAACGATCCGCACAAGCCCTACGACATGAAGGAGCTGATAACGAAAGTCGTCGACGAGGGCGACTTCTTCGAGATTCAGGAGGCTTTCGCCAGGAACATCGTGACTGGCTTCGCGAGGCTGGGCGGCTACCCGATCGGCATCGTGGCGAACCAGCCGATGATGCTTGCAGGCGTGCTCGACAGCGACGCGAGCCGCAAAGCGGCGCGCTTTGTGCGCTTCTGCGACTGCTTCAACATCCCGATTGTCACCTTCGTGGATGTGCCCGGATTCCTCCCCGGCACCGCCCAGGAATATGGCGGCCTCATCAAGCATGGCGCCAAGCTTCTCTTCGCCTTCGCCGAGGCGACCGTGCCGAAGGTGACGGTCATCGTACGCAAGGCGTATGGCGGCGCTTATGACGTCATGAGTTCCAAGCACATCAGGGGCGACGTGAACTACGCTTGGCCCAGCGCCGAGATTGCGGTGATGGGCGCGAAAGGCGCGGTGGAAATCCTCTATCGCTCGGAACTCGGCGACAAGGAAAAGATCGCCGCGCGCATCAAGGAGTATCAGGACCGGTTCGAGAACCCGTTCATCGCGGCGGAACGCGGCTATATCGACGAGGTGATCATGCCGTGGAACACGCGTTATCGCGTGGCTCGCGCGCTGAACATGCTGCGCAACAAGCAACTGGACATGCCGTGGAAAAAGCACGGCAACATCCCGCTGTGATGGCCCGAGGCTCCGCCGTTACGGCGGCGGATGCCGCTAAGGAAAACGAGCGCGATGAACTCGGGCTTTCGTATAGCTCGGCATTTCGAGACCGCTGAATATCAGCGCCATGGCGCGCATCGTGGACGGCTTCGCCAGGCCCGAACTATTCGACGCATTGGCAATTGTATCTGCGCATCGCTAAACTTACTCCTGGCAGCACCATAATTGGGAGGAAGTTATTTGGCTAACAATCCGTTCGAGATACCGCATGACTTGCGCGTCGTGTTAGATCAGAACGTGCAGCAGGCACACGCCGCATATGAACAGATCTCAGACTTGGTGACCAACACCATTCGCGCCTGGATGACCGCGGCGCCAGCAAATCCGATGCTGACAGGCTTTCAGGATATCCAAAACTCCGCCATGGATTTCGCCAAGGAAAATGCGGAGTCCGTTTTTGAGCTCGCCGGCAAGATCAGCAACGCAAAGAGTCCCAAGAGATCCTGGCGCTTCAAACCCAGTTCACTCAGGACCTTATGCGGGCCCTCATGAACCAGACGCGGGATCTCTACACGTTGACCGGCGAAGCGCTCCAGAAGCCGCGACACGGCTGAACACTCCCGCGGCCAGCAGCCATCAAGACGCCTCCAGCGAGGCGTCTTCCCCTTTGCGTTGCTCTTGCAAAATGCACAAGCGCGCTTCACCGCGCGCGTCAAGCTGGCGGCTCAAGATGCTCGCGTAACCGCATTTACCCGATGCCCTTCAAACCCCGCCCAGAAGCTGGACTTCGACGCCCGAAAGGGCTTGCGCGGCCACCGCAAGGCGCCTGTCCGCCGTCACGAAAGGCACGTTCTCCTGCCGGGCAAGGGCAAGATAGAAACAATCATAGATGGGGTGGCGGGTCGAGACCGCGATTTCGAGAGCTTCATCCGCGATTGGCAAGAGTGGAAACAGAGTTTGAAAGTGATCTGGGAGCCTTTCGAGCACGGCCCGTGCCTGCTCGCCACTCATCTGTCCGGCGCGGACATATTTCCAAAGAGCGCTTCCAGCTTCCGCAAGCAGCAGTTCGGGCGCGATCAAAGTGTCCTGGCTGGCGGCGAGTCGCCTTGCGGCTTCGCTATGAGGCTGCTCAACATACCATTTGATCGCAACGCTGGCGTCGACCAGGATGCTCATCGGATGTCGCGATCTTCACGAATAAGATCTGTGGCATCGAGCGTTACAGGTCCGATTTCTTTTCGAATGCGGTCCATCTCGGCAAGAAGTTCCGCGCGGCTCGGCCTTGCGGCTTCGGTCAGAATCTCGCGCACCGTCTGTTCCAGGGATTTGCCCCCCTTGAGCGCGCGCTGCTTCAGACGCTCAATGATGCTGTCTTCAAGGTTGCGAACAAGGATTTGTCCCATCGTCCCACCCCATGCTATCATTGTGCTAGCATAACGTCGATCGGGAGGGGCGCCAAGTCAGGGGCGCAAAATTATTTCGGGGGCCAGTTACATCCTTACTGTGGCGGCGTCGTTTCGGCAGGAGCGGGTGGAAAGACGCGTCGCGTCTTTGTCCCCTGGCGCCGGTTTGGCCCCGGTGAATCTCAGGGGCGGCCTGAGATCGTTGACCAGCTTGATAAGCTGAACCTGCCTTGACGACCTCGTCTTTGCGAAGATGTTCTGCAGATGGGTCTTTACCGTATTTTCCGAGACGGCCAGCGTCTGACCGGCTTCCGCGACGGTCCCACCCTCCACAAAGTGATGCAAGGTTCTCGTTTCAGCGGGGGTCAGCCCGAAGCATTCTGCGATGGCGGACAGGGCGCAATCGCCGCGGTCCCTGATGCTCTTCACGAAAAGCGCCACGGGGCATAGGCTTTTGTCGGACATACCATTGTGCAACGGTTTCATGGAGGCGATCGCCACTCCCTGTGGAGAGGCTGCATCCGCCAGGCAGATGTCCAGGCACACGTCTTCTACAGGCGAACTCGCCGCTGCCTCCGTCACTCGCTGCAAGCTGTTCAGAAGGAGAGCTGTCATTTTTTTGCTGGACGCCTGCAAACAGCCATTATTCGACTGGATCGGCCAGCCGCTGCTCATCATCTCCCGCGCCATCCGATTGGCATGCAGAATCTTGCCGTCCGGGAAGACCGCAACAAAGCCCGCATCGAAATGATCGAGCGTGGCGCACAAAGCTTGGAAGAGAACATCCGACATGACCACTCCTTCGTTGGTCTCTCGAAAGACGCAACGACGCGAAGCGCGTCAGAATAAGCGCGAAGGGAGGCAGGCATGTTGGCAAATGCCACGCGCTGAAAAAAAATTATTCACCCTTCTCCTCAAGCAGCAGCTTACGCAGCCGGTCGATGTCCAGGACACGGATGTTTGTGCCTTCCCGCCGCAAGATCCCGCTGTCCTGAAGCCGGCTGATCACGCGCGACACGGCCTCTCGATGCGTACTCACTCGTGCTGCGAGATCGACGAGAAGCGGCGCCGGTGACAGGAGCGCCTGCCCGTTTTCTTCTCCCGCCAGGGCCGCAATGCGAAGCAGTTCGGCATAAATGCGCGCCTGGACGCCAAGCGTGCTGAATTCATAAACCCGGTCGGACAAGCGCCGGACTTGAGCCGCGAGTTGCTTCGTCACCGCAACCGAGAAAGCCGGGTAAGTACGGATGAGCCTAAGGAACTGCTCCCGGGTCAAAACCGCGAGCGTGCAATCCTCCTCCGCCTCAACCGTGGCGGAGCGCGGCTTCCCGTCGATGGCCGCCACCTCGCCGAACATCTCGAAGGCTCCAAGCGTGGCAAAGAGCACGGGCTTGCCTTCCACCGCGGAGTAGAGCAGCACCCTCACCCTGCCGGCGACGATGAAATACACGTCGCAGGATGACTCGTTAGCGAGCACAATCTGTCTGCCCGACGGGGCTGAAGTCCACGTACAGGCGGCCGCCAAATCGTCGACCGCGCCGGCGGAAAGATCCTTCAAGATCTCAAAGCGCTTGAAAATCGATGTACGATAGTCGGGCATTTTTGCCGGTCCAGAAAACCGCGACACGGAACCGGGACGGCTCCAGGCAGCAAAGCTCTGTCTCTGCTTTGCGGGTCGCATATCCTTCCTATATTAGCAATTATCTTTTCCGATAAATACCCAGGTAATTTTGTATCAGAGATGTGCGGGATCCCGCGACCCGCCATCCTTCAAGGCGCTCGCGTATGGACTCTTTGCATGTATTCCTTGCACTGCCCGAAGTCTGTATTATGAACTGACGCTTTGGTAGGGTCGTATGCGTTGTAGAGTTTTCAGGGCGATCTCCAGACATGGCTGAGGAAGAACGGTTCGAGCGGTGGGAACCGATCGATGGGTTGGCGCCGAAAATGTATATTGACGGCATGTATGACGATCGGGAAGGCTTCCGGCTTATTCTCAAATCGAAGGAGCCGAAGATGAGGGCGCTTCGGATTCTGTTCGATGCGCCGCTTTGCTACAGGGGCGCTCAGGAAGCGTACCTTCTCCGCCAAATCTACAGCGAAAACGACATCTATCCGTGGCCGATTTTTATCGTGCGCAATTCCCGCTATGCGAAATGGTTCTATTCCCAAGCCAAGGAAGCCATCGATCAGGACGGCCACCATTATCACATTGCGGCGATGGACGAGATCGTCGACGTGCTTTCTGCGCGGCCGCCAATCGTGACCTGGCTGAACGACGTTTGATCCCGGTCAATGGTGGCAGTTTTCCGGATCGGTTATAAAAACAACGCTTTTTCGTGCGAACGCTGCCGACACTGACCTGTGGGCTCAATGAAATTGCCGTAACAATTGTGGCGGCTTGGCTTTGGCCCCTTATATCTCAAGCTGCACTTCACCAGGATGGTCAAATCGCCGATGCAACACCAATTGTTAGGAAGCCGCCCCGATTCGAGTTGGTTCAGGGCGGCCCGACTTGTGAAAATCAAACTGCTTGGTGCGCTCCTCATGACTTTAGCCCTCTCCCCGGCAGCGACGGCTCAGACGCTCACGCCTTCGAAGCTCGCTTTCCACGGCAAGCTCGCGAACGGCCTTGAGATCATCGTGGTGCCGGATCGGCGAGCCCCGGTGGTGACGCACATGGTGTGGTATAAGGTCGGGGGCGCGGATGAGCCTCCGGGCAAGTCGGGCATCGCGCACTTCCTCGAACATCTGATGTTCAAAGGCACGGACAAGATCCCTGCCGGCGAATTCTCAAAAATCGTGGCGCGGCTTGGCGGCCAGGATAACGCCTTCACCGCGCAGGACATCACCGCCTATTTCCAGAGGGTCGCGAAGGAAAAGCTTCCTCAGGTGATGAGCATGGAGGCCGACCGCATGGCGAACCTCCGGCTCGATGAGAAGGAAGTGCTGACCGAGCGCAAGGTCATCCGCGAGGAGCGCCGCAGCCGCGTCGACAATGATCCGTCCTCGCTCCTTCAGGAGCAGATGATGGCGGCTCTTTACATCGCGCATCCCTATCATACGCCCGTCATAGGCTGGGATACCGAGATCCGCGAGTTGACCCGTGAAGACGCCTTGCGCCACTATAAGAAATTTTATGCCCCCAATAACGCGATTCTTGTCGTAACCGGTGACGTTGAGCCCGATCAGGTGGTTGCGCTGGCGCAAGAAACCTATGGGAAGATCCCGGCGAACCCCGAAGTTGGTCAGCCCAGAGTTCGCCCCGTGGAGCCCGAGCCTTTGACGGAACGCCGCGTCATCCTGCGGGATGGCCGCGTCGGCAAGGCCACGTTCGAGCGCTACTATCTCGCCCCCAGCTTCAACATAGCCAAGGATCGCGAAGGCGAAGCCCTTCAGCTTTTGGCCCGCATCATCGGCAGCAGCAATACGAGCCGCATCTACAACACGCTCGTCCGTGACGAGAAGAAAGCCTCGACCGCCAGCGCCTATTACGGCGGTCTTGCACTGGACACGGGCCGCTTCGGCTTTTATGCCGTGGCTGCGGGCGATACCAAGCTCGAAGACATCGAGGCTTCTGTCGACAAGGTCATCGAGGAGGTCATCCGCAACGGCGTGACGGCTGAGGAATTGGAGCGGGCGAAGACGACCGAGATCGCCAATTTAATCTATTCCTCCGACAGCCAGCAGAGCCTGGCTCACACCTATGGCTGGAACTTGGCGACCGGCCGCACCGTGCAGGATGTCGAGGCTCGGCCGGAGCGGTTGAAAGCTGTTACGCGCGAGGATGTGCAGGCGGTCGCGGCGAAGTATCTCGACCAAAAGCGCTCGGTGACGGGCTATCTCCTCCCCATACCGTCGAAGCTTGCCAAAGTCGAGACGCGCCCGGCTTCTCAAAATGCGGCCTTCCATTAAGGAGCGGATGAACCAACATGATAAGAAAGTTTATTGGGCGCCGGCTTATTCAGCCGATCATCGCTCCAGCGGCAATCTTGTCGCTGCTTCTTTGGACCGCACTTCCGGCAGGCGCTATGCAAATTCAGAAAGTCGTCAGTAAAAAAGGGATAGAGGCGTGGCTGGTGGAAGATCACAGCCGGCCGATCTTAAGCCTTCAGTTTGCGTTCGCCGGGGGAACCGTGCAGGATCCGGAAGGCAAGCCGGGGGTGGCGACTTTTGCGGCGGGCATGCTCGATGAGGGCGCGGGCGACCTCGATTCCGAGGCTTTTCAGAACAGGCTGGAAGACCTCGCCGCCAAGATGACGATCAACGCATCGTATGATCACGTGTCGGGGTCGTTTCAAACGCTGACCGAGAACCGCGATAAATCCTTCAAGCTCTTACGCATGGCGCTGACATCGCCGCATTTCGCGGAGAACGATGTCGAGCGCATTCGGGAACAGCTGATCGCCAGCTTGCGCGTCGACGAGAAAGACCCGGACAAAGTCGCTTCTCTGGAGTGGCACAAGCTCGCCTTTGGCTCACATCCCTATGCCCGGCCCACAAACGGCACGCTTGAGAGCGTGCCCGCCATCACGCCGGACGATCTGCGTGGCTACGTCAAACGCATCTTTGCGCGTGATAATCTCAAAATCGCCGCTGTCGGTGACATCGACGCGGCGAAGCTGGGCGACTTGCTCGATAATGTGTTCGGCGATCTTCCCGCCAAGTCGGATAGGAAACCCGTGCAAGACTTCACGTGGGAAAACACGTCGAAGCAGCGCATCGTGACAATGCCCAATCCACAGTCGGTGCTGCAGTTCGGATTTCAGGGGCTGAAGCGGAAAGACCCGGATTTCATTCCCGCATACATCCTCAACTATGTTGTCGGCGGCGGCGGATTTTCATCCAAGCTGATGCAGGAGGTGCGCGAGAAGCGCGGGCTAGCGTACTCAGTCTACACCTATCTTTACCCGCTCGATCATGTCGGCATCTTCGCGGGCGGCGTCGCAACCGAAAACAAGAGCGTCGGGCAGTCGCTCGAACTCATCAAGGCGGAACTGGAGCGCGCCTCCAAGGAAGGCCTGACCGAACAGGAACTGCAGACGGCAAAGGACTACCTGATCGGCTCCTTTGCGCTCCGCTTCGACACGAGCTCAAAAATCGCGGCTCAGCTTCTGGCGATCCAACTTGACGATCTCGGCATCAATTACATCGACCGCCGCAACTCCGAAATCCAGGCCGTCACGGTGGATGATATCAAGCGCGTTGCAAAACGCCTGGAGCCGAAGAACCTGATCGTCACCGTCGTGGGCGAGCCCGAAGGCATGAAGGAAGCTGGGCTTTAATCCTCCTCGCCAAGAATTGTATCCGGAGAAGCCGCTCACGCGGCTTTTTCTTTGTCGGCGCCCCCTTGCGTGAAATCATTGTTGAAACAATCAACGAGATGCCTTGCCTCCGAGCCGCGGGCGTCACCACGATAAGTTCACGGAAGGATTCGCGCCAATGCCGTATCGCCAATCGATTGATGGCTGTCTTTCTTCGAAGATCGGAGACGCAGGTCTAAGCGAAGATCGCCTTGCGCAATGGCTCAGCCTTCTGACGCCCCGGTTCAAAGCTCTCGAAGAGCAGGCGCAAGACGGCGGCTTCGCTCATTTCCGCATCCTCGGCAAGTCCGCCGACATCGAGGAGGCTCGCGGCGCCTATGACAAACTCGCGAAGGGCGCGGATACGATCCTGATCCTTGGCGCGGGCGGAGCGAGCCTTGGCGGACAGGCTCTCGCTCAGCTCGGCGGCTGGTCGATCCCCGGAGACGATGGGCCGAGCGGCAAGCCCCACCCGCGATTGCGCTTCTACGACAACCTCGACGCCCACTCCTTCATGCGGGGCTTGAGCATGCTCGATATTCCGAAGACTCGCTTCATCGCGATCTCGAAATCGGGCACGACGGGCGAAACGATTGCGCAGACGCTGACAGCCCTCAAATTCATCGAGGATGCAGGCCACGCCGCACTCATCCCGCACATCTTTTTGGGTGTGACGGAGCCCGAGATGAAGGGCATTTTCAATGGGCTGCGCACTCTCTTCACTGCACGCGGCATCCCCATGCTGCCGCACAGCACCGAAATCGGCGGGCGCTACTCGGCCTTTTCCGTGGTAGGCCTTCTGCCTGCCTTTGCCCGCGGGCTCGATGTTGCGGCTTTCCGGGCGGGCGGCCGGGAGGTGGTGGAGAAACTCAGCACGGCGACCATGCCCGAGGAGCACCCGGCCGCGGTCGGAGCCGCGGTCGCCATCGGGCTCGCCAAGGATTTGGGCGTCACGAACTCCGTCATGATGCCCTATTCGGACAGGCTGGAACGCCTCAGCGCCTGGTATGTGCAGCTCTGGGCGGAGAGCCTCGGCAAGCGCGGGGAAGGCACGACGCCGATCGCGGCGCTTGGCCCCGCGGATCAGCACAGCCAGCTTCAGCTTTTCGTGGATGGTCCGCCCGTCCATTTGACGACTGTGGTGGGCGTCGCCCCGCCGAACGGCGAAAGCGGCGGTCTTGTCATTCCGCTCGCACTCGCAGCCGAGGCAGGAGCGGAGTATCTGGCCGGCCGACGCATTGGCGATGTTGTGCAGGCCGAGCAGAAAGGCTTCGTGAAAGCCTTGGGAGAGGCTCAGCGCCCCGTCCGCACCATTGATCTGCCCCAGCTCGATGAACGTGCGCTTGGCGGGCTGATGATGCATTTCATCATCGAAACGATCCTTGCCGCCGACCTCCTGGGCGTCGATCCCTTTGATCAGCCCGCCCTTGAGATCGGCAGACGTATCACCCGCGAATATCTGGCAGGATAAGACGGTGGCGATCCGGCAGCTAACCCAGGTCGAGATCAACCGCATCGCCGCCGGCGAGGTGATCGAGCGCCCGGCGAGCGCAGTCAAGGAGCTTGTCGAGAACGCCATCGATGCGGGCGCGGCGTCGATCGAGATCGTCGCGCAGAATGGCGGTCTTTCTCTCTTACGCATCACCGACGACGGCTGCGGCATGGATGAGGCGGACCTCAGCCTTTGCATCGAGCGGCACGCGACATCGAAGCTTCCGGCGGGGAACTTGCAGGACATTCGCACCCTCGGCTTTCGCGGTGAGGCGTTGCCGTCGCTCGGCTCGGTGGCGGGCTTGCGCATCGTAACGCGGCCTGCGGGCCTCGCCCGGGGTTTCGAGATTTCCATCGAAAGCGGCAGGAGATCCGCACTGCGGCCCGCAGCCGCGCGGCCCGGAACTTGCATCGAGGTCCGCGATTTGTTCGTAGCGACGCCTGCGCGCCTCAAATTCATGAAGTCGGAGCGCGCCGAGAACGCTGCTATCACCGACGTCGTGAAGCGCCTCGCTCTCGCATGCCCGCAGATCGGCTTTTCGCTGACCGTGGGCGAGCGCGCATCGCTTGCGCTTGCGAGGGCCGATCCTGAGGATGAGAGCGCCGTCCGGCATCGGCTGGCCCGCATCATGGGGCCCGATTTCGCGGAAGGCTCAGAGCCGATCCGCCTCGAACGCGATGGCGTCTCGCTATCGGGCTTTGCTGGGCGGCCCACTCTCAACCGGCCGGACGCTTCGCTGCAATATCTGTTTGTGAACGGCAGGCCGGTCAAAGACCGTCTGCTTCTGTCCGCTATTCGCGGCGCTTATCAGGACCTCGTCCCTAGAGGACGCTATCCCCTTCTCGCCCTGTTTCTCACCGTGCCGGCCGAAGATCTCGATGTAAACGTCCACCCTGCGAAGGCCGAGGTGCGCTTTCGTGAGGCGGGCCTCATCCGAAGTCTGGTTATGTCCGGGTTGGGGCAGGCGCTTCGCTCGGGCGCGTCGGTTACGCCGAGGCCATTCGGCGGCGGCTTCCCGCCTGCCAAAGCAGGCGAGGCCGAGGCGCAGCAATACCGCGCCCCGCTTCGCACGACGTGGCCGCAATACGGAGCAAGGGGCGCGAATGGCTTTGCGGAGGAAGAGGCCCCTCCCTTTGCTGCATCCAACGGCTCAGCCGAAGAACAAGCTGATGAGCGGCTTGGCGCGGCTCGCGCCCAATTGCACAAGACATACATTCTGTCCGAGACCGCCGATGGCGTCATCCTCGTGGATCAGCACGCGGCCCACGAGCGCATCGTCTACGAAAAGCTGAAAGCCGCGCTTGCGGGGGGCCGCATCGCCCGGCAGCTGCTTCTCATCCCCGAAATCGTCGAGATGGCCGAGGAAGACACCGAGTTTGTCCTGGAGCATCGCGACAGGCTTGCCGAAAGCGGTCTCGTGCTGGAAAGCTTCGGCCCGGGCGCCGTGATCGTTCGGGAGACGCCCTCACTTCTCGGTCAATGCGACTTGCAATCCCTCGTCCGAGATCTGTCCCACGAACTGAAAGAAAGCGCGAGCGGCGGCATCGAAGCGAAGCTTCACGCAATCTGCGCGACCATGGCCTGTCACGGCAGCGTGCGCGCAGGACGGGCGATGAGGATCGACGAGATGAACGCCCTTCTGCGCGAGATGGAGGCGACTCCGAATTCGGCCCAATGCAACCATGGCCGTCCCACCTTCGTGGAACTTTCCCGCGCTGATCTGGAGCGGCTTTTCGAGCGCCGCTAAACACAACACGAGTCATGGCCGGGTCGGAGCCTGGCGTTTGACCCGGCCATCCAATTTGCCCGTGGCGTTTTTTCTCTACCGCGTCCTGCGCAAAATCGGAACCGGTTGCGGGGCGCCGAATGCGCCGAGGCCCGTTCCGGGCGACGATCACGATGACGCCTGTGTTGAACGCGGGATGCTTTGAGGCATGCTTCGCCAATCTGGCCGTGCCATCCGTGACGGCGCTCGCCGCACGCCTAGAGCACGTCATCCCGGAACGACGCCTGCGTCGTATCCGGGATCGCAACAGGCGCTTCGATTTGTAACGGCCCCGGATATGCGCTGAGGCGCATTCCGGGGTGACGATCATCGGGACGCACGACGCTCTGAAGGTAAACCGTTCGTCAACTCCCCGTAAGCGTTAATACAACATGGTTAACAGGAGCGCGCCGGATTTATTTCCGGCCTGAGGATGCTTAAGAAAGCGTCTACCCGGCGCGAAAGGAGCAGCGCCGCGCCTTACGGCTGGCCGTAGGCGGGCTCGTCTAACACTCTGAAAATAAATAGCTTTCTGACTTCCCTCGATCGCCATTAAATAGAATTTAATGCCGGAATTTTGGCATTAAGTCGGCTCGCAAAAGTCCGTTAAATATGTTTGCAATTTCACGAGTTAACCCTTTCGCCAGCCCGAAAAGCTGCGGCGCAGGCGGCGGCGATGGCGTCCCGTTCGGTATTTTCCCCTTATTTAGCAAGGGTTGGAGCGGGCTCACGCTGTGTTAACCTATCCGCAAGGCGATATCGCCGAAGATGTTTCAGATCAAGAAGTGCCGACGAAATCGTCAGGGACAGATTGACAAGCAGAGGCCGCTTTGCACAACGCGTATACAAAAATGCATCCAGCCTGCGCCCGATTAAGGGCGCGATGCTCTCTAGATGGCCGCATCATGTGCGGCCATGACGGTAAGCGTTACGATCTCAGGCAAACCGCGAGGCTTTCCGCGTCGGCCCGCATGAATTCGAAATATTGGCCGGGACCGGCCGGGATCGTCGCGCCGATCTCATCGAGCACGCCGCGCTTTGCCTGGGTGCCGTCGATAAGGGTTTCAACCAGCTTCGGCGGAAACTGAGGCTCGGAGAACACGCAGATCGCTTTCGCATTCGCTATTTCCTGCCGGATCTGGGCGAGCCGTCTTGCGCCGGGCGGCCGCTCCGGGCTGAGCGTGACCGCGCCCAGACCATGCAGCCCATATCGCTTTTCGAGGTATTGCGTCACGTCATGGAAGACGATGAATGGCTTGTTCGAGACGCCCTTCAAAATGGCTTTCAGTTCCTCGTCCAACGCCGCCAGCCTGGCTTCGAGCTTCTCGGCATTGGCCTGATACAGCATCGCGTGTTCAGGGTCCATTTCGCCGAACTGCCGCGCGAGATAACCCGCAATGATGATCGCATTCACGGGATCAAGCCAGAAATGCACATCGATCGGGCCGTGGTCGTGTTCGTGGCTATCGGCATCTTCGCTTTCCCTGCTTGCATCCTGCGGTCCTCCATTATGGCGGACCGGAAGCAGCGTCAGCCCCGGCGTCTTGTCGAGGTCGATCACGCGCGCCTTTTCCGGCAACGTCGCGATCGCCCTTTCGAGAAAAACCTCAAGGTTTTCAGAGACGCGAATGACCGCATCCGCGCTGCTGAGCGCCTCCGCATCGGAAGGCTTCAGCGCATAGGCATGCGGCGATGCGGCCCCGTCGAGCAGAAGCTTCGGCTGGGTGACGCCCTCAAGGATCGCGGCCGCGAGCGAATGAATGGGTTTGATCGTCACGACCACGTTCGGGGCGGCGAAAGATGGGGCGGCGAGCGCGATAAGAGGGGCGAGCGCCAAAGCAAGACGAAGAGAAAAGCCGAAAGGGAATATCGAGAAAGCATTCATGGCCGAACCCGAAAAGGAGGTTCGTTATGTAATGGTGTATCATTACCTCACTGTCAAATCGCCGGGTGGTTCTAAAGCCGCGCCAATGCCAGTTTCATCGCGCGAGTACGCCTTTCCGCGGGAAGTCCTGTCAGCGCCTCAGCAAATGGGTCACAACTTCCCGCGGGGCGTATTTGCCACCGTCAGCGAATACATTTCGCTGAAATACCCGAGGCATCGCGCGTCTGGGCGACCCTCAGAGAGCCTGCGGAAAAAAACTCAGTCCGGAAGCGCAGGTTGCTGCGCTTCCTATGAAGCTTGTTGCATCCACGCAACGCCCCGTGAGCGTCGGAGTTAGCTCCGGGCGTGCAATCTGCGTTCCAGTCTCTCTTCGAACCGCTTAACTTCTAGGCGGCTGCTGTCGACGCGAGAAAGGACCTCTCGCCGCTGGAACCCCGCTTTAGCGAAGCTTCTAAAAAATCCTCGAAGATTTTCACAGCGGGACGCATGAGATGCGAACCGGGCGTGATACTTACGACCTGAGCCGCGGGCACTTTATCGCGCAGCGACTTTACAACCACCTGGCCGCCGTCATAGGTCGTATTCGTCAGCGGCACCGAGGCGTGGAGGGCGTAACCGTGACCTCGGGCTACGAGCCCACGCATCAACTCGTATGACTTTATTCTCAACCGGATATTCGGCTGGATTGCAAGCGCATCGTAAACGCTCGTAACCCACTCGCGAATAAGTGGACTGTCGAAATAGATGCACGGCTCCTTTTCGAGCTCCGTCAAGCTCACGTCAGGCGCTTTCGCCAGGCGATGATTTGCTGGCAGGGAAACAACCGCTGGAAGCGATAGCAGGAGCTTCGTATCGAAGCCTGGCGGCACGCCGTAGATATAGGAGAAGGCCATTTCGATCCGGCCCTGAGCCAGATCCCGCATGAGCTGCTCCTGATCGCCCTCGTCGAGGCGCAGCGTAATCAGTGGATGCCGCTCGGCAAATTCGAGCATGACGGAGGGCATGAACAACGCTGCGAGCGTCTGGAAACAGCCGACGGTTATCTCGCCGCGGTCGGTGTCGCCCAGCGCCTCGGCCGTTTTTGAGAACTCCTCGGCGTGTTTCAGAAGCAGCCTCGCTTCCGCGATCAGCCTTTGCCCGGCGGGGGTGAGCGTCACGCCCTTTGCATGATGGCGAACGAATATGGTGATGCCCAGCATCTGCTCCAGTTCGGCGATAGCTGCCGAAACAGAAGGCTGCGATACCTGAAGGCGGCGGGCGGCTTCCGTGACATTCGCGCAGTCTGCGGCAGCCGTGACGTATCGTAAAAGGCGTAAGGAAATGTTCATGGCGCTATTGCTTAGCCTAGCTCGTGGCTTATGCGCCACAAAAGAAAGTCTAATACTTTGGTTGTCGAGAGGTGCTTACAATTTTATGTGATAAATCGCAACCGGGCACGCAGCCGCAGGCGGCGGTCTCGATGCGGAAATAGTGAAGCGCAGATAAAAAAAGCCCCCGGGGTTAGCGGGGGCTTCGTGGGGCGCTTACTTGCCCTTTACAGCGTCCTTGATACCGCCAACGGTATTCTGAGCCTTTCCAGCAGCCTTGTCAGCCTTGCCTTGGGCTTGAGCTTTGGAATCGCCTGTTACTTTCCCGGCTGCTTCCTTGATCGAGCCCTTTACCTGCTCGGCGGAACCCTTGATGCGATCTTTATCCATCATCTACTCCGTTACGTTAGCTCAAGGTCAACCCTCCAAACGGCGAAGAGTTCGATGTCAAACACCAGTACGCCCCGCGGGAAGCCGTGACCCATTTGCTGAGGGCGCGGACAGGGCTCCCCGCGGATAACTTGCCTCGGGCGGTACGAGCTGAGCCCCGTTCATCCTTGGATGAAGCCGAGGAGATCTGCGTTGACCTCGTTTTTGAGCGTGGTGCACATGCCATGCGGCGCGCCCGGATAGACCTTCAGCCGCGCCCCCTTGATCAATTTGGAAGATAGAAGCGCGGAGGCCTGGATTGGCACGATCTGGTCATCGTCGCCATGCAGGATGAGCGTCGGCACGTCGAATTTTTTCAGGTCCTCGGTCTGATCCGTTTCGGAAAACGCCTTGATGCAGAAGTAAGACGCAGGGAAGCCGGCCATCATGCCCTGCAGCCAGAAAGAGTCGCGCACGCCCTCCGATACTTTTGCCCCCGACCGGTTGTAGCCGTAGAAAGGCATGCTGAGGTCCTTCCAGAATTGCGAGCGGTCGGCGGCGACGGAAGCGCGGAGCTGATCAAACACTTCCTTTGGCGTGCCGCTCGGATTGGCCTCGGTCTTTAGCATAAGCGGCGGCACGGCCGAGATCAGCACCGCCTTTGCGACGCGTTTCGTTCCGTGGCGGCCGATATATCGAGCAACTTCGCCGCCGCCGGTCGAATGACCGACATGCACGGCTTCCCTCAGACCGAGCGCCTCGGTCAAAGCCGCGAGATCGTCCGCGTAGGTGTCCATGTCGTTTCCGGTCCAGGGCTGGCTCGACCGCCCGTGGCCGCGCCTGTCAGGGGCAATGCAGCGATAGCCTCGCGAGGCGAGAAAGAACATCTGGTCCTCGAAGGCATCCGCTGAGAGAGGCCAGCCATGGCTGAAAACAATGGGCTGACCACTGCCCCAATCCTTGTAATAGATTTCGGTCCCATCCTTCGTCTTGATTGTCGGCATGATGGATCTCCCATGAGCGATGGGAAGCGTATTTAACGCAGGCGCGATTTGTTCCGCGGGCATAGCGCCGCTTAAGACCCAAAGGAAAGAGGCATTAACAGGATACCTCCAAAAACTCCGCCAGGCCGAGCCTCAGACCACAGTGTGGCTCACGGGAAAGTGATCGCGTCCGTGCGGGGCGTCGAAATCGAGGTCGGGGCCGACGGGGACGATCCCGCTTGGATTGATGCTTTTGTGGCTTTCGTAATAGTGGTGCTTGATGTGCTGGAAGTTCGTTGTCTCGCGCACGCCCGGCCATTGGTAAAGCTCGCGCGTGAACCCCCACAAACTCGGGTAATCGGCGATCCGGCGGATGTTGCACTTGAAGTGCCCGTGATAGACCGGATCAAAACGGATGAGGGTTGTGAACAGCCGCCAGTCCGCCTCGGTGATGCGGTCGACGCATAGATACCTTTGGCGTGAGAGGTGAGCCTCAAGCTTGTCCAGCGTTTCGAAAAGCGGGTACGCCGCCTCTTCATACGCCTCTTGCGTGGTCGCGAAGCCCGCCCTGTAGACGCCATTGTTGACGCGGGCGTAGATTTCCCTGTTCAGGCTGTCAATCTCGGCCCGTAATCCTTTCGGATAATAGTCGCTCGGCTTTGCGCCAATGCCGTCGAACGCGCTGTTGAACATGCGGACGATCTCGGACAACTCGTTATTGACGATGGCGCCGGTTTTCTTGTCCCATAGGATCGGGACGTTGACGCGCCCTGAATAGGTCGGCTTCGCCTTCGTGTAGACCTCATAGAGGCGCTTGGCCCCGTTGACGGTGTCAGGGATGACGCCGGGGCCGTCGTTGAATGTCCAGCCTTCGGGGCCCATGAACCAATTCACAACGGAAATAGGAATAAAGCTTTCCAGACCCTTCAACGTCCGGAAAATCAGCGTCCTGTGGGCCCAGGGGCAGGCGAGCGAAACATAAAGATGATAGCGATCCGGCTCCGCGGCGAAGCCACCGACACCGGAAGGCCCTGGGCTTCCACCGGGGGTGATCCAGTTGCGGAACTGGCTCTCGGAACGGACGAAACGGCCGCCAGAATGTGCCATATCGTACCAGCGATCTTGCCAGACGCCACCGACCAGAAGACCCATCTCAACCTCCCGGCATTGCTCAAGGGATGCCTGCGAGATTGGGTTTTGGCGACCCGCGGCCAATAAATGTTTGGTGATCGTTCGAAGCCAGGGGAAGGAATGCCCCAGGTCCAGACGAAATCATGGCCGCCCTTGAGGCGGCCATCCAGGAACGGGCTCTCAGAATGGATGGCTGGGTCAAGCTCAGCCATGCCCTAAATCTCTAGCTTAGCTTGCGGCTGGCTCCGTGGCCGGTTGCTCTGTCGGCGCAACTTCCTTGCCAGTCTTCTGGTCGATGCCTTTCATCGAAAGCCGGACCTTGCCGCGGTCGTCGAAGCCCATGCACTTCACAAAGACTTCCATGCCATCCTTCACGACCTCGGAAGCGTGCTTCAGCCTGCGGTCCGACATCTGCGAGATGTGGACGAGACCATCGCGGGAGCCGAAGAAATTCACGAAGGCGCCGAATTCGACGATCTTCACCACCTTGCCCTTGTAGATCTGGCCGACCTCGGGCTCGGAAGCGATGGATTTGATGCGATTGATCGCATCCTTGATCGAGTTCAGGTTGGCTGCTGCGATCTTCACGGTGCCGTCGTCGGAAATGTCGATCTTTGCGCCCAACTCCTCCACGATGGATCGGATGACAGACCCGCCGGATCCGATCACTTCGCGGATCTTGTCGGTCGGTATGGTGATCGTCTCGATGCGCGGCGCGTGCTCGCCGAGATCCGTGCGAGCGTGGCCGAGCGCTTTTGACATCTCTCCCAGAATATGCAAGCGGCCATCGCGCGCCTGCTCCAACGCTGTCTTCATGATCTCCGTCGTGATGCCGGTGATCTTGATGTCCATCTGAAGCGCGGTGACGCCTTGGGCCGTACCGGCGACCTTGAAATCCATGTCGCCGAGATGATCCTCGTCGCCGATGATGTCGGACAGGACCGCGAAGCTGTCGGATTCTTTGATGAGGCCCATGGCGATGCCCGCAACGGGCGCTTTGAGCGGAATGCCGGCGTCCATCATCGCCAGCGAAGCGCCGCAGACGCTTGCCATGGATGAAGAGCCGTTGGACTCCGTGATCTCCGAGACAACCCGGATGGTGTAGGGGAAGTTTTCAGAGTCCGGGATCATGGGATGGACCGCACGCCACGCGAGCTTGCCATGTCCGATCTCCCGGCGTCCGGGCGAGCCCATGCGGCCGACCTCACCGACGGAGTAGGGCGGGAAGTTATAGTGAAGCAGGAAAGTCTCCTTGTAGGTGCCTTCCAGCGAGTCGATCCATTGCTCGTCCTCGCCCGTGCCGAGCGTTGCAACCACAAGCGCCTGCGTCTCGCCGCGCGTGAAAAGAGCCGAGCCGTGCGTGCGCGGTATCACATGCACCTGGCAATCAATAGGGCGCACGGTCTTCAG
The DNA here is from genome assembly GCA_963764115.1 of uncultured Alphaproteobacteria bacterium. Taxonomy (GTDB): domain Bacteria; phylum Pseudomonadota; class Alphaproteobacteria; order Rhizobiales; family Rhodomicrobiaceae; genus Rhodomicrobium. The sequence goes on from CAVXRT010000023.1 coordinate 136,720, forward strand.
ATCGCGGCCGTCGATGCGCTTGCCTGTCTTGAGAATACTTGTGCGGACGACGTTCTTCTCGATCTCCTTGAACGCATCGGCGACCTTAACCTTGTCAGTGAGTGTGGCCTCCCCCGACAGGAGGTCGTTGACTACTTTCGCCTTCGCCTCAGCGACCTTCGCGTTGCGATCCTGCTTGCCTGCGATCTGGAACGCCTTTTTGAGATCCCTCTCGACGAGCTTCTTGACCTTGGCCTCGTACTCGTTCTTCGAATCCGGCAGAACCCATGGGTCTTTCGCGGCCTGCTCAGCTAGGCCGATGATGGCGTCGATGACCGGGCGGTACGCCGCCTGTCCGAAGGTCACAGCTCCGAGCATCACCTCCTCGGACAGTTCCTTCGCCTCCAACTCGACCATGAGGACGGCGTCGCCCGTGCCGGCGACGACGAGATCGAGTTCGGTCGTTTTGATCTGATCGGATATGGGGTTCAGTATATATTGGCCGTGCGCATAGCCAACCCTCGCAGCGCCGATCGGCCCAAGGAATGGCAAGCCCGACAGCGTCAGCGCCGCCGAAGCCGCCACCAGCGCCACGACATCGGGATCGTTCTCCATGTCGTGCGAAAGCACCGTAACGATAACCTGCGTCTCGTTCTTGAACCCCGGCGCGAAAAGCGGCCGGATCGGGCGGTCGATGAGGCGTGAAACGAGCGTCTCACGCTCCGTGGGACGGCCTTCGCGCTTGAAATAGCCGCCCGGGATCTTGCCCGCGGCGTAAGCCTTTTCCTGATAATTGACCGTAAGGGGGAAGAAGTCCTTTGATGGGTCAGCCTCGCGTTCGCCTACGACAGTAGCGAGAACCGTCGTCTCGCCGTACTGCGCAAACACCGCGGCATCGGCCTGCCGCGCCATGCGGCCCGTCTCGAGCTTCAGCGTCCGGCCGCCCCACTCCACTTCTTCACGATAGATTTCGAACATCTTTGTTCTTCCAACAGCTTTAGCCGGAGGCCCTTCCCCCGGCTCGTTCTTTGCGTCCATTGTTTGTGCGCAAGCCACACTTAGCGCAAATTCCCGCGCGCTCCTAGTGAAGAAAAAGGCGGAATCACCGCGCTCCACTGGAAAGCTTGGACGAAATCTGCCCTCGCTCAAGCTTTGTTCTGAAGCAGGCGAGACGCGGGTCTCAAGCGCGCCAGAGTTCGCGCCCCGACCCTTTCTCTTCGGTCTTCCGGTCAAGGCGCGGCTTATCAGAACTTCAGGCGCACGCCCGTCATGAACAACGCCATATTGTCGGTCAGATAGCCGGAGTCGAAGCCCCCGCCGTTATTCATGTAGCTGACGCCGCCATAGACATCGAAGTGCTTGTTGAAGACGTAGTCGATCAGGAAAGACGTCTGATTCAAGTACCCGGCGCAGTTCGCCGGCGTGGGATTGCCGACGAGGGCCTTGGCCGCCGTCGCGCAGTTCTTTCCCTTGTTGTTGATGTATTCATTTTGGCTATAGTTATAGTAGGCGGCGGTAAAACTCCAGCCTGAAGGAAGAGCATATCTTGCGCCTGTCCAGAAGGTCTGCAAGATCTTGTCCGTTGTATAAGCATTGGTCGTGATGCCGACGAGCTCATAGCCTCCAATTGTCGTGGATCCCGCCGGTATATCGGTATCTTTTGGGTTCGCCATGTCAGTATGCACGTAGCCGGCGAAAAATGTCAGATTTGATGGTGGCTCCTCATCCTTCAAACCTTGCTCAAATTTGTACGTGTACTTGCCCATCACCGACCAGCCCTCATTATCGGAGATTGTGCCGAGCAAGCCGTTCGGGCAGCTGCCTGGAAGGCAGCTTATGCCTGTCGTATAGGCTGGATTGGGGATCGCCGTAGAAACGACTGCTCCTCTCGTTTCGGTATAAACGGCATCGATCGAGAAAGCTTTCCAGGCCGCGCCGGCGTCGAACCCATAGGCTCCGTTGAAGATGGCTGTGCCTTGTCCGCCGTCGGTGTACATGGCCGCCGCATGCGCTGGACCATAGGTGAAGATATATTTGACCGAGTTGTCCCAGCGCGCTGTTTCCGTCGATCCGAAACCAGCGGCTGGACCGCCGGAATAGCCCATCAGCGCGAAAGCGGGCGCCTGCCCCATCGGGTCGTAGGCGCCGAGGGTATCGTATTCCAGCGATTGCTGCCGCCCTAAAGTCAGCGTTCCGTAGATGGGGTTGGTGACGCCGCCAAAGGCTACACTGTTGATGGCCTGTCCGCAGCGGCTTCCATCGCTGTTGGCGGTCTGATCTTTATAGAGCCTGCCATTATTCTGGATCATGCTTGCGCATTCATCGCCCAGTTCGCCGGAAAGCGGGTCGAACGCGGTTTCAAGTTTTCCGATGGCCAGCCAGCCATATCCGATGGCCTCGTCCACCTTGACGCCGATCTTGGACTGCTCCAGGCCGTTTTCCGCTATGGACGCGATCGCTTTGCTCGCGTTTTTCGATCCGCTGAGGTTGTATTCAAGGCCGGGATAAAAGGCTCCATTCAACGGAACGCCGTGAGTCTGATAGGCGTATCCAACGTCGACGGTCCCGTAAATCGTGACGCCCTGCCAAGTCAAACTTTCCGGAATCGGATCTTTCAGGCTCGCTTCAGTTTCGCCGGCGTGGGCGGAGGCCCCCATGCACAAATAGAGAACGGCTGCAATCCCCGAAAATGGCAAACGCAATAAGACAGGCGCTTTGAGGGCTCTCGCGCTTTTTGATGTCAAGTAAGGCAATCTCTTCCCCGTTTTTCATGCTGACCCTCGACTCAATCGTTAACGCAACCTTAGGATGAGCAGGGTTGTTGGCGGCGCGCAATGGGAGGTCGATCTCTTGACGGAGGTTGGCAGGGGATGAGTTGCATAAATGCAATCGGAGATTGCGCCGTCGCAGCCGTCCGAAACGTGTTGTCCGCCAGGGCGATGGCGTTTGCGTGGATGAGATCGCGGACGCGTTCGCCGGCGACTGCCCCCGGCCGCCGCGCATCCATTTCGGGCTCTGCGGCGCCCTTGGTTGAGCGGTTTGCGCCAGAACTGCTGCGAGCAGATTCTTAATAAGGTGAATAACTTCGGGTGTTAGCCGTTTTTGCGTAAGCGGGGCGCGCTGCTTTCGGGCACCACCCCGATGCTCCTCGCATGTGGATAAAGCTCGCGGGCCTAGGTTGGGCTTGCGCACATAGCCTGTTTACCATTTAATGACCCCAGGTTTGATGCGATGGAAGTTGACGGATTTTTGGGCCTCGAATGCGGACGAGGCTTAATACTGGGGCAAAACAGTTCCCGTCAGGCTAGGGTAAGTCCATCATTCTAAAAGAGAATTGCCGGTTCCACAGGCGGGGCGTGCAGGAAGCCTTGCAGAGCGGCGATGAATTTAAATACACTATCGTCTTCCAATTTGAGGGGTCATGTTGGCAGACGATGGTCCGAGCGGGGTATAAAAATATGATTCCGGGGTCCGCGGAGGTCTGCCTGTCCGCGTTGTTCGTTGATTTCGACAACGTGTACCTGTCCTTGCGCCGTCAGAACGAAGATGCGGCGGGGCGCTTTGCGCGGAATCCCGCAGAGTGGATGAGCCGGATCGCGACCGGCGGTCTTGTAAGGTTCAAATCGCCCCAGGACTATGTTCGCCGCCGTTTTGCGGTGGCTCGATGCTACGGCAATCCCGGCCGCGTCCTCGTAAACCGGGGCGGTCCGCACGATCCGCATGCGTTCGCAACCGTGCGAACGAACTTCATGGTCGCCGGGCTTGAAGTTGTCGATTGCCAGCCTCTTTCCACGCAATTCAAGAACGGCACCGACATCAAGATCGCCTGCGATATTCGCGACTTCCTTGAGCATCCGACCCGGTTTGGGGAATTTATCATTCTCTCGGGCGACGCCGATTTCACGCCGGTGCTTCATCATCTGCGCTCGCATGACCGCCGGACTGTGGTTTACGCCAACGACAGCACAGCGGAAATCTACAAAGCCTTCAGCGATGGCTGGATCGACGAGCGGGACATGATCTCGTTCCTTCTCGATGAGACCGTCCCTCTCATGCTTCCGCACGAGAGGGCTGCGCCGCCGCGCGCCGAGCTTGGCTACGATGGCCCGCGCACCTACAGCCAGAGCGTCCCCGTTCAGCCTGCCATTCCGGCTCTTCCGATGCCGCCGGCGCCTTCGCCCGCAACGGCGCAAGCCGATTTTGCCCATGCTTATGGGATGCCGCCGCAGGAGCCCCCAAAAAGGAGGATTTCGTCAGGCCACGCAAATTCCGCGGTTCAAGCGCTCATAGAGGATTTCCAGTCGATCGGCGCCGAGATCCTCAATCTGGTCGTCGAGGTCGTGCGCTCGTCCGATAAGCCGGTCCCGATCGCGTATCTGGCGGACCGCGCCCAGAAGATCTTGGGGCATGCAAAAACGCTTGGGACGAACTGGGCCGGATCGGGCGGCTTTTTGAACTTCCTCAACGCCACGCTGCCCGATGACATCCGGCTTACCGACAAGCCGCCGCACTTCGTCTACGATCCGAAACGGCACCGGCTTGAGGAACGAAGGGTCGAGGAACGAGCCGAGCCGCCGCTGCCGCCCGCTCAGGCGATCCCGCAGAAACTCAATCGCCAGCCGCAGCCACAGCCGCAGCCCGAATCCAATTCATCGAAACTCGCCGAGCTGCAGAACTCGATCACGCGGATTTACGACGCGTGCAAAGCGCCGCCGCTTCCGCCGAGCGAATACCAGCTTCTGTTCACGCTCATTGCAACGGAAGTCCACGAGCGGGGCTTTGCTCCGGTGAAGACAGCCCAGGCCGTGGTCGGGCGGGCCAATCAGGAAGGCCTGCGGATCGCCATGAAGGACGTTTCCTTCGTGCTCGACGCCATCGATGAAATCGACCCGTGGCTTGAGCATACCCGCTCGCCTGCTGCGGTGGCGCGCGCCTATCGCGATTTCGTCCTGGCGAAGTGCCGCCATGCGGGGGTTCAGCTCACGGAAGACGAGTACCAGCTCGTGCAGGTCTGGTTCGGGGCCAGCCAGTGGTCTCCAGCCGGGCAGACCACCGTGACCATGAACGGGACGGCTCCCCATCCAGCGCCTGCCCCGCAGCGTCCTCAACTCAGCCGCGAGGCCAGGAGCTATATGGCCGAGCCGGTCTTATCCCCGCCAGACCCGCGTAGCGACATCCCGTTGCCGCCCGATTTCGGCTTCGACCGCGACCTTGAGACGGAGCCGGCCAAAAGTCTCGGCCAGCGTTTCGGGTTTAAACACTAAGCAAGCGGTCTTGCTTACGCCACACATGCCTCTGTGTTTTGGGGACTTTTCCGCGCAGACACGCATGCGTGCAGTGGGCGGCAGGGGAGATGGCGTCCCGATAGGATCGGGCAGCTTGGCCTTCAGCGCGAGAATGGCGCGAAGTTTTCCGCCGACGCACAATCTCTCAAAGCGCTTCCTCTCAAAGCGCTTCGCCATCAACACGCCGTGGCGAAAAGTAGCCTGACACCCCTAACAGTAAGTTTACCTAACTACCTTTACACATAAGCTAGTCACAACCTTAAGTGAGGCGGCTTGCGTGCTCTCCCGGCTTAAGATCACGGCGCGGATCCATTCCATTCTTATCCTGGCCGCGTTCGGGATGCTGATCTCGTCCGGGATCGGGCTTTGGACGCTGCGCTCGCAGATGCTGAATGAACGGCGGGATGAACTCCGTCACCTTATGGATATGACCCTCTCAATCGCCCGCGCCGACATGATGGCGGCCGGTGGGCCTGCGAGCGAGGCCGGCCGGAAGGCTTTTTTGGCGGTGCTTCACTCGGCGCGTTACAATGGCGCAAGTCCCGGCTACATGTTCGCCTCCGATTATAATGGCGTTTCGATCAGCCACATCGATCCCAAAAAACAAGGACAGAACCGCTTCCATACCGTCTTCCCTAATGGCGTTAAGGTTGTTCAGCAGTTCGTGCAAATCGCTAAAAGCGCCTCCGGCGCCGGCTTTATCGAATACCCATTCGAAAATGACGATGGCCCGGTCAGACCGAAGCTTGCTCTCATCCAGAACGTGCCCGAGATTGGCGGTTTTGCCGGCACCGGCATCTACCTCGACGATGTAAACGCCATCGTCATGGGGCAGCTCTTCACGGAGGCCGGACTGCTCGCTCTTGCGCTGGCTGCGATCGCGCTGTTCGGGTACGTGATCAGCCGGTCCATCACAGTGCCGCTGTCAAGCCTTGTCTTCAAAATCACCCGCCTCGCCAAGGGCGATCTGGACATCGCGCCAGGTTACTCGGCAGAACGCACCGAACTCGGCGAGATCGCGCGCGCGGTCGATGTCTTGCGCAAAAACGCTATCAAACAGAGGATGCTTCAGTGGAGGGTGCAAGAGCAGACCAAACTTGTGATCGAACAAAAGGAAAAGGCGGAGCAGGCGGTCAGAGCAAAAGCCGAGTTCCTGTCTAACATGTCGCATGAACTGCGAACGCCGATGCACGCCATTCTTGGCTATTCAGAAATCAGCCTTACTGCTTTTGACGAAGGAAACGCGAAAAGTATCAGGAAATATCTCCAAAATATTAGGCTTTCTGGAAAGCGTCTCCTCGAACTACTGAACAATCTTCTGGATTTGGCCAAAATGGAATCGGGTAAGATGACCTATAAACGCGAGCGCGGCGACTTCAAGGAAGTGATAGAGCACGCGCTCATGGAGCTGGATGGCCTTCTCACCCAGAAGCAGCTCCATGTGCAAACCAGGATTGAAGATCAAAACACAGAAGCGGTGTTCGATCGGCACCGCATGATTCAGGTTCTCGTCAATCTCGTTTCGAACGCAATCAGGTTCTCGGACGTAGGAAGCGAGATATCCATTGAGCTTTCCGGGGCGGGCATGCCCGAAGGCGAGCACGCCCTTTGCTGCCGGGTTTCGGATGAGGGGCCGGGCATTCCCGAAACAGAGCTCAAAACCGTGTTCGACAAGTTCATACAGAGCAGTAAAACGAAGACCGGCGCCGGCGGCACCGGGCTCGGCCTTGCGATCTGCCAGGAGATCGTCGCATCTCACGGCGGGACGATTTGGGCAGAGAACGCAAAACCAAAAGGAGCAGTCTTCTGCTTTGTCCTTCCCGCCAAACAAGACTCAAGGATCAGCTTAGGAAACGAGCATGAGCGCCCGATTGAAAATACTTGCCGTCGATGACGAGGAATTCAACCTCGACATCATGGACCACCATCTGGCTCGGGCTGGCTTTGAGGTGGTGCGTGCGGAAGACGGCATCGCCGCCTTGCAAAGCCTGGAAGAGAACGCGGACATTGACCTGATCGTTCTCGACAGGATGATGCCGAACCTTGGCGGCATGGAATTTTTGCAGCGGATCAAAGCGGACTCGCGCTTTTTGGACATTCCGGTCGTCATGCAGACAGCCGCGGCCGCCACCGATCAGATCGTGCAGGGCATCAAGGCCGGCGTGCACTATTACCTGACCAAGCCCTATGACGGCGCGATACTGATTGGGATTGTCAATGCAGCACTGGAGGATGCGAAAACAAAAAAGAAGTTAAGGGAAAAGGTTCGCGGTTATGACCGGATACTGGGCCTGTTGAGGGAAGCGCGCTTCAACTTCCAAAGCTTGGATGAGGCAATCAATCTCGCCTACTACATCGCAAACTGTTTTCCAGAACCCGAAACAGTGGTGCTCGGGTTGCACGAGCTCATGATCAACGCCGTTGAGCACGGAAATCTTGGCATCAGTTACGCCGAAAAAACTTCGCTGTTGCGGGATGGCGCCTGGGATACGGAGGTTAATCGCAGGCTCGGCTTGCCTGAAAATAAGAGCAAGTTCGGCTCCCTCGCCTTGAAGGTGGCCGAAGAGGCTATCGTTATTCACATCAAGGACGATGGCGACGGATTCGATTGGCATAGATACCTGGAGTTTTCACCCGATCGCGCAACCGATTCGCATGGACGGGGCATCGCGACCTCGCGCGCGATGTCTTTTCATAGCGTCGAATATTTGGGCGCTGGAAACGAAGTGCGGTGCACGGTGAAGCTCGACCAGGGAATACGCACGACTTGCAGTTTGTAGGCTGAAGTAACGCTTCGGACCGACCTTGGAAGATCGTAGCGCTGTTAACCTTTGATGGTTAACAGGGGCGCGAGAGGATTTATTTCCGGTCTGAACTTGCTTAAAAAAGACTCAAGAAATGAAGGCGGCTTGTCTGCGCCCGGAGTAGACGAGCCGCGTAACCCATTGAATGAAATAATCTTTCTGGCTTCAACCGGCAGGGTTAACGCATTATATTTTTGGCCGGAATGGGACGCTATAAAGTCCGTTAAATATGTTTCGGGCCGCGTCTGTTAACCATTCCAGGGCCCTCCTAGCCGCGGCCACACTGGCGCCGTTCGCTATTTTCATCAACAATATCAATGGCTTGTCACGATTAATCTCTCGGTAAGGCGCTTTCCCCTAAGATTGCGGCCAATGCGGATAGAGAAGCGCAAGCTGATGCAAAGGTTTCCAGTAATTGGTCTAAGGGTTCGAAAAGATGCCGCCTTTCGCAACGAGCTTACAAAAAGCCATCCAGCCCTGCTGGCCGTGGCTCGCCGCCCAGCACTGCGGCGAGCCCCGCCTATCGGGTGCTTATTTACCCGTCCTCTTCCACAGGGCCGCACCAGCCGGGGAGATGGTCAGCTTCTCTCTTCTTTGCGAGACCGAAGGCAGCCTCGAGCGCCGCTGGAAAGTCCTTTTCAACGTCCCTCTCATCAACCCGCCGCCTTAAAAACTCGGCCCAAAGGAATTCGCTGAACGGTGTCGTATCCTTGGCGTATCCGCCCTTGCGGCGTAGAGCGCCCGCCAGGCTTCTGTATGGGTCGTCGGCCAAGTCTTTCACGTTTTTCGGGATATCAGAGTAAGCGCGCCGTTTCCCGTCCGCATCAAAAGGATGAACCAGGCCGCGGTTATCCATGAAAATCCAGAACTCGTCCTTTTCCAGTCTCTGGAGATTTAACACCACGGTCACAGACACCTGATCCGAGCCCGCGAGCATCAACGCCCGGCAGAGGTGATGATGATCGATGATGTAGAGGCGATCCTTTGGGCCTTTCACGACGGGGATCACATACTTGCGGAGAAGCTTGTCCTTCGCCAGCTTTTTCAGCCTTTCCGCGTGTGTTTCAATTTCATGGTATCCGACGGTGATCTGGGTCGGACGCAAATCGTCGATATCGATGGGATGAGAAACGGGCGCGCGGACTGTTTGCAGGATCATGACGGTCCTTCCGTGATTTTCGCGTGCGACCCGGCCGTCGCATCGCATTTGACATGAGAGTTGGCGCTCGGCCCAACTCTTTAAACTTGGCCATGATCCCTGACAGCCCGCAGAAGCGCAAGCGAAGGAACGCATTCACACAAAACAAGGTGGATTGACGGGCGATCGCGAAAATCGCAAAGAGACCCCGGCTCATTTTAATGCGGGGAAAGTGGCATGGCGATATCCCGGGGGCGAAGGTGGTACAGCCCGATGTCCGTTATGCAATCGATTGTGATGCGCCCGAGGTTTTACGGGGCGGCTATCGTCGGCGCTCTCACGGCTTTGTTCCTGCCAGGAAGCTGGCCGCCCATGATCCGGGCGTCGGCCGCCTGGGATCTCGGAGGGCTCACCTACCTCTTTTTCGCATTCCGTCTTGTGCTGACCTGCGGCGCCACCCGCATCAGGGCGCGCGCCGCACGACGCGACGACAGCCGTCTTGTGATACTCACCCTCATACTTCTCGCCATTACGGCGAGTTTCGCGGCCATCGCGGGCCTGATTGTGGAGGCGAAACTGCCAACTACCGAGCCGCCCGAAAAGCTCCTGCTTGCGGCGCTTTCCGTTGTGACGCTCATGATATCGTGGACTGTGACGCAAGTGGCTTTCGCGCTCCATTACGCCCACGACTATTACCGCCCCGATCCCGGCAGCGATGCGGGGCACGGCCTGAGCTTTCCAGGATGCGAGGAGCCCGACTATTGGGATTTCCTGTATTTTTCAACATCCATCGGCGCCACCTCGCAAACGTCCGACACGTCGATCAAGTCCCGCGCTCTGCGACGGCTGGTGACCCTGCACTCTGCCGTGGCCTTTTTCTTCAATACTGCGGTTCTGGCGCTTACGGTAAACATCGCGGCAAGCTTGGCGGGATAGCGGGATGGATCAGGAAGTCATCAACGGGGATTTGAAAGCTGGCAACCGCGCTGCGCGGGCCGCACTCGTGTCCGCAATAGTCATTATGTTGATCACGTTCAGCTATTTCTTCCTGGACCGTCAACTCGCGGAAGCGTTGCATCCTTATACGAATGGCGTGCCTTTCTTCGTCTGGCTGACCTATATCGCGTCTCCGCTCGCGCCTTTGGCCTCGATCCTGGCAGCTTTCATCGGCGGAAGAGCGCTCGCGCGAGGCTTCCTGACCCAGACAGAGTCCGCCCTTCTCAGGGCAAGCTGCGCCATCCTGATCGCCGGGGTGCTGACTCATGAGCTGAAGGAGGTTTTCGGTCGCACATGGCCCGAAACCTGGGTCAATAACAACCCCTCGTTCTTCAAGAATGGCATTTACGGCTTCTTCCCGTTCCACGGCGGCCAGGGTTATCGCTCCTTTCCCTCAGGCCATACGACCGCGATTGCGGCGGCGGCGGGTGCTGTGTGGCGCCTGTGGCCGAAGCTCCGGTGGCTCGGCGTGGGGCTTGCTCTTGCCGTTGCGATCGGGCTTCTCGGGGCAGACTATCACTGGCTCAGCGACATCATGAGTGGCGCCATTGTCGGCGGCGTCACAGGCGTGGTTGCAGCCAAAATCGGCCAGCCAGGCGCCACGAGAACCTGATGCCCGGGTCTCAGAATCAAGAAATAAAGCACAAAATATGCGATCGCGATCAGCGCAAGGCTGACGACCAGTATGATCAGCACATGGCTGCCGCGGCGACCTTGGCGAGCCTCCACGGTGCTTTTCCGGATTCGTGGCGCGCGGTCCCCGCCGCGAGATTTCCTATATCGGGGGGCGTTGGGTTCGCCATGTTCGGCCTCGTTCTTGGGGGCAACGCCTTTGACACCTGGGGTGTTCCCGGCGCCGCGGCCGCCTCTCAGCCAGTTCCAGAACATTGATTGTGCTAAATTTTCCATAAAGATCCCCGATCTGGGGGGCGCCATTTTCTTCTTTGCGGATACACAAAATCCACAGTGTTCAAAGTCACGAAAATAAAACAAATTTGAGCTTGACGGGCCTCGCCTCGCCTCCTATTTTGCGCTCACTCTGGTGGCAGGTGGTAAGCAGGTTTTACGCGCCCTGGCGCGCTTTTTTCGCTTAGACACTGCCGCGAAGACACCGGACACATATATCGAGGTGAGAGAGGCTCAGGTCTCAAACGTCTCATTCGTCTTCACCGGACCGGATAACGGATTTGCCGCCGGTCCTTTGCCGTTTGATTTGGAAGCGTTGATGCCAACGATACAGCAACTGATCCGCAAGCCGCGCGTTGCGCCGGTAAAGCGAAACAAAGTGCCGGCAATGACGGAGTGCCCGCAGAAGCGCGGCGTCTGTACGCGTGTCTATACGACAACGCCGAAAAAGCCGAACTCGGCTTTGCGGAAAGTTGCGCGCGTCCGTCTTACGAATGGCTTTGAGGTCACGAGCTACATTCCGGGCGAGGGGCACAATCTGCAGGAGCACTCGGTCGTTCTCATTCGTGGCGGCCGCGTGAAGGACCTTCCCGGCGTCCGCTATCACATCATCCGCGGCGTGCTCGACACGCAGGGCGTGGCTAAGCGCAGGCAGCGCCGTTCGAAATATGGCGCGAAGCGGCCTAAGTAAGACTGAGGATCGAGAAGCATGTCACGGCGGCATAGAGCTGAGAAGCGCGAAATCATCCCGGACCCGAAATACGGCGACGTGGTTGTAACCAAGTTCATGAATAGCCTTATGGAGCAGGGGAAAAAGTCTGTCGCGGAGCACATTGTTTATGGGGCGCTGGGCCGCATCGAACAAAAAGCTAAGCGCGATGGCTTGGAACTGTTTCATGAGGCGCTGACTAACGTGAAGCCTGCAATCGAGGTGCGCTCGCGGCGGGTCGGCGGCGCCACCTATCAGGTGCCAGTCGAAGTTAGAAACGACCGCCGCCAGGCGCTTGCGATCCGTTGGATCATCACGGCGGCGCGCGGGCGGAACGAGAATACGATGGAAGAGCGGCTTTCCGGTGAGTTGCTGGATGCCGCTAACAACCGCGGAACAGCGGTTAAGAAACGCGAAGATACGCACAAGATGGCGGAAGCCAACCGAGCGTTCTCGCATTACCGCTGGTAGGTTTAGGATGGCGAGGGCTTAGTCATGGCGCGTCAAACCCCGATCGAAGATTATCGTAATATCGGCATCATGGCCCACATTGATGCTGGTAAGACGACCACGACCGAGCGCATCCTGTACTACACCGGCAAGAGCCACAAGATCGGTGAGGTCCATGATGGCGCCGCCACCATGGACTGGATGGAGCAGGAGCAGGAGCGCGGTATTACCATTACATCGGCCGCGACGACTGCTTACTGGAAAGGCAAGCGCGTCAATATCATTGACACGCCCGGGCACGTAGACTTCACGATCGAGGTGGAGCGCAGTCTTCGTGTGCTCGACGGTGCGGTCGCTCTACTTGATGCGAACCAGGGCGTTGAGCCGCAGACCGAAACTGTTTGGCGGCAGGGCGATAAGTACAACGTCCCTCGCATGATCTTCGTCAACAAGATGGACAAGATCGGCGCTGATTTTTATGCCTGCGTGCAGTCGGTAATCGATCGCCTTGGGGCAAAGCCGCTCGTGGTCCAGCTTCCAATCGGTGTTGAGAATTACTTCAAGGGTGTTGTTGATCTCGTCCGTATGAAGGCCGTGATCTGGGACGAGGATACGCTTGGCGCGAGCTTCCGCGACGTCGATATCCCAGCCGATCTGATCGATAAGGCCAAGGAATACCACGACAAGCTTGTCGAAACGGCGGTTGAGCTGGATGACGATGTTCTTCACGCGTATCTCGAGGGGGAACACCCCGATGAGGCGACGCTGAAACGGCTCATCCGAAAGGGCACGATTGCCAGCGCTTTTTATCCGGTGTTCTGCGGATCTGCGTTTAAGAACAAGGGCGTGCAGCCTCTCCTTGATGGTGTGCTGGATTATCTGCCTTCTCCCGCCGATGTTCCGCCCATCAAGGCGATCGACCTGAAGACGGGCGAAGAGACGGTGCGCGGATCTTCCGACAGCGAGCCTCTCGCGATGTTGGCCTTCAAGATAATGAACGACCCATTTGTCGGATCGCTGACCTTCTGCCGGATTTATTCAGGCAAGGTGGAGACGGGCATGCAGCTCATCAACACCGTGAAGGATAGGAAGGAGCGCATCGGACGCATGCTCCTGATGCATGCGAACAGCCGAGAGGACATCAAGGAAGCCTTCGCAGGCGATATCGTTGCCATTGCGTCGCTCAAAGATGTTGTTACTGGCGACACCCTCAGCGATCCCAGCAAGCAGGTAATTCTGGAGCGGATGGAGTTCCCCAATCCGGTTATCGAGGTCGCGGTTGAGCCCAAGACGAAGGCCGACCAGGAAAAGATGGGCATGGCCCTCAATCGGCTCGCTCAGGAAGACCCCTCATTCCGCGTCTCGACCGACTCCGAAAGCGGTCAGACCATCATCAAGGGGATGGGCGAGCTCCACCTCGAAATCATCGTCGACCGCATGAAACGCGAGTTCAAGGTCGAAGCCAACGTTGGTGCGCCGCAGGTGGCCTATCGCGAGACGATCACGCGCCGCCAAGAAGTGGACTATACACATAAGAAGCAAACGGGCGGCTCGGGCCAGTTTGCTCGCGTGAAGCTGGTTCTCGAGCCGCAGGAGCAGGGTAAGGGATTCGAGTTTGATTCCAAGGTTATCGGCGGCTCTGTTCCGAAGGAATACATTCCTGGCGTAGAGAAGGGTGTTCGCAGCGTGCTCGATAATGGCGTGCTGGCGGGTTTCCCGATGCTTGACCTCAAGGTTTCCCTGATCGACGGCGCCTATCACGAGGTTGACTCAAGCGCGCTTGCTTTCGAAATCGCCTCTCGCGCCGCCTTCCGCGAAGCTGCCCAGAAAGCTGGTCCGAAGCTGCTGGAGCCGATCATGAAAGTGGAGGTCGTGTCGCCTGAGGATTATGTTGGCGGCGTGATCGGAGACCTGACCAGTCGCCGTGGACAGATTCTCGGACAGGAAATGCGTGGCAACGCTACGGTCATCAACGCCATGGTTCCGCTCGCAAATATGTTCGGCTACGTGAACACGCTTCGCTCGATGAGCCAGGGGCGTGCGCAGTTTACGATGCAGTTTGACCACTATTCGCAAGTTCCGCAGAATGTGGCGGAAGAGGTTCAGGCAAAATACGCTTGAACGGAATTGAAAGAGAGAAGTAAGCAGGAGCTTTTTTCCGGGGCTAGGCACTAGACCGGCATGAAAGAGGAAGAACGGAGAGCCAAATGGCCAAGGCAAAATTCGCGCGCACCAAGCCCCATTTGAATATCGGGACCATCGGTCACGTCGACCATGGCAAGACCTCCCTAACGGCTGCGATAACGAAAGTGCTGGCTGCATCGGGCGGCGCGACCTTTACCGCCTATGATCAAATCGATAAGGCCCCCGAGGAAAAGGCGCGCGGCATTACCATCTCCACCGCCCATGTGGAATATGAGACCCCGAATCGCCACTATGCGCATGTCGACTGCCCCGGCCACGCCGACTATGTGAAGAACATGATTACCGGTGCGGCTCAAATGGACGGCGCGATCCTAGTGGTTTCCGCTGCCGATGGCCCGATGCCGCAAACTCGCGAGCACATCCTGCTCGCTCGCCAGGTCGGCGTGCCTGCCCTTGTGGTGTATATGAACAAGGTCGATCTTCTGGACGATCCTGAGCTCCTGGAACTGGTGGAACTCGAAATCCGTGAGCTTCTGTCGAAGTACGAATTCCCCGGCGATGAAATTCCGATCGTAAAGGGTTCGGCAAGGATGGCGCTCGAGGACGACAAGGGAGAACTCGGCTGGGAGTCCATTACCAAGTTGATGGAAGAGGTGGATAAGTATATCCCACTGCCCGAGCGTCCGCGCAACCTGCCCTTCCTGATGCCGATCGAAGACGTGTTCTCGATTTCCGGTCGCGGCACGGTGGTGACAGGTCGTATCGAGCGCGGCGTGATCAAGGTCGGCGAAGAAGTCGAAATCGTCGGCATCAAGCCGACTGTGAAGTCGGTCGTAACCGGCGTGGAAATGTTCCGCAAGCTGCTCGATCAGGGTGAGGCAGGCGACAACGTGGGTTGCCTGCTGCGCGGTATTGACCGCGAGGCGGTGGAGCGCGGTCAGGTTCTTTGCAAGCCGGGCTCTGTCACGCCGCACACTCGGTTCAAGGCAGAAGCCTATATTTTGACAAAGGAAGAAGGTGGTCGTCACACGCCCTTCTTCGGAAACTATCGCCCGCAGTTCTACTTCCGTACAACTGACGTGACCGGCGTAGTCCATCTTCCCGAGGGCACCGAAATGGTGATGCCGGGGGATAACGTTTCCATGGAGGTCGAGCTCATTGTGCCGATCGCGATGGAAGAGAAGCTTCGCTTTGCGATCCGCGAAGGCGGTCGGACGGTAGGTGCAGGCGTCGTCGCGAGCATCATAAAGTAGCTACGGGATTGAGGAGCGGGCGTCACGCAGGTAAGGCGCCTCTTCTTTTGGGAGTGACAGATGGCAGGCCAAACGATTCGCATCCGGCTAAAGGCGTTCGATCACCGCGTGCTCGACACCTCCACGAAGGAGATTGTCAACACCGCGAAGCGGACAGGCGCGGATGTGCGCGGGCCAATCCCGCTCCCGACCCGTATTGAACGTTACACAGTGAATCGGTCGCCCCACATCGACAAAAAAAGCCGTGAGCAGTTCGAGATGCGGACTCACAAGCGATTGATTGACATTGTGGATCCAACGCCACAAACCGTCGATGCTCTTATGAAGCTCGATTTGGCTGCAGGCGTTGACGTCGAGATTAAGCTGTAACCGCAGAGCCATCTCTGCGGTTGGGAATTTTGAACTGATAGCCGGTTTCCCGCCCGGCTTCTTGAAGAGATTGGAACTGAGGCAGACCGATGCGATCGGGATTGTTGGCACAGAAAGTTGGCATGACGCGGATCTTCACTGACGCGGGTGAGCACGTACCCGTGACAGTATTGAGGATCGATCAGTGCCAGGTGGTCGCGCACCGGACGCAGGAGGCGAATGGTTATACCGCGCTTCAACTCGGCTCTGGCTCGCGTAAGGTTAAGAATGTGACGCGTGCTCTGCGGGGGCACTTTGCCAAAGCTCAGGTTGAGCCAAAGGCGAAGCTCGTGGAGTTTCGGGTGTCGCCTGAGAATGTTATCGAGGTGGGAGCCGAGCTGACTGCGGATCACTTCGTTTCCGGACAATTCGTGGATGTGACGGGAACAAGTATTGGCAAAGGCTTTACCGGCGCAATGAAGCGGTGGAATTTCGGCGGCTTACGTGCGACTCACGGCGTTTCAATCTCTCACCGCAGCCACGGCTCAACGGGTAATCGCCAAGACCCTGGCAAGACCTTCAAGGGCAAGAAAATGGCCGGGCATTATGGAGTCGAGCGCGTCACCACCCAGAACTTGCAGGTGGTTCGCACTGATGTTGATCGCGGGCTGATCCTTGTGCGCGGGGCCGTGCCTGGCGCGAAGGGCGGCTGGGTCATGCTTCGGGATGCGGTCAGGCAGCCTCTCCCTAAAGAAGCGCCTAGGCCTGGTGCTTTCCGCATGCCCAACAGCAACGCCGCAGACGCGGCAGCGGGGGCGAAATGAAGGCGAATATTATCACTCTTGATGCTTCTTCCATCGGAAGCATCGACCTTAGCGATGATGTTTTCGCGCTGGAGCCGCGCGCAGATATCTTGCAACGCATGGTGCGCTATCAGCTTTCGAAGCGCCAAGCCGGCACTCACAAGGCAAAGCAGCGCAGCGAAGTGAACGGCCCCAACAAAAAGATTTACAAACAGAAGGGGACCGGGCAAGCGCGCCACGGCAACGATAAGCCGCCCCAGTTTCGTGGAGGCGGTCGGGCATTTGGTCCTGTCCCTCGGAGCCACGCGCATGATTTGCCGAAGAAGGTTCGTGCATTGGCTCTGAAGCATGCGCTTTCTGCGAAAGCTAGATCGAATGCCATTCTAGTGCTTGACCGGGCGGAGCTTTCGGAGCCGAAGACTGCGGAGTTACGCGGCAAATTCAACGGCTTGGGCCTGATGAATGCACTTATCGTCGATGGCGCCTTGGTGCAGGACAACTTTGCGCTCGCAGCCCGAAACATACCAAATGTGGATGTGCTGCCAATCCAGGGGATCAACGTTTACGACATTTTGCGGCGGGACAAGCTCGTGCTTACGCGCGCGGCGGTTGAGGCGCTTGAGGAGCGGTTCAAATGAGGCAAGAAGAGCTCTACGACGTAATCCGCGCTCCGATCGTGACCGAAAAATCCACGATGGTTTCGGAAAATAACCAGGTGATGTTCAAGGTTGCCATGAGCGCAACAAAGCCAGACATCAAGGAAGCGGTTGAGCGGCTTTTCAACGTGAAAGTGCTTGCCGTTAATACTCTGATCCGCAAAGGCAAGATCAAACGGTTTCGCGGCGTAAAGGGTCAGCAGAGCGATTTCAAGAAAGCGGTCGTAACGCTCGAGGAAGGGCAAACGATCGACATAACGTCGAGGCTGTAAGGCAGACTTTGGTAAGGGCGCATTCGCCATGGCATTGAGAACGTACAATCCCATAACGCCGAGTCTCCGCCAGTTAGTGCTGGTGGATCGCTCGCAGCTGTGGAAGGGCAAGCCGGTGAAGGCGCTGACCGAGGGGCGCTCTGAGAGCGCTGGGCGGAACGTGCACGGGCACATTACGGCGCGGCGTCGCGGCGGCGGCCATAAGCGCACTTACCGGCTGGTAGATTTTAAGCGGCGAAAATTCGACATTTCCGCCGTTGTCGAGCGGCTCGAATACGATCCGAATCGCACCGCTTTTATCGCGCTCATTAAATACGAGGACGGCGAGCTGTCTTATATTCTGGCTCCCCAGCGCCTGAACGTCGGTGACAGGGTTGTTTCGGGCAAGAAAGTCGACGTGAAGCCGGGTAACGCTATGCCAATGGCGAACATGCCCATTGGTACCATCATCCATAACGTCGAGATGAAACTTGGCAAGGGTGGGCAGATCGCGCGGTCTGCGGGGTGCTACGCCCAGCTAGTTGGCCGGGATCAAGGCATGGCGATCCTTCGGCTTAATTCGGGCGAGATGCGAATGGTGCAGGCTGACTGCATGGCTACTGTGGGCGCGGTATCGAACCCGGATAACTCAAACCAAAACCTTGGCAAGGCTGGTCGTAGCCGTTGGCTTGGGAAGCGGCCCAGTGTACGCGGCGTTGCCATGAATCCGATCGACCATCCGCATGGCGGCGGAGAAGGTCGCACATCCGGCGGGCGTCATCCGGTAAGCCCCTGGGGTAAAGGCACCAAAGGAACCCGAACTCGCAAGAACGTGCGTACGGATAAATACATTATCCGCGCGCGTCATGTGAAGAAGAAGTAGAGGCAGGGATGGCACGCTCAGTCTGGAAAGGGCCGTTCGTAGACGGCTATGTGATCGCAAAAGCGGATGCGGCTCGCGACAAGAAGTCTAACGCTTCGATTAAAATTTGGAGTCGACGCTCGACAATTCTGCCGCAATTCGTGGGGCTGACCTTCGCCGTGCACAATGGTCAGAAGCACATTCCCGTGTCGGTCTCGGAGGATATGGTGGGCCACAAGTTCGGTGAGTTCGCTCCGACCCGGACTTATTACGGCCACTCCGCCGATAAGAAGGCAAAAAGGAAGTAGCCATGTCGAAACCAAAATTCGAAAGGCGGCTGAAGGATAGTGAGGCTCAGGCAGTGGCGAAATCTCTGCGTGTGAGCCCGCAAAAGCTCAACCTAGTGGCCCAGCTTATTCGTGGCAAGAAGGTGGACAAGGCGCTCGCGGATTTGACCTTTTCGCGCAAGCGCATCGCGAAGGACGTTAAGAAGACCCTGCAGTCAGCGATTGCGAACGCGGAAAATAATCACAGCCTCGACGTCGATCAACTCATCGTAGCAGAAGCTTATGTGGGCAAAAATCTGGTTATGAAGCGCTTCCACACGCGCGCCCGGGGACGCATGGGAAAGATCCTTAAGCCGTTTTCGCAACTCACCGTGGTTGTGAGAGAAGTTCAGGAGCAGGCCTAATGGGGCAGAAAGTCAACCCGATCGGGTTACGGCTCGGGATCAACCGGACCTGGGACAGCCGCTGGTATGCGGACAAGGGCGAATATGGCAAGCTGATCCATGAAGACTTTCGGATACGGGAATTCATTCTCAAGCAGCGACGTCAGGCTGGTATTTCCAAGGTGGTGATTGAGCGACCGCACAAAAAGTGCCGCGTTACAGTACACACCGCCCGACCCGGGATCTTGATTGGCAAGAAGGGTGCCGATATCGAGAAATTGCGTGCTCAGCTTGCAAAGTTCACCTCGTCGGAGGTTTATCTCAACATTGTCGAGGTCCGCAAACCGGAGGTCGATGCAACTCTAGCCGCCGAGGGCATTGCGCAGCAGCTAGAGCGTAGGGTGGCGTTCCGTCGGGCCATGAAGCGAGCGACTCAATCCGCGCTTCGCCTCGGAGCTCAAGGTGTGCGCATCTATGTTTCGGGCCGTCTTGGCGGTGCTGAAATAGCGCGGATGGAATGGTATCTAGACGGTCGTGTGCCATTGCACACGCTGCGTGCCAACATCGACTACGGCACAGCCGTAGCAGAGACCGCGTATGGGGTCATCGGTGTTAAGGTTTGGATCTTCAAGGGCGAAATCCTAGAGCATGATCCGATGGCGCAAGAGCGGCTCTCCATGGAGAACCAGGAAGGCGGCGGCCCGGGAGGGCGCTCCGATTCGCGTCCGCCTCGGCGCGACCGCGATAGGGACCGTGATCGCGGCGGTCGCGATAGGGACCGCGAGAGAGAAAAGGCCTAGCGGCTTCGTTGAGCGAGGCGTGGCTAATGAATAGGTATAGGCGATGTTGCAACCAAAAAAAACGAAGTTCAGAAAGGCTTTCAAAGGCCGGATGAATGGTAATGCCAAAGGCGGCACATCGCTTAACTTTGGCAGTTTCGGCCTAAAGGCCTTGGAGCCGGAGCGTGTAACCGCTCGGCAGATCGAGGCGGCTCGGCGTGCAATCACACGGCAGATGAAGAGAGCAGGGCGCGTTTGGATACGAGTTTTCCCGGATTTGCCCGTGTCCAAGAAACCCACCGAGGTGCGCATGGGTAAAGGCAAAGGATCGCCAGAATTCTGGGCTGCGCGCGTCAAGCCGGGCAAAATAATGTTCGAGATCGATGGGGTCGGGGAGGATACCGCGCGGGAGGCTCTGCGGCTCGGGGCGGCGAAGCTCCCCATTCGGACCCGCGTTGTTACTCGCCTCGGCGAATTAGCGGCGGCCAAGGATTAGAGGGGCGGCGATGAAGATCGAAGACATTCGCAATTTTACGCTGGACCAACTCGAAGACGAGCTCATTAAGCTGAAGCGCGAGCAGTTCAATTTGCGGTTTCAGAAAGCAACCTCGCAGCTCACCAATACGGCGCGTGTGCGGGAAGTCCGCCGCACTATCGCGCGTATTAAGACGGTTGAGCGCGTGAAGCGCGTAGCTGGCGCGCAAAGTTAAGGAAAAGAAGATGCCAAAGCGCGTTTTGCAGGGTGTGGTCGTCTCGGACAAGAATGATAAAACCGTTGTCGTTCAGGTCGAGCGGCGTCTGACGCACCCCGTTCTAAAGAAGACGGTACGTCTTACGAAGAAATATCATGCGCATGACGAGGCGAATGCTTTCCATGAGGGGGACGTTGTTCGCATCCAGGAGTGTCCGCCGATCTCGAAGAGCAAGCGGTGGGTGGTTTTGGAGCAGGTGTCTCGTCGAGCGTCGTCTGAGTGAAATGAACGCGCGGTGGGGCTCACGTTCCTTCGCCTGAAAGGTAAACTGCAATGATACAGATGCAAACTAATCTGGATGTGGCCGACAATTCGGGGGCCCGCCGGGTCATGTGCATCAAGGTCCTTGGGGGATCTATGCGACGGACCGCAACGGTGGGCGACGTCATTGTGGTCAGCGTGAAGGAAGCCATCCCAAAGGGCCGCGTGAAGAAAGGCCAAGTGATGAAGGCGGTTATTGTCCGCACATCATTCCCTGTGCGGCGCCCGGACGGCAGTGTGATCCGTTTCGACAGCAATGCGGCCGTTTTGATTAACAATCAGCGCGAACCGATTGGAACGCGCATATTCGGCCCGGTCCCACGCGAGCTTCGTGCCAAGCAGCACATGAAGATCATTTCGCTTGCTCCGGAGGTGCTTTAATGACGCAGCCGAAGCTCAAGGTCAAAAAAGGCGATCGCGTGGTGGTGATTGCGGGCCGCGACAAGGGGAAGCGCGGTGAAATCTTACAGGTGATACCCTCGGAGAATCGAGCGGTGGTGCAGGGCGTTAACGTTGTTCGTCGGCACCAGAAGCAAACCGCGCAACAAGAAGGCGGAATTATCTCCAAAGAGTCGCCGATACACATTTCCAACGTCGCAGTGGAAGATCCAGCTGATGGGTCGCCGTCGCGGGTGGGATATAAATTCACGGATGATGGGCGCAAGGTGCGGTTCGCCAAGCGCTCGGGCGAGACGATTGATGACTAAGACAGCGCAGAGTTCGAACGACTACGTGCCGCGCCTCAAAACACAGTACCTTGAAGTTGTGCGGCCGGAGATGCTGAAAGAATTCAAGTACACGAACCCGATGCGTGTACCGCACATTGAAAAAGTCGTGCTCAATATGGGTATCGGCGAGGCAACAGCCGACCGAAAGAAGGTCGAGCAGGCCGCGCGCGATATGGCGCTGATTGCGGGGCAGAAGCCTGTGATGACTAAAGCGCGCAAATCGATCGCCGGCTTCAAGCTGCGCGACAACATGGCGATCGGTTGCAAAGTGACGCTTCGCAAGGCGCGCATGTATGAGTTTCTTGATCGCCTC
This sequence comes from uncultured Alphaproteobacteria bacterium, assembly GCA_963764115.1. Taxonomy (GTDB): domain Bacteria; phylum Pseudomonadota; class Alphaproteobacteria; order Rhizobiales; family Rhodomicrobiaceae; genus Rhodomicrobium. The sequence goes on from CAVXRT010000023.1 coordinate 158,808, forward strand.
GTGACGATTGCGCTGCCGCGCGTGAAGGACTTCCGCGGTCTCAATTCGAAGAGTTTCGACGGTCGAGGAAACTACGCGCTTGGCATCAAGGAGCACATCATCTTCCCGGAAATCGACTACGACAAGGTCGAGCAAATTTGGGGCATGGACATTATCGTGTGCACCTCAGCCAAAACTGATGATGAAGCTCGGGCGCTCTTAAGAAAATTCAACTTCCCCTTCCGGCAATAGGGCGAGCGAGGCGGAGGAGAGACTATGGCCAAGACTGGCATGATCGAGCGAAATAACAAGCGGCGGCGGCTTTCCGCACGAGACGCTGAAAAGCGAGCGGCGCTGAAGGAAATTGCGAATAATAAGACTTTGCCCATGGAGGAGCGCTTCGCGGCTCGCCTCAAGCTGGCACAGTTACCGCGCAACGGCTCACCGACGCGCATCCGCAATCGCTGCGAAGTCACAGGCCGTCCGCGTGGCTTCTATCGGAAGATGAAGATGTCGCGCATCGCGCTTCGCGAATTGGGCAATCAGGGGCTTATCCCCGGTTTGGTGAAATCGAGCTGGTAGGGATCACAGATTATGACGTTGTCCGATCCACTGGGCGATATGCTGACACGGATCCGCAATGCGCAGATGCGCAAGAGGCCGAAGGTGTCGACCCCGGCATCCAAGTTGCGGGCTCGTGTCCTCGATGTGCTGAGAGAAGAGGGGTATATCCGCGGCTATGCCGAGATCGAGTATGGCGGCGGGAAGACAGAGTTTGAAATCGAACTCAAATATTACGATGGAGCGCCCGTTATTCGCGATATCAAGCGCGTTTCCACGCCTGGCCGCCGCGTTTATTCGAGCGTCCAGGATCTGCCGACTATTGCCAACGGACTCGGCGTCGCCATTCTCTCTACTCCCAAGGGTGTGATGTCGGATACGCGGGCGCGAGCAGAGAACGTCGGTGGTGAGATTTTGTGCAGCGTGTTTTAGGCACAAGTTTTCGTGGCAGCCATTTTGTGCGGCCATCGCAGTGAAAAAGAAGGTTTTTGGACGATGTCCCGGATTGGCAAGAAACCGATACCTGTCCCGAAGAACGTGACGGCGACGGTTGACGGACAAAAATTGACGGTGAAGGGTCCGAAGGGCCAGCTTTCACTAACCCTCGTCGATGACGTCGAGTTGAAAATGGAGGATGACGCGATTGTGGTGGCGCCTCGCGCAGATACCAAGCGCGCGCGTTCCATGTGGGGCATGTCTCGTTCGCTTATCGAGAACCTGGTGAAAGGGACGACGAACGGATTTACCCGAACTCTTGAAATCACCGGTGTCGGTTACCGCGCGGCTATGGATGGCAAATCCCTGAAGTTACAGCTCGGCTACAGCCACGATGTCCTCTATCCTGTTCCCGAGGGGATATCCATCATCGTGCCTAAGCCGACCGAGATTACAATTTCGGGGATCGAGAAAGACAAAGTCGGACAGGTTGCGGCGGAGATCCGCGGGTTCCGTGGTCCCGAGCCTTACAAGGGCAAGGGCATTCGCTATCAAGGCGAATTTATTCAGCGCAAAGAAGGCAAGAAGAAGTAGGAACGAACGATGGCCTCCACGCTCTCCAGTTTCGGTCGCCGGAAGGCGCGAGTACGTCGTAGCTTGCGACGCGCGCAAGGCGATCGTCCGCGATTATCGGTTTTCCGCTCTTCGAAGCATATCTACGCCCAGATCATCGACAATTCCAAGGGGCACACTTTGGCGTCGGCCTCGAGCGTTGATACGGAACTCAAGGGAAGCCTCGAGAGGGGCACCGATGTGGTGGCCGCCGCGGAGGTCGGAAAACTTGTCGCACAACGCGCTTTGAATGCGGGTATCAAGGACGTCGTCTTTGATCGGGGCGGCTACATGTATCATGGCCGCATCAAAGCGCTTGCTGATGCTGCGCGTGAAGCAGGGTTGAATTTCTGAGAACGGTCTCAGGGCAGACTTGAGACAAAGGAAAGGGTGCGCTCGTGGCTCGTGATCCACGCGAAAGAGGCAGAGAACGGGACCGCGATGATCGCGATAGCGAATTCGTCGACAAGCTCGTTCATATCAACCGTGTCGCTAAGGTGGTGAAAGGCGGCCGGCGCTTTGGGTTTGCGGCTCTCGTCGTCGTCGGCGATCAAAAGGGGCGCGTCGGGTTTGGCCACGGGAAGGCCCGCGAAGTTCCGGATGCGATCAAGAAGGCCACGGATTCGGCGAAACGGAACATGATACGAGTACCGCTACGGGAAGGCCGGACGCTTCATCACGACGTGCACGGCCACCATGGCGCTGGGCGTGTGTTTCTGCGTGCTGCGCCTCCTGGCACAGGCATCATCGCGGGCGGCCCGATGCGCGCCGTGTTCGAAACTCTAGGCGTTCAGGATGTGGTCGCAAAATCGATCGGGACCTCGAATCCATATAATATGGTGAGGGCGACATTCGACGCGCTTAGGCATGAGGACAGCCCCAGGGGGGTAGCCGCCCGCCGCGGCAAGAAGGTTAGCGAAATCGTGACCCGAAGGCGCGATGGCGCGGAGGGGACGGCCTCGGCTCAGCCCGCTGAAGCGTAAGGACTTATTGCCATGCCGAAAACATCGACAAAGAAAACTCTCACGATTGAGCAAGTTGGAAGTCCAATACGCAGGCCATACGTTCAGCGCGAGACGCTGGTTGGCCTCGGGTTGAACAAGATGCATCGCCGCAGAGTGGTAGCTGACAACCCTGCCATTCGTGGCATGATCAATAAGATTCCGCATCTGGTCCGAATCGTCGAGGAAAACGGCGTACCGGTAGACGCTAAGAGGCGATAGGGAAGCGTTCGGCGCTGCCCGGGGAAAAAATCATGAAGCTGAACGAGTTAAGAGATAATCCAGGTGCAACGAAGGACCGCATCCGCGTTGGCCGGGGTATCGGATCGGGCAAGGGCAAGACCGCAGGGCGTGGCGTCAAGGGACAAAAAGCTCGTTCGGGCGTTGCTATTAAAGGCTTTGAGGGCGGCCAGATGCCGATCCACATGCGCCTTCCAAAGCGTGGCTTCAACAATCCGCTGCGCCTGAACTTTGTGCACATCAATCTTGATCGAGTGCAGAAAGCAATCGACGTTGGAAAGCTTGACGCCAAGTCGGTGATCGATGCGAATGCGCTGATCGCATCTGGCGCCCTTCGGCGTGAGCGTGACGGGGTGCGGTTGCTTGCGCGGGGCGAGGTAAAGGCCAAGCTGAATTTCAAGGTCGCCAAAGCCTCCGACGCAGCGGTGAAGGCGGTCGAAGCTGCGGGAGGTTCCGTGGAGATTCTCATGCCGCAAGAAGATCGCTTGGCGGGAGATGGGAAACGCGCAGTTCGGCGGCGTGCCGCTCAAGCAAAGCGAGAAAGCCGCCAGCCGAAAGCTGTTTAGGGGCGCGCGGACTGGCCGTCCGCCTTGCAACTTTGGGTGTCTATAAATACGATATTTAACGAGGCTAAACACGCTCAGACGCTGCCGCCGCCCATCGTGTCGGAATAGCGCCGCAGACCGGAGTCGCAGTCATCATGGTTTCCGCAGCGGAACAGCTTGCCGCTAACCTCAAATTCTCGACGTTTGCGAAAGCAGACGAACTCAAGCAGCGCCTGCTGTTCACGTTGGGTGCGCTTCTAATTTATCGGCTTGGCACATTCATACCGATACCGGGAATTGATACTGCACAACTTGCGAAGTTATTCGAAGGCAACCCGAACACGGTGTTCGGGATGCTCAACGTGTTCTCGGGCGGCGCGCTCTCCCGGTCGGCCATTTTTCTCCTAAATATCATGCCATACATCACGGCATCGATTATCATTCAACTTCTTACATCCGTCGTTCCTACTCTCGAAAACCTTAAGAAAGAGGGAGAGTCCGGGCGCAAGCAAATAAACCAATACACGCGCTACCTCACTGTATTTATCGCCACGGTGCAGTCAACTTTGACGGCGCAAGGTTTGAACAGCTCGGCTCTTGAACCGGGATGGTTCTTTCAGCTGACGACTGTGATTTCACTCGTGGGCGGCACGATGTTCCTCGTGTGGTTGGGCGAGCAAATCACAGCGCGAGGCATCGGCAACGGTTCATCACTCATTATTTTCGCAGGTATCGTCGCGGAAATGCCGACCGCGCTCTACCGCATCCTGGAACAGGGACGCAGTGGCGTGTTGTCGCCTGCAGTTATTCTTGGTCTGTTCGTGATGATGATCGCGGTGGTGACGGTTGTCGTCTTCTTTGAGCGGGCGCAGCGTCGACTCACAATTCAATATCCCAAGCGGCAAATCGGAAATCGCATTTCCCAGGGCGATAGCTCCCACTTGCCCCTTAAGCTCAATGCTTCCGGCGTCATCCCGCCCATTTTTGCGTCGACCCTCCTCTATCTTCCCGCGACGGTCGAGCAATTCGTGGGAAGGGGCTCCGACGAATTGACGCGTGTGTTGGCGCTATTGGGGCCGGGGCAGCCCCTGCATGTCCTTTTTTACATCGGGCTTATCGTTTTTTTCTGCTTCTTCTATACGCCGATCGTGATCAATCCTCAGGAGACTGCGGATAATCTCAAAAAGTATGGCGGTTTCATTCCTGGCATTAGGCCCGGACCTCGTACCGCAGAATATATTGAGTATATCCTCAATAGGATTACCCTGGTCGGCGCGGCCTACGTGTCTGCGGTCTGCATACTTCCTGAAATCTTGTCCTACCAGATGCAGGCTCCCTTCTATTTCGGCGGCACTTCGCTCCTGATCGTTGTGAGCGTCACGATGGATACGGTCGCTCAGGTTCAAAGCCACCTGCTTGCTCATCAATATGAGGGGCTTATCAAAAAAGCGAAGCTTAGAGGAGCGAAGCGGCGATGAACATTATATTGCTGGGTCCGCCGGGCGCGGGGAAAGGCACGCAGTCCAAGTACCTGGAAGATCGCTTCCATCTTAAGCAGCTTTCGTCAGGCGACATGCTCCGGCATGCGGTTGCAATCGGCAGCGATGTTGGTCTCAAAGCGAAGGCTTACATGGAAGCCGGCAAGCTTGTTCCAGACGATGTCGTCCTCGGGGTTGTGTTCGAGGCGATCGGGGCGTTGCCGCCGGATCTGCCGGGCTTCATTCTGGATGGTTTTCCGCGCACGGTTCAGCAGGCGGCTGAATTGGATGACCTAGTAGCAAGGAGCAACAAGACCATCGGGGCGGTCATTGTCGTTGATGTAAGCGACGACCAACTCGTTAAGCGCATCTCCGGTCGCTTTACCTGCGCCAGTTGCGGGGAAGTTTACAACGATTTCTTCCGGCTTCCTAAGGCTCAAGGTGTCTGCGAGCGGTGCGGAAGCACGGCTTTCAAGCGCCGTTCAGATGACAATGCGGAGACCGTTCGCGAGCGTCTTCAGGTTTATCACAATCAAACAAAGCCTTTGATCGATTACTATCGTGGCAAAGGCAAGCTGCACCATATTGACGGTGAACTACCGATCGACGAGGTCAACCGCCGCATCAACAAGATCGTGGAAGGCTAGCAATGCAAGCGCCTTCTTTTCGCAGTTTCCAAAGCTTTGTCGCGGTCGCCCGGACAAGGCGGCTAGACAGCGCTGCAAAGCCTGATTATATTGCAGCCTTCAGCTCAGATCTGCGGCGGTCTGGAGGGGAAAGCCTCCGGGGCGCTATGCTTTATTCCGATGTGAGCGGCAACACTCGCTCAATCTTAGGCTAAACACGACGAGGATCACGTGGCACGCATTGCGGGTGTAAACATCCCTTCAAATAAGCGCGTTGAGATTGGCCTTCGCTACATTCACGGGATTGGCCCGCGTTTTGCGAAAGAAATCTGTCAGAAGGTCAATATCCCAACTGCTCGACGGGTTAATGAGTTGACCGATGCCGAGGTTTTGCAGATTCGGGAAGTTATCGACCGGGACTATGCGGTTGAAGGTGACCTCCGCCGCGAGGTCGCGATGAACATCAAGCGGCTCATGGATTTGGGCTGCTATCGCGGTCTGAGGCATCGCCGCGGGCTTCCAGTGCGGGGACAGCGGACGCACACGAATGCACGCACGCGTAAGGGTCCGGCCAAGCCAATTGCCGGCAAGAAGAAATAGGACTTGGCTTTGGAAGTCGGGATTTAGGATTTAGACGATGGCGAAGGAAAAGGCGCGTGTTAAGCGCCGCGAGAAGAAGAACATTGCATCTGGCGTTGCGCACGTGAACGCGAGCTTCAATAACACGATGATTACCATCACGGATGCCCAGGGCAACGCGATCTCCTGGTCCTCCTCCGGCGCGATGGGTTTCAAGGGCTCAAGAAAGTCGACCCCTTATGCTGCCCAGGTTGCGGCTGAGGACGCTGGCCGTAAAGCCCAGGAACATGGCATGCGCACAATAGAAATCGAAGTGAGCGGACCGGGTTCCGGGCGCGAATCCGCGTTGCGCGCGTTGCAGGCTTGTGGTTTTCAGGTAACGTCAATCCGTGATGTAACGCCCATTCCGCACAATGGCTGCCGCCCGCGGAAGCGGCGCCGGGTCTAGGCGGCTCCAGCGAGTCACCTTCCTTAGCTAGCGATCGCGGCGAGCGTAAGCGCCGTATAAGGAAAGAAAAGTGCTTAACAAGAATTGGCAGGATCTTATTAAGCCGGGAAAGATTAACGTAATCCCCGGCGCTAATCCCAAATATGTGGCTTCCATCGTGGCCGAGCCGCTGGAGCGCGGGTTTGGGCTGACCCTTGGTAATGCGCTGCGCCGCGTGCTGCTGTCGTCCCTACAGGGCGGAGCCGTGACTACGGTTCATATCGACGGCGTGCTGCATGAGTTTTCGTCCATTCCGGGTGTTCGTGAAGATGTGACGGACATCGTTCTTAATATCAAGGACATTGCCCTTCGAATTCACTCGGAAGGCGTTAAGCGCATGGTTCTTCGTAAGGAAGGGCCAGGGGTCGCGCGCGCCCGGGACATTGATGCCGGCCCGGATGTAGAAATCCTTAATCCTGACTTGGTCATTTGCACGCTTGATGAAGGCGCCACGGTTCGCATGGAGTTGACGGCGGCCATCGGCAAAGGCTACGTGGCCGCGGAGCGTAACCGTCCGGACGACGCGCCGATAGGGCTTATCCCAGTGGATAGTCTCTACAGCCCTGTGAAGAAGGTCTCTTACAAAATCTCCAATACCCGCGAGGGTCAGATCCTCGACTACGATAAGCTGACGCTAGAAGTCGAAACCAATGGCGCCGTGTCGCCTGAGGATGCCGTTGCGCTCGCAGCGAGGATCATTCAAGATCAGCTCTCGATATTCGTGAACTTCGAGGAGCCCCGCAAGGAGGTCTCCGAAGAGCGCATTCCACAGCTTGAGTTCAACGCTGCGCTTTTGAAGAAGGTCGACGAGCTTGAGCTTTCCGTGCGTTCGGCAAACTGTCTTAAGAATGACAATATCGTCTATATCGGTGATCTGATCCAGAAAACCGAAGCAGAAATGCTGCGTACCCCGAATTTCGGGCGCAAGTCGCTTAATGAAATTAAAGAGGTGCTGGCCGGCATGGGGCTTCACCTCGGAATGGAAGTGCCGAACTGGCCGCCGGAGAATATTGAAGAGTTGGCGAAGCGGTTCGAAGATCATTATTGATCGAGGTTAGATTACCGCGGCGTTAGCGCCGCGACCAAGAGGACGAAACAATGCGTCACCGCAAATCCGGTCGTAAGTTCAACCGCACGGCAAGCCATCGACAGGCCATGTTCGCAAACATGGCGGCAGCGCTCGTCAAACACGAGCAGATCGTCACGACTTTGCCCAAGGCGAAGGACCTTCGCGGCGTGGTTGAGGCGCTGATCACCCTCGCCAAGCGCGGTGATCTCCATGCCCGCCGAGTTGTTGCATCGCGCCTTCGCGATGAAGCCACGGTTGCGAAATTGTTCGAGAAGCTGGGTCCACGCTATCAGGGCCGGGCCGGCGGCTACACGCGGGTTTTGAAGGCGGGATTCCGCTATGGCGATAACGCTCCGCTTGCCGTCATCGAGCTTGTCGATCGCGACGAGACGGCAAAGGGCTTGGATTCGGGCCCAGTCGCAGGCGAGGACGAGCAAAGCGAAGCCGCGTAAAACATTGCGGTGTGAATGCTTTTTGGGGCCGGTCTTGGCGATCGTCAAGGGCGGCCTTTTTCGTTGGTCCGGTCCTGCAATGTGGTAGCCGAATGCGGATTCCGGTGACATATATGGTCTATGGCACGACCGCGCGTTGCTAAATCATCAGCCCGGAACAAGCAGGCTTTCAAGCAGACACAAGACGGTGACGCGACCGGATTCGCGGAAGCGCCGCAGGCGGCATTCGAAGCCGAAGCTTATGTTTCCGAAAGCACGGCGCATCTCATACCGGCGCTTCGGAACCTGAAACCGGCGGGAGCGATGCCGTTGCCGTCGCATTTACTGGGCAAGCTTCCGCCCATCGGTGATCATCCGCTTATTACTGGCAGCAATATGCCGCTCTTCGTGCCGCATCGGCCACCGCGCCCGGAGAAGAGCGAAGGCGGCAGGCGCTTCGTCATCAAGTCGGATTTTGAGCCGCAAGGGGACCAGCCCGCGGCCATTCGTGAACTCGTGAATAGCGTGGGCCAACTCGAACGGGAGCAGGTGCTCCTTGGTGTTACCGGGTCCGGCAAGACCTTCACCATGGCGAAGGTGATTGAGGAAACGCAGCGGCCCGCCTTGATCCTGGCGCCCAACAAGACGCTCGCGGCGCAGCTTTACGGGGAGTTCAAGTCGTTCTTTCCGGATAATGCTGTCGAATATTTTGTGTCCTATTACGACTACTACCAGCCCGAAGCCTACATCCCGCGCAGCGATACTTATATCGAAAAAGACAGTTCGATCAACGAGCAGATCGACCGTATGCGCCACGCCGCCACGCGCGCCCTGCTCGAACGCGACGACGTGATTATTGTCGCGTCGGTCTCGTGCATCTACGGTATTGGTTCGGTCGAAACCTATTCGGCCATGACCTTCACTATTCAGGTCGGCGACCGCGTGGCGCAACGCCAGCTTTTGGCCGATCTTGTCGCCATTCAGTACAAGCGCAACAATGTGAGCTTCGCCCGTGGCGACTTCCGCGTTCGCGGCGACACTATCGAGATCTTCCCGGCCCACCAGGAAGACCGTGCCTGGCGCATCTGCATGTTTGGCGACGAGGTGGAGAGCATCGCGGAGTTCGACCCGCTGACCGGAGAGAAGACGCAGGATCTCGCGCTCGTAAAGGTCTACGCGAATTCGCACTACGTGACGCCGAAGCCGACGCTTCATCAGGCGATCAAGGGCATTCAACAGGAGTTGCAGGAGCAATTGCAGCGCTTCAACGCCTCGGGGCGGCTGCTCGAAGCACAGCGGCTGGAGCAGCGCACGCAGTTCGACCTTGAAATGATCGAAGCGACTGGATCCTGCAACGGCATCGAGAACTATTCGCGCTGGTTGACGGGGCGCCAGCCTGGCGAGCCGCCGCCGACGCTGTTCGAGTACCTGCCCGACAACGCGCTCGTCTTCGTGGACGAGAGCCACGTGACCGTGCCGCAGATCGGCGGCATGTTTCGCGGCGATTTCAGGCGCAAATCGACACTCGCCGAGTTCGGCTTCCGTCTGCCGTCCTGCATCGACAACCGGCCGCTGCGGTTCGAGGAATGGGATGCGATGCGGCCGCAGACCACGTTCGTTTCGGCCACGCCCGGCAAATGGGAGATCGAGCAAACGGGCGGCGTCTTCGTGGAGCAGGTCATCCGGCCCACCGGCCTTATCGACCCCCCGGTTGAGATCCGGCCGGTCAAAACGCAAGTCGACGATCTCATCGACGAGTGCCGCAAGGTGATCAAGCAAGGCTATCGCGTGCTGGTGACCACGCTCACCAAGCGCATGTCGGAAGACCTGACCGAATATGCGCACGAGCAGGGGCTTAAGGTGCGCTACATGCACTCCGATGTCGACACGTTGGAGCGCATCGAGATCATCCGCGACCTTCGGCTCGGCGCATTCGATGTGCTCATCGGCATCAACCTCCTGCGCGAAGGGCTGGACATACCCGAGGTCGCTCTGGTCGCCATCCTCGACGCGGACAAGGAAGGCTTCCTGCGTTCGGAAACGTCGCTCATCCAGACGATAGGACGCGCTGCGCGCAATGTAGACGGCCGGGTGATCCTCTACGCAGAACTCGGTCACCGGCAGCATGGAGCGCGCCATCGCCGAGACCAACCGCCGCCGCGAGAAGCAGGTGGCGTACAACGAGGCGCATGGCATCACGCCGCAGTCGGTGAAGAAGAATATCGGCGACATCCTCGCGAGTGTTTACGAGCGCGATCACGTGACAGTGGATGCGGGCTTCGCCGAGGGTGGGCAGGCGCCGCTTGTCGGGCATAATTTGCAGGCGGTTATCGCCGATCTGGAGAAGCGCATGCGCGAGGCGGCGGCGAACCTCGAATTCGAAGACGCGGCGCGGCTTCGCGACGAGGTCAAGCGGCTTCGTGAGGTTGAGATGACGATCATGGACGACCCGCTGGCGCGGCAGTCGGATGTGGAAGGCCGCGCTGGACGCTACGAAGGCGACAGCCGCACCTCCTATGTGCCGCAAATCGCGATCGATACGACGGCCTCCAGCGGCGGCGGCGCGGGCGTCAAACGGCGGAAAGTCAGCCCAGGCGAGAAGGGCCGCTCACGGCAAGCGCTCGCGAAGAGCCCGCTGTTCAACACCGGCGAGAACTCCGGCAATCGGCAGGAATGGGAGTTGGCGGCTGAGAGCAATGCGGAGGGTTCCGGCTCCCGGATCGCTCCTCCGGCCGAAACGAGCAAGGAGCGCAAGGTCGGCGAGTGGAGCGTTCCGGTTCGCACCTCGCAGTCGCGCCCGCACAAGCCGGCTCTGGACGAGATGGGGCCGCACGCCGAGCGCCCCACGCCCGGTGGAAAGACGAAGCCATCGCGCCCCGCGCCGGACCTCAAGACTTTCAAGGCTGGCAAAACGATCATTGTCGGCGACGGGGGCGAGGAACCCGTGCGCCGCGGAAAAAGCCGCCGGCCGGTCAAGACAGGGCGGCCCGGATCTTAAGTCCGCCTAATTTCGCCAAAGATTTCCCTGGTTAATCTACGATGCGGGGACTGGCAGCGGCGCGCATGCAATAAAGTCGCCTGGATATTGCGTGCACCTACGTTCGGCAGCTTCGTGGCTGCGGCGCAGATCAGCAAGTCGCAGCGGTGCAGCCTACGGCTTCAGCCTTTTTGCAAGCGCCGACACCCTGTGACGTGTCTTTTCGCGCCAGACCACCCAGTGATTGCGCACCCAGTTCAGCTGAACCACGCGCCGTTCGCCCTCGAACGGCCTGTGACCGTGCCACGCATTCGGGAGGTTTAGAAACGCAAGAAGCGTCCCTCGGGCTGGAGGCACCTCCATGACCAGATCGTCAAGGTTGTCGGGCGAGTTCAGAAGTCTGAGCCGCCCGCCATCCGCCTCCCATCCGCCGTTCATGTAGAGGAGAACGGTCACAAGCTTGCTTTTGCTATCAAGATGGATGCGCCCATCAGTCCTGCGGGCTTGGCCGCGCACGGTGACCGTCACAGGGCGCTTTTCAAGATTGATCCCGAACTTCCGCCCCATGATTTTCCGGAAAGTGGGCTGACGGAGTTCATGGACGAGATTTGCGAAGCCCGGGCCGGAACGAAGAGCTTCCAGCGGGAAGCTGCCGGGCTTGGCTATAACGGGATAGTCCCTGTCGATCTCCTCAAGTCTCTCTTCCTTTACGAAATTCGGCACGACGACGAATGGAAAAGGCTTGGCATGAACGCGCGCTTCCTCCAAAGCCGGCAAGTCCAGCATGAAATCTCCCTCGATGGCGACGTGATTTTGCCAAAGCGACTGCCTTCTTAATCAAGCTTCCGAAAAGCTGTAATCAAGAAATCGTGACCGCTCACAAGCCAGAGGTGGGTGAGTTAATTCAACGGCGTAATCTGAGAGTGCAGCAGGAAATTGAAGCCCACTTTGACGGTGCTCATCGTCATCGTGTTGTCGAAGCTTCCCGAGCTGGAGGTGAAGCAGCAATTGTTGTTGCCAAGATCGAAATAGAGATATTCAACCTTTACCGTCCAACTCGGGTTGACCATATACTCGACGCCACCGCCAATGGTCCAGCCGGTGAATGTGCCGCTGTTCTGGTTGATATAGTTGGCAGTATCGCTCACATTGACGTTGCCGGCAAAGACTGCAAAGCCGCCTTTGACATAAGCGAGTGCGCTGCCATAGGTGTAGCCGGCGCGGCCGGTGAGGTCTCCGTACCAGCCTCCCGAGCCTGAGGCTGTTATTGTCTGCCCCGCGAAGGCAAGGGCGCTGTGGCCGCCGACCTCCATGCCCCCGAGATCGGCTTCGATCCCCCAAAGGAAATTGCCGGGTTGAATATTATATCCTAACTGTATTCCTCCAAAGATCCCTGAGGTATTAAATTGCTGAGTAGCCTGAACGGCCCCGTTGGATAAAATCAGGGCATTGTTGGCCGCATCGATGTTCGCCCAATCGGCGCCGATATTGCCACCTGCATAGAAGCCGGTCCACAAAGGAACTGGTATTCCGGCCGGAGGTGGAGGGTCTTTGTAGCCCCCATAACCGCCCCCTCCATAGACATCCGCCGCTTGGGCCGCGCTGGCGCTGAGAAAGGCGCCGAGGATAGCGACGCCGGTACGAACAAACTTAGCGACTAACATGACATTCCCGCTTACGTTGGTTACTGGTAGGTTTACGCGGAACACGGGAATAGAGGTGCCATGACCTCCGTCTCAACGCAAGCGTGCAGTTGCTTACAGTTGCGTCTTTGGCGTGCAACGGATGTTGATGACGCCCGGCCTTTTGGCGTCAAGCTCCTGTGTTCTTTGCCGTTTTTCAAGATGTCTCCCGGAAGACACAGGCGGTTTGATTAAATTTAGCTCAAAGCTTGGGCGGCGCTGCACGCGCCGCGCTGTTACCGGACTGCTCGCTTGCGGAGGTACGCCGCCATCGCCAGCGATGAAGTCAGGCCGGGCGACTCGATCCCGAACAGGTTCCACAAGCCCTCGATGCCGTGCTCATCCGGCCCTTGGATCAGAAAGTCCGCCGCGGGGCGTTCCGGCGCCGCGATCTTGGGCCGGACGCCGCAATTTTAGCGGCAACATAGGCGCTTGCGGGCATCGCTTCGTAAAGGCTACACCTCTTAATCATGCCTTCTCTTCCTCCTTCCTTTGTAGACCGTCTGCTCGCCGAAGACGTTCAGAACGGCGACTTGACCACGCTTGCGCTCGGCATTGGGGACATGCCGGGCGTGATGGAGTTCCGCGCGCGCAGCGATATGGCCGTGGCGGGAACGGAGATCGCAGCGGATATGATCGCGCGGGCCGGCGCGGATGCCTCGGTCCAGGCGCCTTCGGGTTCGAAGGCGAAGGCAGGGGCGCTGCTTCTGACCGCGACGGGTTCCGCCGCCGCGCTGCACCATGCCTGGAAATCCGCGCAAACGCTGACCGAGGTCCTCTCCGGCATCGCAACAGCGACGCGCGCTCTCGTGGACGCTGTGGAAGCTGTCGACGCCAATGTCCGTGTCGCTTGCACGCGCAAGACCGTGCCCGGCGCGCGGCAGCTTTCCATCATCGCCATCCGGGCAGGCGGTGCGGTGACGCACAGGCTCGGCCTTTCCGAAACGATCCTCGTTTTCGCCGAGCATCGCGTTTTCATGCCCGGCGTCAGTTTGAAGGAGATGGCGGCGCGGCTGCGCCGGGAAGCGCCGGAGAAAAAGCTCGCCATCGAGGTTACGACGGTGGCCGAAGCGCGCGACGCGATGGAGGCCGGGTTCGACATCATCCAGCTTGAGAAGATGACGCCGGCTGACGTGGCTGCGGTCAAACAGGTCGCGAGAGCTGGCGTTCTGCTCGCGGCGGCGGGCGGCGTCACGCCCGCCAACGCTGGCGATTATGTCAGGGCAGGGGCCGGGCTGATCGTATCCTCTTGGCCTTATACGGCGAAACCCGCCGATGTCGCGGTGACCATCAAAGCTGCGGAGGCGCTTCCACGGCCTTAAGCATCAAGTCCTGCCTTGGGTCGGGAGCGGTGAGTCTCACAATGAGCATATGTGGGCCCCTATGCCTTCGGGACCAGACTTGCCCAATGCGGTTGGCGCTTGGACAAGCTAACGGGCGGGCTCATGAAGAGGGAGCATCTCATGCCTCGATTGCGTCAAAAGCGCCGCACATCGAAAGCCGCGACTCAGTTAGCATTTACCTAACGAAGCAACTCGGTCTTCTAAAAATGAGACACGAACATATTTTTGAAATGGAAGAACCATACGTTGAGCCTTATCCGGGTTGGACAAAGATGCTCATTTGGGGGGGTGTTATTCTCTTTGGAGCTTTGTTCTGGGGAGGCATGATCGGGCTGATAGCGTCGATGATCCTTGGCCGCTAGGGAAGTCGTCAAGGCGGATTGAGGATGCTCTCGACGGCAATCGGAATCCGATCGGAAACTCGAGCGTCGCCCTGAGCCGAAACCGTTGATGGGACAAGCCGCAAGTCAATCTGGCGCGAGGTTTTTCGCATCCCCGCTTTGCTTCCCGCATGAGAAAGTTTGGTCGATCGCCGAAACATCCGCTCGCGCCCTGATTCGTCAAAATTCTCCTTCAGCTTTCGCATCAATGAGATAGGCCACGCTCCTTATCGCCATCTACAGTTTTTATGGCCGCGAAAGGACCGGAGCGTTCTCATGGGTATTCCGTGGAATGGCGATCCTTTCGTCTTTGCGGCGGCTCTGAGAGGCTGCATTCGCTTTCGAGTATCACCATCTCACCACGCTCGGGTAAGGCGCTGTTCTGCATGGACCAACTAAAAAGCGAAGCTTCTCATGTGCGGCGATGATTGCAGATTGCATCGCGAGGCGTGATCGACATCATTTCTTTTTTTTGTTGCTTGATGCCAGGCCTCAGGTTAATCGGGTCCGATCTTTCTAATTCAATAAGAAGATTTTGGAGGAGAGACCCATGACTGCACGCAGCACAGCTTTGCGCCGGCTTGGCGCCGCTAGAACGCATTGTGCGCTTTGAAACTATGACGGAACCCGACAGCTATCTGCTTGGTCGCAGCGACGCGGAGAAAGCGCGGCTTAGGCAGCAGATCGTGGATCTCGCCCCGGATTCTGAAGCACATCTCGATAAGATCGACATCAAACCTGGTGAGCGCGTCGTTGACATCGGCTGTGGCCCTGGCGGTGTTCTGCATCTCTTGGGGAACCGTGTTGGCCCTTCCGGCACGGTCGTGGGCGTCGATTGCAGCCCGCATTTCATCGAGTTAGCGCGCCACTTCGTTGCGGATCTCGGTATGAGCCATGTCGAAATCCGGGACGGCGACGCCTACAATACAAGTTTGCCGCGTGCGTCATTTGACGGCGCCCATATGCGTCTTCTTCTCGTGAATGTGCCAAACCCGGAGTTGATTGTTCGCGAGGTTGTCTCGCTCGTCCGCCCGGGCGGCTGGGTGGCAAGTTTTGAGGCGGATTATGTGTCCCACACACTCGATCCACCTGTGCCTG
Source organism: uncultured Alphaproteobacteria bacterium (assembly GCA_963764115.1). Taxonomy (GTDB): domain Bacteria; phylum Pseudomonadota; class Alphaproteobacteria; order Rhizobiales; family Rhodomicrobiaceae; genus Rhodomicrobium. The sequence goes on from CAVXRT010000023.1 coordinate 174,331, forward strand.
AATATTCGCGCTTACTCGAAGCCTACCGATCTTATGCGGCCGACCACGGGATCGATCTTTTCGTCGGCCGGCGCCTCCACCGCCTCTTCCGGGAAGCGGGCGCCACGGACATCCACGTCGATGCCGTCGTCCATGTCTATCCTGTGGGCCACAGCCGGCGTCTCATTTTTCGGGATTTTATCAACAATGTTCGCGAGAAGCTCATAGCAGGCGGCTATCTGAGCCACCACGATCTCGAACGCGACCTCACCGTGGTCGAGCGCTGTCTTGCCAATCCAGACGTACTCACCACGTCGCATGTGTTCTACCGGCTGTGGGGCCGCGTGCCGGCGCGGTGACATTATAAGACAGGCTTGCTAACCGGTCTGCGTCGTGTCGCGCGGACCGGTGCTCGTGGTGCCGAAGTGAGCGAAAGTCTTCATTTCAGCATAACCTCCAGCATGAGACGTGTTTATCCCCGACGATGGTCGGCTTTCGGCCTGTTGCGCGCGTTCATGTTAAAAGAGCCGTGGCTATAGGGCGCTCCTGCAAGCCATCCTAGTGTCGGGAAAGCCAGAGAACTTCGCCTGACCAGCAGCAAGGCTTCGCCGCCAAAACGCGTTAACCTCATGGCGCCCATCGAATTTGTGTAATTTTGCTGCGAATAGGGGCAAGTACAAGCTGTTTCCGCAAAACCGCTGGGGTAGCGCGTTGAAAAGCAGGGCGTTTCGAGAGATATACTTGCTTGCTTAGTTATGCACCCTTTTGCAAAACGAACCCAATTTTAACCGGCCCTTAAGGCCTCACGAGTGAGCGGGCAGGAGCGACGGCGCGTGGGACGGATCGAGCTTGGCGTCGTCCGGGGTGAGCGCGCCTTCCTCGACCATCTCGGCGAGCTTGCGGCGCGCCTCCTCCGCCTCGCGCTGTCGCGTCCACAGCCCGGCATAAAGGCCGCCCTGCGCCAAAAGCTCGGCATGGCTGCCGCGCTCCACAATCTTCCCCTTGTCCATGACGAGGATCGTGTCGGCGTGGATCACGGTTGAAAGCCGGTGCGCGATGACAAGCGTGGTGCGGTTCTTCGCAACCTGATCGAGCGCCGCCTGGATCTCCTTCTCGGTGAAGCTGTCGAGCGCCGAGGTTGCCTCGTCGAGCATCAGGATCGGCGGCGACTTCAGGATCGTGCGCGCGATGGCGACGCGCTGCTTCTCGCCGCCCGAAAGCTTCAGTCCGCGCTCGCCGACCATCGACTTGTATCCGAGCGGCAATTGCTTGATGAAGCCGTCGATCTGCGCCATGCGCGCGGCCTCTTGTACTTCTTCATCGGTCGCCGTAACGCGGCCGTAGCGAATGTTGTATTCGATGGTGTCGTTGAAGAGCACCGTATCCTGCGGCACGATGCCGATGGCGGCGCGAAGCGATGCTTGCGTGACGCCGCCGATGTCCTGCCCGTCGATCAGGATGCGGCCCCCCTTCACATCGTAGAAGCGGTACAGCAGCCGTGAAACGGTCGACTTGCCCGCGCCCGACGGCCCGACCAGCGCAAACATATGCCCCGGCGGCACCTCGAAATCGACGCCGCGCAGGATCGGCCTTGCATCGTCATAGGAGAAAAAGACGTTCTCGAACCGGATCGCGCCCTTGCTCACGATCAGCGGCTTTGCTCCCGGCCTGTCCTTCACTTCGGGCTTCTGGCCAAGCAATGTGAACATGGCCTCGATATCGACGAGGGCCTGCTTAATTTCGCGATAGATCATGCCCATGACGTTCAGCGGCTGGTACAGCTGGATGAACACCGCGTTCACGAGCACGAAATCGCCCACCGTCGCGGTCCCCTTGGCTACGCCGCGCGCCGAAAGGAGCATGGCGAGCACCATGCCCGCCGTGAAAATGACGGTCTGGCCGAAGTTGAGGATGGCGAGCGAGCTGTTGGTGCGGATGCTGGCGCGCTCGAAGCGCTCCATGGAACGGTCGAAACGGCCCGCCTCCCAGCGCTCATTGCCGAAATATTTGACCGTCTCGTAGTTCAGGAGGCTGTCGATGGCCTTCGTGCTCGCATCCATGTCCGCCTCGATATATTCGCGGCGGATCTTGATGCGCATCTCGCTGAAGTGGAAGCTGAACCAGGCGTAGATCACGATCATGATGAGCACGATCGCGACCATCACCCATCCGAAATAGAAGCCGAGCAGCAGGCAAACGAACAGAACCTCCAGAATAGTGGGCACCAGATTCAACGCGACCATCCGGATGATGAGGTCGATTGACAGTTTTCCGCGATCGAGCACGCGCGACAGGCCGCCGGTCTTGCGCTCAAGGTGAAAACGCAGTGAGAGATCGTGGACATGCCGGAAGGTTTGGGTCGCCAGCACGCGCGTCGCATGTTGCCCGATATGCGAGAAGAGCACGTCGCGCAGCTGGACGAAACCGATCATGGCAACGCGCGCCACGCCAAAAGCCACGATCAGGGCGAGGGGAACAGCCGCGATCTGCGCCGCTGCGCCTGAAGCGCCGGATCCGGGAAGGGCCGTCAGCGCGTCTACAGCCGCCTTATAGGCCAGCGGCATCGCAACGGTGACGACCTTTGCCGCGATCAGCGCCAGCGCCGCGAAGACGAGCCGCACCTTTAGATCCGGCCTTCCTTTCGGCCACACAAAGGGAAGCAGATACTTCAGGATGGCGATGTGTTGCTCCCCGGGCGCTTCGGGGGCGGCTGCATGATGGGAAACGGCGCGATGACGCAAAAATTGCCTCTTTGATCGATCAATGCCCAGAAAGCGCTTCAGGAGGTGGATGGCAAGCGAAAACGCCCCTCTCCATATAAGCGGGCTTCCTCCATTGGCGAGCGTTCGCTTGCTTAAGCAGGACGCAAGCCGAAACGGGCTATGCTCTTGACCAAGCTGATTTTGGATGTGATGACGGCTCTATGAAACAAAAGAAAATGAAACGCCTTTGTGTCTATTGCGGCTCCGGTTCGGGGAAGGATCCGCGCTTTAAGGCCGCAGCCGCAACTCTCGGCCAAGCCATGGCGGAGGCTCAGATCGGGCTCGTCTATGGCGGCGGCGGCAATGGTTTGATGGGCGCCGTCGCCCAGACCATGCGCGACTATGGCGGCCATGTCACGGGGATCATTCCGGCCTCGCTTCTCGAAGTCGAAAACGCGCTCGAAACCATCAATGAGCGCTACGTCACCAATGGGTTCCACGAGCGCAAGATGCTCATGTTCAACCTCTCCGACGGGTTCGTTGCTTTGCCGGGCGGCGTCGGCACGCTGGAGGAACTTGTCGAGCAGCTGACCTGGACGCAACTCGGCCATCACGACAAGCCTGTGTTCATCGTGAACACGGCGGGGTACTGGGATTTGCTGCTTCAGCTGTTCGACAGGATGCGCGAGCAGTCTTTCATCCGGCCCGGCATCGAAACGCGCTATATTGTTGTGGACGACGTCGAGCAGGTCGTGCCCGAGTTCCTCAAGCGCCGGCCGGCCAAGCGGACGACCGCGCCGAGGCTCATCCGCGCTTAGCGTCTCGCCCAACGCCATAATCTTGGCCGCAAGATCTCATACGAACCCGGTAGATGGGGCGTTCGCTAGGGGGAAAAAATGTCTGTTCGCTATGGAGTTTTGCGCGGAAAGCCGGCGCGGATTCTTCATCACAAGCCGGACGATCCGGCGCCGCATATGGAGGTTTTGATCGATACGCCGGCAGGCCCCTTCCGGCTCGCCGTCAACGTCCGCTCAGACGAAGGAACAAACCTGTGCTTCCATACAGAACAAAACTTCAAGCATCCAATCCTCGATAACCTGCCCGCGCTGCCCCAGGGTCTGACCCGGCCCGCACGCGAAGACCGTCAGTTTCGCCTCGATTATGTGCGCGGCAGCTTCTTCGATAGCAGCGCGATGCGCACCGCGGACCAAGGCTCCATCGGCGATCCCGACGCGCTCGACACCCTGCTCAGCAACGCCCTGATGAGTGTGACGAACACCGAGGGGGCCGAACTCTTCGCCTTTGGCAACCCGTGGGGGCCAGAGCCGGACAAGCCCGACAAATACTTCGGTTTTCTGCCCGGGCGCGGTATCCATGACATCCACATGAACCAGGGCAGCCCTGCGCCGCACGACCGCGACGACGGCGTCTGGCAGGATGGCGGCCTCATCCTCCGTTTCCCCGATGCCGGCGCAACCGCCTTCTTCTTCGCCTTCCAGAGCCAGAGCTGGACAACCGACGACATAACAGGAAAGCCATTGCCGGCTTGAGCCTCTCAAGGCCAGTTGACCGGCCGCTTGCTTGAGAAGCCACGGACGCGATCCATATCTCGAGAATGTACGGGAATGGAGTTCCGATGGCTTATCTGGATGAGGAACAGCGCCGGCGCGCTCGTGTCCGGAATGTCGCGCAGTCGTTTGTGCTTGTCGGCGGGATCGGAGCTGTCACAACGCTCTCGGCTTACGTGCTATTCGGCCAGACGGGCATCGTCTGGGCGATCATCCTGGTCGGCGTGTTCGCGCTGATCGGTCCGAGGGTCGCGCCCGACGCCATCATGCGGATGTTCAACGCCAGGCCGGTTAATCCGCTGGGCGGCAGCGATCTTGTTCGCCTTGTGCAAGCGCTTTCGCAGCGCGCCGGCCTGAAGGCGGCGCCGCGCCTCTATCTGATCCCCAGCCAGACGATGAATGCGTTCGCGGTGGGCACGCCGTCCCGTTATTCACTCGGCGTCACCGAGGGCCTTCTGGGCCAGCTTGAGTTTCGGGAACTTGCGGGCGTGCTCGCGCATGAGATCACCCATGTGCGCAACAATGACATCTGGGTGATGAGCCTCGCCGACATCCTGAGCCGGTTCACGCGCAGCATGACCTTTTTCGCGATGTTCTTGTTTTTCTTCAGCGTGCCAGCGACCCTTTTCACGGGCGCCCCGATACCCTGGGTGGCCATCGCGCTCCTCTATTTCGCACCCACCCTTTCGAGCCTGTTGCAACTTGCGCTGTCGCGCTCGCGCGAATTCGATGCCGATCTCGGCGGCGCGGAGCTGACGGGCGATCCGGAAGGGCTCGCCTTGGCGCTCACCAAGCTCGAACGCTATCAGGGGCGGCTCTGGGAGGACATCTTCATGCCAGGGCGGCGCATTCCGCTGCCTTCGGTTCTGCGAACGCATCCGCAAACATCGGAGCGCATCGCGCGGCTGATGGCGCTTCGCAAATCGGAGACGGCGCCTGTCCTGTTCCGGAACCCTTGGGGACATGTGGCGGGCTTTGCTCCCTTCCCGCAGCAGCCGCGCTATCATTGGACCGGGTTCTGGTTTTGAAGTGAATAGATCGCTGCAACCCGAGCAGACTTGAACTTGTCCATCCATAGCCTGGATGAGGGCGTATAGGCCCGCTCGCTTTCCTGCAAAGCCAGATATCTTTCGATCACGCCGGAGCAACAGCGATCAAGATCGCGTGGCTACGTCTTGGGGCCGATGCAGCCATGCTTAGTTCTAAAAGTGTTTCGGGTAAGTCCTCGTGACCTATAAATTCAACACTATCATTGAGCCATTCCGCATCAAGGTCGTCGAGCCCCTTCCGATGCTCACTCGCGGGGAGCGGAGCCTCGCGCTCGAAAAAGCTCACTACAACTTGTTTTCTTTGCCAGCTCGAACAGTGACCTTCGACTTACTCACCGATAGCGGGACCAGCGCCATGTCGGCCCGTCAATGGGCGGGCGTGATGGAAGGCGACAAATCCTATGCCGGGTCGATCAGCTTCGAGCATTTCGAGCGTGCGATCCAGGATCTGACTGGGATGGAATTCGTCATTCCCACGCATCAGGGGCGCTCCGCCGAATATCTGCTCATGAAAAGCCTCGTCAAAAGCGGGCAGGTTGTGGTTGGCAACACTCATTTCGATACAACTCGGGCAAATATCGAGAATGTAGGGGCGGAGGCGCGCGACTTTCCAAGTCCAGCTAATCAAGAACCTGGATCGCTTGACCCTTTCAAAGGCGATATCGACCTTGAAGAACTGGCCGCCTACCTGAAAGCGAATGCTTCAAAAGTGGCGATGGCGATCATGACGATCACCAACAACTCCATCGGTGGTCAGCCGGTGTCGCTCGACAACATCAAGGCGGCCGGCAATCTCCTCAAACGCTACGCCATTCCGTTCTTTATCGATTGCGCTCGTTTCGCGGAAAATGCCTATCTCATCAAATGCCGTGATCAGCGCTTCAAGGATTGGCCGGTCAAAAGAATTGCTCAAGAGATATTTGCGCATGCGGATGGCGCATTGATGAGCGCCAAGAAAGACGGTTTTGGCAATATCGGGGGCTTCCTGGCGACGCGATCGGAAACACTCGCACGCGACATTCGCAATCTCATGGTTATTACCGAGGGATTTCCTACCTACGGTGGTCTTGCGGGCAGGGACCTTGAAGCTTTGGCAATTGGCCTCGACGAAGTCGTGAGCGAGGACTATCTCGCTTACCGGATTCGTTCCATTGAGTACTTCGGCGAGGGGATTGAGAAGGCTGGTTTCAGGACGGTCAAGCCTTTCGGCGGGCATGCGGTCTACATCGATGCCGGCTTGAGCTTGCCCCATATTCCGCCGTCACAGTTTCCGGGCTTGTCCTTGAGCGTTGCAATGTTCCGAGAGATTGGCATTCGAAGCGTCGAGGTGGGCACAGTGATGCTCGGAAGGAAGGATTCGAAGACGGGCGAGGAGATCTTGGCTCCAAAAGAGTTGGTTCGTCTTGCGGTTCCGCGGCGCGTGTATACCCAGAGCCATGTCGATTACATGATTGAGGGAATGTCGCAGCTGGCAAAAGCGGTTGGCGACTTGCCTGGATATCGCTTTATTGAAGAAGCGCCCGTTCTCAGGCATTTCACCTCAAAGTTCGCACCTTTATGATCTCCTGATAGGTCTATGTTCCCGGGTTGCTCACAATCCCGGTTTCGGATCAATGTTTTCTATTTTTAATAAAATTATCGAAATCGAATTAAAAATAATTTCAATGTCGAAGCAGGTCTCGCCTTTAATATCAACTTTGGAATTATTACCGTGTTGTATTGGATTAATTGTCGGGAGTTATCCATGCATGTATGCTCCACATTGCGGTTGATTATATGCTTTGCCCTGATAGGAGCGCCCCATAGCTGGGCCAAAACATCGTCTTCAACAGAGACGAACGCCTATGTGGTCATGGAGGGCTACAAAATTCCCTTCAAGATGAGAACTGAGGCAGGCGGATCTAAAAACATACAAAACATTAGTCTCATGTTGGATATGAATCAAATTCCCAACATTAATCTATCAGGGCCAATAGATAAGCGTCTGAATTACAAAAGTGAGATCTCGAAAGTCGATCTATGCGGCGTAAACGCTAAAAGAGTTTGTTTGAATGTTCTATCTAATGTTGAGGTAGACACTCTGATTCCGGTAACGGGACGAATGACGTTTTCGTGCTTCTTCGACATTGTGAACCGCTCCGGAAACTTATCGATAGAAAAGGTGGATGTCGATAACTTGCACTTTGAATCGTGGTTGAACACTTTTGCAAGTATATTAGGTGAAGAGAAAACGGTTGCATCAAAAATCAAGAATGAAGTCGAGAAGCAGCTGCAATCCAAAAAGCTGGATCTGAGCGGCGCAGGGCTGCTTTCTGAGCTCGGCGCCAAGACAGTCGATAGCAACCTTGAACTATCACTCAAACTCAAAAATCGAATGCCTGCGCTCAAGGTATTTCAAACCGCGCTCGCTCAAAAAAGCGGTAACCGCGTGGAAATCGGCGAGGAGCACAACCCAGCCACCCCGCCGGGAAGCCACGGCTCCCCCGATCAAACCGGCAGGACAGCTTATCGAAGATAGGAGTGACTCTGGAGAGGGCGGTTCCCCCGGTGTTGCAAATCGACCGCCGCCAAGACCAAAAAAACGGCTCACGCCAGGCTCATGCCGGCGGCAAGCGATGTCATGTTCGCGGGTATGGACAGGCGCACGCGACAGGTTCATGTTAACCACGATGCAAGCGGCGCCTCTTTCGAACATCGCGGAATTCACGGTCTCCGAGCTGTCATCGGCCATCAAGCGGACGGTCGAGGACGCGTTCGGGCTTGTGCGGCTGCGCGGCGAGATCTCGGGTTATCGCGGGCAGCACGGTTCGGGCCACGCCTATCTCTGCCTGAAGGACGACAGCGCCCGCATTGACGCCGTGATCTGGCGCACCGTATTCGCGAAACTGAAGTTCAAGCCCGAGGAAGGGCTTGAGGTTATCGTCACGGGCCGCATCACCACGTTCCCCGGCAAGTCGAGTTACCAGATCGTCATAGAGCAGCTGGAGCCAGCGGGGGCAGGCGCGCTCATGGCGCTGCTTGAAGAGCGGAAGAAGAAGTTCGCCGCCGAGGGCCTGTTCGATCAGGACAGGAAGCGGCCGCTTCCATTCTGGCCGCAGGTGGTCGGCATCGTGACTTCGCCCACCGGCGCGGTGATTCGCGACATGCTGCACGGCTTCACCGAGCGCTGCCCGACCCGTGTGCTGCTCTGGCCGGTGCGCGTGCAGGGGGAGACCTGCGGGGCGGAGGTCGCCGCAGCCATTCGCGGCTTCAATGCGTTTTCGGTTGAGGGGACATTGCCGAGGCCGGAATTGCTTATCGTGGCGCGCGGCGGCGGGAGCCTCGAAGACCTCTGGGGTTTCAATGAGGAGGCGGTGGTTCGCGCGGCGGCGGAAAGCACGATTCCGTTGATTTCGGCCGTGGGCCACGAAACCGACTGGACCTTGATCGATCTTGTGGCCGATGCGCGCGCGCCGACGCCGACGAAAGCGGCCGAATGGGCCGTGCCGAAGCATTCCGATCTCGTTCTTCGGCTCTCGGAATGCATCGACCGCGCCCGCCGGTGCGTGCGCCGCCATCTTGAAAAGCTGCGCGCGGAGTTCCGCGGCGCCGAGCGCGGCTTGCCGCGCCCTCACGCTCTTCTGGCCGTGCCGCGCCAGCGCCTCGATACGACAGGCGCCCGGCTCGGGCAGTCGTTGCGCCATTTCAGCGAGCGCTCGCGCGCCCGCCTCGAATATCAGTGCGTCCGGCTAACGCCGCGTCACATCCGGCTCGCCCTGGAAAGGGCGTCCGAGCGCCTCAACCGGGCGGGCGATGGCGCGCAAAGGTGCTTCCGTGAAGGCATCGTCAAGAAGCGCGAGCGATTGAGCGATCGCGGCGCAAGGCTCAATCCGCGCCTCCTCGCGGGGCCGGCTATCAGGCAGCGCGAACGGTTGGAATCGCTGGCGGCGCGGGCAGCGCAAGGTGCGGGGAACTCACTCAAGCGCAAGGCCTTCGAGCTGACATCTCTTTCTCAGCTTTTGCGGAGCCTGAGCCACAGAAGCGTGCTCGACAGGGGCTTCGCGCTTGTGCGGGGAGCAGGCGGCGAGGTGGTGCGTCGAGCCGCAGCGCTGAAGGCCGCCGCTGCCCCCCTTGACATTGAATTTGCCGATGGTCACGTTTCGGCTCATTATTCAGGGCCGGAAGCTGAGGCAGGTGAGCCTGTTCTGCGCAGGAGGGGCGCCGCTCAGGCTTCCCGCCGGACGGCTCCGGTTAACAAGGACGACGGCAGCCAGGGCAGTCTACTTTAAGGCATGGGCAGAGAATGAATCGAATCGAGCGTTCCTTTGCATTTGGGCAAGAGGCCAAGATCCGCTATCTCGACGGCGAGTTTCAGGTTCTCAAGAATGGCGCTTACGTTCGCTGCGCAGTCACGGGGGAGCCCATCCGCATAGAGGAGCTTCGTTATTGGAGCGTTCCACACCAGGAGCCCTATGCGAACGCGCAAATCTCGCTGCGCCGCCATCTTGAGCGGGAGAAGCTCAAGTAGCAACGGGTCGTCCCCGAAACGCGGCAGGCGTAGCGGGACCGCAAAAAAGACGGCGCGTCAATGTCCCACGATCCCGGACAAGGCTTCGCCTTTCGGAACCTGAGTACCCGTGTTTCCGCCAATTCCATCGTCATGGCCGCCCTCTGAGGCGGCCATTCAGAAAGAGCGAGGCATTTCAGAGGGTTACTGGATGGCCGGGTCAAGCCCGGCTACGACAGCAGAGCGAAAATTCGCCAATGTTTTCATGGGCTCTTATCCGAACCGTTATAAATCATGACGCTTTTGCCCATCGAAGTCCTTCGAAGCGCGAGTAACTACTTATAAAGTTAGTTATATGCATTTTTACAAAACAAAACCAATTTTAACCGGCCGTAAACTATCACAGGATGACACGCCCGGCGGCCGGTATTACGCGAGCGGAGGCATCGGGGTAATCAAGTTCCGGGTTGACGATAGGCCGAGCAATTTCAAAAGCCGTGCCTTACCGTCTTCCGAGAACTCAACGCTTATCGGCATCGCCAAGGCAGATCGAGAAATCTCCCCGAGCATGCCCTGTGCGCCTTTGAGCCGGGCGTGATCTTTCTCTGTCGTGATGAGGCCGGCATTCAGCGCTTTCGCCTCCGCAAGGAGTGAACTCGCATCCGCATCGCTGTAGGGATGGTGATCGGGGAAGCGGACGCTCTTCACGACAGTTAGCCCAGCGTCGCGCAAAGTCTCGAAGAACTTGTCCGGCCTGCCGATCCCGCAGAAGGCCAGGAATGGCTGCTCGCGGAACTCCTGCGCAACGACGGGAACGATCTGCGCGTTGAAGATCGGCAAGGGTGTGGAGCGATAGTGCCAACTCTTCTGCTCTATCAATCGCGCCGCGTCTGTCCGGTCTCGCGCGCCGAGGATGACGGCTGCATCGGCTATTGCGAGCTGGAACGCAAGAGAGGCGCGCAAGGGACCAAGCGGGAAGACATGACCGCACCCGACGCCAGTGCCGGCGTCCACAACGATCAGGCTGAAGTCCTTCTCAAGGGACGGGTTCTGAAAACCGTCGTCCATGATGATGGCGTCGACGCCCAGCGTCTCGAGCAGCTTTGCGCCCGCGGGGCGGTCCCGGCTCACCACCGTCGGCGCGGCTTTCCCCAGAAGCAGCGGCTCATCGCCAACCCTGTCCGCGCCGTCAAGCATGCTGTCGATCAAATGCGGGCCGCGCTCGCTGCCGCCATAGCCGCGCGTCAGAAAGCCGGGCTTCAAGCCAGCCTCGCGTAGCAGAGACGCAAGCGTCAACGCCATCGGCGTCTTGCCCGCGCCGCCCATCGTGAAATTCCCGACGCAAACGACAGGGAGCTTGCTGCGGTAAGGGGAAACGGCCCGGAAGCGCCTCTCGACCAGCTTGCCATAGACGGCTGAGATGGGCCAAAGCGCCCATGCGGCAAACGGGATATGCCCCCCGTACCACCAGGATGGCGGCTCAAGCCGCATGTTTCGCCATCGGTTCCAGCTGTGAACTTGCGGGCTGGGGAAGATAGGGTTCGATCGCTTCCAGCGTTTTCTCGAGCGCGCCGCCGAGCGTGCCTATGGCCGCCGCGGCCTTGCCTTTCATCTGGGCGGCTTCGGCCGGGTTCTCAAACAGCGACCTGAGCGCTGACGCCATTTCCTCGGCGCCCCCAACAAGCCGAAGTCCTTCGTAACGCTGCAGAACCGTATAAGTTTCGGTGAAGTTGAACGTGTGCGGCCCGGTCAAGATACCGGAGCCGAGCTTGATGGCCTCGATCGGGTTCTGGCCGCCGTGATGAACCAGCGATCCGCCGATGAACGAAAGCGGAGCGAGGGAATAGAAAAGGCCGAGCTCGCCGATGGTGTCGGCGAGATAGACGTCGATGGTCTCGCTTATGGGCTCGTGAGCGGATCGCCGCGCTACGGTCAGCCGCCGGTCGGCAAGAAGCGCCGCGATGGCTTCGCCGCGATCCGGATGCCTGGGCGCGATGATCGTCAGAAGCGATGGCATTGCGTTTTGCAGCATTTCATGCACGCGCGCGATCACCTCGTCCTCGCCGGGGTGCGTGCTGGCGGCGAAAAAGATCGGCCGGTCTCCGAGGCTGCGGCTCAATTCGGCCATGGCGGGCGCATCCACCGGCGGCGGCGGCGCATCGTATTTCAGGTTGCCGGTGATGGAGGTCTTGCGGACGCCCAACTCCGTCAGGCGCTTTGCGAAGCGCCAGTTCTGCGTGAGAACCAGATCGAACCGCGAGAACACAGGCCTCGAGAGGCTCGACAGCCGCGACCATCGCTTGAATGAGCGCTGCGACATCCGGGCGTTGACAAGCACAAGCGGCACCTTGCGGTTGCTCGCCTCGACAATGAGGTTCGGCCAGATTTCGGATTCCGCAAACAGCCCCGCGTCCGGATGCCAATGATCGAGGAAACGGCCGCAGAAGCCCGCATTGTCGAGCGGCAGAAATTGATGGATCGCGCCTTCCGGAAGTCGAGCGGCGGCGATCTTGGCGGACGTCGTCGTGATGGTCGTGAGCAAGAGGTTCAGCGCCGGGTGACGGTGCTTCAACGCGTGCATGAGCGGAAGGATGGAGTTCGTCTCTCCCACGCTCGCGGCATGAAACCAGAAAAGCGGACCACCCGGGCGCGACGCGCCTGCGATGCCTAAACGCTCGGGAAGGCGCTCCGGCACTTCCTTCCCGCGCGCCGCCCGCTTTCTGAGAATGGTCATGGCGGCGGGTCGCGCCAGTGAGGTCGCGCCGCGATAGGCGGACAAGAGAAAGCCGGACCGGTATTCCTTCGCGGCCTTCGGCGCGGTCTTGCGATAGTCGCTTCCCGCGAGTTCGTAAGCGCGCGCCGTCGCGGCATTCATGGCCGCTTCCACCCGCTGGCGGAACTCCTCCATGGCGCTTTCATCCACATCGCGAGGCACATGGATCGGCTCGCCTGCCACCATTGCAAGGTTGGAGAACGGCAGGTTGATGGTGAAGCGGCTCCATGTCGGCAGCGTAATGAACCGGTCCGTCGCTATGGCAAGCGGAACGATGGGCCGCCCCGACATCCGCGCCAACGTTATGATGCCCATCCCCGCGACGCGCGCAGGCCCCGGTGGAATATCGGTTGTCATGGCGACCGTCGTATTGGCTTTGAGCGCCTTCAGCGCAGCCCGAAGGGCGCCCGCGCCGCCGCGATCCTTGCCCGACTCGCCCGCGCCCGCCCCCCGGATCAGCCCCATGTCGAAATGCAGAAGCGTCCGGCCGATGATTTCGCCGTCCGCATGTTTGGCGACCATGTTGCTCACCGGCACGGTCTTCGGCTTGATCAGCGGCAGGAGCCCGAATTGCCCGTGCCACATGGCCACGATCATCGGATTGAGGCGTTCGAGGTAGGAATCGGTGTCGGCGGGTTCGCGGATGACCTTGGATGTGGCGTACACCGTTCGGATGTGGCCAGCCCCCAGCTTGCCCACCGTATCCAGGAAAAACTCCGATTGCTGCAGGCGGCGGCCCCAACCGCGTTTCTTGGGTAGAGGTGTGTTCATCAAGCGCCGGATCTTCTCACGTCACCAGAGTCGCGCGCGAGCCGGTCGAGGGATCGCGTCAGGTTGTCGTCTTGTGCCCTTGCGCCACGGGTGCGCCGTCCACTGCATCACTTATACGCTCGGCCAAAATGTGATGCAATTTGGGGGCGGCCGCAAGAAATCCGGGAACTTTTGCCTCGACCGAGTTGAACTTGAGCGGAAATCCACAGGGATCTGTGACTATCCCTCCGGCCTCCGAGACAAGAAGCGCGCCCGCCGCAACATCCCACTCCCATTTTGGCATCAGCGCGAACGACGCGTCTGCCTTGGCGGAAGCGACAAGGGCCATGCGATAGATCATGGAATTTGCCCAAACCTGCGTCACGGGCGGCCAGGGGCGCCGCCAGCGGTTGGGTTTCAGGAGCGAATCGGGAACGACGAGTCTTGCGCCGGCCAAAACACTTTGGTCGCTGGCGCGGAGCCTGCGCCCGTTCAGAAACGTACCCGTCCCGGCGCGCGCTTCAAACATCTCGCGTCGCAGCGGATTGATGACGGCGGCAAGAACCGGTGTGTGGTCCTCAATCAAGGCGACGGCGATCACCCAATCGTCAAGCCCCTGGATGAAGGCCCGGGTTCCGTCGATGGGATCGACAATCCAGACGCGGCGCGCTTTGAGCCGATCACTATGCTCGGCGCTTTCCTCGGAGAGCCAGCCATAGCCGGGACGGGCCACTCTCAGGCGCGCCGCAAGCAGGGCGTCCACCGCGTGATCGGCCTCGGTGACCGCCGACCCGTCGGCCTTTTTCTGCTTTTGGATCGAGCGGCCCCAGTAGCTCAGCGCAAGCTCGCCGGCCTCTCGAACGGCGTCACGGATAAGATCGAAGTCCTCTGCGTAATCGTCCCTCATCACAGCTAAATGTCAGCCGGATGAAGAGAGCGCAATGGGGATGACATCGAGGACCATTGCAAAAAACACAATCGCTCCAAATCCGTGGTTGCTGCGAAACCGGTCGAGACAGTTCTGGCTGTCGTCGATATCGAGAGTGGCGATCTGCCAGATAAGATGAGCGCCCGCAAATACCATGCCAATGAAGAACACCAACCCTGCCCCGATGAGCCACCCCGAGAAGGTCAGGCCTGCCAAGGTTATGCCATAAAACAGGCTGAGCCAAAGGGGTGTCTTCTTGCCGAATTTCAACGCCGTTGATTTGAGCCCGATGACCTCGTCGTCTTCCTTGTCCTGATGGGCGTAAATCGTGTCATATCCGATTGTCCACGCGACGGCGGCCACATACAGAATGACGGGCGCCAGAGCCAGCGAACCCCATATGGCGGCCCAGCCCATGAGCGCGCCCCACGAGAACGCAAGGCCGAGAAACGCCTGCGGCCAGAAGGTAACACGCTTCATCAGCGGGTATATCAGGACGATGCCGACCGAAGCAAAGCCGAGGCAAACCGCGAACAGGTTGAATTGAAGGAGCACTGCGAGACCGACGAGGCAAAGCGCAATGATCAGCCCCATCGCGGCCTTCACCGAGATTTGGCCGCTCGCCAAGGGGCGGGCTTGCGTTCGTGCGACCTTCGCATCGATATCGCGGTCGAGGATATCGTTGTAAATGCATCCGGCGCTGCGCATCGCGAAAGCACCGATTGCAAACAGAAGGAGCAAGTAGGGAGGAGGGAAAAAAACGATCGCTCGCGACGAAAGAGCCACGGACCACCAGCACGGCCAGAGCAGGAGCCACACGCCAATCGGCCGGTCCGCTCGCATGAGCCGGAGCCATGGCCTTAGCCTCTGCGGTGCGAGGCGGTCCACCCAGTTCTTGCGAGGCGCGTCGGGGATAGGGCTGGCGGCGGTTTCCGGAGCGCCAGTCTTGCTGTCTACTGGGGGCAAAATAGCCGGCATATATCGCTCGTTCACACGTGACTTCCCGGGTCACGCGAATAACGCAAATACTATGTTAAAATTTGGGGGCTGTCCTATGTCATCACCACAAAACGGCGTTCCACGCAATGGCTGAGCAAAGGCTCTTTGTCGCAAATGGTCTCGACGACGCGCAGGCGATGACGCTCAGCCATGAGCAAACTCATTATCTTCTGCATGTCTTGAGACTTACCGAGGGAGCGCGGCTTCTCGTTTTTGACGGCAGGAACGGAGAATGGCGCGCGGAAATTACGCACGCAAAGAAGAACGGTTGCACCATCCGCCTGATGGAAAAGGTTCGGAAACAGACCGCTGCCCAGGACATCCATTATGCGTTTGCTCCGCTGAAACAAGGCCGGCTCGATTACATGGTGCAGAAGGCCGTCGAAATGGGCGCTTCCCTGCTGCAGCCGGTGATTACGGCTCACACGGCGGTCCCGAGGCTCAATATCGAGCGAATGCGCGCAAACGCAATCGAGGCCGCCGAGCAGTGCGGGGTTCTCGCCCTTCCGGATATCAAGGCTCCGGTCAAACTTGATAGCCTGCTCAAGACTTGCGAAAGGGACCGAACCCTTGTCTTTTGCGATGAGCACGCCGAAACTTCGTCGCCGCTGGAAGCGTTAGAGAGGCTGAAGGGGCGGAAGGTCATGGCCCTGATCGGTCCCGAGGGCGGCTTTTCGGCAAACGAACGCGAGGACCTGCTTTCCAAAAGCTTTGTCTGCCCCATATCACTCGGACCCCGAATCATGCGCGCCGACACCGCGGCCGTGGCAGTCCTTGCCCTTCTGAACGCGGTCCTGGGGGATTGGCGCGTGTAAAAAGCTTACAACTTCAATATACATTGCGCGTGCGGACGCGCCCTAACTCAAGCGGCAAAAAGATGGGATCACGATGCTAGCCAGCGGCGACAAACCTGAAGCGCCTGTCATCCAAAGCCGCGATGAACTCGTGGCGCACATCGAGCAAGGGGCGAAGCCTAAGCCCGAGTGGCGGATCGGCACCGAGCATGAGAAGATCCCCTTCTATCGCGATGGCTTGCGCCCGGTTCCCTACGAAGGGCCCGCGGGCATATCGGCCTTGCTCAGCGGCTTGGCCGATCGCTTCGGCTGGCGTCCGGTTTATGACCGGGACAAGATCATTGCTCTTGAAGATCCATCCCGGGAGGCCGGCGCCTCCATTACCCTCGAACCCGGCGGCCAGTTCGAACTGTCGGGCGCAGCCGTCTCGACGATCTTCCAGACCTGCGACGAGGTCGGCCGCCATCTGCGGCAGGTGAGCGAGATCGCAGACCCGCTCGGCATCTCCTTCCTGGCCTTGGGCTTTTCGCCGCTCTGGACGGTGGCCGAGACGCCACGCATGCCCAAAAGCCGCTACGACATCATGACGGCCTACATGCCGAAGGTCGGCAAGCTCGGCCTCGACATGATGTACCGTACCGCGACCGTGCAGGTGAACCTCGACTTTGCCGGCGAAGCGGACATGGTAAAGAAGCTGCGCGTCTCGCTCGCGCTTCAGCCGATCGCGACGGCGCTGTTCTCAAACTCGCCCTTTACCGAGGGCAAGCCCAACGGCTTTCTCAGCTATCGCAGCGCCATCTGGCTCGACACCGACAACGCCCGCGCAGGCATGCTGCCTTTCGCGTTCGTGGACGGCATGGGCTATGAGCGCTATGTCGACTATGCGCTCGATGTGCCGATGTACTTCGTGCGGCGCAACAAGAAATACATTGACACCGCGGGCAAGTCCTTCAGGGCCTTCCTGGAGGGCAAGCTGCCGCAGCTTCCGGGCGAGAAGCCGACCATCGCCGATTGGGCGGATCATCTGACAACGATTTTCCCCGAGGTCCGGCTCAAACGGTATCTCGAGATGCGCGGCGCGGACAGCGGACCTTGGAGCAGCCTGTGTGCGCTGCCCGCGCTATGGGCGGGGCTTCTTTATGACCAGGCGAGCCTCGACGCCGCCTACGATCTCATCAAGGACTGGACGGCGGAGGAACGCCAGCAGCTTCGCGACGATGTTCCCCGGTTCGCTCTTGGCACACCATTCCGCAAGGGAACCGTGCTCGATATTGCCCGCTTTGTCGTCGAGATAGCCGAAGCTGGGCTCAAGGCGCGCGCCTATACGAACCTTTTCGACGATGAGACTTCGTTTCTGAGGCCGCTCAAGGGGTTCATCGAGAAGGGCCGCTCGGCCGCGGACGATCTTCTGGCGCGCTATCACGGCGAGTGGGGCGGGGATGTGCGGCCCGTCTTTACCGAGAACGTCTATTAGATCGAAACAGGTGCTTTCGGCAAGCAAGCCGAACTGTCCGGGCCAATGAACACCAGCCGGGTTCGCCTGTCGAAGTCGCTATCCGGCCCCAAATCTTCGAGGGTCCATCGGCCGCCGACCTGTTGATAAAGGCATCGGCGTTCCGGCGCGCCCGTGAAGGCGACGAAGCCCTTGGCGCGGAAGATTTCCTTGCCCAGTCGGGCCGCCAGACGTTCCAGCGCTTCCCGCCTTACCGGCCGGTCTCTCTCCAAGGTCCAGGTCCTGTAACGCACGGCATGGTCATGAAGGCAGCCTCGTGTGAGCGAGCTTGAGCCGCGCGGCCGCTCCTTCCCGGAGGCCAATGGCCCTGACCGGCCGAAGAGGATTTCCAAAGGGACCTCTCCGTAAGAGGTTTCGTACACCGGCGCTGACGAGTGCCGAGCGAGCCATGAGCGCAGCTCCGTCAATGCCTCGGTGGACTGCAGATCGGCTTTGTTGAGGACAATGAGGTCTGCTTGAGCCAACTGCCGCTGAACAGTATCGCCGACGTATTTATTTGCCGCCTGGTCCCGGATTTGCTCGGCATCGACGACAACGAGCACGCCGTCGAGCGGAAGCTCGTACATCTGGCCATACTGCGCAATCTTTCCGGGCTCCCCCACGCCGCTGGCTTCGACGACGATATGGTCAAGCGCATCGGCCCGCTTCAGAACGTCGTTGATGGCTGCGGCAAAGCCGTTGGACAGATCACAGCATACGCAGCCATTGGTAAGGCTGATCGTGCCGCCGTCATGGCTCGCGATGAGCTCCGCGTCGATGTTCACTTCGCCGAAGTCGTTGACGAGGACGGCAATTTTCAAGCCGGCCGCCTGCGAAAGGAGGGCGTTGAGAAGCGTGGTTTTGCCGGCGCCCAGATAGCCGCCGATAACGGTGAAAGGAAGCACGTCAGGCTGCCTTGCGCTTGTAAACGCTTTCGCCCTCTTTGAAGGTTTCGAGCACTTTGATGTCGAGGATTTTGTCGGTTGGCACAGCCGTGGGGTCGCCGTCGAGCATGACAAGATCAGCGAGCTTGCCCTCCTCGATCGCGCCTTTGGCATCCTCTTCGCGGATCTGCCAGGCGGCGTCGACGGTGAGCGCCTTGAGCGCGCGATGAACGTCGATGCGCTCGTTCGGGCCAATGATCCTGCCAGCGCGGGACTGCCGCGTGACGGCGCTCCAGACCATCCGCATCGGGTCTGCCGGAGTGACGGAGAAGTCGTTGTGGTTGGAGAAGCGAAGACCCTTGTTCGCGGCTGAAACCATGGGGCTCATGAAGAAAGCGCGCTGCTCGCCCAGGTTCTCGACATGGATGTCGCCCCAGAAGAAAGTGTGCACCGTAAAGAAGCTGGGCGAGAAGCCGAGTTCAACATAGGCGTCGAGCTGATCGGGCCGCATGAACTGCGAATGGACGATGATCGTGCGGCGATCCTCGTCCGCCGCAACACCCGCGAGGCGGGCCGCGTCGATCATCATGTCGATGGCGGCATCGCCATTGCAGTGGGAGAAAACCTGGATGCCCTTCTTGTAAAGCTCGCCGAAAGCCTTGTTTACAAGCTCCGGCGGAAAAAGCGGCGCGCCGCGCCAGTCTTTCTCACCAGCGGGCCCGCCAGTCAGTAACGGCTTGCTCCAGAAGGCGGTCTTACCCTGCGGCGAGCCGTCGATCACGAACTTGATCCCTTGCACCTTCAGCCGGTTCTTGTATTTGCCGAACGCTTCGCGGGCGGTGTCGGGCATCTCCATCTTGCCACCCTTGAAGTCGGGGAAATATTCCCGGACGAGCGCCGGGATTTCCAGCACCAATGGCAGTGAGACGATGTCGAGGTAGAGCCGCCCCTGCTCGGCGCCTTTGCGCAGGAATGCCAGATCCTTGGCGTTCGTCGCGCCTTCCTGGCAGGTGGTAATGCCGACGCTGGCGTAGACCTGCTGGGCGGCGTCGAGCGTGTCGAGCAGTTCCGCCTCGGTGGGTTGCGGCATCTTTGTAAAAATAGGCAGGAAGGCCGTTTCCATGATGAGGCCTTCCGGCTCGTTGGAACCCTTCTTCCGCAGGATGAGGCCGCCGGGCGGCGTCTTCGTCGAGGCGTCGATGCCCACCGCCTTGAATCCTGCCGAGTTCAGCACAGCGCCGTGGTTGGAGCTGTGGATGAGCATGACGGGATTGTCCGGGAAATGCGGATCGAGATCGTCGCGGGTGATCTGCCGGCCATCCGAGAGGTTGGTCATGTCGTAGCCGTAGGCGATGATCCATTCGCCGGGCTTCGTGTTGAACTTCGCCTGATGCGCCTTCAGCACAGTGATGATGCCGGCGATCGAGGTTACGGGCCCCGCAGGCACGCCCGACACGTTGGCCCATTTCACGATCTGCGGCGCGTTCATGAAATGACCGTGCGCGTCGATGAAGGAGGGCATCAGGGTTGCGCCCTTCAGCTCGATGATTTTCGTCGCGCCTGTTGCGAGCTTCATGACATCGGCTTCGTCGCCCGCGGCGATGATCCGCCCGCCGGCTACGGCGACCGCCGCGACTTTCGGCTTGCCCTCGGCCATGGTGAGAATGGTTCCTCCACGGAAGATCTTTTCGGCGCTCTGTCCTTCTGGCATGCCCGCAGCTCTCACTTCTTCCTCCAGCGTCAACGCCGCACCAAACGTGGCGGAAATGGCCGCGATGACCTGCCTTCTATCCATTTGCGGCATTTGCCTCTCCTATAAATATAGTTAGAAACGGATACGCGCCGCTCAATGCACAATTGCCCTATCCATCCCCTTCGCAAGCGCCTGCATGAGGGCCAGATGGCCACTGCACAGCCCCTGATCGTTGGCATTCCGCGAAGCAGCCAGAAGATAATCCGGCGACGTGATCGCAGGCGGGGACTGGCGGGTTTGCGCCATCCTTTCAGGCGCGGGAGCCGCCGGCGGAGGCGCTTCCTCCAGGCTAGCCTTCTTTTCGAGAGCGCCCTTCGCAGCGGTCGAAATCTGCACCGGCTGCGCCCGTCCTTCCAGAACGGTGCCCCAGACCTTGATGTCCTTGAGCTTTATGGGATCGACGTCAAACGGACTCTGTTCAAGGACGGTGAAGTTGGCGAACTTGCCGGGCTCGATGGAGCCGATTTCGTTTTCCAGCCGGATCGAATAGGCGGCGTTGATGGTGATGGCCTTGAGCGCAGTCTCCACGTCCACCTTATGCTGCGGTCCAGCCACCTGGCCTTCGGCGGTGATGCGATTGACAGCCGACCACATGAGCTGGAGAGGCTTCGCGGGCGCCATTGGCATGTCGGAGTGTAAAGAGATCGCCATGCCGCCGTTGCGCATGACGTCGCCGAGCGGGACCATGTTGGGCGCGCGCTCAGGGCCAATCCCGACCTTGGAATAAAACCCCGCCATCGCCGTCACATAATAGGGGTTGGCGCTGATAATCGCCCCGAGCGCGTGCAGCTTATCGACCTGCTCCGGCGCGGCGAAGCCGAAATGAACAACCGTTGTGCGGTGGTCGAAGCGCGGATTGCGCCGCATGGCGCGCTCCAGATTGGCGACGACCATGTCCAATCCGCGATCGCCATTATTATGGATGTGGATCTGGTAGCCCGCGTCCCAATAAGCCTGGAAGGCTCCCGAGAAAACATCGGGGTCCATGAGCCAGGCGCCCACGTGGCCATCGGTGTAGCCATCCCTCATCATCATGAGCTGACTGAAAATGGCGCCATCCGAGAAAAGTTTGACTTGCTGCGGAAGCCATCGCGAGCGGCCTTCGCCCCAGCTCATAAGTTTGCGGGTTTCCCCGATCATGATCTCGGGGCCCTGGGCAAGATACTTGGCCGCGAACGTCTTGCCATCCGGGATGAAGTAATGATTGAAGGGCGTCGCATCGGCGGCATAGACCGCATTGATGGCGTCCTGCATTGCTTTCAGGACCAGGCCGCCCGGCTCCGCCGCGGTCGTGATGCCTGTCTGGTGGTAATACCTCTTCGTATATTCCAACCCCGCGTGCAATTTCTCTGGCGAAGCGATGGCGGGAGCTGCCCTGTCGAGCACCTTAAGCGCGCCTTGTTCAAAGAAATGTCCTTTCTCCAGGCTGCTCTGCGCCCTTTGCGAGGGCGTGAAGGTATCGAGAAAGGCTTGATCGATTTTGTATTTTTCAAGCGCTTTGGTGTTCAGATAGACCTCGTGCGCCGAGCGATGCCAGATCACGACAGAGAAATCCGGCGCGAGCTTGTCGAGGATCTCTCGCGACATCTCACCGTGTAAGTAATGGTGGTAGCCCCACGAGGTGAACGTCTCGCCCTTTGACCTATCGAACGCGGCGAGCGCTTCCTTCAGCCGCTTGCGATAGGTCTCGGGATCGCGCACGCCCGCGGAAAACCCCTTCGCTGTGTCCCAGTCCTCGATGGAGATGACGGCATTGGTCATCATGGTCAGTGATGCGAGGAAGGGGTGTACGTGCTGGTCGATGAAGCCCGCCGTAACGACCTTGTCCTTGAATGTCTCGTCAATCTTGTAGGCCTGCCCGCCTGCTAGCTTTTCCAGATCCGCGCGCGAGCCAACCGCCACGATCCTGCCGCCAACCACGGCCACCGCCTCGGCGCGCGGCTTCTTCGGGTCCATGGTGATGAACTCCCTGGCGACGAAGATTGTCGCTTGCGGCAGCGGCGCGGCTTTCTCCATCACGTCTTGAAGGCTTATGGCGTCAGCCAAAGCCGGGATTGGCGCAGCGATGAGGGTGGCGAGCCAAATGAGCAGCATGAGGTTAGGCATTGAAAGGCAATCCCCTCAAATTGATCTCCAGGCCGCTTAGCACACAGGCTTACACGTTTGCCGCAACCTAAACAGGTAAACCAATATTATGCAACCTGATAAAACAGTGAGCAGAAAGAAATGCCGCCGGGTCGAAAACTCGGCGGCATTGCCTGACCAATATGCCTAAGACCTACAGGGAAGTGCTGGAGAACGTGTCGCAACTCGCCACATCGCCGCCCTTCAGCCCGGTCACGAACCAGCGCTTGCGCTGCTCCGCCGAGCCATGCGTGAACGCGTCCGGCACCACGTAACCTTGGCTGCGCTTTTGAAGCGTGTCGTCGCCGATGGCTGTCGCGGTTTGCAGCGCGGCCTCGATGTCGCCGGGTTCAAGGAATTTCAATTTGACCTGTGCATGGTTCGCCCAGACGCCGGCCAGGCAATCTGCCTGCAGTTCCACCCGAACCTGCATCTGATTGCCTTCGGTTTGTCCGGAGCGCGCCTGCAGCGCCTGCACCTTCGGCAGGATGCCGAGCTGGTTCTGGACGTGATGGCCGATCTCATGGGCTATAACGTAAGCCTGCGCGAATTTGCAGGCCTTGCCTTCGCAACCGTGAAAGCGTGTCTCGATGTCCTTGAAGAAGGACGTGTCGAGATAGACGGTCTGGTCATTCGGGCAATAGAAAGGCCCGACAGCCGACTGGGCCGTGCCGCATGCTGAGCGCGTTGCGCCGGAATACATCACAAGTTTGGGCGGTTTATAGGTCTTTCCGACCGATCTGAAAATCTCCGTCCATCTGTCTTCCGTATCGCCCAGGACACCGGCGACGAACTGGCCTGCCTCATCGTTTACCGGCTTGCCCCCGCTGCTGGATGATGATGGCAAATTCCGGGAGACCATTTCCGCGCCGCCTATAAGGAGAGCGGGGTTTATTCCCAATCCCCAGGCGAGCAGCCCGAGTATCGCCATGGTTCCGAGGCCCAGCCCGCCTGCGCGGGCCATTTGGCCGCGGCGGTCTTCAACGTTGCTGCTTTTGCGGAAATCGTCCCAACGCATCTGTCTCACCAACTCGAGTTATTGTCGTTTTGAGGATTTGAGTGCTTGCATGCCCGTGCTGCAATACAATGTGCGAACGGCAAGGACATTTTCCATGACCTTGCCTTCAAGTATAATAAATATTCCTCTTCGCCGCCGCCTTTCAGCAAACTTCGCTATCCACCCGCCGGATTGTCACCCGGCGCTCGTCATCCCGGAAAGGCGGAGCCTTATCCGGGTTCGTAACGAGTGGAAGCGCCTGCCATTTTACGATCCCGGCTCGCGCTTCGCTTGGCCGGGATGACGATAGCGGGTCTCCGTTGGCAAGTCCGGCAATGCGAGGTTTTCAGGCCAGCTTGAGCGCCCCGGAGATTTCCGCGAGCGCCGCTTTTTCGGCGTCTGTCACTTTGGTCCCGCCAAAGCCGAGGAATCCGCCTTCGGCATCGGCGTCGGCAACCTTCTCGCTGATATGATAGAACCACTTTTTCACGGCTGCGGCATCGTCCGGCGCCTTCGCCTCAAGGATGGCTGCGGCCTGCCTGAGCGTTTCGAGACACTTGGCCTTCAATTCGGCGGCCTTGGCGCTGCCGAGCTTCTCGCGAAAGCCGTCCTTGGCGAAGGTGCGCCCTTCGGAGGTTTCGAAATCCGCCTCGATGGCTTTGACAAGCTCGTCGGAATCGCTTTTCCCCTCGATCATGGCTCTGCTCGCGGCAAAGCTTTCCTTTAATACACCCAAAATACCGCTCGGTTCGGCGGCCGTGACCGCAAGCCCTGACATCATTGCGGCTTCGAGAAGCGTCTTCCATTCATCAGGCGTGAAGTTCGTTTTGTTTGCCATCTTCACTCTACCTTCTCACTCGTTACGCGACGGACCCTTGGCTTTGTCAGCTGCCGCCGAACGCATTTTTGAGGACTGGTGCGATCAAGCCTGCAGCGAGCGGAACATAACAAAAATTGTATACTTTCCTATGACACTTTTGCGTGTGCTTAAGTATTTGGAACAGGGCGCGTCGACTGCATCCTTCTCTTCGCCGCTGGACCGTGCGCTCACGCAGATGTGATCTGGCTGAACCTTCCCAGCGGGCGGACTGAACCCAAATGAGCCACCCTTGAACCCATGCTAAGGAGGTGTCACATGGGCTTTCTTCCCGATATCAGCGTTCTGGAAGCGATCGCCATTTCTTTGGCCGTCGTCATGATGCTTGGCCCGTTGGCGCCGTACGCCATATACGGCCGTCGCAGCCGCCGGAATAAGTAATATGCCTTCCGGCCTGGCGCCGTGCTCGTCACTTCCTTGGAACGAGCACGGCGATCGAAGGATTTATGCTTCTGCCTTTGACAGAGCGTCCAGCTTGGCGCGCAGACCATCGATCACTGGCTTCGCAATGGGGGCGACGCCGGGAATCTCCAGAACCTTATTGAAGAGTTCCTCGACCGAAGGACGAAGCTGAGCGACGAGCATGGCAAACCCGGTCTTCGCGTCGATGGGGAGCTTGCCAGCAAGGTCTCGCAGCTTGTCGAACTCAATCGAGCCTTTCTCCAGTTGCGGTATGGCTGTTTGTGCGGACGCTGTATCAGTGATGCCTTGCAGGGACGTCTTCAGCCCATCGAGCGCTTTCTGCACCGAGGACTTGAGATCAACGCCGTCCACCGAGAGATTTTGCGCGACCTGCCCCGCGGCGTTCTTTGTTTGCTCGACGACTTGAGCCGGCTGATTGCCGAAATACAACCAGGAGGCCGCTGCGATGGCGGCCACCGCCGCAAGAACCAGTCGCCAGTCGAATGACTTCTCGGCAGGAGCGCTTCTTGGGGCAGCTGGAGCGGCCCTAGGGGCGGCGGGTCTCGGAACCGCCGGTTGCTCGGGGGCGCCGGCCGCAAAGCCAGGCACGCCGGCCTGGCCGAGAAGCTTTCCGAGTTCAGGCGGAAGAGCTTCGGAAATGTTCTCCTTCTGCGCCGCAAGAAGCCGCGCTAAGCCCGATGCGTCGAGGTCGTTGGCGGCCTTCTCCTTCTGAAGCGCGCCAAGCACCGCGGGCGTCAGCACCCCGGCAAGCGATGACACCGCCGCTTCACC
Source organism: uncultured Alphaproteobacteria bacterium (assembly GCA_963764115.1). GTDB lineage: Bacteria > Pseudomonadota > Alphaproteobacteria > Rhizobiales > Rhodomicrobiaceae > Rhodomicrobium. The sequence continues at coordinate 199,680 of CAVXRT010000023.1, forward strand.
AAGCCCGGTGAGTTTGCTCACTGCGCCGCTGAGTGCGGCGACCGTGGAACCGCCCAGGAGCAAGTCCAGCGCGCCAATGCCTTCCTTGACGAATAACTCCTGGCCCGGTCCTCCGATCGCGGATTCGAGGGTGTCCAGGATGCCAGGATCCTGCTTCTCGACCGCGCCAGCCAGCCTTTGCGCGCCCGCAGGTGTGGACGCGACGCCCGCCAATACTCGCAAAAGCGCAGGGGCCAAAGCAGTGGCTGCTTTGCCAAGAAGAGTTCGGTCTACTCCAAGAGCCGTTGAAATCCTGCCGATCAATTCCGGTGTCAAGTACTGGGAGACGAGGGAAACGAGATTGATACTCATGCACTACTCCCTGAGTTACGCTACAACCTAAAATGCCCTAACTCGCGGCGCAGAAGCAAAAAATTCTCTCGTGCCGAAGGGAGCAGAAAAGTTTTGATCCCTGTCGTGTAAAACTCAAGGCAATCGAAGAGAGATCTCCTACGCGGACGCGATCTTGACGATAACACACTTCAAGCAGGGAGTCTTCACACACCAGCCAGCGCTGGCTGAAGCTTGGCCGCAAATTCACTTGGGCCGCGCTCGGGATGAATTCCGTTGCCCCCGCTATTGCTTAAGCAATCGAACGATGCAAACTTATGACAGCACCCAGGATTGATAATCTCGATAGGGCGGTCCATGGCGAACATTGGCGTTATACTTGCTGCAGCGCTGGCGTCGCTTGCCGGCTCGGAATGGGCGCCTGAGACCGGCGGCAAGCCCGATCGATATATTCAGTTCAGGGAAAACGACGTCGCAGGGCACGGCGGATGCAATCGTTTTGCTGGCCGCTACACCTTCGATGGCGGTTCGATCAAAATCGGCCCGCTCGTCTCAACGAAAATCGCCTGCGAGCCGGAGGCGATGGACGCAGAGCAGGCATGGATTGGCATGCTTGAAAGCGCGCGAAAAGCCGAGGCGACGCCCAAGACGCTCGTTCTGAAAGATCAAAACAACACCATTCTCGCCACGCTGAGGCGAAAAGACTGGGATTAAAGCGGCGTGCGCAAAATCGGAGCCGTAGCGACGCAAGCTCAACAAGCGCGCGCCCGCGTCCGATCGAGTGCAGGAGTGTTTCTCGCCCATCTGGCCGCTGCCATCTCCGGTGGCGCCCGCCCTACGCCTCGCGGCTAGAGCGCGGCGATCCCCTTGTTTGTCATGGCCGCCCTCCGAGGCGCCATCCAGGGCGACAAACTCAATCTTTTTGGATCTTGGGACTGGTGGACAGGTCAAGCCCGGCCATGACATCGGTTCCTGCAAATCGCAACGCGCTTTAACAATTCGTTCGCAGCGCCGAGCGTTAATCTGAAACTGGTTAACGCAAGCGCGCCCGATTTATTTCCGGTCCAATTTACACTTGATTAGGCTTAACAATGCACTTATCCGGCGCAGAACGAGGCCTACAAGGGCGGTAGGCGGGCGGTTCCAACGCGTTGAAAGTGAACAGCTTTTTTGCCGCCGACGGACCCATTAAATAGAATTTAATGCCCGAATTTTGGCATTAAGTGGGCTCTGAAAAGTCCGTTAAATATAATTCGCGATTCCCGTGTTAACCATGACCGCGCCGAAGCCAGCTAGGCCCGTGCGCCGGGAGCGCCCTCGTTCTTGAATTTTCATAGCAGGATCAATAACTTAGACGTTAACTTCCCGGCAAGACGCTTTCTCATACAATCCTCACTCAAGAGAAATCGGTGACGCAAACGCAAGCGGGAAGCCCAATCCGGGGATAAAAGTGAGGTCCAATGCACGCAAAAAAGCGCACCGAGACACGCATCGGATTACGCGCAAGGCGCTTTAGCTTAGACGGGAATTGCGGTCAGCCTTCGCGGCGGGGGATCTGCCCGCCGCGAAAAGCTTACCTGTGGGCTAGACCGAGCCCCGGGGCGTCAATTTGTCGATCGCGGCCGGAAGGTGCTCCGCCAGCTTGGCCGCCGCCTGGTCCACGGACAGTCCGAGTTGGGCTCCAAGTTTCTGGAGATTCTCGTAGCCCACGGCCCGCTGAATTTGATCAGCCGAAATGGGGTGGTTCTCGCCTGTGCTGATCCAGGAGCGGACCGTCGGGCCGAGACCCTGTTTCTCGAACTGGCTGAGGACGCCCCTCACGCCGCCTTGCTTCCTAATGAAGTCATTCAAAACTGTCGCTACTCCGGCGCCGACAGCGCCGCCGACAACACCATCCCACAGACCCATATCTGCCTCCACGTTTCAGGGCACGAAAACGACGATAAGCCAGCACCTCAAATGAACTCTGAGTATGTAGTTTTGACTCTCAGCCTTTTTATCGTCAAACGCAAGCGACGCTGGAAAGGCGGCTGAGCGTAAGAGGTGCTCGGCCAAGAGCTAAGGCGCAGAGGTTATTCCATTTCCGGGACGATGGGAATTGCCTCCGTTGTTGATATAAGCGCAAAAATCCGCGAGGGCGTGCGAGATTATGGCGCATTGCCAAGGCAAGGTTTCTTTTTATCGGCGGCGACTTCCGATGCGCTCGCGTTCACTCCGCAATGAGTTGCATCGGGCGATGTTGTGGCGGCGTCAACCCGGCCGCGGATGCGCGGCGCGAATTGCGGTCGAGGAGAGCGTCGACAGCGGCCCCGACAAATAGCACCACGCCGGCGGCAGGAGATCGGGAAGCGCGGCAGCCTCTGTCTCGGGAATGCGAAAGCGGCCAAACTGAGCCGCCGCAGGGGAACCGAGCGCCCGGTGCCGCCATCCGGGCCTGTCCTCTACAGCGATCGGCATAAGCCGGAAAATGGTGCGCCAGTCACTCCATTGATGGAAGCTTGCGAGGTTGTCCGCCCCCATGAGCCAGACAAAACGCACGCGCGGCAAACGCTGCCGCAGCCAGCCGAGCGTCTGCGCCGTGTAGGCTGTGCCAAGGCTCGCCTCGAAGGCCGTGACCTTGATGCGGGGGCGCCGCGCAACGCCTCTCGCCAGGCAAATCCGCTCGGCAAGGGGCGCGAGGTCTCCGTGCTCCTTCAGCGGATTGCCGGGCGTCACGAGCCACCAGACCTGCGCGAGGTTCAGCCGTTTAAGCGCGGTCTCGCTGATGAGCCGGTGTGCGCGATGCGGAGGATTGAACGAGCCGCCGAGAAGGCCGATCCGCAGGCCATCCGCCGCTGGCGGAGGCCGCAAATCCGAGTCCCATAGCCAGCCGGGCAGCATCATAGGGGCCGCGTCTGTCCGTCGCCGCGCACGATGTATTTGAAGGTGGTGAGTTGCTCGACGCCGACCGGCCCGCGTGCGTGAAAGCGCCCCGTGGCGATGCCGATCTCCGCGCCCATCCCGAACTCGCCGCCATCGGCGAACTGGGTGGAGGCGTTGTGCAGCACGATGGCGCTATCGACTTCGCGCAGGAAAGTTTCAGCGGTGGCGGCATCCTCGGTGACGATGGCGTCCGTATGCTGGGAACCGTATTTCGCGATGTGCTCGATGGCTCCGCCCACCCCCGGCACGACCTTCGCCGAGATGATTGCGTCGAGATATTCGGTTCCCCAATCGGCTTCTCCGGCCGGTAAGACGCGCGGATCGGCGGCTTGGGTCGCCCCGTCGCCGCGCACCTCGCAGCCGGCATCGAGAAGAGCTGTGATAAGCGGTTGCAACAGGTGTTGCGCACTGGCCTCGTCCACGAGCAGCGTTTCGGCGGCGCCGCAAATCCCGGTGCGCCGCAGCTTGGCGTTGAGCACAATGGCGCGCGCTTTCTCAAGATCCGCAGCCTTGTCTACATAGACGTGGCAGATGCCTTCGAGATGGGCGAAGACGGGAACGCGCGCCTCCTTCTGCACGCGCTCGACGAGGCTCCTGCCGCCGCGCGGAACGATCACGTCGATAGCGCCGCCAAGCCCGTCAAGCAGATGGCCCACCGCGTCGCGATCCGTCGTCGGAATGAGCTGGATGGCCGCCTCCGGAAGCCCGGCGGCCTTCAACCCTTTGACGAGGCAGGCGTGAATGGCGCGGTTGCTTCCGAAACATTCCGAGCCGCCGCGCAGGATTACGGCATTGCCGGATTTGAGGCAGAGCCCGCCCGTGTCGGCCGTTACGTTTGGGCGGCTTTCATAGATGATGCCGATCACGCCCAAGGGCACGCGTACGCGAAAGATCATGAGGCCATTGGGGCGCTCCCAGGCGGCGATGACCTCGCCGACCGGGTCGGGAAGAGCGGCGATCTCGTCCAAGCCTCGCGCCATCGCTTCGACGCGCGCCTCGGTGAGCGTCAGACGGTCGATAAAGGCATCCGGCCTGCCGGCATCGCGCGCTGCTTTGCGGTCGGCGGCGTTGGTGTTCAGGATCTCAGCGATATGCGCCCGAAGGCTGGTTGCGGCCGCGCGCAGAGCCTTGTTCTTCTGGTCCCCTGGCGCGAGCGCAAGCGTCCGTGCCGCAGCCTTCGCTTGCCCCCCGATTTCAAGCAAATCCGTCTTTAGAAGGCGCAGATCGGGCATGGTATCAGCTGTGGATGCGGTCATGATGTCAGCCAGTCAGAACAGTTAAGCAAGATCACGGTGAAGCGCCATGTCGTCGCGATGAATAAGAGCGGCGCGGCCAGCATAGCCAAGCGTGGCGGCGATTTCCATGGAATTGCGGCCCGCAATGAGCGCGGCTTCTTCGGCGGTGTAGGCGATCAGCCCACGTCCGATTTCGCGGCCCGAAACATCGCGGATGATGACGGCTTCGCCGCGCTCGAACTGGCCGCTGACGCTTTTTACGCCGGCTGGCAGCAGGCTCCGGCCCGCTTGCAACGCGGCGCGGGCGCCATCGTCGATCACGACCACGCCTTTCGGCTCAAGCGTGCCCGCGATCCAGCGCTTGCGTGCGGTGACGGGGTTGGCCGCTGCGAGAAACCAGGTGCAGGGCGCGCCTTCGCCAAGCGCTCGAAGCGGATGCAAATCCTTGCCCGAGGCGATCACCATGTGCGTGCCGGCGGCAACCGCGATCTTGGCGGCGGTCAGCTTTGTGATCATTCCGCCCCGGGACAGCTCAGTGGCCGCCTCGCCCGCCATGGCTTCGATTTCTGCCGTAATCGCGGTTACGACATCGAGCCGCCTGGCATTGGCGTCTTGCGCGGGCGGCGCCGTGTAGAGCCCATCGATGTCGGACAGAAGGACGAGGCAGTCGGCGGTCATCATACTTGCGACGCGCGCCGCGAGCCTGTCGTTGTCGCCGTACCGGATCTCCGAGGTCGCGACCGTGTCATTCTCATTCACCACAGGGACGGCCCCGAGCTTGAGAAGCGTCTCGATCGTGTTGCGCGCGTTGAGATAACGCCGGCGCTCCTCGGTGTCGCCAAGCGTGACCAGAATTTGCGCCGTCGTAAGCCCGCGCTCGCGGAAAACCGTCTGGTAGGCGTGCGCAAGGTTGATCTGGCCGACCGAAGCCGCGGCTTGCGCTTCTTCGAGCCGAAGCGGACCCGGATTGAGCCCGAGCGCACGGCGCCCGAGCGCAATGGCTCCCGAAGAGACGAGGATCACGTCGCGCCCCTCGGCCTTGAGCGTCGCCACATCGTCGCCGATCGCTTCCAGCCAGGATTGCTTCAGCGTGCCTGTTGCGCGGTCGGTCAACAGGGCGGAGCCGATCTTTACGGTGATGCGCCGCGCGTTGCGCCATTCCGGCCGCGCGGCTTGAGATCTTGAAGTGGTCATGATGCCTTGAGGAACGCCGATTTGGGCGTGCCGTCAAGCCGCCTGCTGCGGGCGCTTGGAGGCCGCCTTTGCGGCGAAGGCCAGCGGTAGCGCGGTCGTGAACTTGATTTGCTCCATGGCGAAGCTGGAGCTCACATCGGTGAGATCGATCTGCGAGATGAATGCCTTGTAAAACCGGTCATAGCTGGCAATGTCCGGGACCGCGACGCGCAGGAGATAGTCGACCTGGCCGCTCATCCGATAAGCCTCGACGATCTCCGGGAAGCTCGCGACCACGGTGTTGAAGCGTTCGAGCCATGCGGCATTGTGCTGATTTGTCGTAATAGCCACGAACACGGTGACGCCTGCGCTGACGCTTTGTGGATCGAGGAGCGCGACGCGGCGCAGTATCACGCCGTCCTGCTCGAGCTTCTGGATGCGGCGCCAGCAGGGCGTCGTCGACAGTCCAACCTTTTTTCCGACTTCGGCGACAGGAAGGGTGCTGTCGTCCTGGAGGATCGTAAGTATCTTGATGTCCATCGTGTCGAGCATCGAAAGGTCCCGGAAATTCCTTCTACCACCGCGCTCTATATGCACAGCCTAGGCCTAAACTACAGCCATTTAGCCCTGAAGTATAGAAAAAAATACCCCTTTTGGGAGTCAGATGGCGACCGAGAGCCCGTCCTCGGCCAGGATGCAGCGGCTGGCGTCGATCTTTGGGGCGGCATCGAGCATTTCAGGGCTCATATGAGTAAGCAGATAGCGCTTCGCGCCGATGCTCTCGAATTTCCCGGCAAGGGTGAGATAGTCGAGATGCATGGCGGTTTTCGTGCTGAACGTCGTGCACTCGACAAGAAAAAGGTCGGCTCCGCGCCCTGCCTCGATCACGCCCTCGCACCAGCTGCTGTCGCCTGAGAAGGCCATGCGTTTCGAGCCATCGCTCACGCTCAAGGCAAGCGAAGGAGAGCCCGAATAATGTTCGACTTCATGGGCTGAGATCTGAATGCCTCGCCATGTGTTCGCCCGGCCGGGTTCCAGTTCGCGGTAAAGGATTTCAAAATCCCGGCGCTGATTTGAAAGGCCGGGATAGAGCGCTTCCCACAGATCGGTCGTTCTCCGCGTAATGCCCGAAGGCCCTAGAATTTCCAGCGGCTTTAAACCGCGCTCAACGAACATCTTCTCCAGAAACAGGAATGGCACGCCGCCGAAATGATCGCCATGGCAGTGGCTTATTGCGATTGCATCGATGGAGTCGACCGCGATGCCCGCTCGCTTCAGAGCCAGCGGAGCATTCGCTCCGCAGTCGAGCATAAGCCGGCCTTGCGGCGTATCGAGCAGGTAACAGCTATGAAAGCGGCCGCCCGAACCAAACGCGTCGCTGCATCCGATGATCGTCAGGAGCATAGAACCTCAAGCTTTGTGAGAGGGGCGTGAAGAAACCTCCGCGTACCACCGTTTGAAATGCGGTGCGTCGTCAGGGATGGCGAGGCGGGCCGGCTTCATGAAATCGGTGGCGATCATGGCGGTGATATCGGCGACAGAGAAAGTGTCCCCGGCGAAATAAGTCGTTGTGCTGAGCCTCTCGTCGAAGATGCGGATGATCTCCGCCACCCGCGGCTTGTTGGCCTCGGCCCAGGCTGGCACTTGAGGAACTTCGAGGTTCGCCATGGCAGGGTGTGTATGCCGGAAGCAGTGGGCGACGGGAAGGAAGAAGTTGAGTTCGGCCCGCCTGTTCCACATTTCTATCATGGCGATCTCAATCGGCGTTTTGCCGAAGAGGGGCGGGTCTGGCTGAACGGCTTCAAAGTAACGGCAGATCGCCATGCTCTCCGAAAGTGCGGTTCCATCATTCAGGATCAGAACGGGCACGCGCTGGATGGGGTTGAGTTCGGCAAAGTCCGGCGACTTGTGCGCTTCGTTCATAATGTCGACCTGCTCGAACGGGACATGAATTCCCTTTTCCACCAGGAAAACCCGCACCCGGCGGGGATTCGGCGACCGCTTTTCGTCAAGGATTTTCATCGTTAACCTTGCCTTGCAAATTCTGTGGATGGGGTCGGGAACAAATATTCACGTTTAAGAACGTCAACGCTCCATCAACCGTAAATTAGCACTTTTGGGTAATCATCTTAAGACTGCGCGTTCGAGGGCGGAAAGCGCGTTACCTTCCCTCCAGAAGTGGGTCTCGGGTCGATGAGTATTGCTGGCTCTGTAGACTGGCGCGCGTACGCGCCACAAGGCAGCAAAAGGCGGGAAATCGTCGCCAAGGGCGCCCCTGAAGCCTCGGCTACTGTCAGCAGGGATTTTGCCTACGAGCTTCTTCTGATGTTCGTTCGCAACGAGGCGGTGGCGGCGCTGACCGTGCCCATTCTCGCTATCGTTGTTGCTGTGACGATGCTGAACTGGTCCGATCCGCAGCCGCTTATGCTGTGGCTGGCGACCATCTTCATTTCGGAAGGCATCCTGCTTGCGCTCTGCCGCAGGTTCCGCCAGCAGCCGCGTGAAACCGTCGATCTTTACCAGTGGCAGCGAAACCTCGCCGCAGCCGAATTCCTCTATGGCGTCTGCTGGGCGGCGGTGGCTTTCACCGAATTCCGTCATAACAACGAAGCCGCATACTTTTTTCTGTTTGCCGCTCTGATTGTTGTGACCGCGATCAGAATGCTGTTCGCTGCCTCTGTCATGCCGATCCTCCACGCGGGTACGGTGCCGGTGACCGGCGCTCTGGCGCTGCGTTTCCTTATGACGGGGGATGCCTTCTATTGGCTCCTGGCGGTTGTAGCCATCGGCATTCACTTCTATTTCATCTTTCTGGTCAAGAGCTTGCAGCGCACGGCTCTCTCCATGCTGGATTACCGCGCGGAGAAGGACCGCCTCATCGAGGAGCTTGAAAAGGAGAAAACAGCTTCAGACGAGGCCCGCGTCAGGGCGGAGGCAGCCAATGTGGCGAAATCAAAGTTCCTCGCAAATATGAGCCATGAGCTGCGCACCCCGCTGAACGCCATCATGGGCTTCTCCGAGATGATCAAGGACGAGGTTCTTGGTCCCATCGACAATGACACTTACAAGTCCTACGCCAACGACATCCATGAAGTCCGGCAACCATCTCCTGAAGCTCATCAACGAGATTCTCGATCTGTCCCGGATCGAGGCTGGCCGCTACGAGCTTTCCGAAAAGGTGCTCGACTTCGGTGACATCGCGCGGGAGAGCATCAAATTCCTGCGGCTCGACGCGCAGACCAAGAAGTTGCGGATCATCACCGACTTCAAGCCAGACATGCCTCGCGTGTTCGCGGATGAGCGCGCGCTCCGGCAGATTTGCCTCAACCTAATATCGAATGCGATCAAGTTTACGCCGGAGAGCGGCATGATCGCGGTCCGGACCGGCCTCCTTTCAGGCGGCGAAGCCTTCTTGAGCGTTCGTGACAACGGCCCCGGCATTCCAGAAGACGAAATCCCCCGGGTCTTGAGCGCCTTCGGGCAGGGTTCGCTGGCGCTCAAGATGCGCGATTGTGGAACCGGCCTCGGCCTTCCGATCGTAACCGGGCTTGCGGAATTGCATGGAGGCCGCTTTGAACTACGCAGCAAGCTCGGGGTAGGCACGGAAGCTTCGCTCATTCTGCCGAAGGCGCGGGTCGTCCCAAGCGCGCTCACGCCTCAGCCGCGCAAGGGGGGCGAGAACGTAATGCCGTTTCCCATGCGAGGCGCCGCGTAAGCGGCTTCTTCCGAAGTCTGTTCAATGTCCTGAAGTGATGCCGGGCAAGTTTTCCAGCGACGTCGCCCTGCATTAACAGTGATGGGCGCTACCGCGCTACGGCGCAACGGCCTTCAGGCCCCCGGCTCGTCGGCGTGGTCATCCACCGCCGCGATGCGGTTCACGGCGATGACGGCCTGCGTCCGGCTGTCGACCCCGAGCTTCTGCAGGATCGCCGAGACATGCGCCTTCACGGTCGCTTCGGAGACGTTCAATTCATAAGCGATCTGCTTGTTCAGCAAGCCCTGCCCGAGCATCGACAGAACACGGACCTGTTGCGGCGTCAACGTCGCCAGCCTCGCCGCGAGGTCGCCAAGCTCGTCGCCGCCGTCCCGTCGCATCTCATCGGAGAACCAGACGCCGCCATCGAGGACGGTTTTCACGGCGAGCCTGATTTTGTCGACCGGCAGCGATTTCGAGATGAAACCCGCCGCGCCGAGGTTCGCGCAGCGGCGGACCATGCTGGGATTATCGCTCGCCGAAACGATGACGACCGGAATTTCGGGATGCTGGCTTCTGAGATACATCAGCCCGGTCAAGCCGGAGAGCGACGCCGCCCCCTTTTCTCCCGGCATCTTCAGGTCGAGCAAAACGAGATCGGTATTGGAATGTACGGCAAGCGCGTCGAGCAGCTTTTCGACCGATCCCACCTCCGTAAAGCCGATGCCCGGAAGCGAGGTAGCCAGCGTCTGCTTTAAAGCGTCGCGGAAAAGCGGATGATCGTCCGCAATGATGACATGATGGGCGGTCATCGCATTGTCACCAGAACAGGGAGCCTCTTCATGTGCGTTCTCCTCGTCCGCTTATGGGTCTGCGCCGCCGTAAGAGCAGCCCTTGTCTCATCCCGGGACTGGAGTAGGATAACAGCACTGATTCCCAAGATTCAACCAAAGTTTACTTGAGATTCCAAAGGTATGTCTGAAGACGACATTAAGCAAGCCTATTGGCGGCACATTCGGCGGTTGACGTTTGGGATGATCGTCGTCATCGCAGGACTGACGCTCCTTCTTCCGCTTTTCATGCCTGGGCTGAACGCTTACAGGTTCCTTCGCTTCCCGCTGGGATACTTTCTTGTCGGCAATGCATCGATCCTCGGTCTCGCGATCCTCATTTATGGCTTCTTCGGCGGCCAGCAGCGAAGCGATCGCACCTACAACATGACGATCCAATTCTGACATGACGCTTAATTACAGCACGCCGGTCATCAATCCAAGGCTCGGTTCCAGCCTCGCAATCTTCGCAAGCGCTTATACCTGCCTGGTTGTGATGCTCATCGTTTTGGAGCAGCTCGGCCTTTCAGTGCCGACGATCGATGAGCTGATCATCGTTATACCCGCGCTCTTCTATGTCGCCATCGGCTTCATGACGCGCACCTTCGACGCCGAAGATTTCCTGCTGGCGGGGCAGCGCGTGCCGCCCTTTTACAACGCGCTTGCCTTCACCTCGATGGTCTTTGGCGGCAGCATCCTGCTGGGCAGCATCGCCAGCCTTTTTTTCTTGGGCATCGATGCTATTGCAATACCCGTTGGGTGTTTCGCAGGCGTTGTCCTGACAGGCGTCCTTTTCGTCCCGTATTTGAGAAAGGCGGGGGCGAATACGCTGCCCGGCTTCCTTTACTTGCGGTTTGGGCACAAGGGCGTGCGCCTCGCCGCCGCTCTCCTGATGCTTGTGCCTTGCCTCATCATTATCGTTGCGGAAGCCTCGCTTGGTGGGAAACTTGTCGGCGCCTTCCTTCCGCTGCCGCAGGCGCTCGGTCTCAACGTGTCGCCGCCGACGTTTTTCGCAATCCTGGTTCTGGCGAGCATCTTTTTCACGGTCGTTCTCGGCGGCATGCGGGCCGCCACATGGACGCAGTCCGTCCAGTTCGTCGTCTTTCTCGGCATTCTCGCCCCCCTCATCGCGGTTTCCGTCATTCGGACGAACCTGCCTCTCCCCCAGCTGACCTATGGAAGCCAGCTTGAAGAGATAAAGAACCGCGAGCAGGCGAAGGGCATCGTCTCGGTCACACAACCCCAACCGCTGAGCGAAGTCCTCCCAAAGCCCGGACCACAGCCCGTTGTGCGTCCCGTCGAGCGCGCGTTCAGCGCATTCAGGCCGATGGATTTCCTGCTCCTCGTTTTCTGCCTGGCGACAGGGGTGGCGGCGCACCCTGCGTTCCTGCCGAGGCTCAGCATGACGCCCACCATTTTGGCCAGCCGCCGGTCTCTGGGCTGGGTGACGGTGACCGCGGGATTCGTGGTGCTGACGATACCGGCTTATGCCTTCTTCACGAAAGCGATGGTGGTCGAAGCGCTCATCGGCGTGCCCGGCTCCGATTTGCCGGCGTGGGCGCGGATGCTTCAGCAACTCGGGCTGATAAATCTGCCTGCCAGTCAATTTGATACGTTCAACGTTGGCGCCCAGCGAGTGACATTTTACCGGGACAGCCTTGCGCTCATCCTGCCGATGGCTGGAAATCTGCCCAGGGTTTTCTTCGGTCTTGCCGCGGCATCGGCCCTTGCCGCCCTCTCCGCATGCGCCGCCGGTCATCTCGCCGCCGCCGCCAACACGGTCAGCGACGACGTTTATCACGGCTTTTTGAACAAGACAGCTTCTCCGGGACGCCGCCTTCTGGTCGCGCGCCTGTCAATGCTCTTCTTTGCGGTGCTCGCCTTCATCATTATGCAGAATGGAACGGCCGACCCGCTGCGGTGGGCGATCGCAGCCTTTTCTCTCAGCTCCGGGACATTCTTCGCCGTCCTTACCTTAAGCGTCTGGTGGCGGCGATTGACGGCAATGGGGGCATTCGCCGGGCTGCTCTCCGGCTTCATCGTCACCGCATTTTATCTGCGTGCGGGAGGCACGCCGCTTTTTGGCATCGACGCGCTAACGGCGGCGGCTCTCGGCGTTCCGGTCAGTTTCGCCGCCGCGGCGGTTGTCAGTTTGTTTTCCACAGCGCCTGATCAGGCCGTCCTGGAAGTGGTTGACGAGTTGCGCGTGCCGGCCGGGGAGACGCTTCAATCTCGCATGCTGCGTTTAGCCGCGCGGGCCAAGCCGTTCACCAAACCATAACCAGGCTTGCATTCATTCGCTTGCAGGACGTTAGATTACTATATCCCGAGGAGAGAGCTTTCTTGGGAGACATGCTTTTGAGGCCTTTTTGATGCGCCATGACCACTTGCACCCAGCCCTAGCCGGCTCCAGGGGTGATCGCAGGCAGCTTTTCCCGGAAATCGACCCCTATCGAACCGGCTGGCTCAAAGTCTCAAACACGCATGACATCTATTTCGAGGAATGCGGCGCGCCTTCGGGCAAGCCTGTGCTGATGGTGCATGGCGGTCCGGGCGGCGGCTGTAATCCGGCCATGCGGCGTTATCACGATCCGTTGCAATACAGGATCATTCTTTTCGATCAACGCGGCTGCGGGCGCTCGACTCCGCATGCGTGCCTCGAGGAAAACACCACCTGGGATCTCGTCGCTGATATGGAGCGGCTGCGGATGTACCTCGGCATCGAGACGTGGCAGCTTTGCGGCGGCTCCTGGGGCTCGACGCTGTCACTGGCTTATGCGGAGACCCATCCCGAACGTGTCACCGAACTGCTTTTGCGCGGGATCTTCCTCCTGCGTAAGGCCGAACTCGACTGGTTCTACCAGGAAGGCTGCAGCTGGATTTTCCCGGACGCGTACGAACATTACGCCGCTGCAATCCCGCCCGCCGAACGCAGCGCCATGATCGAAGCCTTCCATCACCGCCTGACGTCCGGCAATCGCGAAATCGAACTTGCGGCTGCGCGCGCCTGGAGCATCTGGGAAGGCACGACGCTTTCGCTCTTCCCCGACCAGGAGCGCGTGCAGAGATTCGGCAGCGAAAGCTATGCGCTCGCCTTCGCGCGGATCGAGTGCCATTACTTCATGAACAAGGGCTTCTTCCGCAGCGACAACCAGCTTATCGAGGATGCAGGCCGGATCGCGCATGTCCCCGGCACGATTATTCATGGCCGTTACGATGTCGTCACGCCGCTCAGGAACGCCTGGGACCTAGCCAGGGCATGGCCGAAAGCCGAACTGCGCATCGTCCCCGACTCGGGGCACGCGATGACCGAGCCGGGCATCGTTCATGAGATCGTAACCGCCACCGACAAATACGCGCGCGCGCCGAAGTAGCGGCTATTTATCCTAGGCCTGCGGGCTTGACCCGCCCTCGCCCTCTGTGAGACCTAATAGGATTGCCGCAGGGCATGGCTTGGCAGTTTTCGTAACCGGCTTTCCAATGTTGCTTTTAACGCATCTCATCTTTGACGCGGGCTTTGCCGCGCTCGCCACCTTGAATGCGCTCCTTCTTCTGACGGTCTTTTCAACCTCGATCAAGCTCTGGCCAACGCCTTCGACGAAGAGCTGGCAGCACTACACGTTCTGGCCGCTTTTTCGCGGCGGCCTCAGCCTGACGCTGCTTTATGCGATCCTCACGGCGCATTGGCCGCAGGACGGCGAGGTGTGGCGCTTCGCGATCGGGCTTCTCTGCGTCGCCGTCGGCTTCGGCGTCACGATCTACGGCTATTTCCACCTCGGCATCGAAAACACCTACGGCGCCGAGGAAGGCCTCGTGACCAAGGGCATGTACCGGTATAGCCGCAACCCGCAATATGTGGCTTCCATTCTGGGCTATTTCGGCACGGCGCTCGCTAACGGCGGGACGCACACAGCGCTCCTGTGCGGGCTGGCGATCCTGGTTTACGTCATCATGCCATTCACCGAGGAGCCCTGGCTGCAGCGGGCTTATGGCAATGCCTACCTCGCCTATAAGGAACGGACGCCGCGCTTTCTTTGAACTTTGAGCGGCGCCCATATCCGCGCATGGCTTCGCTAACGCTTGGACGTATCCTATAGCATGGGCGGATGCGCCCTCGAAAGCGCGGGGAGCGCCTGTCAGATCATTGCATCGTTGCCAGCCGGCTCCGGAATAAAGATTATTCACTGCCTGCAGGCTCGGAGCTCAGGAAAACTTTAGCTATGACTTCATTCCCGCAGCCGAGATATTCCATGGTGTCGAAGGACATCGAACGCGCGGCTGAAATGCCGCGACCGTGAACGTCGGCAGCCCGTTCCGGCGACAGTTCGAGATATTGCTCCCAGTCAAACCCTTGCCCGGCATCCTTGATGTTGACGATCATGGCGTCCTTGGTCACTCGGAATGTGAGTTGAGCTTCCTTCTCTGCGTATATCGGATCCGTCAGCCTGCGTTCCACCTCTCCACTCCACCCGCCACTCAGCACAAGCTCTGTCTTCTGCGCGTAGGTTATGCCAAGATTACCATGCTCAATAGCGTTAATGAGGAGCTCCTGCAAGCCAAACGCAGCATTGTTTGAATCCGGAAAGCAGCTTCCAATGCCAAATGCAAGTATCTTCGCTTCATCCAGGGTTCGAAAACGAAAGGTCGAATGCTCAATGAGACTAAGGATGCGAAAATGATGCGTCACCTTCTCTTTAATTAGTCTTTTTTTCTTGGCGTCATCCAAGGCAGATCTGATAATTCCCAGCAATATACGCTCATCATAAGGCTTCGTCAGGTAGTAGTAAACGCCTGCATTGATGCCTTGCAAGACCTGCTCGGTCGCCGCCGCCGCCGTCTGCATGATGACGGGGATATCCCGCAATCTTTCATTCGCTTTGATCTCACGAAGACACGTCATGCCGTCCATTTTAGGCATCATGCGATCGAGCAGGATGATAGCAATGTCCCGATGCTCCTCGAGACATTGGAGAGCGGCGCGGCCGTCCTCCGCCAAAACCGTCTCGAAGCCGGCTTCCTGCAAATGCATATCTAAAATCTTGAGATTCAGTTTTTCATCGTCGACAGCGAGAACTTTTGTTTTTTCGAGCATAGTGCATCACGCTCCCTGGCTGCGGGGGACTACGAAGCTGAAAAGTGCGCCTTTAGACGTCCTGTTCTCAGCCCAGATGTGCCCCCCATGCGCTTTCACGATCTCCCGGCAGATGGGCAAGCCAAGCCCTGTGCCACCGGCGCCCGATTTGGTCTTGGCGCTTTGGGTAAACTTCTCGAACACCGTTTCCAGCTCATCAGTGGGGATGCCGGGGCCTTCATCGCCGACTGAGCAGCGCAAGACCTCAGCGCCGCTTGACGAGCGCCCCTCCATGACAGTCACGCAAATTTCGCTGCCTTTTGGGGAGAATTTGATGGAATTTGAAATGAGGTTGACGAGCACCTGGATCATGCGTTGCTTATCGAATATCGAATTGGTGTTGCCTGTAAGAACTTCAGTCTTAAGAACAATGCTTCGCTCATCCAATAACGGACTGAGTTCAACCTTTGTCCGTTCAATGACGCTCAAGAAGTCATCGGGCGATTTTTTCAAGATCATTTTGCCGGATTCCAGCTTCGCCAAATCAAGAAGATCGTTCAGCAATCCGAGTAGGCGCTGTCCTGAGTCATTGATAATCCCGAAGTATTCTTCGATCGCCGGCTCGTTAGCGGTCGCGCATTTTTTGAGCCCGAACTTGGCGAAACTCAAAATTGCATGCATCGGAGTACGCAGTTCATGCGACATGTTCGCCAGAAATTCTGACTTGGCTTTGGCCGCTCTTTCAACCGCCTCTTTTTGCTCAACTTTTTTTGTTACGTCCTGAATCAAGCCGGCGATCACCTGCTTACCCGAAACAGACCGCTTCTCCCCACGCGTTTCCAGCCATCGGATCGAGCCGTCAGGCAGCGCCGTCCGCCATTCGAGCTCACAAGCTGACCCTCCACTCATCGTGCGTTGGAGAGACTCTTGGAAAGCCGGGAGATCGTCGGGATAGACGCGCGCGAGAACGCTCTCAAGCGTCATGGACTCTCCCGGCCGGTAGTTCAGAAGAGCCAGCGTTTGATCGCATGCCGCGATTTCCCCAGTATCGAGCGCGACCTCAAAGGTTCCAGCCTCGCCGGCCGCAAGCGCGAATTTCAGGCGGAGTTCGTTTTCACGCAGGGCATGCGAAACCCGCGCGCGTTCAACGGCCTCCCATGTGCGCTCGGCCACTTCCTGCGCCAGAGCGATCTCATTCTTCGTCCAGTCATGCGCAGAGCCCTTTTGGAGCCCCAAGAGCGCCGCAAACTTTCCATCCTTGACGAGCGGCACGGCGATAAACGCAACGATCGAAGCGCGCTCGAAAAGCGCCAGCCCCGCGGGGGACCATCTGTGAGGCGCTGAGTGCACGTCGCCAACAGCAATGGTGTGGCCACTTCCGAGGACTCCGAAGAAAGACGCGTCAAAACCGTCAAGCTTGTACAGTGCAGAGGCGCTGGGAACCGTGCCGTCATTCCAGTCGCGACAGATGAGAGCCTGCTTTCCGGCAGCGTCTATTTCGGCATAAAAAACTTGAGCGGCGCCGAGTTCTTGCCCGAGCATTTTGCTTGCGGTCGCTATCGCTTCAACCGGATCGCCAGTGGCGCGGAGAGCGTCGTTCAGGGAGAGGAGAAAAGTCTGTCGCTCTTCACTCTCACGAAGAGCCTTCTCCATGAGCTTTTGTTCGGTTATGTCTTGAATCAAGCCCCCAAGAACCTGTTTGCCGGAAATGGACCGGCGCTCGCCTCGCGCATCCAGCCAATGGATCGAGCCGTCGGCGAGCAGGCTTCGGAACTCGATCTTATACGGCTGACCCGTTTCAGCGGCCCGCTGAAGGGATTCGATCACCGCGCTTCTGTCATCGGGATGGGTGCAGTCGATAATGTTCTGATACGTGGGCTGTGCATTGGGGGGTAAATCGAAAAAGGACAACGCCCGATCCGATGCTGAGTATGTTCCCTCTTCAAGGAACAGTTCCCAGCTTCCAACTTCGGCGGCGTCGATCGCAAACTTCAGGCGCTCGTCGCTTTCGCGCAGGGCCTGCGAAACACGCGCGCGTGCAACGGCCTCCCAGGTCCGTTCAGCGACCTCCAGCGCCAGGGCGACCTCGTTCTTTGTCCAGTCATACGCGAAGCCCTTTTGAAGACCCAAGACCGCCAGAAACTTGCCATCCTTCACGAGCGGCACAGCGATGAGGGCCGCCATCGAACGGCATTCGAAAAATGCCCGTCCATCGGGCGTCCACCTGTGAGGTTCTGCGCGAACGTCACCGACTGCAATCGTGCGGCCGCTCTTGAGGGCGCCAAAAAACGATGGGTCAAAATCGTCAAGCTTAAAGACCCCGTGGGCATTGGGAACCGTGCCGTTGTTCCAGTCGCGTGAAATAGTGGCGTACTTTTCCGCCGGGTCTATCTCCGCGTAAAAGACCTGAGCGGCGCCAAGCTTCTGCCCGAGCATTTTGCTTGCGGTCGCTATCGCTTCAACGGGATCGCCTGTTACGCGGAGGGCGTCGTTGAGGGACAGCAGAAAAGTCTGCCGCTCCTCGCTCTCACGCAGAGCCTTCTCCATGACCTTTTGTTCGGTGATGTCGATGACAAAGCCGAAATAGCGATCCACGGGGCCGTCCGGGCTCGGAATGGGACTGCCCCGGGAAAGGATCCAGCGCTCGGGTTTGCCTTCCGGCAGGTTCAAGCGATACTGAACCTGAACATCCTTGCCAAGCGCCGTCGCTTGCCTGAACGCAGCTATGACGGTTTCGCGGTCTGCAGGATGAACTATTGCCATCCACTCTTCTATGGTGGCGTTCCATTGCTCGGGCTTCTGCATCCCATACTCGGCCCAAAGGTAATCGGGCCACACAATGCGTCTGTCCGCGAAGCTGAGCTCCCACTCGCCGGCTTTAGCCGCCTCCTGGGCCAGGCGCATGCGCATTTCGCTTTCGCGCAAAGCCTGTTCCATGCGCTTTTGTTCGGTTATCTCAATGACGACGCCGAAATAGCGATCCGGGCTTCCGTCGGCATTCGCGAGCGGCCTGCCTCGCGTGAGAAACCAGCGCTCCGGTTCGCCTTTCGGCGCGTTCTGGCGCCATTCGACCTCGTATTCCTGACCGAGCGACACCGCTTTCATGACCGCAGCGGAAACGCGCTCGCGGTCCGTGGGATGCAGGATCGACACCCACTCTTCGATTGAGGAGTTCCATCCTTCGGGCTTCTGCAGTCCGTACAAGTTCCACAGGGAATCGCTCAGGTGCCTGGAGTTGTCCGCGAGCCTCCACTCCCAGGCTCCCACTCTCGCCGCCTCCTGGGCCAGCCGCATCCGCATTTCGCTCTCGCGCAGAGCATTCTCCGCAAGCTTCTGCCCGGTTATTTCAATGATAACGCCTAAATAGCGATCCGGTTTTCCGTTTGCGTCAGTAATTGGACGGCCTCGAGCGAGAAACCAGCGCTCAGGCTCGTCATCCGGCAGGTTCGCGCGCCATTGCACCTCAAAGTCATGACCGAGCCTCGCCGCTCCTCTGACCGTCGCCATGGCGTGTTCGCGATAGGCGGGGTGGATACGCGACGCCCACCCTTCGAAGGAGGGCGCCCATCCCTCGGGGTTCTTCAGGTTGAAGATGCTCCACAGAGGGTCAGTCCACCGTAAAGAATTGTCCGCGAGCCTCCACTCCCATGTGCCGACTTTGGCGCCCTCCTGAGCCACGCGCATCCGCATTTCGCTGTCGCGCAACGCCTGCTCAATGCGCTTCTGTTCGGTTATCTCGATGACGACGCCGAAATATCGCTCAACCGCTCCGTTTGCGTCCGCTACCGGCCTGCCTCGAATAAGAAGCCAGCGCTCGGGTTCGCCTTCGGGCACATTCAGGCGCCATTCCACATCGTAGTCACTTCCTTCCGCCACCGCTCCCGTCACCGTTGTAATGACGCGCTGGCGGTCCGCCGGATGCACCAGCATCCCCCAGGATTCGAATTTGGGCTCCCAATTCTCGGGCTTCTCAAGTCCATACAGGCTCCACAGGGCTTCCGGCCACTCGACGCGATCGCTGGCCAGAATCCACTCCCAGGTTCCGGCCCTTGCCCCTTCCTGCGCCAGGCGCATCCGCATTTCGCTCTCGCGCAGCGCCTGCTCCATAAGCTTCTGTTCTGTAATGTCGATAACGACACCGAAGTAGTTATCCGGCGTATCATCCGAAGTGGGCCTGCCGCGCGCGAAGAGCCAGCGCTCGGGTTCTCCCTCCGGGCGGTTCACCCGCCACTGAATTTCGAACTCCCGGCCCGCAGCGGCGCCTTTTATGACCTCCGCTTTTACGAAGTCGCGATCGTCTGGATAAATCGTGTTCAACCACAGTTCGCGCGTGGGCTCGGATTGCCCGGGCTCCAACCCGAACAACGTCCAGAGGTTATCGGACCACACATTGATTTTGTCGGACGGCCGCGACTCCCAGAATCCGGCCTTGGCCGCCTCCTGAGCCATGCGCATGCGCAGCGCGTTCTCGCGCAACGCCTGGACGGCCAGCACCCTGTCGGTCACGTCCTCAGACATGATGGTGATGCCGCCAATGGTCTCATCGCTCGCCAGCCAGGGGCGAACCTCCCAACTCACCCATTGCTTGCCGCCATCCGGGCGCACAAACATTTCTTCGTCCGCGCTGACGGTTTCACCGGACAGACCTCTGCGGTACGCTTCTTTCCAGTGTTCGGGGGTCTGGGTGAAAACGTCATAATGGTCACGTCCAATGCCCCCATCCTCGAACCTGTGAAGCTCAATCCAACGGCGGCTGCAAGCCAGATGGACCATGTTGCGATCGAGCATGAGCATCGCTACGGGCGCTTGCTCTACGAACCGCCGCCAGCGCTCCTCGCTTTCCTTATGCTGCTTAATCAACAGCTCGTTTTGCTCATGAACTTTCTCCTCGAGCGCCCGCTGCTCGATGGCGTTCGCCCGCAGGACATCCAGCGCCTTGTCCACTTCGCCGAGCTCGGATTTTTCGTCCGCATCGGCGGGAGCGATGTCGAGGTCTCCGTTCGCAAGCTTCTTGATCTTTCCGACGGCGTTCGAAAGAGGTCCGCCGATCGACCGGCTGATGATCACGCTGGCAAGACCTGTGGCGAGCATCACCATGGTAAATAGCCACGCCATCAAATAAAGCCGGTCGAGAAAGGCTATCTCGACATCTTTGGCGCCGATGCCGACGCAGACGACGAACTTCAGGTCTGGCGCGTCCCGGCAGTGAGTGAGCTTGGGACCGATGGTCCCTCGATTGTCCGGACCCTCGTAGTCAAAATATTCTCCGAGAGGAGAGCCCCTGGCGGCGTCGATGAATTTCTAAATCATCTTGAGGCCGTTGGGGTAAACGACATTGGACCGGTTTACCCCCCTCTTCGATGGATCGGGGTGCCAGACGACGACGCCGTCGTAGTCATCGACAAAGAAAAAATTGTATGCGCTGTCGCCGAATTTCGCGCTCTTGATCACATCCAAAAAACTGTCCCGGCCGGACCCGGTTTGTGGGCCGCCCGCGGCGTTCATGTTGGTGCGGGCATCATTAAGGACCACGTTCATGACATAGCGAAGCTGAACGCGCTTCTCCTCGAGCATCTGCATGCGCAGGGCCATCAAGCCTATGCCCGCGCAGACCAGCATTCCGAAAGCGGAGAGGGCGAGAAGCAGGTTGATGCGGACGGCGATGTTAAGACGGGAGAGCACGCAACAGCTCCACTTGCGGTAGCAACAATCAGAAATCCATAAGTGCGAGATGTGAATATACCGTTCTGAAAACTCACAAGATTAGGTTGGCGCCGCTTGATCCGACGCGTGAAGAGGCGCGAGTATTATTGGATAGTTAAAAATCTGCCGCTGTTCAGGCGATCCGCAGACATTGCAAGATCCGCGTCGAAATCGAGGGCCGGTCGGGATGCGTTTATGCGCTGCTCAAGGCATTCTTTGTGTTCGGTCTCGAACTCGGACAAGGTCAAATGGAGAATTGCGCAAATTTGTGCGTAAACCCGAACAAAGCTCACTCAGGGCGACACGCTTCCTTAAGCCCGCCACCCAAAATATACACGCATGCGCTTGCTTGGGTTGTAACACTGCCTAGGTGCGGTGACACTAGGAGCCAAGACCAAGAATGAGGGGGCGGGAGGCTCCGTCAGTGCTGCCTGCAGTCTAAGATTGTGTTGCCAGCGTCAGTGGGGAAGGCACCTATGGAAAGAGGATCGGCTTCAGATCAGGGACTTGAGAGTATGATCGCCCTGCAGCGAAACATGCTCCCAAGCACGAGCCACATAGAGCAGATTCAGGCGAACTCGCCTTTGGACGTGTCAAGCTACCACGTCGCCCCGCAGGGCATAGGCGGAGATATCTGGGGCATCGACGCCATCGGGCCTCAGCGGATTATGATGTATGTGGCCGATTTCACGGGCCATGACGCCGCCGCCGGGCTGAATGCGGCTTGTTTGCGTTTCTTCGTGCAAGGCGATGAGGGCAAGTCCGGCAAGCCTTCATCGTTGTTGCGACGGCTGAATGCAAGGCTTGGTGAGGTGCTGCCTGCCGGCCAGTTCGCAACCATGTTCTGTGCAACCATCGATTTTAAGAAGCAAACGATGCAGTATGCTTCGGCGGGCGCGCCTCCCCAGATCTATCGCGAAGCATCGGATAGCCCCTTCGATATTCTATGCGAGCCGGGCCTGCCGCTCGGCATTACCGCCAATGCGGCCTATGAAAGCAAAACGGTGCCCTTCAAGGCGGGTGGAGCTCTTGTCCTTTATAGCGATGGGTTGGTGGAGACGCCCAAGCCGCCCCGAAGCCGATTGACGACGGATTCCTTGAAAGGAATTTTGAACCGCGCCAGGCAGTCGAATTCGGCCATACTATGCCACAGCATTGTGCGTGAGCTCTTTCCAAGTCCTGCAATGCATGCAGCGCATACAGACGACGATATTACCCTCGCCATCGCCCAGCACAGCGCACGCGGAGCAGTTCCTCTCTAGCAGTTGCTGAAAAAGGCCGAAATCCTGTCTCCATCCTTCGACAAGCTCAGGATGAGGCTTCGACAGGCTCATGAGGTCGAGCGATATCAATGGCTTGCACTCATGGTGAGCTTGTCGCGGTTCGGCAAGGCTCACCGTGAGGCCGTGGGCCGCATCATTCTTCAGCGGCGTGCGCAAAATTCGGAGCCGTAGCGACGCAAGCTCAACTTAACCGCGCGCCCGCGTCCGATGGAATGCCGGAGGCGCTTCTCGCCATCTGGCGGCTGCCGACGGCGCCCGCCCTACGCCTCGTGGTTAACGCTTCGTTCGCGGCGCTGAGTGTTAATTTGAAGCTGGTTAACGGGAGCGCGGCCGATTTATTTCCGGTCCAATTTACACTTGATTAGGCTTAACCATCCATTTATGCGGCGCAGAACGAGGCCTACCGGGGCGGTAGACAAGCGGCTACAACGCATTGAAAATGAACAGTTTTTTCGCCGCCGACCGCCCCATTAAATAGAATTTAATGCTGGAATTTTGGCATTAAGTGGGCTCTGAAAAGTCCGTTAAATATAACCCCAGATTCCCTTGTTAACCACGACGCGCCGAAGTCAGCCCGGCAGGTGCGCGGGGAGCGCCGTTTGTTCTTGAATTTTCATAGCAATATCAGCGACTTACCCATTAACTTCCCGGCAACGCGCTTTCTCATACAATGCTCACTCAAGAAGATCCGTAACAAGCGGGAAGCCAATCCGGGGATAAAAGTGAGGTCCAATGTGCATGAAAAGCGTACCGAGGCCCGCGTCCGGTTATGCGCAGGACGCTTTAGCGCCCTTGTGACGTTCTTCGCTGGCGGACTCGTGACCTGTTATCTTGGAGTGCAGCGCCTCGGCGGCGCGCCTTATTCAGGTTCGGGAGCCATGTCCCAAAGCCGGAATCCGCCCTCGAAGGCATTGGCGTTGTGGCCGAGCCGGGTGTTCGGCGGCAGTTCTTTCAGCTTCTTGACGTTGCCCCCGCCCAACACGACGTCGGTGGGCTGGAGAGCGCCGATCAACCGCTGAACCACGTCGGCGACATCGCGGCGCCACTGTTTCTTGCCATTGCGGGTGAGGCCGCGCTGGCCGACGTAGTCTTCGAAGGTGCCCTTTTTGTAGGGAAGGTGGCCCGCCTCCATGGGGTGAACGACGCCCTCGACGATGAGGGTGGTTCCGAGCCCTGTCCCAAGGCCGAGAAAGAGCATCCTTCCGGACTGGTAGCTTCCGATCGCCTGCATGGCCGCGTCGTTGATGATCTTGACCGGCCGGCCGAATGCAGCCTCGAAATCGAACCGAACCCAGCCTCGACCCAGATTATGCGGATCGCGCAACGGCCGGCCGTCAAGAACGGGGCCGGGATAACCGATCGACACGACGTCGTGGTCCCAATCCGAAACGGCCTCATTGATCCCCGCCATCATCAGCTCGGGCGTCAGCTGCGGCCCGGAAATCAGCTTGCGGTGCTCGCTTTGCCCAGTGACAAGGAGCTTGACGTGGTTGCCGCCTATGTCGGCGACCAGCACCTTGATTGCGGCGCTGCGCGGGTCGAGCTCTTCCACGACGGGCGGCTTCTCCCTCTCAAAACTGAGAATTGTCACTTTTGTCATAGGCTAATCAACTTTGCCGGATTTGGATGCGATTGCACCGTAAGTATATTCCAGGATTTGGCAAATGACTTCGCTTACTTGGGAGACGCGGCCAAGCATCGCTGTTCAGCCCCCAGCAAGGTTTCGCCGTCTCGAAGGGTCGGGTTAAGCGCCATTCGTGGCCGCCCAGCGCCAGCGCGGCGGCTCGACCTTGGCTATAAGCAACACTCGTGCAAGCCAGGAATGCCGCAACTCCCCCGCGGAGGAAACAGGATCGCTCCAGCCCCTATCGACGCAAGACGGGCGGCGAGCGCCTGCCGGCAGCATGAAAGGCGCGGCCTTGCCGGACAGGCCGCATCAAAGGCTCAACTAGCTCTGCGGGAAACCAGGCTCACAAGAAACAACAAAATGATGGCGCCCGCCGCGGAGCTGAGGATCGAGCCGATGAAGCCCTGAAAATGCAAGAAGCCCGGCAACAAGGCGCCCGCGATGATAGCGCCGAGAATGCCCACGATAATGTTGCCGAGGATGCCAAATCCCGCGCCGGAGTAGATAACTCCGGCAAGCCATCCGGCAACCGCGCCGATCACCAGCATGATGAGGATGCCCATAGGATCCATCAGTTCTCTCCCTTGTTTAATTATGTTTATAAATTCTGCGCCTGCGGGAATAGCAGAGCAACGGAAACTTATATAAACACATTTCCGCTGGGAGAACGCCCCTGCATCCCGATTGTTCGAATGTCGGAGAAAATTTATTGACCCGGCAGAGCTATCCGCTTGGCGGCCGTTACAAAGACAAAGCCGCCGGCGCGGGCCAGCGGCTTCGTATTAACGTTGTACGACAGGGCTTTAACGTGATTACCCCGGTGCTTCCGCTCGCGTAAGAGCCCATGAAAACATAGGCGAATTTTCGCTCTGCCGTTATGGCCGGGCTTGACCTGGCCATCCAGTGACCCTCTGAAAATCAAGGTCCTCAATGGCCGTCGAATGCGACCAGCGCATGGGAGCGGACCTGATGGTCGGCCTCGAGCCGTCCCATCCCGCCAAGCTCCGGCAGATCGATGACAAAGGCGGCGCCGATCACTATGCCGCCGACGCGACGGATGAGCTTGACGGCCGCCTCCACCGTGCCGCCCGTGGCGATCAGGTCGTCAACAATCAGAACGCGCTCTCCCGGCTTGATGGCGTCTTCGTGCATTTCGATGATGTCGGTGCCGTATTCGAGCTTGTAATCCTGTCCGATGGCGCGCCAGGGCAGCTTTCCCTTCTTGCGGATCGGCACAAAGCCCGTGTTCAGCCTGTCCGCCACTGCGCCGCCCACAATGAAGCCGCGCGCCTCGATCCCGGCCACGGCGTCAACTTTCATGTCCTCGTAGGGCGCGGCCAGCCTTCGAATGGCGGCGCGGAAGCCGTCCGCATGGCCGATCAGCGTGGTGATGTCCCTGAACATAATTCCGGGTTTGGGATAGTCCGGGATTGTCCAAATCAGCTCTTTGAGGTCTAGGTTTTCGTAGCTCATAAACGGTCCTCCGCGCGCAGGGCGCCCGCTCTCACGCGCTGGCCCTCCAAGCGCTTAGCAATGCGGCCCCGGCTTTTCAACAGGTTTCCGGGGATTTAATGCCGCGGCCCTGCTTTTGGCTGGAACAGCCGGGCCCGAGCAACGTTGTATGTTTATTGTTGTTGAAGGGCGCCCTAATGTCTCACGAAGCGATCATCGCTACCCTGCTAGCTCTTGCCGCCTGCGCAAAGGTGGTCCAGAGTAGCTCCGTCAAAGCTGCGGACGTGAAGAGCGATGCACGAAAGAGTTAGCTCTTTCACCCGCAGATTCGCAATTTCGTGAAATCGGGTTGCGGCGGGTTTTAGCACGCACACATAGCAGATCATGACCATTACAATCATTGTTGCAACAATCATCACGCTCGCCGTCCTCTTTGGCGGCGCATCACTAACAAAGGTCGGATCGTGGTACCGGGGCCTCCGAAAGCCCTGGTGGAACCCGCCGGAATGGCTGTTCGGGCCTGCCTGGGCCGTCATCCTTGGGTTGGCCGCGTGGGCCGGAGTCCTGGCTTGGACCTCATCGCCGTCGGAAGCTCACTTGAGCATTGCGCTTCTTTTCGCGGCGAACATCTTCTTTCACCTGCTGTGGACGCCGATTTTCTTCAATCTCAGGCGTCCCGATTGGGCCTTGATCGAGGTGGTGTTCCTTTGGCTTTCGGTCGCCGCACTCATGATCGGTGTGGCTCCTTACTCCACGGACGCGGTCTGGCTTCTGCTCCCCTATCTCTTGTGGGTAGCTTTCGCGGCTTACCTCAACTTGAAGATAGTCCAGTTGAACGCGCCATTCGGAAGTGGTGGCGGGTTGCAAAATGCGGCTTGAATGAGATCGAGGGAGGTTTTCCGCCCTCGATTGCATGTTATCCACCCCGCCGGTAAGCAATTACCGGCCATTTATCATGTTTGATAGAATTGACATACCGCAGCCCACCCTGGCTCATCGCCCCAACATTACAACAAGCGGTCCTGATCGGCACGGTCCTTGTAAGTCACGATCATGCCGCGAGCGTCGGGACCTCGGGCGAAATGGGGATCTCAAGTACGGTAGGCTTCGCTTTCGTCCAGGCCTCCGTCGCCGCCAGCTTGATGGCTTCCAGATCGTCGAGGCGCTGAGCCTCGCAGCCATAGCCCCTCGCCAGAGACACGATATCAAGGCCAGGAAGATCGAGGCCTGGAACGCCCGGCGTTTCGGCGAGGGCGGCGAACGACTTCAGGATGCCGTAGTGCTCGTTTGCAAGCGCAATGATGAGAATCGGCAATTGCAAGTTCGCCGCGGTCCAGATCGCCTGAAGCGAATACTGGAACGAACCGTCGCCGACGATCATGAGGATCGGGCGATTGCGGCCGCTCTCGCGCTCGCCAAGGGCGATGCCAACGGATGCAGGAAGGCTCCAGCCGAGCCCGCCGCTGGCTGAGGTGAAAAAGGACGCGGGCTCGGTGATCGGCCAGTTCCTGTGAAGGTCGCCCATGGTGGAGGGACTCTCAACCACTATCAGGGTTTGCGCGGGCCGGATTTCGCTCAAAGCGGCGAACACTTGCGTCGCGGTCAAGCCGTGCCTTGGCGCTTTGGCCGGGGGTGGCGGGGCTGCGCGAGGCGCATTGCGCACGACGCGGGTGCGCGATTTGCGCTCGCCGAGGAGGTCCTTGAGCGCGGCGAGAGATAAGACCGCATCCCCGAGCAGGCTGTCGCCAACGGGCGCTCGAGCGGTCTCAGCCGGATCGTCGGACACGTGCAACAACCGCATCCCGTCAGGAAGGTAATTGCCCGGCGCGTGGATGTAGTAGCGGAAGACAGGAGCGCCGGCGACAAGCGCCACGTCATGGCCTTCGAGGCTCTTGCGCAGGGCGCGGATCGCGAACGGCAATCTGCCCGCATAGAGCGGATGGTTTTCCGGAAACGGCGCGCGCTCACAGGCAGGCGCGGTCCAAACCGGCGCGCCCAGCGCTTCCGCGACGGCGACGCCCTCGTTCCAGCCGCCGCCCCTGTCGATGGCCGCCCCATAAATCAGCACCGGAGACGACGCCTGCGCCAATGCTTCAGCAAACTCCGGGAGCCGCGCGGGATCGGGGCCGACGCGCTGGCTTACGCTCCGCACTTCCGCAGGCCCCGCGCACGGCTTGTCCCAATCGTCCACCGGAAGGGAGAGAAACACAGGCCCTTGAGGCGGCTGAAGGGCCGTAGCAATCGCGCGCATGAAGGCGGCTGGTATATCCTCGGCCCGCGCAGGTTCGTAGGCCCATTTCACATAGGGACGAGGGAGCATCGTGGCTTCGACATTTGTCAGCCAGGGCTCCATCAACAGCATCTCGCGCGTCTGTTGGCCGGCTGTCACGATGAGAGGCGTCTTGTTCAGCGATGCCGTCATCAGGTTGCCCATGGCGTGGCCGAGGCCTGCGGCTGTGTGCAGGTTCACGAGCGTCAGCCTGCCGGTGGCTTGCGCAAAGCCGTCCGCCATCGCCATTGCGGAGGCTTCCTGAAGAGCGAGCACGTAGCGAAAGTCGCCGGGAAAATTCTTCAGAAAAGTCGCCTCGGTCGAGCCCGGGTTTCCGAAGATCGTCGTCGCGCCCACTTCGCGCAGGAGCTGAAAGGTTACGCTCCGCACCGTCTGCATGGTTCTCCTCGCGCATTCCTAAATTCTCCGATGCATATGGTGCGCGCCGCGTGGAGGGATAGTAAACGTTGTGTGAGCATTCTCCTGTAACTTGAGGCTGCATGCTGAAAACGCATAACTCAGCGGTTCTCAGCATGCTTTCCCGACGCCCTTTCTTTAGGGCGACGGCTTTTCTTTGGCCTCGACATCCAGAACCAGATGCGTCCGGATTTGCATGATCACGAATAATGTGATCGCGGTTGCAAGCGACAGCCAGAAATCCGAGACCTCCGGAAAGAATAATCTTGTCGTAGCCGCAGAAACGAGAATGGAAAGACCCAGCAATTCAGCTGGCAGGTATTTTAACATCGTCATTCATGTTCTCCTATATGGAGTGAGAAGTGGGTGAATATCGGAAACGGAGAAGACACCGTTGTCCGGTCTTTGGGGAACGATGAATCTATTGCATGTCTAAAGCGTGACAAGGGTGCGGCCATCCGCCATGCGCTGGCAGCATAGCTCGTTACAAAGCTATGCATTTTGATACAGCCTCCGTTCGAGGCCGTTTTGGTTGGTCGCCCGTCTATGCGATGCCAGCCTGAACCACGAGAACGAGTCGCCACCGACGTCATCCCGGAAAGGCGAAGCCTTATCCGGGATCGTTGGAACACGGAGATTGGCGTGTTTGACGGCTCCGGATACCGCGCGAGCGCCGTTCCGGAGCGACGAAGGGGGAAGCGTTTCGAAGGGGAGGCGAGGCAAAAACCGCGCGTGTTCAGAGCGTGCTTCTATCATTTAGCGCGTCCTGCGCAAAATCGGAACCGGTTGCGGCCCCGGAATGCGCCGAGGCGCGTTCGCCCGCATCCGATTGAACGCGGGATGCTTTGAGGCATGCTTCGCCGATCCGGCCATGCCTGCACGGCGCTCGCCGCCCGCCTAGAGCTCGTCATCCCGGAACGACGCCTGCGTCGTATCCGGGATCGCAACAGGCGCTTCGATTTGTAACGGCCCCGGATATGCGCTGAGGCGCATTCCGGGGTGACGATCATCGGGACGCACGACGCTCTAAAGGTAAACCGTTCGTCAACCTCCCGTAAGCGTTAATACAACATGGTTAACAGGAGCGCGCCCGATTTATTTCCGGCCTGAGTATGCTTAAGAAAGCGTCTATCGGCCGCGAAAGGAGCAGCGCCGCGCCTTACGGCTGGCCGTAGGCGGGATCGTCTAAGCTATTGAAAAACAATAGATTTCTGTAATCGCTCGATCGCCATTAAATAGAATTTAATGCCGGAATTTTGGCATTAAGTCGGCTCGCAAAAGTCCGTTAAATATGTTTGCAATTTCACGAGTTAACCCTTTCGCCAGCCCGAAAAGCTGCGGCGCAGGCGGCGGCGATGGCGTCCCGTTCGCTATTTTCCCCTTATTTAGCAAGGGTTGGAGCGGGGTCACGCTGTGTTAACCTGTCCGCAAGGCGATATCGCCGAAGATGTTTCAGAATAAGAAATCCCGGCGAAATCGTCAGGGACAGGTTGACAAGCAGAGGCCGCTTTGCGCAACTTGCATACAAAAATGCATCCAGACGCCCGCATCCGATTAAAGGCGCGATGCTTTAGACTTATGGCAAACGGATATGGTCCAAGGGTTAGCGCTCCAAAGAGTTGGAGCGGCATGCCCCTGAGCCGGCTTTCCCGCGGGGGCAACCTACGCGATTGTGTCGGCAAGGCGCGCAAGGCTCTCCTCGCGACCGAGCACGTTCAGAACGTCGAAGATCGGGGGCGAGGTTGTCCGGCCGGTCAGCGCCGCGCGCAGCGGCTGGGCGACGCCTCCGAGCTTCACGCCCGCCTCTTCGGCGTAGGCGCGCGTCGCAGCTTCAAGCGCCGTGGGTTCCCAAGCCGCAAGCTTGGAAAAGCGCTCGTGAAGCGCGGCGAGGTGCTTCCTCGCATCGCCCTCCAGAAGCTTCGACGCCTTTTCGTCGACATCGAGCGGGCGCGGAACGAACAGATAGCGCGCCGACAAGAGGAGTTCCACGAGCGTCTTCGCGCGCTCCTTCAGACCGGGCATGGCCTGTTCGAGTTTCTTCCAGCCGTTATCGTCAATGCGAGCCGCGAACTCTTTCGCGCCTTCAATCTCGGGGAGGATCTTCCGTATTTGCGCCACAAGCTCAGCGCCCGGCGTTTGCCGGATGTAATGCCCGTTCAGGTTTTCGAGCTTGGCGAAGTCGAAGCGCGATGGCGAGCGGCCGATCGCCTCGAGGTCGAACCATTCGATGGCCTGTTCGGTCGAGAAAATCTCATCGTCGCCGTGGCTCCAGCCGAGCCGAGCCAAATAATTCCGCAAAGCGGCGGGTAAATAGCCCATCGCGCGATAAGCCTCGACGCCGAGCGCGCCGTGGCGCTTCGACAGCTTCGCGCCGTCCGGCCCGTAAATCAGCGGAATGTGCGAGAAGGACGGCGCATCCCAGCCCATCGCATTATAGATCTGCGTCTGGCGCGCGGCGTTGGTGAGGTGGTCGTCGCCGCGAATGATATGCGTGATGCCCATGTCGTGATCGTCGACCACGACCGCGAGCATGTAGGTCGGCGTGCCGTCTGAGCGCAGCAACACCATGTCGTCGAGGTCCTTGTTCTGCCAAGTGACGCGGCCCTGGACGCGGTCTTCCACCGCCGTCTCGCCCTCGCGCGGAGCCTTGAGGCGTACGGCGTAGGGCGCGTCCTTCGGCCAGTCCCTCTGGTCGCGGTCGCGCCACGTGCCGTCATAGCCCGGCGCGCGACCCTCCTTCTTGGCGCGCTCGCGCATCCCGGCCAGCTCTTCCGGCGTCGAAAAGCAGCGATAGGCCTTGCCCTCTTCCATAAGCTGAAGAGCCACCTCCTTGTGCCGGTCCGCCCTCGCAAACTGGTAGATAACCTCGCCCTCCCAATCGAGTTCGAGCCATTTCAGCCCGTCGATGAGTGCGTCGATGGCGGCCTCGGTGGATCGCGCGCGGTCAGTATCCTCGATGCGCAGCAGGAACTTGCCGCCCGTGTGGTGGGCATAGAGCCAGTTGAACAGCGCGGTTCGTGCCCCGCCAATATGCAGAAAGCCGGTCGGCGAAGGGGCAAAGCGTGTCACCACGCCCGATGCGGACGCCATGATTATCCTCTCAATTCCTGTGGACTTTTTCCTTGGGCAGCGGTGTAACATGCCATCCGGGCAATTGATAGCGGGTGGGCAGGGGTGAGCGTATTCGTTCCCGCGGATTTGGACGCGCCGCCGCATCGCGGGGGCGGGTTCATGCGCGCGCTGGCGTGGCCCGGCAAGGCGCTTGCGGCGCAACTCGACGCCGAGCAGGGCCGCTGGTCTTTGTGGATTCCCGTATTTCTCGGCTGCGGCGTCGGACTTTACTTTGCGCTGCCGCGTGAACCGGAACTGGCGCTGGCTTCCGGGCTTTTCATCGCGGCTCTCGCGCTTCGAGTTCTCGCCCGGTCGCATCTGTTTCCGTTTCTCCTCACAAGCATCCTTCTTTGCGTGAGCGCCGGTTTCCTAGCGGCGAAAGTCCGCACTGAGGTTATGACGGCGCCGATGCTGGAGCGGCATGGCGCGTACGATATCGAAGGCTTCGTGGAAAGTTTCGACCGCCAGAACGCCAAACGAGGGCGCGCCGTCATCCGGCTTTCGAGCATGACGTATGAGAATGCCGAGGTCAGGCAAAGACCGTTCCGCGTTCGCGTCAGCATCCGCGGCGACATTGATCTGAGGCCCGGCAACGCTGTGAAAGTGCGCGCGCTTCTGGGGCCGCCCCCTGACCCCGTCATGCCCGGCGGCTACGATTTCGCGCGCATGAGCTATTACCAGGGCATTGGCGCTTCGGGCTATTCGCTGTCGAAGCCGGAGATTTCCGACGGGCGCGAACTGCCTTTCGACATGAAGTTCAGGACAGCGCTTGCCGATCTTAGGGCAACAATCGGCGAGCGGATCACGGATGTTCTTCCGGGCCAGACCGGCGAACTCGCGGCCGCGCTGACCATGGGAAAGACTGCCGGTCTCGACGACAGCTCGTTGGATGACCTGCGAGGGTCGGGGCTCGCCCATATCACGTCGATTTCCGGGATGCACATGTCACTCGTTGCAGGCGCCGTCTTTTGGTTCCTGCGCTGGTTTCTGGCGCTTTTTCCAGCAATCGCGCTTCGTTTTTCCGTGCGGACGATCGCGGGCGGGGCGGCTCTTTTTTGTGTCACCGTCTATCTCGCCTTGTCAGGCGCATCCATAGCTGCGGTGCGCTCCTACCTGATGATTGCCGTCGTTTTTCTGGCGATCATTTTGAACCGGCCCGCCCTTTCGCTCAGAAACGTCGCGCTTTCGGCCGTGCTCATTCTCGTCGTGCTGCCAGACAGTCTGATCGACATCAGCTTTCAGATGTCGTACGCGGCAACGGCCGCCCTGATCGCAGGCTATGAGCGCTTCGGCCGCTATCTGCACTTCGAGGCGAAAAGCGTGTCCGAGCGGCTTACCTGGCAGCCAGTTTACATGGTTGGCGCAGTGCTGGTAACGACGGGGACGGCCGGCCTCGCGGTTGAGCCGTTTTCCGCATATTATTTCCATAATTTGACGAGCTATGCCGCGCTCGGGAATTTGCTTGGCGGCCCCCCGATCGACTTTGTGTCCATGCCCGCGATGATTATCGCTCTCATCGCCATGCCCTTTGGGCTTGATGAGTGGCCGCTGAAGCTTATGGGCTTTGGCATCGACGCCATGATGGCAGTTGCGAAACTCGTCGCCTCCATTCCCGGGGCCCTGATTACTGTTCCTGCTTATCCCTTTGCCGCGCTGCTCGTAATCCTGGCAGGCGGCCTTTGGCTCATCATCTGGCGCCGGCGCTGGCGGGTTGCGGGCCTCGCCATCATCGGCATTGGCGTCGCCATGACCTCTTATCACGATAAGCCCGACATTTATATCGACCGCGACGCCAAGGTCGTGGCGGCGCGAGACAAGGATGGAAAACTCCAGGCTCCGAAATCGCGCCGAGCCTATTACACGCTGGCCCAATGGCTGAAGGCCGACGGCGACAACCGCAAGCCGAAAGAGGCGTCGGTTGGCAAGGGCTGGCAATGCGACGCCTATAGCTGCCTTATGATGGTCAAGGGCCAGTTGGTGAGCTTCACCACGAAGCCCGACGCCATTCAAGAGGATTGCCGGCACGCCGCGGTGCTCGTCGCTCCGATGGACATCCGGGCGCCTTGCCCCGCGCCAAAGTTCATTTTCGACCGCGGTGCTCTTTGGGAAAAGGGGGCGGCGGCAATCTCGATCTCGGAGTCCGGCATAGCCGTTGCCACAGGCGGGGATCAGCGCGGCGTTCGCCCATGGTCTCCGGAGCGCCGCCGAAGGGAGGTTATCCCCATGGGCTTTGACGGCGGCTTGGAGAAGCAGGAAAAAGCGGACGGCAAATCACAGGAATAGGAAAACGGCCCGAAGAAGCCGAAACAAGTTGTTACAAAATGAGAAAGACATGGACAAAAAGTTTCGGCTAATGTTGCTTAGCAAGCGGAGAGGGATTCGCGGAGACGCGAGACGGGGGCTGCCATGCATCGGGCTTTTTATAAGTTCGTCTTGCGTGCTGCGTTTGATATTGAGAAATTCAAATTTGCGCCCCTGGCAGCAGGCCTGATGGCTATCGTAATCTGCGCGGGTCTGACCGCCTGCGCCGACGATCCGAAATATCCGAGCCTCGCCAAAATCACGGACCTGGGGAGTATTCTGACCCCTGAAGAGCGCCAGAAGGCTGTGCAAGACCTGCAGAAGCAGGATCAGTCGCACAGTTCTGGCGTTGTGAAGACAGCGAGCCAATAATCCTCCTGCCGTGAGTTGAGGGTTGAACGAACAGGGGCGAGGTTAGTGGCGCCGCGTTGCTTCGGCGTTCCGGTGAGCTTCAGCCCCTTCCGTCTCCAACGCCCGAAAGCTTGGCCAGAGCACAAGGCAAGCCGTTGTCTTGGGCCAAGAGCACCGACCTTGCGCGAAGCTTGACAAATCACATTATATAAAATATGGAACATGTGCTGTCCCGCCTGGGTGGCAATCCTTGTTAATCGGCCAACAAACCCTCTATGCATCCCATCTGGTAGAGAGCACTCCCTTGGCTGGGCAAGAACCCCTAGCAACCCCCCTCAAACACTTGCTAGGGGTTTTCGATCTTCAAATCTGGGAAGGTCCGATAAATCGAGTTCGTGAGGATGGGGGCAATATGGAATTGCTTTTCATCGAGAAAACTCGTCTTGGATCATCAAGGTTTCTGAAGAAGTGAAGCCGGGAAACTCCATCCTACTGGCCGCCCAGGGTGGCCACCCCAGTTCGACCCCCCGCCATCAAACGGAAATCCACTCGAGATCGCGCCGGAAATTGCATCATCTCCGCGGACCCGAACCAAGCAAGGTCTGCACGAGATAGAGTGCGCTGTTTACCGCCGTAAGCTGAATTTACCGCAAGAGGTGTTTTCACTGGGCAGCATTTCCTCCGAAGGGACTGCCACAAACCTTCCACCCCCCCTAGCCAGCGTTGGGAGGGGGCAGGCTAGGGGGGCGCGCCAGAAGAAGCGGATCAAGAGAACCCTCTAGCATGAATGCTAGAGGGCTTTTGCGCTCTTCAGGGGAATGCCGCATTTTTTGCGCAACACTTATTCCATATTACCTAAAATCATGCCCGTCAAGCTTCACGAAAGGTCCAATTCACAGGGCAGCCACTGTCCAATACCCCCGCAAGTTGTGGATCTTAGGCTCTCTCATAAGGCGCCACTCGGGCGCGGTTGTGAGGCCGAACAAATCCGACATTCAGACATATCTGTTGGCCGAGCCACGCAATGCGGAAAGCCTCATGGACATAAGCATGACTCAGGTCGTATAGGTTAATCGTGCGTCCCGCTTCTGAGGGATGCCCATCGATCCAGGAATCCCGTCATGACAGAAGAATTTCACCGCATTAAACGACTGCCGCCCTACGTTTTCGAGCAAGTAAACAAGCTCAAGGCTGCGGCGCGAGCGCGTGGTGAAGACATCATCGACTTCGGTATGGGGAACCCGGACCTTCCCACGCCCGACCATATCGTCGAGAAGCTTATCGAGACCGTCAAGAAGCCGCGCACGAACCGCTATTCGGCATCGCGCGGCATTCCGGGCTTGAGGCGGGCCCAGGCCGGATACTACGAACGCCGGTTCGGCGTGAAGCTCAACCCCGATACGCAGGTGGTCGCCACGCTCGGCTCGAAGGAAGGTTTCGCCAATATGGCGCAGGCCATCAGCGCGCCCGGCGACCTTATCCTTGTGCCCAATCCCACCTATCCGATCCACGAGTTCGGCTTCATCATTTCCGGCGCAACCATCCGCCATATACCGGCGAGCGTCGATCACGAGTTTCTTATGGCAGTGGACAGGGCGGTGCGCCACAGCGTGCCAAAGCCGATTGCGCTCGTGCTGAACTATCCGTCCAACCCGACCGCGCTGATGGCTAGCCTCGATTTCTATCGCGATGCTGTGGCCTTGGCCAAGAAGCACGATCTCATCATTCTGTCCGACCTCGCCTACGCCGAAATCTACTTCGACTGCGACCCTCCACCCTCCATCCTGCAGGTGCCGGGGGCGATGGATGTGGCCGTGGAGTTCAGCTCTCTATCTAAGACCTATTCGATGCCGGGATGGCGCATAGGCTTCTGCGTCGGAAATGAGCGGCTTGTCGCCGCGCTCGCCCGCGTGAAGTCCTACCTCGATTACGGCGCCTTCACGCCGGTCCAGGTCGCGGCCACGGCGGCGCTGAACGGCCCGCAGGACTGCATCGAGGAAATGCGCCAAACCTACAAGCACAGGCGCGATTGCCTCGTCGAAACGCTCGACCGCGCGGGCTGGACCATTCCCTCACCACCCGGAACGATGTTTGCCTGGGTTCCGCTGCCCCCGGCGATGGCGGAGGTCGGATCGCTTGAATTTTCCAAGCTTCTCTTGGAAAAAGCCGGCGTGGCGGTGTCGCCCGGACTGGGCTTCGGTGAATATGGCGAGGGCTATGTCCGCCTCGCGCTCGTCGAGAACGAACACCGCATCCGGCAGGCCGGCCGTGCTATCAAGAAGTTTCTTTCTTCGGCCGAGTCCACGCTGCACAACGTCATTCCGTTAGCGCAAGCATCCGGTGCGCGCTGAGGACGAAGCTCAATGACTTCAGACAAACCGCTGCAGGTCGGTATTGCCGGATTGGGAACGGTAGGGTCCGGGCTCTTGGCTCTCTTCAATCAGCATAGCGGTGCGATCGCGGAAAAGGGCGGCAGGGCGGTCCTCATTAACGGCGTGTGCGCAAAATCGCGCGAGGAGCCCGGCGCGAAGCTGACAAACGCGCCGTGGTTCGACAATCCTATGGCGCTCGCGGTCTCGGCGGATATTGATGTTTTCGTCGAACTGATGGGCGGCGACAAGGGGCCTGCGCTTGAAAGCGTCAAGGCTGCGCTCGGCGCTGGCAAGCATGTCGTGACTGCAAATAAGGCGCTGCTCGCCCGCCATGGCGCGGAGCTTGCCGCGCTCGCGGAAAAGAATGGCGTCACGCTCAGTTTCGAAGCAGCGGTCGCCGGCGGCATCCCGATCGTGAAAACGCTTAAGGAAAGCCTGCTCGGCAATTCGATCACACGCGTCTACGGGATCCTGAACGGCACGAGCAATTATATTCTCACGCGCATGCAGCGAGAGGGCCTGCCGTTTGCCGAGGTGCTGGCGGAGGCGCAGGCGCTGGGTTACGCGGAGGCCGACCCGACCTTCGATGTAGACGGTCAGGACGCAGGCCATAAGCTCACGCTGCTCGCCGCTCTCGCTTTCGGCGTAAGGCCCAATTTCGAAGCCGTCCATCTGGAAGGCATCCGCGGCATCACTCCCGCCGACTTCCGCGCCGCGGACGAACTCGGCTACCGCATCAAACTCCTAGCCGTGGCAGCCAAGACGGCAAGCGGCATCGAGGCGCGCGTTTCGCCGACCATGATCCCAAAATCGAGCGCGCTCGCCAGCGTCGATGGCGTCTTGAACTGCGTTGCCGTCGAGGCCGATTTCGTGGGGCAGATCCTCCTCGCGGGGCCCGGCGCCGGCTCGCGGCCCACGGCCTCGTCGGTGGCAAGCGACATCGTCGATATCGCACGCGGGCATACGGGCCCAGCCTTCATCCTGCCTGCGGCAAAGCTCGAAAGCCAGACCCCTGCCGAAATGTGCACACACCAGGGGGGCTTCTACATCCGTCTATCCGTGTTTGACCGGCCCGGCGCAATCGCAGCGATCGCTACGCGTGTGGCTGAACAAAACATTTCGCTCGAGAGCGTCGTCCAGAAGCGGGAAGCGCCTGATTTGCCAGGATTTGGCCAGCCCGGACAAGAGGGCGAACCGACCCCTGTCATCATGATCACCCACCGGACCCGCGAAAATCTGTTACGGGCGGCGCTCGACGCAATTCAGAAGGATGGTCATGTCGAAGGCTCTCCGCAGATGATACGCATTGAGGCGCTTTAGGCCCCCGTGCTAAAGCAGTTCAAAACTGGCTGAAAAGAATCTGAGAAGGAGCACGTCATGGAAACTCAATCGGGATCGGGCTCCCTATCAAGCAGTCTCACGCGCACGCTTTCGCTTGATATCGCGCGCGTGACGGAAGGCGCGGCGGTTGCCGCGGCACGCCTGCGCGGGCGCGGCGACGAACGGCAGGCGGATGCTGCAGCGGTTCAGGCCATGCATCGGGAAATCGCCGACCTGCCGGTGGCGGGCAAGGTCGTAATCGGTGAGGGAGAGCGCGACGATGTATCGACGCTCTATATCGGAGAGGAACTTGGCCGCGGCGGTCCTCCCGTCGACATCGCAGCCGACCCGCTCGAAGGCACGACCTTGTGCGCGAAATCGCTGCCCGGCGCTCTTGCCGTGGTGGCGGTTGCCGAGCAGGGTGGCCTTCTCCATGCGCCCGGCATCTATATGGAGAAAATCGCCATAGGCCCGGGCTATGAGGAAGGGCTCGTGAGCCTCGACCTGTCAATCGCCGAGAACTTGAACCGCCTCGCCGCCGCGAAAGGCGTTTCGATCAGCGACATCACGGCTTGTGTGCTCGACCGTCCGCGGCATGCACGGTTGGTCGAAGAGATTCGGGCAGCGGGCGCGGCGATAAGCCTGATCGGCGATGGCGATATTGCGGGCGTGATACAGACCTGCGAGCCAGAAGAGACGGGCATCGACATCTATCTGGGCATGGGCGGCGCGCCGGAAGGTGTGCTGGCGGCAGCGGCCTTGCGCTGCATCGGCGGGCAGATCCAGGGCCGGCTCGCCGCTCTCAACGACCAGCATCTGAAGCGGGCGGAGCATTTCGGCATCAGGGATCTGAAGCGCACATACTCCACCGCGGATATGGCCTCCGGCGATATAATCTTTGCCGCGACCGGCGTTACGGACGGGTCCCTTTTGAGCGGCGTCAAGTTCTATGACGGGCAGATCGAGACCCACACCGTCATCATGCGCTCCGCCACCCGCACGGTCCGCTGGATCTATGCGGAGCATATGGACCTGTCCAAGTTCGAGCGCGGAAACGGCTAGCGCCGCCGTCGCGCCGGGGATAACAAGAATGGCGGGTGCTCGCTCCTCGTCCGTGCCTGCCTTGTGCGCTCCATTCCGCTGAGCTTCCCAGGATTGGCGGTTGGAAGCGCCCAGCGATCATCTTCCGTCGCTGATAAAATCTTCCCCTGCGCGGGACGAATAGTGGACGATAGGCCCGCGCGTGCTGCCGCCTCCTACTCATGCCAGCGGCGCGCTTCGCAAGGTCATCGCCTCGGAAGCGACGTCTCATAACGAGGGCACGAGATTTAGCTCAGCGACACGGTAGCGGGGCGTCAAATGAAGGACTCGCGCACGCCGAATATGCCAAGTTCTTCGGTACTCCGGAATTAAACCAGCATCAACGTGAACTGGGCGCATTTCTTGCCAAACACCTCTCTAAAGCGGGCGCCGGCTCTCAAGCTACGCGGGATCAGCGCCAGTGGAACCTCAGTTCAAGCCCTTCATCCCTTCGGCAAAGCCAGCGAGCGGGGCCGGGAACCCGATGCCGGAGTCGGGCGTCGGGAACACGATGAAGCTCGCGGTCTGACCGGACGTGAACTTGCTCACGATGTTGTCGTCCACGATCACCTCGGCGAGGCAGCCAAACTTCCAGCACTTCAGGAACTTGACATTGCCAACGTCGGCGCCGTCCACTCTCAGCCCCAGGCCAGCCGGAAGCACGACGCCCAAGGGCGCCACGATACGCAAGATTTTCTTGTCGCCATCGAACGACCGCATGAATAGGACCGTCAAGAACATATTGGGCCGGTCCTCAAGCTTGAGGTCTTGCACCAGCGCGCACTTTTCGTGCTGCTTAGCTCCGGCGACTTGCGCGCATTTCAGCTTCCAGGCACCGTAAACCGCCTTGACCTGTCCCGACCCAACCTCTGATTGCGCGTGGGACGGGGGGGAAAAGAACGCGAGAAGAAAGCAGGCAGCCAGGAGTTTGGCCGGATGAAACATCGTTGCACACCGTGTTGACGAGCGAGCCATTCAATACATGGCAAGTCGGCAAGGAATTGGGCCGAATTGAGACTTTGGGCACTCGTCCTCGGTCAACGCGGCATTGTGCAGCCCAAGTCTGACACGCAGGTGTGAAACCAAAACTCCCCTGCGGTGTTATTCAGTGCAAGGAAAGTGGATAACGGCTCCTTGCAACTTTAAGTCAAAGCTCTGACCTACTCGGTCGAAAGAAAAAATAGCTGGAGGTGCGGCTCTATGAAAGCGCGAGTTCTGTTATTCGTGTCTTGCTTGTGCTCGGCTATATTCTGGCACGGTCACAGTGCGTTTGCTGCAATTGGCGCGCCTAGCGACTGGCAAATCAACCTTCCCCATTCTGTGACGCCCATGCTGGACTCGATGAAGAGTTTCAACGAACTCGTGCTCATCATCATCGTGGCGATTGTGCTGTTCGTCATGGGCCTCTTGGCCTGGGTGATGATCCGCTACCGGGAAAGCGCAAACCCGGTTCCGTCCAGGCTCTCGCATAACACCACTTTGGAGGTGCTGTGGACGATCGTGCCGGTGCTCATTCTGGTTGTGATCGCCATCCCTTCCTTCAGGCTTCTGTTCCGCCAGTTCGACTTCCCGAAAGCTGACGTGGTGGTGAAAGCGACCGGCAAGCAGTGGTACTGGTCCTACGAGTATCCTGAAGCGAAGGTCTCCTTCAATTCCTATCCGATCGAGGAGAAGGACCTGAAGCCCGGCCAGATCAGAAACCTGTCGGTCGATAACGAGATGGTCGTCCCCGTAAACAAGGTCGTGCAGGTCCTGATCACCGGCGGAGACGTCATCCATCAGTGGGTCGTGCCCTCCTTCGGCAGCAGAGCGGACGGCATACCGGGCCGCATCAACCGCACCTGGTTCTTCGCGACGGAGCTGGGCGTCTATTATGGCCAATGTTCGGCGCTCTGCGGCCAAGGGCACGACTTCATGCCGATCGCCGTGAAGGTCGTGAGCGACGAAGAATTCTCCAAATGGATCAGTGACAAGCAGAAAAGCGCAAACCTGGGCAAGAACCAGATGGCGGCCGCGGACCCGGCGACGGCCTGGGCGCGTTAGTTACCACGTCGAAGACCGCTGCAGCGGCGCATGGCAGAGGGCGCATTATGCAAAAAAAAGTAGCAGCGACATATCCTGATGGCCGGCCTGTGGGCTTTGCCAGGCGCTGGCTTTTTTCCACGAACCACAAGGACATCGGTACGCTCTACCTGATTTTCGCGCTGGTGGCAGGCTTCGTCGGCGCGATCCTCTCGATCCTGATCCGCATGGAACTCGCCTATCCCGGCCTCCAGATCTTTTCGAGCGCGCAATCCTATAACGTGGCGGTCACGAGCCACGGGCTCATCATGATCTTTTTCATGGTCATGCCCGCGATGATCGGCGGATTCGGGAACTGGCTCGTGCCGCTCATGATCGGTGCGCCCGACATGGCGTTCCCGCGCATGAACAACATTTCGTTCTGGCTTCTGCCCGCGTCGTTCACGCTTCTCATTCTTTCGCTCTTCGTGGAGGGCGCTCCGGGCTCGAACGGCTTCGGGGGCGGCTGGACGCTTTATGCGCCGCTCAGCACGACCGGTCATCCCGGTCCCGCGATGGACTTTGTAATCCTCTCAATCCACCTGGCGGGCGCTGCCTCTATCCTCGGCGCGATCAATTTCATCACCACGATTTTCAACATGCGCGCGCCAGGCATGACGCTGCACAAGATGCCGCTCTTCGTGTGGTCGATCCTGGTGACGGCGTTCCTGCTTCTTTTGTCGCTGCCGGTGCTTGCGGGCGCGATCACCATGCTTCTGACGGACCGGAACTTCGGGACCACCTTCTTTGATCCGCAAGGCGGCGGCGACCCGCTCCTGTTCCAGCACCTGTTCTGGTTCTTCGGACATCCTGAGGTTTACATCCTGATCCTGCCCGGTTTCGGCATGATCAGCCAGGTGGTGTCGACATTCTCCAGGAAGCCTGTGTTCGGCTATCTCGGCATGGCCTACGCCATGGTCGCCATCGGCGCCATCGGCTTCATCGTCTGGGCGCACCACATGTACACGACGGGCATCGGCGTCAACACGCAGGCCTATTTCGTGTTTGCGACGATGGTGATCGCGGTTCCGACCGGCATCAAAGTGTTCTCCTGGATCGCGACTATGTGGGGCGGCTCGATCCAGTTGAAGACGCCGATGCTCTGGGCGATCGGCTTCATCTTCCTGTTCACGGTCGGAGGCGTGACCGGCGTCGTGCTCGCCAATGCGGGCATCGACCGGCAGTTGCATCAGACCTATTACGTGGTCGCGCACTTCCACTATGTGCTGTCGCTCGGCGCGGTCTTCGCGATCTTCGCCGGGTTCTATTTCTGGTTCCCGAAAATGACCGGCTACCTTTACTCCGAGCCCCTCGGAAAGCTGCACTTCTGGCTGACCTTCATCGGCGTGAACCTGACCTTCTTCCCGCAGCACTTCCTTGGCGCGGCGGGAATGCCGAGGCGGTACGCGGACTATCCGGACGCATACTGGGGCTGGAACTTCGTGTCCTCCATCGGCTCGTACATCAGCGGAATAAGCCTCATCGTTTTCCTGGTCATGCTGGCGCGCGCGTTCGCACAGAAGAAGGCGGCGGGCGCGAACCCGTGGGGCGCGGGCGCAACGACGCTGGAATGGACGCTGCCATCGCCGCCGCCCTTCCACTCCTATGAAGTGCTGCCACGCATCGTATAGGCGAGAAAAGAACGATCATGAGTGAAACCCAAGTCTCCGTCGCAAGCAGCGCTTCAACCTCAGCCGCCGTCGCCTCTGTCGGCGACTACATCGCGCTGATGAAGCCGACCGTGATGTCGCTGGCGGTGTTCACCGCCGCCGTCGGCATGGCGGTCGCGCCTGTGCATCTGCATCCGGTGCTGGCGATCACGGCGCTCATCCTGATCGCGATGGGCGCGGGCGCGGCGGGCGCGCTCAACATGTGGTACGACGCGGACATCGACGGCCTGATGCAGCGCACGGCAAAGCGGCCGATCCCTCGCGGGCTTATTCCGCGCGAGGAGGCGGCGGCTTTCGGGCTCTTCCTCGCGGCGTTTTCGGTGCTGAGCCTCGGGCTGCTCATCAACTGGGTCGCCGCATCGCTTCTGGCGGGCAGCATCGTTTTCTATCTTGTCGTGTACACGCACTGGCTGAAGCGGCGGAACTCCGCAGAACATCGTGATTGGGGGCGCGGCGGGCGCTCTTCCGCCGATGATCGGCTGGGCAGCCGCGTCGCCGGGCGTGTCGTGGGAGAGCTTCGCCCTCTTCCTGATCGTCTTTCTCTGGACGCCGCCGCATTTTTGGGCGCTGGCGCTGTATCGTTGCCGCGATTACGCCCGCGCTCGCGTGCCGATGATGCCGAACGTGTATGGCCCCGATCGCACCCGGCTTGAAATCCTGATCTATACGGCGGCGACGGCGCTGGCGGGTTTGCTGCCGGTTTTGCTCCGCTTTGCCGGATATGGCTATGCGGCGGTCGCCACAGCGCTCGGCGCGGGCTTCCTGTTCCTGGCGTGGCGTGTGTTCCGCGTCCGGGAGGGATTCGAGGCCGATAAGGCCTCCCGGCAGCTCTTCACCTTCTCAATCCTGTATCTCTTCGCGCTCTTCGGCGCACTGTGGGTGGACCATGGCTTTGGGCTCGGACAATAAAGCGCCCGGCATAGTCAAAGACTGGGAGCGGCGGCATCCGGCTCCGCGAATGCTCGACGCGGAAGCAAAACGCAGGCAGAGGCTGCGCTCGCTCGCGATAGCCTGGGCGCTGGCGGCCATCGCCTTGATGTTCTTCCTCGTGACGATCGTAAGGCTGGGAGCCAATGTCGCGAACCGCTCCCTCTGAGAGAGGCGCATCCAGCAATGGACGCGTGGCGCTGGGGCTCGCTGCGGTCGTGGCCATCATGGTTGGGCTTTCGTTCGCAGCCGTGCCCCTCTACCGCATTTTCTGCCAGAAAACCGGATGGGCCGGGACACCGCAACGCGCCGCGTCCGCCCCGCAGACCGTCGCAGCCGAGATTGTCACCGTGCGGTTCGACGCGAATGTTACGCCGGGCATCCCCTGGAGCTTCGAGCCTGTCCAGCCGGAGCTCACGCTGCATGTGGGCGAGAACAGGCTCGCCTTTTTCCGGGCCGTGAACCGCTCGAAGGACACGGTCACCGGCTCCGCCGTCTTCAACGTCAGCCCCGACATCATGGGCCAGTATTTTACGAAGGTGCAGTGCTTCTGCTTCACGGAGCAAACTCTGAAGCCCGGCGAGGCGGTTGAGATGCCGGTGTCCTTCTTTATCGATCCGGCGATCCTGCAGGACCGGGATGCCAGAACCGTCCGGGATATGACGCTGTCCTACACCTTCTACAAAGTGCAGAAGCCGCGCGCTGCGCAAGCCGACGCGGTTCTTAGGACTCAAAATCCGGGTTAAAGCCATTCGGAGAAAAGCATGACGCAGGAACACGTCAAGCATCACGACTACCATCTGGTCGACCCAAGCCCCTGGCCCCTCGTGGGGTCGGTCTCGGCGCTGGTTCTCGCAATCGGCGCGATCATCTGGATGAAGTCGAGCGGCGACGGCGTCTTCGGGGTGAAAGGGCCGTGGGTGTTCGCGGCGGGCGCGGCCGGGGTGGCGCTCACGATGTTCCTGTGGTGGCGCGATGTCATCATCGAGGGCGTCTATAAGGGCGATCACACGTCTGTCGTGCAGCTTTCGCTCCGCTACGGCATGATCTTGTTCATCGCCTCGGAGGTGATGTTCTTCTTCGCTTGGTTCTGGGCCTATTTCGACGTTTCGCTTTTCCCCGCCGACGTCCACAAAATCGCCGATGGCTTGCAGGTTGGCGTCGTTGGCCGTGACGAGGTGCTTGGGGGCAAGTGGCCGCCTGTGCCAACCGCGGACGGAACCTTCAAGCACCCCTTCGACCCTTGGGAGCTTCCGCTTTTCAACACGCTCGTGCTTCTCACATCGGCGACGACTGTTACCTGGGCTCACCATTCTCTCATGACGGGCAACCGAAGGGGGCTCATCACCGGCCTCATTCTTACGATATGCCTTGGACTCCTGTTCACGGCGTGCCAAGCCTATGAATATGGGCATGCCGGCTTCACCTTCGCCGGCCACGTCTATGGCTCGACCTTCTTCATGGCGACCGGCTTCCATGGCGCGCATGTGATCATCGGCACAATCTTCCTGACCGTGATCCTGTATCAGGCCATCGCCGGGCACTTTACGCCGGAGCGGCATTTCGGCTTTGAGGCCGCCGCCTGGTACTGGCATTTCGTGGACGTGGTCTGGCTGTTCCTGTTCGCCAGCATCTATGTCTGGGGCACGGGGACGGCTGCGGCTGCGGGCTAGGTAAAGGCTAAGAAAGATGACAATGTTTGTCGACATAGTTTGTTTGCCTGCGAAGGGCGGCATCTGTTTGTCAACTTGTCCCTGACACTTGCGTCCGCATTCTTTATGTTGAAAGAT
Source organism: uncultured Alphaproteobacteria bacterium (assembly GCA_963764115.1). Taxonomy (GTDB): domain Bacteria; phylum Pseudomonadota; class Alphaproteobacteria; order Rhizobiales; family Rhodomicrobiaceae; genus Rhodomicrobium. Next base: position 244,669 of record CAVXRT010000023.1, read on the forward strand.
CTTACAGGAAATCGCCTTGTCGAGGCGTTAACGTATAAGCCTTTGTTTTATAAGCAAAAAATACAGCAAGGACGCCGCCCTCTGCCGCGCTGCGCCCGGACGGCGCCTGCCGGAATGGTAAATTTGCGAAGTCGAAACATATTTAACGGACTTTTGCGCGTCCCAGTAAATGAAAAAAATCCGGCATTAGATTCTATTTAATGGGGCTAGAAAGCTGATTAGCGTCAATGGGTTAAGCCAAAGGATCGAAGGCGCGGCGCTCTTCATTTTGCGCGGCATAAAGGGTTTGTTAAGCACGAACGGGCGGAAATAAATCCGGGCGCGCTCCTGTTAACCCTGTTTGGTTAACTTTATGGCCGCGCTTACACGCGTCAACGATGCGTTTACTGTTGGGGGCGGGCTTTTGCGCCTTGCGCCGGAGGATGGAGCGCAGGCGGTGTTCCTTGCGCATATGCGCATATGCGCATCGCCAGCGTCATCCCGTGCGCTGGGCACCACGGAGCGGTGCGCTGCAGTCACGGGATCGTAAAATACAGTGACCTGAGTTTGGAACGGTCCCGGCTCGCGCTTCGCTTGGCCGGGATGACGCTGAGTGCGGGGTTGGGCCGATGCGGCCCGCCTTCGGCGGGACACCTTTGGCGCAGCGATTTTGACCACCCTCGGCATACTGAAGGGGTAAAGAGGTAAAGATTAAGGATTTAAGGTCCTGGCCACACGAAACCCAATATCGTCGTAACGGATGTCTGTGGTGTTCCTGTTGCGGCAAGCAGAGCGGAGGTTCCGCGGATTGTTGTACCAGGAGCCGCCGCGCAAAACGCCCCAACTGCTATCTCCAGTTGAACAGGCGCCCCCCGTCTTTTTCAGGTCCGCCGGTTTGTCAGCATAGCTGTCATGCCACGGGTCCTCGCACCACTCCCAGACATTGCCGTGAACTTGATAGAGGCCCCGAGGATTGGCCTCGAAGTTTTCAGCTGGGACAGTCCGCCTTCGATACTCGCCCTCCGTGCCGCCGCCCTTGTAAGGGTACTCGGAACCATCGTAATTGGCTTGTTCCGGGGTGATCGACGATCCCCACCAAAAAGGCGTAACCGTCCCGGCGCGGCACCCATACTCCCATTCCGCTTCCGACGGCAGGCGGTAAGACGCGCTACACGCCCGTGAAAGCCATGCGACATAGGCTTGCGCGTCGTCCCAGTTCACCCAGACCACAGGATGACTATCGTCTTGCGCGAAGCCGGGATCGCGCCACGACCCGGACCCCGTACCAGCGTCGTAGCCGGTGGCGGCAACGAAAGCTGCGAACTGGCCGCGCGTCACCGCGCACGACCGATGGCGAAGGGCTTCGGAATTGTCACCTCGTGCTGCGGGCTCTCGTCGCTATAACGCTGCGGCTCATCCTCGGGCACCCCCATCATGAACTTACCGGCAGGCGCAACCACCATCTCCGGGCCGTTTTCGATGTCCTTGAACCACTCCGTTTTCCCCGCGCCCGGCAGAAACCACCGGCCATTGGGATTGGTGACAAAAGGCGCGGCGATCTCCATCCTGCCTTCGGCCTTGAAGCGCGCCACTATCTGCTGGCGCTTTGCCTCCTCACTCGCGAGCCGTTCCCGCTCCGCGATCAAAGCCTCCACCGCCTTCAGGCGTTGTCGCGCCTTGGCGGCCCAAAGCGGCTCGCGTCCGGTGTATTGCACGATGTACGCCTGGATGATCTCCACGTCCTCTATCGACGCGATCTTCTCGCGCCGCCAATCTGTCTTGGCCGGGCTTCCATGCTGAAGGCGTGGCTCAGGAGGCGAGCCGTTCTCCGCCGCCTCGCGGCTTCGCTGCTTCAGATACGGCTCAACCGCCGCAATCAGCCGCGCGATATGCACGTTGAAGTCGCGCCTCGCGTCCAGAAAGGCCGCGTTGCGGCGCGTCAACGGGTGAAGGCTCGCCGGAAGCTCTTCGACGCGAAGTGGGGACGCGCCATCGATCAGAACCGGGATCACCGTGATTTTGCGCGCGAGCGCCGCCTCGATCTCGATGCGAACGAAATCGTTGGGATTTTCGAGCCGCTTCACTCCGTGCCCGTCGCGAGCGTCGACCCAACCGCGTCCGATCAAGGCGAGCAGCACGGAGGCACTGGCTACGGTCTCGTTCAGCCATTCGTGGAAATCGACGCCGGGTGGAATGCTGTCGATGTCCATGAACACGGCGTCACGCCCGAACTTCGCTTCGAGACGGTCGAAAATGCGGCCCGCGATGGCCTTTGAGTTCCTGCCGACGATAGGAAATGAAGATTTTGGTCATGCGCCGAAGCCATGTGATCAAGCAATTTGGCTTTAGCGCAAGCGGAAGCCGATGTCTTCCCCATTGTCGGACCTCTACCTCGTCATCCCGGCCAAGCGCAGCGCGAGCCGGGACCGTTCCAATCTCAGGTCAGTGTATTTGGCGATCCCGTGTCTGCGGCGCACCGCTCCGCGATGCGCCGCGCACGGGATGACGAGGCTTGCTAAGCGCGAAGAAAGCGGCGACTTGGACGATCCGTTGCCACGCGCGCGGCCCTTGCCCATCTAAACGAAATCAGGCTGCCAAAAGCATGAACTCCTGCCCCCATCCTTCGACAAGCTCAGGATGAGGTTGCGTGATTTCAACAGCTTGACCTCATGGTAAGCTTGTCGCGGTTCGGCAGGCTCACCGTGAGGCCATGGGCAGCATTGCCGGAGGTCGCCATGGCTGTTCAAGAAAGAGTCTCGCCCTGGGTCGCGGGTCTTCTTTGCCGCTGCCCCCGTTGCGGAAAAGGCCCGCTGTTCGATGGCTATCTCACGCTCGCCAAGCGATGCACCGTTTGCGGGCTGGATTACAGCTTCGCGGACGCGGGCGATGGCCCTGCCGTTTTCATCATGCTGATCGTCGGCTTCATCGTTACGGGCGGAGCGCTCATCGTGGAAGCGCTCTACTCGCCGCCTTATTGGGTTCACGCCGCGCTTTGGATTCCGCTGGCCATCGCGACTCCCGCTTATCATTCTCCGCCCCTTCAAGGCCACGCTGATCGCCCTTCAATACGCGAACAAGGCTCAGGAAGGCCGCATCCGATGAGCCATGTTGCTCCCGACATCCGATCGGCCAGGGCAACCACGAGGGGAGGCCGGATCGTTCTTACCCTTTGCGCGCTCGCCGCGTTCGGCATCCTGATTGCGCTTGGCGTCTGGCAACTCCAGCGTCGCGACTGGAAGAACGATCTCATCGCGCGCTTCGAAGAGGCGCTGGCCAAGCCCCCTATTCCTTACGAACCGCCGCAGCCCAACGCGAATGAGAAGACGAGAGAATTTGCCCGGGTCAAGGCCACCGGCGCGTTCGAGGATGGCAAGGCGGTCAAGATGCTGGTTCCGGCGCCGGATGAGGAGCGGGCGAAGACGCAAGACGGGTTCGGCTATCTCGTCTTCGCGCCGCTCAAGCTCGGCAGCGGCACGGTCTTCGTCAATCGCGGCTTCGCGCCGAGGAGCGTGGCCGACCGTGGCGGCGTTCCCGGCGGCGAAGCAACTGTCACGGGCATTTTGCGCGTTCCCGAGAAGCCGGGGTGGTTTACGCCAGCTCCGGATCTCGCGAAAGGCCTTTTCTTCGCCGCCGACGTTCCGGAAATGGCGAAAGCGGCAGGGCTAAGCGGCCCAGGAACCGTAACAAGCGAATACATCGAGGCCGAGCCGTCGCCGCAGGCCAGCGAATGGCCCAAGGCCCGCGATCCTCGCGAGTTGCTCGCGGCGATCCCCAATCGCCATCTGGAATATGCCTTGACCTGGTTCGGCCTTGCCGCCGCGCTTCTTGGCGTTTATGGCTTTTTTATCGCCCGAAACTAACGCCAAGCGTTCGCAGGGGCAGGATACTGAAAGTCGATGCCGCCCATGGTTCGACAGGCTCACCATGAGGGTTCGACACGCTCACCATGACGAGCAACGCGTTGAAAACGCTCAACCTCATTCTGAGCTTTGTCGATGCCTCATCCTGAGCTTGTCGAAGGATGGAGCCAAGATTTCTGGTTTTCTCATCGCCCGAAGCTGATCGTCCGCCCGTTTCTACCGCCGAAAGCAGCCTGAAACCGGCGCGGTAGAGATGACACCGCCTTAACTCCATCATATTGTGCGATTGAATGGCCATTCCGGCCGCAAGAAAAAAACGATTCCATGATGTACGTTTCGACCCGAGGAGCCGCAGCTCCCGCAGACTTCGAGGAAGTCTTACTCGCGGGGCTCGCGCCCGATGGCGGTCTCTATATGCCTGCGACCTGGCCGCAGCTTCCATCGCTCCCAGCCTCCCCGGCAGGACATTACGCGGCTGCGGCGGCCTATGTCATGGGTCCGTACACCGGCGGCAATCCGAGGCACCCAGATCTGTTCGCCATCGTCTCGGACGCTTATGCGGGCTTCGGCCATCCCGACACCGCTCCGTTGCACGAGATCGGGCCGGATCTTTTCCTCCTGGAGCTTTTTCACGGGCCGACGCTCGCGTTCAAGGATTTCGCGATGCAGGTTCTGTCGCGCCTGATGGAACGCGCGCTGAAGAAGCGGAGAGCGAGAACCACCATTCTGGGCGCGACCTCCGGCGACACCGGCGCCGCTGCCGTCGAAGCGTTTCGCGGGCGCGAAGACATCGAGCTGTTCATCCTCTTCCCTCACGGGCGCATCAGCGACGTCCAGCGCAAGCAGATGACCGCGGCCCAGGAAGACAACATCCACGCCATCGCCATCGAAGGCACCTTCGACGACGCGCAGGCCATCGTCAAAACGCTGTTCGGCGACGCGGACTTCCGCAGGCGTCACGCGCTTTCCGCCATCAACTCCATCAACTGGGCGCGCATCATTGCGCAAGCGGTCTATTATTATACGGCGCACGCCAAGTTGGGGCTCGATGCGCGGCCAAGCTTTACGGTGCCGACCGGGAACTTCGGCGACATCTTCGCGGGCTACGCCGCCGCCAAGATGAGTCTCCCGCTCGGAAAGCTTGTGATCGCAACGAATGAGAATGATATTCTTGCTCGCGCGCTTGAAACTGGACGGTATGAGCCGCGCGAGGTGATGCCCACCGACAGCCCGAGTATGGACATTCAGGTTTCCAGCAATTTCGAGCGGCTTCTGTTTGAGGAGAGCGGCCGCAATTCGACCCTTGTGATCGAAGCGATGGCGAATTTGCGCGACAGGGGCGCGTTCGAGATTCCGGCTTCAACCCTTGCCCGGATGCGCGAGCGCTTTTCCGCCTGCCGTGTGAGCCGGGATGAAGCGGCATCGGCCATGCGCAGACTTTTCGAGGAGACAGGCATGCTCGTCGATCCGCATACGGCGGTGGGGCTTGCCGCCGCTCGGAAAGAGCAGGAACGCGGGTCCGGGCCGATGGTCGTGCTCAGTACGGCGCATCCGGCCAAGTTTCCCGAAGCCGTCAAGCGTGCGACAGGGCGAACAGCCGAAATCCCCGAACGGCTTCAGGCGCGCCTTCACGGCCGCGAACGCTTCGAGCTTTTGCCGAACTCTGCAAGAGCCGTCGCGGACACTATCGAGACACATGCGAACGCTCGGCGTTCATGACATTCGAGGCTTATCCATGACAGTTCAAGTTAGCCAGCTCGAGAATGGGATGCGGATCGTAACCCACCGCATGGCCGGGCTCGAAACGGCGACCGTTGGGGTTTTCGTGACCGCCGGAGCGCGCGCCGAAACCGACCATGAGCATGGCGTCGCCCACTTTCTCGAGCACATGGCCTTCAAGGGCACTCCGACGCGCACTCCGATGCAGATCGCCGAAGAGATCGAAGGCGCGGGCGGCGCGCTGAACGCCGTGACCTCATCGGAGGCCACCAACTATTACGCGCGCGTCTTGAAGGACGACGTGGAACTCGGCCTGAACCTGATCGGCGACCTTCTTCTCAATCCCGCCTTCACCGAGGAGGAGATGGATCGCGAGCGCGAGGTCATCCTTCAGGAAATCGCCGCGACCCAGGACAGCCCCGACGACATCGTCTTCGATCTTGCCCTTGCCGAAGCCTATCCCGGCCAGGCGCTGGGCCGCTCGATCCTTGGCACGGAGCGCACCATCGCCCGGCATTCCGCCGCCGATCTGAAGCGCTTCCGCAACGAAAACTACGCCGCCTCGCGCATGATCATGAGCGCGGCCGGAGCAGTGGATCACGACGCCCTTCACCGGCTGGCCGAGAAGATCTTCATAGGCCTTCCCTCGGAAGCGCCGCGCCAGATCAAAAAGGCCAAGTTCGTGGGCGGCAACGCGGATTCGGACAAACGCTTCGAGCAATGCCACGTTCTTTTCGCGTTCGAGGGCTACCCGAACGGCCACGAGGCTTCGTTTGCTGGCCGGATTTTTGCAGGCATCGCAGGCGGAGGCATGGCGTCGCGGCTTTTCCAGGAGGTGCGCGAGAAGCGCGGGCTCTGCTATGATATTCACGCCTTCGATTGGGGCTACGCCGACAGCGGCGTGATCGGCCTCCATGCCGCGACGAGTTCGCAGCAATTGAAGGAACTGACCACCCTGTCGCTCGGCATTTTCGCCGATCTCGCGGAACATGGCCCTACCGACCAGGAACTCGCGCGGGCCAAGGCGCAAATCAAGGCGGGGCTTTTCATGAGCCTCGAAAGCTGCGAGTCGAGGGCCGGACAACTCGCCTGGGATCTCATGGTGTTCGGCAGGCCGATCTCGAACGAGGAACTGATCGAAAAGATCGACGGCATCACGCGCGAGGACGTCCAGGCGGTTGGCCGCGCCATACGCGAGAAGCCGGATATGGTTTCGGCGGTTGTCGGGGCGCGGGGCGCCGCGTCGTTTGTGGCCGACGCCGCTGAGGCCTTCCTTTCCGGCGCGCTTGCCGCGTAACGTGCGGGATGCTTTCCGGGGCGCGCATGTTCTTCTACGACACGAGGCCCTACGTCGAGGGCGACGGGGTCTATCTGCGCGAACCGCAAATGTCCGATTATAAGGCGTGGGCTGCCCTGCGAGCGGAAAGCCGCGCCTTTCTCGAGATCTGGGAGCCGCGCTGGGCGAGGGATGAACTGACGCGCGACACCTATCGTCGGCGCATCCGCTACTACTACCGCGATGCCCGTCAGGACCTCGGTTACGCCTTTTTTCTGTTCAGAACCTCTGATAACGCCTTAATCGGGGGAATAACTTTGAGCAATATCCGGCGGGGGGTGAGTTAGAGCTGCTCCTTGGGATATTGGATCGGCGAGCCGTATGCCCGCCAGGGCTACATGAGCAAGGGCGTGCGGGCCGTCATCTGGTTCGTCTTCGATGTTCTGCGTCTTCACCGGTTGGAAGCGGCATGTCTGCCGGAAAACAAGGCGTCGGCGGCGCTTCTGAACCGAACTGGGTTTCAATATGAGGGCTTGGCCCGGCGGTACCTGAAAATTAATGGCACATGGCAAGACCATTGGCTTTTTGCTCTGCTCAATGACGACCCTGCCCGTTGAACGAAGCGGCGCCCGGCGGGTCCGGTAATGGGGAAGCGGGGTAGAAGCCCAATCGTGCAATCGGCGGCTCTAGGAGCGCTTTGGCGGCGGAACGGTTTTTCGCCGGCTCTGTTCGCATTCATCGCAGCATTTTTCATAGCCCTGGCGTCGATGGCTACGCCGTCCCGGGCTGTGGAACCGATTGTCATCGGTCCCGACGATGAAAAGATCGATATCACGCTTCTTGGCGAGTTTTACGAGCGGCGCGGTGACAAGCTCAGCGTCGAAACCGCATCCAACGCCGACGGCATCGCCGGGCGCATGACCGTGTCGGCCAAGACGCCGGGCACAAACCCGAGCTGGATGGTCTTCGCGCTCAGCAACCCGACAGACAAGTCCGTCGTCCGTTTTCTGACAGCCCAGCGTTACGACATCGTGGGATCGCGCGTCGCCAAACCCGACCTTGATGCGCCCCGGATAACAAACGTCACGCCTTCGCTTGGCTTCCGCCCCGAACGGAACGAAGATTACGATTATCTTGATATCTACCGCATTTCGATCGAGCCCGGCGCCACCGTCACGTTCATCGTCGAACTCGCCTCGGCTTCGGTTCCACGGCTCTATCTAACCTCGCCCGCAAGCTTCGGGAAGCGCCAGCGGGACTCGGCGCTTTTTCACGGGATACTGCTTGGGATCACGGGCATCCTTGCGATCTTCCTGACGGCGATTTTCGCGGCCAACCACAAGCTTGTGTTTCCGGCCACGGCGCTCGTCGCCTGGGCGGCGCTTGCCTATTTCTGCGTCGATTTCGGCTTTTGGCATAAGCTTTTCCAGCTCTCTTCCGAGGACAACGGCACATACAGAGCGGCGGCGGAAGCGTTCCTGGCGGCGAGCCTTGTCATCTTCCTTTACATCTTCCTGAATTTAAGGCTCTGGCATTCCTGGATCTCGCTCGGGTTTCTGGCCTGGGTGGCCGCGCAATTTGGCCTCGTCTTTTTCGCCCTGATCGACGCTCAGCTCACGGCGGGTTTGGCAAGGCTCTCCTTTGTCCCGATCGCGGTCATCGGGAGCGCGGTGATCGGCTATCTGGCTTTGCGCGGACAGGAACGCGCGCTCGCGCTCGTGCCGTCCTGGATGCTCTTCATGGTCTGGCTGTTTGCGGCCGCCGTCACCATTACGGGCAAGGTGTCGGGTGATCTTGTTGTGTCCTCGCTAGCCGCCGGTCTTGTGGTCTTTCTCATGCTCGTCGGCGTGACGGTGACGCAATACGCCTTCCAAACTGGCGAGGGCGGAGGGACGGGCGAAGAGGCGGGCCAGTTCAAGCTGCGCGTCATGGCGCTCGAGGCCTCCGGCGCAAGCGTTTGGGAATGGGACGCCCGTCGCAATGAAATAAACACCGGCCCGGAAGTAGAACATGGACTTGGCTTGCCGGCCGGGACGCTTCGATGCCCCGCCGACAATTGGCTCCAGCATCTTCACGCTTCAGACAGAGAGCGCATGCGCCTCACCCTGTGGACGTTGCGCGAGCGCCAGGGCGGAGACATCAACCAAGAGTTTCGCATGAAGCGCGCCGACGGCGGCTATCTTTGGTATGAACTCCGGGCCACCGTATCACAACAGCGCGCGACAAGGGCGTTGCGCGGCGTCGGCCTGATGCGAAACGTCAACGCTCAGAAGCGCGCGCAAGAGCGTCTTTTCCATAATGCCATCCGCGATGGCCTGACCGGCTTGCCGAACAGGGAACTTTTCCTCGACAGGCTGGAAACAGCCATATCGCGGGCGAAGAACGAGCAAACCAAGCCCACCGTGTTTTTCATCGACCTGGATGCGCTCAAGAACCAGAACCGCTCACCCGATTTTGCGACGAATGACGGCGTGCTCCTGACCATCGCGCGGCGCCTCACTCGCCACATTTCCCCGCAGGATACGCTCGCCCGGGTCAGCGCCCTGCAATTTGCGATCCTCATATCCGAAGACACCGAGCCGCGCCATATCGCGATGCTTGCGGAACGCGTCCGCCGCTCCTTGCGGACGCCCATGAAGGTTGGCGGCCGCGATCTGGTCCTGACCGGCAGCATCGGGATTGCGATGTATGACGACACGCAGGAGCATGCCGAGGACCTGCTTCGCGAGGGCGAAAGCGCCATGTACCGCGCCAAGCGGGCCGGCGCGGATCGGATCGAACTGTTCAAGCCCGAGATGAGAGGCGTGAGCGACGAGCGCTCTATCGTTCAGTCCGATCTGAAACACGCCATCGAGCGCCGCCAGATCCGCATCCTTTACCAGCCCGTGATGCGCATTGCCGATGAGCGCCTCGCCGGCATGGAGGCTTTCGTCCTGTGGGAGCACCCGACGCTCGGCCGCTTGAGCCTGCCCGAGTTTGAGCCCGCCGCAGAGGCCGCGGGGCTGTCGGGCGAGTTATGGGCTTACGTCTTCGAGCGCTGCATCCGGCAGGGGGCGCGCTGGCATCGCATCCTTTCGCGAGAAGACCCGATCTACATCAGCATCAACATGTCGAGCCAGCAACTCTTCCACCACGATCTGGTGCAGAACCTGCGGCTGATCATCGGGCGCGAGACGTTGCCGAAGGGCGCTCTGAGGCTGGAGATTGCCGAAACGCTCATCAATTCGAATCCGGAGCAGGCCATCGAGATCCTGGACTGGCTCAAGAGCTTGAATGTCAGCGTTGCGCTCGATGAATTCGGCGTCAGCTTCTCCTCGCTGTCCTGTTGGCACCGGCTGTCCATCGACGCCATCAAGATCGACCGCTCGCTTGTGACGATGAGCGACAAGGAACGGTCCAGCGCAATGGTGTTGAAGGCCGTCTTGACGATCGCTCATGAGCTTGGAAAAGACGTTATCGCGGTGGGCGTCGACACCGACGAAGACCTGGCTTATGTCCGCGCGCTTGGCTGCGACTTCGGCCAGGGCTTCTACTACGCGGATCTCATGACGGAGCGCGAGGTCGTCAATCTGCTCAACGCGATTGCCCGCTCCACGAGGCGGGACAGCAAGGAGCAGGAAAAGGAAGAGAGACGCGCTGAGCGCAGAGCTGAAAAAGAAAGGGAGAAGGAGGAGAAAGAGCGGGATAAGGCCGCAGCGGCCGCCATCGACGAGGCAAAGTCCGCGGTGAGCGGCACGGGTTCGCCGGAGAAAAGACCGGGGAGGGCCATGAAGCGCCGCGAGAGCCCTGGCGAAGATCAGAAGGGGGCTAACGGGACTGCGGCAGCCAACGGGACTTCGGCTCGCGAGATACAGCCCCCGCCGTCGCCTGGCGAAGGATTTCGCCCTGTAGAGCAACAGCAGCCATCGTCACGTCCGGCGTTTCCGCTGGGCAGGCGGGAGAAATAGCCGAAGCTAGCGTGCGTCCGGAAAAGTGCGAAGCGGTTTTCCGATAAGACGCACGACAAAGCAAAGACTTAGAGCCTGCTATTGATTCCAACAAAAGTGGATAGGCTCTAAGTATTTCGGACGCGTCATCGATCGCAGCTGTCGTCATCCCAGAAGGGCGCAAGCCCTATGCGTGATCGTAAAGCATTAAAACGCATATTTTTTTGCGATCCCGGCTCGCGCTTCGCTTGGCCGGGATGACGGGGCACGAAGCGTCCGGCATCTGTTGGCCGGTTTGGAGATTTTCACGCTCGACCGGCGACCCCGACAAGATGGGAAGGATCGATGCCCAGGCTGTCGAGAGCACGTATGTACTTGCCTTCAAGGTCGCTGTTGAAAACGATCTCGGGATCGGCCGGACAATTGAGCCAGCCATTTGTCTGGATTTCGTGTTCAAGCTGGCCGGGAGCCCAGCCGGCGTAACCAAGCGCGAGTATTGCCCTGTTTGGCCCGCTTCCTTTCGCGATTGCCTTGAGAATATCGATTGTAGCGGTCAAGCAGACGCCTTCATTGATCGGCAGCGTACTGTCGGACGCGAAATAGTCGGAACTGTGCAGAACGAAGCCGCGGCTCGTTTCCACCGGGCCGCCCATATGAACGGCCATGGAACTCACACGGATTTCGGCAGGTCTTGCCCCCTCGGGCAATATTTCGAGCTGTTCGAGCAGCCGCCGCAACGTGATATTGGGGGCTCGCTGATTGATGACCAGCCCCATGGCGCCTTCAGCGGAGTGAGCGCACATATAGATGACTGAGCGGTGAAAGCGCGGGTCCGACATCGAGGGCATGGCGATGAGAAGCTGCCCGTCAAGGTAACCATCGGTTTTCAAAAAGCCAATATTTGAAAGTCGTCTTGGCATCCTTATATGGTAACGCCTCCGCCCGCTTCTTGTGAAGTACGATCGCGCAATTTTTTCTACGCGCGTCCGTGATTTATGCCGCAGGCTTATCCCTGTCCGCTATAAGGGTGAACCTCAAAGATATTGACAGGTTCCAGGAAAAGGCCGCCGAAAGCCGATCGCCGGAGATGAGCAACTCCCCCGGATGGATCGCGGACGAAGCTCCAGCGCCGCAAGCTCGCCGCATGTTTTTCAACCGATAATAGCCCGAAACTGACCGCCTTGGGCGGAAGAGGGTTAACCCATGGAGCTTTTCAATCAGTCCCAGCAGCTGCTGTACGCCGTATTCACTGCCATCTTCACTTTCATGCGCGACTTTTGGCAGTGGTGGCTTGCACAAGTCCTTGCGGTGCCGTGGGGCCGGGTCGGCGATCTGCCCGGTTCCAAGATTCTGTTGCTGTTCGCGAGCGCAGGCATCGTTCTCTATTTCCTTTTTCGCGCGGCCCGCGAACTGTACGCGGCGGGAGAAAAGGCTTTTTCCGCGTTTCTGACCCTCGTCAGGGTTGTCGCCAGAGCCGTGCCGCCGATCTTGTTCGCGGGTCTCGCCGCCGCCGCGGGAGCCTGGGTCGTAAATCATGTACAATTGTAAATGCTGACTGAGTGAAGGGAGCGCCGCAAGCTTTTTGATCTCAGTCAAAACTTACGCTTGCGGCGACACTATGAGATAAGGGCGAGGCTCCGGGTCCATCGGCGCCGGAGCGCCGCAGCCAAAATCGCACCCGGCGGAGCGCGACATGACCATCCGGAACCTCAATCTCCTGTTTCATCCCAAAAGCGTCGTGCTGGTGGGCGCGAGCGAGCGGCCGGGTTCCATCGGATTGCATATCGCGGAGAACCTCCTGCGCGGCGGCTTTGCGGGCGAAGTCGGTTTCGTAAACCCTGGCCACGACGTCATTCTGGGCAAGCCATGCTGCCGAAGCATCGAAGCTCTCCCTTTTGTGCCCGGTCTCGCGGTGATAGCCACGCCTCCGACCACTATACCCGGCGTCATCGATGAGCTTGGCCGCAACGGCTGCAAGGCGGCCGTCGTCATCGCGGCCGGAGTTACGGGTGATCTGGCCAGGCGCATGTTGGCCGCAGCGAAGCCTTATCTCTTGCGCATCATCGGGCCGAACTGCATGGGGATTCAGGTCCCAAGCCTGAAACTGGACGCGAGCTTTGCGCATATCCTGGCAAAGCCAGGGGATATCGCGCTCGTGTCCCAATCGGGCGCCATCACGCTCGCCATGCTCGACTGGGCCGCTGTCGAAGGAGTTGGCTTTAGCCATGTGGTCTCGATCGGAGATTCGGCCGACGTCGACCTGGGCGACATGCTCGACTATCTCGCGGGCGATATCACAAACAGAGCTGTGTTCCTTTATATCGAGTCCGTCAAGAACGCGGCCAAGTTCATGTCCGCGGCGAGGCGGTGCTCGCGCGTGAAGCCGGTCATCGCGATCAAGGCCGGCCGACACCCCGAAGGGGCCAAGGCCGCAGCATCGCATACCGGAGCGCTCGCAGGTTCCGATAACGTCTATACCGCCGCGCTGCGCCGCGCGGGGATCCTTCGCGTTGTCGATCTGGACGAGATGTTTGATGCAGGAGAAGTCCTCGCGCGCGTTCGATCCATCCCGGGAAGCCGTATCGCCATTGTGACGAACGGAGGCGGCGCCGGCGTTGTCGCCGCCGACACGATTGCCGACTTGAGAGGCACGCTCGCCGACCTTGAGCCGGAGACGATCGACTCCCTGAACAAGGCGCTTCCCCCAACGTGGTCGCATGGCAACCCCGTCGACATTATCGGCGACGCTGGGCCGGACCGTTACGCGGCGGCCATGGAAGCCGTCATGCAGGATCCCAATACGGACGTGGTGCTGGTCATCAACTGCCCGACGGCGCTTGCCTCATCGGTCGACGCCGCAAAAGCAACGATCGAAGCCGTGGAGAAGCAACGGCGCCGTGGCCGCAAGAAGCCTGTGGTCGCGACATGGCTCGCGCACAGCGCGGTGGAGGAGGTGCGGCCGCTTTTCTCCAAGGCCAACATCCCCGACTTCGAAACCCCGACGAAGGCGATCGAGGGCATCATGCAGCTGGCCCGCTATGCATGGGCCCAAAAGGAGTTGATGCGGACGCCGCCTGTCACGCCGGAGAATAATGTCGATGCACCCGCCGTCGAGGCCGCTATCGCTCGCACCCTGGCGCAGGGCCGCAGCATGATGACCGAACCGGAAGCCAAAGCGGTGCTGAGCGCCTATGGCATCCCGACCGTTTCGACAAGGGTGGCCACTACGCCCGAACAGGCGGCCAGGGCGGCGGCGGCCCTTCTGCGCGGCTATGACTCGGTGGTGGTGAAAATCCTCTCGCCGAACCTGACCCATAAGTCCGATATCGGAGGTGTTCGCCTGGACCTCACATCCGTGGAGGAGGTTGAGAGGGTAACCCGCCGGATGCTAAGCGAGATCAAGGCGGCCCGCCCGGAAGCGCTTATTGAAGGCGTTACCGTCCAGCCCATGATCCAGCGCAAGGAGGCTTATGAGCTGATCCTTGGCATCTCAACGGACGATGTCTTCGGGCCGGTCATCGTGTTCGGCGCGGGCGGCACAGGCGTGGAGGCGATTGGCGACAGCGCCATGTCGCTCACCCCTCTCGATCTCAAGCTCGCCACCGACCTCATCCAGTCCACCCGGATCTACAAATTGCTGAAAGGGTTCCGGGACAAACCGCCCGTCGACCTGCGCGCGCTGGCGCTTTGCCTTGTGAGGCTGAGCGCGCTTGCGGTGCAACACCGCGCCATTCGTGAGCTCGACATCAATCCCCTTCTCATCGACGAGACGGGCATGATCGCGCTGGACGCGCGCATCAAGATCGAAGACCCGGCGATTCACCGGCCCGTCCCCTGCGCCATCCGGCCATACCCGACCCAGTGGGAGAAGACGTACCAGCTTTCGGATGGAAGCGAGGCCTTCGTCCGCCCGATCCGTCCCGAGGACGAGCGCTTCTATGCACGATATCTGGATCGGATGGACCCGGAGGATATCCGCCTGCGGATGTTCATGCCGGTCAAGGAGTTTTCGCACGAGTTCCTGGCGCGCATGACGCAGATCGACTATGGGCGCGAGATGGCTTTCATCGCGGTTCGCCCTGACGGGGCCGGAGACTGGGAAGGACTCGGCGTCGCCCGCTTCTTCGCCGATCCCGATTATGAAAAGGCCGAGTATGCCGTCCTGGTCCGTTCCGATCTGAAAGGGCTCGGACTTGGGTGGATCCTCATGGAGCACCTCATCACTTATGCAAAAAGCGAGGGGCTGAAGGAGATTTACGGCACAGTCCTTTGCGAGAACGTGAACATGCTGAAGATGTGCCGCGAGCTGGGCTTCAGCGTGAGGCGCAATCCGGAGGACGAGACGATCTATATCGTCACCCTCGATCTCGGCTCGCCGACCGTCGCGAAGCTGACGCAGTAGCAACCCAAAGTAAACATGTGTGGCTAAGAAAACTTCGCCAAACTGACCCACGGATGGTGGACACCGCTTGCTTCGCGTTTCGTCATCCCGGCCAGGCGGGATCGCAAAAGTATGCGTTTCAATGGCTTACGATCCCAGAAAGGGCTTGCGCCCTTCCGGGATGACGACCGCCGCGATCCGTTGACGTGTCCGAAGCACTTTGTTTAGCTTCCCTGTTTCGGGACCGGAGAATCGGAGGGCGGCATCGGCCGCCCTCCAAGTCAGTATCAGCCGTCCGTATAGCCCCAGGTGTGACGCGCATAATGCCTGGAGTGGCCGGAGTGACCCGACTGCCCGTCATCCACGTGCCCGCAATCGCCGAAGCTGCAGCCGTCGCGGAACCCATGTTTCGCGATGATTGCGTGAGCCTGGTACATGAAGCCGGTCGTCTTGCCCCAGCCGCGCTGGTCGAAATCGCAGGCCGCGCCTTGATAGTGGCGCGAGTTCGGAACGTGGCCGCCATGTGCGGCGCAGCCGATCGAGCGCGGCTTGTAGCCAGCGGCCACGAAGTCGGAGATGAGCGCCTGGAACCGCCCCGCGAGGTGGCTGGCCACCGTGATCGGCCCGGCTGCGGTGGACACAGTCACCAATCCGCCGCCGCCGCCGCTCCAACTCGCCTGGGCCGCATGGGCAGCGCCTCGATGGTGAACGTGAGCGTAGGACCGGTGGGAGTAGTCTTGGCGGTGATGGCGATGAGCGGCCTGGGCCTGGAAAGCGCACAGGGAAAGGATCGCTGCCGTTATCAGCAGTCGCATACGCAGTACCTCTTCAGTTGTTACTCTCTGGACGTCCTGCCGGAGATGTTGATTTCGAGCGCCGCGCAGTGTGCAGCGGCGTTGGCGGGACTTCCCGCAGGCAGGCGGCAGACTTCCGCATCCGTGATGCGAGCGCGCCTGACAAAGATGACGCTGGAAGAGAAATGAGGCGACGGCAAGGCTCAAGGTAATCTGCCGCTCACCCCTGCAAAACGGGCCGGGTTCTGAAAGAGCCTCACGGTGGATTGAACATGAGTTCAAGCCTGAAGAGCGCTCTCAATGCTGCGGAAAGAATCAATGCTTCCTAGTTATTCTTGGTGGCGCCCGATCCCGACTTTCTCGGCATCGTGTTAACCGTCGGAGATCCAGTATGCTGAAGAATTTCTGGTATGCGGTCGAATTTGCCGATCGGGTGACCGTGAAGCCTATGCGAGTGACGGTGCTGGGCCAGCATCTCGCGCTTTACCGCACGCCCGACGGCAGCCCGGTGGCGCTCTCCGACCTCTGCGTGCATCGCGGCGCGGCGCTGTCCGGCGGCAGGGTGAAGGGCAATTGCATCGTCTGCCCCTATCACGGCTGGGAATATGCGCCCGGCGGAGAATGCACGAAAATCCCGGCGAACCCGCCCGGCCGGCCGATCCCGCGCAAGGCCCGCGTCGATGCCTACCCCGTCCAGGAAAAGTACGGCTTCATCTGGGTCTTTCTTGGCGATCTGCCCGAAGCCGAGCGCCCGCCGATGCCGGTCCTGCCCGAACTTGACGACCTGGTCGAGAACGGCGGCCGGTTTCGCCGGATCAAGGGGGATTTTCTCTGGCACGCCAATTACGAGCGCATCCTTGAGAACGGCTGCGACATTGCACACGGGCCGTTCGTGCACGCTGGCTCCTTCGGCGATCCGGAAGACCCCGAGGTCCCCGATTACGAAGTGGAGCGGCCCGATGAATGGTCGGCATCCGCCACCGTCGATCTCTACCCGCCGCCGCCGAAGGGCTTCTGGGCGTTGCTATGGCGAGGCCGGAAGCGCCCGCCCGCCCGCACCACGACAGGATGGATTTTGCCCAACATCGTGAAACTGCACGTGAAGCTGCCGATGGGCGAACTCGTCAGCTACGCCAGCAACATCCCCATCGACGAGACGACAACGCTGACCAAATTCATGTCGCTGCGCTCGTTCTTCACCGGGACATGGGCTGACAAGAACGCTCTCAAGCGAAGCCTCAAGATCTACTATCAGGATCAGGCGATCATGGAGAAGGTGCGCCCGGAGCTGTTGCCCTTCGACCTTTCGTCGGAGCTGAACGTGCGCTGCGACCTGCTTGGACTCGCCTATCGCCGCCGCCGCCAGGAACTCGCCGAGAAGGGCTGGCTTTTGTCCGACGCCGACACCATCACCGGCGACGTGCCCAGGCGCACCGCCACCGTCATCCCATCGCCTGCCCGCCGCGAGAACCCCGAACTCGCCCGCGCCTGGGTTCACAAGGCGCGCGGACTGCACCCGTCGGTGGCGGCGGCGCCGCCGAAGACGCCGGTTGCGGAGAGGGCCGCGAGCGCCAAGCAGGCTGCGGAGGACGAGCAGCCGGAGCCTGCACCGCAATCTCAGTGAAAGGTTCAAGTCGCAGGGAAACCTATCCAGTAAATAGCAGTCAAAGTTACATAAATTGTGGTTAAGCTATAGCCGTGCTAAACGCATGGTGTTTCTATGCCTCAATATGAAGCTTTGCTAATCAAACGATATGGAACGCGCGCGATTGTAATCATCAGGGACGGCCCTCGGGAAATTTGGGCTATCTTCAGAAACAAAATTGACGCTAAAGCCTGGGTCGCCAGACAGCTAACAAAATCCTCCCCGAAGGACAACCAAGAGCCTAAGCGAAACCAAGCTGACCCCCTCCTCCAAAATCACTTCCCACAATAGAAGCGGCCCTTACTGGATAACGGCCTCAGCAAAATAGCCCCCAGCAGTTGTGTGGGGTCTGCTGGGGGCTGTACATGCAGGCGGATTGTATTCATATAAAATCGGGTCGAACACAATCCCCGAATGGGGGGATGGCTCACCAGGGGCGTCTCACCCTCACGCCATATCACCCTTATCCAAGCCGAAATCGGAGCGATCGAGCCTGGAAACCGGGTGCAAAAGTTGCAATCGGCAGGGGAAGGCGTGGGGCGGTCCACGATCCCGGCTTGAGACCCGGTGCTGGAAACGCTAACTCTGACTCATGGCTGACGATACGATTCTCGCACCCCCGCCCATCGAGCCGATCAAGCTGAAGGATGCGCTTGAAGAGCGCTACTTCCTCTACGCGCTCTCCACCATCCTGGACCGTGCGCTGCCCGATGTGCGCGACGGCCTGAAGCCCGTGCACCGCCGCGTGCTCTACGCCATGCGACAGCTTCGGCTCGACCCCGGCACCGGATTCAAGAAATGCGCGCGCGTCGTCGGCGACGTGATCGGTAAATACCACCCGCACGGCGACCAGTCGGTCTATGACGCGCTGGTGCGGCTCGCGCAAAGCTTCGCGCAACGCTACCCGCTGGTCGACGGCCAGGGCAATTTCGGCAATGTCGACGGCGATAACGCGGCGGCCATGCGCTACACCGAGGCGCGCATGACGGCGATCGCGTCGGCGCTGCTCGACGGCATCGACGAGGACACGGTCGATTTCCGCGAGACCTATGACGGCGAGGAGGAGGAGCCTGTTGTCCTGCCCGCGAGCTTCCCGAACCTGCTCGCGAACGGCTCGAGCGGCATCGCGGTCGGCATGGCGACGAGCATTCCGCCCCACAATGTGGAGGAGATATGCGACGCGGCGCTCTATCTCGTGAAGCATCCGAAGTCGAGCGTCGAGACGCTCTTGAGTTTTCTCAACGGGCCGGACTTTCCGACGGGCGGCATTCTCGTGGACGATCAGGCCGGGCTCGTCGAAGCCTACAAGACCGGGCGCGGCTCGTTCCGCTTGCGTGCGCGCTGGCATGTCGAGGACACGGGCCGCGGCACATACCAGATCATCGTCACCGAGATCCCCTACGCCGTGCAGAAGTCGCGGCTCATCGAAAAGATGGCCGATCTGTTGCAGGCCAAAAAGCTGCCCTTGCTTGGCGATGTGGATGACGAATCCGCCGAGGACATCCGTATCGTCATCGAGCCGAAGTCGCGCAATGTGGATGCGGCGCTGCTCATGGAACAGCTTTTCAAGCTGACCGAGCTCGAGGCGCGCGTGCCGCTCAACATGACGGTGCTGTCGAAGGGGCTTGTGCCGCAAGTTCTCGGCCTCGGCCAGGTGCTGCAGGAATGGCTCGACCACCGAAAGGTCGTGCTGCGGCGGCGCTCCGACCACCGGCTGAAGCAGATCGAGCACCGGCTCGAAGTGCTGGACGGGTTGTTAATCGCCTATCTCAATCTCGACGAGGTGATCCGCATCATCCGCAATGAGGATGAGCCGAAGCCTGTCCTGATGGCGCGGTTCAACCTCACCGACGTGCAGGCCGAGGCGATCCTTAACATGCGGCTCAGGTCTCTGCGCAAGCTCGAAGAGATCGAGATCAAGACCGAGCACGGCAAACTGTCGGAGGAGAAGAAAGCGCTGATCGAACTGTTGGGCTCGGACGACAAGCAGTGGGACAGGATCTCGGCAGAGATCAAGGACATCAAGAAGCGCTTCGGCAAGGGGACGAAGGACGGCAGACGCAAGACCGAGTTCGCCTCGCTGCCGCAGATCGACGTGTCGGTGGAGGATGCGCTGATCGAGAAAGAGCCGGTCACCATCGTCTTGTCGGAGAAGGGGTGGATTCGCGCGCTGAAGGGGCACGACGCCGATCTCTCCAAGCTGAGTTTCAAGACCGACGACACGCTGAAATATGCAATCAAGGCGCAAACGACCGACAAGCTCGTGCTCTTCGCCACGAATGGGAAGTTCTACACGCTCGACGTCAACGCCCTGCCCGGCGGCCGCGGCCAGGGCGAACCGGTGCGGCTCATGATCGATATGGAGGAGGCCGACGAAATCCTCGAAGGCTTTGTGCACAAGCCGGGGCGGAAGTTGCTCGTCGCCTCGACTGTCGGCAACGGCTTTGTCGTACCCGAGGAAGAGGTCGTCGCGCAGACCCGGAAGGGCAAGCAGATCCTGAACCTCGCCGAGGGCGAGCGCGCAGCGCTGTGCCGTCCGGCCGAGGGCGATTCGGTCGCTGTGCTCGGGGAGAACCGCCGCCTTCTCATCTTCCCGCTCGCCGAATTGAACGAAATGATGCGCGGACGCGGCGTTCGCCTCCAAAAGTACAAGGAGGGCGGCCTTTCCGACGTGCAGGTGTTCGATGGCGCAACAGGCTTGAAAGTCGGTGACGCTTCGGGGCGGGTGAAGAACGTGAGCGAGCTTGGCGCCTATCGCGGCGCACGCGCCCAAGCCGGATCGACTGCGCCAAAGAGCTTGCCAAAAAGCAATCGATTCGGTTGGCTCGGCTTCGAGAAGGAGTAGCAATTTGCTAACCTCTGCAACGCAAATTGGCCACTCTTCTTGCTGATGCTTGCAGTGAAGGCGGTTCGCGGTTTGATCGGCGTTGGCTTGTTGAGAAAGTAGGAGGCGAGTAGCAATGATGAGAAGCAGGCTTGCTGCCGTTTCAGCAGCACTCTGCGCAGTTTTCTGCGCGGGGACGCCTGTGTGCGCCGTGGACGTGGATTTCTCTCTGAAAGACGACCTGCCGCCATCAGCCTGGATCGTTGAGGTTGGCGGTTATGGCGTGTTAGAGCCAACCTATTTGGGCTCCAAATATTACGACCTTGGGTTCAAGCCCCTGCTTGGTTTCCGGCAAGCGGGCGACCGGGAATGGCTCTCCTTTCCCAACGATGCCTTCGACTATAACCTTTACGAAACTGCGGATTTCCGCGCGGGCGCGGCTGGCAATCTGACCTTGCAAAGCCGCCTTCACGGGGAGGATATCGATCTGCGCCTCGGCAAGGCGGACGTAGATCTGCAAGGCGGCGCCTTCGCTGAATATTATCCCGTCAATTACGTCCGCACGCGAGCCGAGCTTTTGCAGGGCGTAACTGGAAATACTGGTTTGGCCTTCAACCTCTCTGCAGATTACATCTGGCGCCCCGTCCCCGATTGGACGCTGACCTTCGGCCCTCGCGCGCAGATCGTAAACGATCAGTACGCTTCGGACTATTTCTCGACGCAGATCGCAATCAAAAACAACAATTATTACGTGCCATACCACGCCGAAGGGGGAATCCTGACCTCAGGTGCGGAAGTGACCGGCAAATATGATGTGACGACGCAAATCTCGACGAAATTCTACATCGATTACAACCAGCTCGTTGGCGACGCCGCCGACAGCCCGCGCGTGAGCCTGAGGGGAAGCGCCGAGCAGGTCGTTCTCGGGATCGGCGCAACCTACAAGTTTGCAATACAGCCTTAGATTACAATTCAATTTTCCTTCGCGCGGATAGTCGGTGCCAAAATGCAACTTTGTTCAACCTTTGCGCTGTAGATTTGAAAATAGCGCGAGCCAAATCAGTGTGGCTCGTCCATTTTTCCCGTGATCAACATTGCAAAGGCAAGTGGCTATGGTGGGATTTCGGCAAGCTGCTGCGTGTCTTGCGTTTCTGGGGTTATCGGCAGGCGCCGCACAGGCGGGAGGTCTGTGGGGGGATAATCCTGTTTCATTAAAGGATGGCCCTGCCGGCGGATATTGGGTGGTCACCATAGGCGGGTACGGGGCGGTAGAACCCGAGTTTCCGGGCTCGAAAGATTATGGTGCTGGCGGCCGGATAATTTTTGACGTGTATCGCGCCGGCGACAGGGAATGGCTCACGCTCCCGAACGATGCCGCCAGCCTGACGCTGTACGAGAGGGGAAATTTCCGGGCTGGTGTCGCGGCCGACTATCTCGACGGCCGTTGGCAAAACGATGGTGATGCGGTCAGGGGACTGCACGACATCAACTACACTCTTGAGCTTGGCGGATTTGCCGAGTTCTATCCGGTGCCTTTCGTTCGCACGCGTGTCGAACTGCTCCAAGGGGTGACTGGCGCAGAGGGTTTTTCCGCTAACCTTATGGCGGACTTCATCTACAAGCCCGGTCCCCAGTGGCTGTTCACGGTGGGGCCAAGGCTGACGTTCGTCAACGATCAATATAACTCGGCTTTCTTCTCAATTAGTCCGGCCGAGTCTATCAGCTCGAGCTTCTACGGCTTGCCGGGCTTGCCCTGCTATTCAGCGAAAGGCGGCCTCTACTCTGGAGGGGTGGACGCAACCGTTCGTTATCAGCTGACCGAACGCGTCTCTCTCAGGGCGTTTGCCGAGTACGACAGGCTTACCGGCGACGCTGCGGACAACCCTCTCGTGCAACTTCGGGGCTCCGCGGACCAGTGGCAGGCTGGCGTGGGCGCGGCCTACAAGTTCAACTTTGCTTTTTGAGTAGCCTCCTTAACTTCGGGTCTCGCTTCGGTGCTTCGAGGCGAGGCCCTTTTCTTTGTCGTCATCCATCCATCCGTCCGGCGTGCGCATCGCGGCGCGAAACCTGATCGCGCCGGCATGAGTTATCTCCGAAAGCGGAAGAGGGCTCATGATTCGCGCTGGCATCGGCGGATGGACTTTCCAACCCTGGCGTGGGACTTTTTACCCGCACGTCTTGCCACAGGCGCAGGAGTTGGCGTTTGCGAGCCGCGCGCTTGCGACCATCGAAATCAACGGCACCTTCTACCGCACGCAAAAGCCCGACACCTTCCGCAAATGGGCCGAAGAGACGCCGGACGGCTTCGTGTTCTCGGTGAAAGCGCCGCGCTATGCGGTGAACAAGCGCGTGCTGGCGGAGGCGGGGCCTTCGATCGAGCGCTTTGCCGAAAGCGGACTGGAACAACTGGGCGACAAGCTCGGCCCGCTCCTGTGGCAGTTCGCGCCCACGAAGAAGTTCGACGCGGCGGATTTCGCGGCCTTCCTCGGGCTCCTGCCGCGCGAGGTGAAAGGCGTGCGGCTGCGCCACGCCCTTGAGGTGCGCCATGCGAGCTTCAAGACGCCGGAGTTCATTGAAATGGCCGCAAAGGCCAGGGCTGCGATCGTGCTCGCCGATTCCGATGACTATCCACTGATCGAGGAGCAAACTGCGGATTTCACCTATGCGCGGCTGATGAAGTCCCGCGCGGAGGAGGAGACCGGCTATCCAGCGGATGAGTTGGCGGCTTGGCGGAAGCGGGCGAAGGGCTGGGCCAAAGGTGGCTGCGACGTCTTCATCTATTTCATCGACGGCGCCAAGGAGCGCGCGCCCACCGCTGCTGCGGCTTTCCTGAAAGGATTGTAGAGACTGTGCGGGTATCCGCTCGTTAACCAAAATTGGGTTCGTTTGGCAAAAATGGTGTAAAGTAACTATGTAATCAGTTATGCCATCTCTGTGGGCGAGGCAAGATTGTCCGCAGTTTTGCTGCAACTGCGTCTCGCACCTGCGGCAAAAACGCCTGAAGCTTACGGCAAGCTTGACGGGGGTAGATTTCAGGACAAGACTTAGAGCTAATCTTAGGTATTCAACGCACCTAAGCTTCTAGCGAGGGCCGAATATGCTGGAAGCTTACAAAGAGCTTACTTCGATGCGAAGTAAGATGCCCCCGATCGTGTCAGACCGGGGGTTCTTTGTTTTTGATTCATCGCGCTGAAGTGGGCCGCCCTGAAATCTGTGAGGCTAAGCTGATCGAACCGTCTGGAAGCCGGAATTGATGAGCAAGGGCGAGCGTTCAAAAGCACTCACGAAAGGGAAGCCCGCATTGCAGGCCGCGGGCCTGCCGCATGTTGCGCTCTTCGGATCGTATGCCCTTGGCGATGCCGGGGCCGCTGGCGACCTTGACGTTCTCATCGACATCGACCAGCGCTACCAAAGTTCTCGTTTTGTCGATCTGGAAGGCGTCGTAAACCTTTTGACGGACATCACCGGCTAGAAAAAGCTGATTGTGGGTCCCAAGGTGAGGCCGGTCGAACTCATAGGCTGCCGTACAGATGGCGCAGGATTTCGGACAAGCCAAGCCAAATTAGATGTCTATTGTCAGAATTTTTTCGGTTGTGTATAGATCTTGTTAATATTCTGGGAGAATCGTTATGGGGTGGTGGCAGGAATTAGCTGCTTTCGTAAGTGCTGGCTTCGGAGGTCTGTTTGCCTGGGAAAAAGCGCACTCGATTGTTGGAACCATTGCTGCCGCTGTTTCGATAGCCATCGCGGTAAGGCAGTTGCTCAAGAGACGCAACACTCAGCGGGAGTTGGATGTCAAATCGATCCGGCTCGGCATTGTCGAACAAGAATTAAATACGAAAACCAAGCAACTGCAGGCCGCGGAAAAAGAAATAAACTCGAAACAAGCTAAATTAGATAAAATTGAGAAAGCCGCACACTCACTTGAGGAGCACCTCTGGGAGTTGGGCCCAAAAGAAAGTCCATCGTGGTTCAATCAAAAGTGGCCCAGGTTTTCACGCCGAATAATCACTCTAGCGAATTTTAAAGGCGGTGTGGGAAAAACGACAATATCTGCGAATTTGGCAATCGCTCTGTCCAGGCGAGGCTATCGCGTTCTTATCATTGATCTCGATTACCAGGGCTCGCTTGACGGCCGCTTCAACATTGGAAGGGTAGATTATTCGGAAAGATCGGGGACAAATGCGCTTCTTCTCCCAGACGGGCGCTTGTTCGATACGGATACGCTACACATACTGAACGGGCAATTCAGTGGAATTTCTGTGGTTCCAGCCTTTTTCGGGCTTGCCTCCCTTGAAAACAAGTTGATGCTTCAGTGGCTTCTTGGGAGGTGCGAAGACGATGTCCGCTTCAGAATAGCCCATAAGTTGCTCGACCCTAAGGTTGAGGAAAAGTTTGATGTAGTCATCATGGACACGCCGCCTAGGTTAACTGCAGGAACCGTCAATGCTCTGTGTGTGTCCACCGACGTACTTATTCCTACAGTTGTTGATAGCACTTCCATCGAGGCTGTAATGGGTTTCGCACAGACAGTCGAGAAATTCAAGCAGCGTTGCAACTGGCGATTAGGGATTGCGGGCGTCATTCCCTCGATGACTAGCCTGACAAACTTGAAACCTTATGAAGTGCAGATGTTGAAAAGTCTTGAGAGTCTCTTGTCAAGGCACGGTATCTCAACGCAAATATTACCGAATATCCCCCGCAGGGCTACGCGGGAGGTGTTGTCTGGTGACCAACAGCTATACTTTGCTAACTACAAAGACCAAGAGCTATTTGACAAGGTGCTCGACTTACTCAACCTACCCCCGCTCATGGAGGCGAAGAGAGGCTCATATGAAAATAGCGGAATTAGTGTCAGCGCTTGAGGAACTTGGGACAATCTATCGTCATGCATCGAAGAGCGAACCGAAGCCCTGCATAGTGCAGGTTCTTGCGCTGCTGAAAGGCAGTGAACATCTGCAGGTGTCAGAGCTGAGAGCTGCGGCGTCGGGTAGGAAGCCTGCTGGCCCGAAGGTGCCTAAGGCGGCGCCAAAGCCGTCCAAGTTCGTTCAGGAAGTTCACCTCAATCGTTTGTTAGATACAAAAACGGAAGCCGCATTCGAGGCCGCTCTCGACGAAATCAAGAGGGCGAAGCCAACGAATGATAACCTGACCAGTCTCCTAGCCGCATATACGGGGATCCCAGTGAAGAAGGGTCGCAAAAAAGAGGACCTGTACAACGCGCTCGATAGAGCTTTCAAAGCTGAGTTGAGGCAAGAGGCGAGGGCGGAAATCAGCCGGAATATTCTTCCCATCTGAGATTGCCGATTACTCCGCAGCCCGCGCAGCGCTCGGCGCGCGCTTCGCGGGGCGGCGCTTCAGGAGATCGGCCAGGAACTTGCCGGTATAGCTCTCGGGTGCCTTCGCGATGTCCTCCGGGCGGCCCTCGGCCACGACTCGTCCGCCGCCATCGCCGCCCTCCGGCCCAAGGTCGATCACCCAATCCGCCGTCTTGATCACCTCGAGATTGTGCTCGATGACGGCCACGGTGTTGCCCGCGTCCACAAGCTGATGCAGCACCTCCAGAAGCTTCGCCACATCGTGGAAGTGCAGCCCGGTCGTCGGCTCGTCGAGGATGTACAGCGTCTTGCCGGTCGCGCGCTTCGACAGTTCCTTCGACAGCTTCACGCGCTGCGCCTCGCCGCCGGATAGCGTCGTCGCCTGCTGGCCCACCTTGATGTAGCCGAGGCCCACGCGCTGCAGCGTCTCCATCTTGTCGCGCACAGCGGGCACGGCCTTGAAGAACTCCGCCGCCTCGTCCACCGTCATCTCCAGCACGTCGGCGATGGACTTGCCCTTGAACTTGATGTCCAGCGTTTCGCGATTGTAGCGGTGGCCCTTGCAGACGTCGCAGGTGACGTAGACGTCGGGCAGGAAGTGCATCTCGATCTTGATGAGGCCGTCGCCCTGGCAGGCTTCGCAGCGCCCGCCCTTCACGTTGAAGGAGAAGCGGCCGGGCAGGTAGCCGCGCGCCTTGGCTTCGGGCAGGCCTGCATACCAGTCGCGGATCGGGCCGAACGCGCCGGTGTAGGTGGCGGGGTTCGAGCGCGGCGTGCGGCCGATGGGCGACTGGTCGATGTCGATGACCTTGTCGAGGAGTTCGATGCCGTCGAGCGCGTCGAAAGGCGCGGGCGTCTCGCCGCCGCCCTGGAGCCGGCGCTGCGTGGCCTTCCAGATCGTTTCGATCAGGAGCGTGGACTTGCCGCCGCCCGAGACCCCCGTCACGGCGGTGAAGCAGCCGAGCGGGATCGAGGCCGTGACGTCTTTCAGATTATTGCCGCGTGCGCCGCGCACCGTGAGCTGGCGGCGTTTGTCGATCTTGCGCCTCTGGGTCGGCAGCGGGATCGCGCGCCGCCCCGTCAGATACTGCCCCGTCAGGCTTTCGGGGTGCGCCATGATCTCCTTCGGCGTCCCTTCCGCGATAATCTCGCCGCCATGCACCCCCGCGCCTGGCCCGATGTCGATTACATGATCGGCCAGCAGGATCGCTTCCTCGTCATGTTCCACGACAAGCACCGAATTGCCGAGGTCGCGCAGGTGCTTCAGCGTTTCGAGCAGCCGCGCATTGTCGCGCTGATGCAATCCGATGGACGGCTCGTCCAGCACATACAGCACGCCCGTAAGCCCCGATCCGATCTGCGAAGCGAGCCGGATGCGCTGGCTTTCGCCGCCGGACAGCGTGCCGGAATTGCGGCTGAGCGCGAGATAATCGAGGCCGACATCGTTCAGGAAGCGCAGGCGCTCGCGGATCTCCTTCAGGATGCGGCTCGCGATCTCGTTCTGCTTGGCGGTGAGCTTGCCCGGCAGCGCGCCGAACCACTCATTCGCCGCGCGGATCGAAAGTCGCGACGCCTCGCCGATATGCTTGCCGTCGATCTTCACCGCGAGCGACTGCGGCTTCAGCCGGAAGCCCTTGCACTCCTCGCACGGCGCATCGGATTGATAGCGCGACAGCTCCTCGCGCACCCACTGGCTGTCGGTCTCCTTCCAGCGCCGCTCGATGTTCGTGATGACGCCTTCGAACGGTTTCTTCGTTGTGTAGGAGCGCATCCCGTCGTCATAAGTGAACGCAATGGGCTCGCCGCCCGAGCCGAACAGGATCACATCCTGCACCTTCTTCGGCAGCTTGCTCCATGGCGTCTCCATCGGGACGTTGAAGTGGTTCGCGATGGCGTCGAGCGTCTGCGTGTAATAGGGCGAGGTGTTGCCGGTTCGCGCCCAGGGCACGATCGCGCCCTTCCGCAGGGAAAGCGACTGATCGGGCACGACAAGCGCGGACTCGAATTTCAGCTCTGTGCCGAGGCCATCGCATTTCGGGCACGCGCCGAACGGGTTGTTGAACGAGAACAGCCGCGGCTCGATCTCGTCGATGGTGAAGCCCGAGACGGGGCAGGCAAAGCGCTGCGAGAAGGTGATGCGCTCGGGCTCCGCCTGTTTTTGCTGGTTCGCGGTTCGCGCTGGCTTCCCCTCTCCTTCGACAGGCTCAGGATGAGGGGAAGCCTCATCCTGAGGAGCGCCATCGGCGCGTCTCGAAGGATGGGCAGCCTTCGGCGCATCCGCAAACTCGACGATAGCGATGCCGTCCGCCAGTTCCAGCGCCGTCTCGAAGCTGTCCGCGAGCCGCGCACCAATATCAGCCCGCACCACGATGCGATCCACCACCACATCGATGTCGTGCTTGATCTTCTTGTCGAGCGCGGGCGCATCCGCGATCTCATAAAACTTGCCGTCCACCTTCACGCGCTGGAAGCCGCGCTTCTGCAGATCGGCAAACTCCTTGCGATACTCGCCCTTGCGGCCGCGGATCATCGGCGCGAGCAGGTACAGGCGCGCGCCTTCGGGCAGCGCCAGCACGCGGTCCACCATCTGGCTCACGGTCTGGCTTTCGATCGGCAGCCCCGTCGCGGGCGAATAGGGCACGCCGACGCGCGCCCACAGGAGCCGCATATAGTCGTAAATCTCGGTGACGGTGCCCACCGTCGAGCGCGGGTTGCGGCTCGTCGTCTTCTGCTCGATGGAGATGGCCGGCGAAAGCCCGTCGATCAGGTCCACATCGGGCTTCTGCATCATCTCCAGAAACTGCCGCGCATAGGCCGACAGGCTCTCGACATAGCGGCGCTGGCCCTCGGCATAGATCGTGTCGAAGGCGAGGCTCGACTTGCCCGAGCCGGACAGCCCCGTGATGACCACGAGCTTCTCGCGCGGAATATCGAGCGAAATGTTCTTGAGATTGTGCTCGCGCGCGCCGCGCACCGTGATGTGTGTCTGTGCCAAAAACCTACCCGCCCCACTTTTCGCCGCAGGGTTACTACGCACCTTTACCTTAGGGCGATCATGGCGAAATTAAAGCCCGGCGTGGGCGTTACGCCCAGCTATTCGCCTGCGGCTTCGCTCCAACCGCTTCCACAAAGGCCGCGTCAGCACGCCCGGGCCGCGAAAGGGATCGAGGACAAGCACGTCCTTGCCGCCGATTACGATGCATACCGAGTCGAGGAGCGTATACTGATAATTAACTCTATTGGGTTCGTTTCGCAAAAAGAGTATTGTTCCGGTATTATAATACCACATTCCGTGGCGGCTGTCTGTTTTGATAAGGCGCGATGGCGCTCTGCGACGTCGGCGATGGCCCCTCGGCGCAGATCGTGTCGAAGGCGAGGCTCAGCTAGCCCGACCCCGACAGCCACGTGATAGGTGCCTGCTTGGTTGCTTGTGCTATTTCCTCGAATGAGTTAGACACTCGAAGCCGTCAAGCCGCGAGCTACAAGGTGTCATTATGCCAAATGGAGCCGCGTAGAGAATAGTAGAACGATCCATGATGAAAACGATAGACGATAATGAGATTGCTCTCATTAAATCAATGATAATACGCGGAATGAAGAATCACGATATCCAGTTCTTCTTTAACAGGCCAGACCGTGCAGTAAACTCTGGAAGAATATCTGGAATAAGGTCGGGAACGTACAGCAACAGCCGGGATATCCCCGCAGCTAGTCATGAGAGCTTGGAGGCTTTCCTAGCTGGGTTCAGAGCGACGAAAATCACTGCTTCGGTGACGGTGCCGGGCATTCAGCCACCACGTGAGAGCCACCCACTCAGTCAGCGAACTCTCTGCGAGATGTTCATAAGGAGCGAGACAGGAGCATGGAAATTCAAGCATGGTGAAAGCGATTGTCATGAGTGCAAGGAAAACTTCGGATTCAAGCATGCCGACAAATGGTTACGTGCGATTGCAGCGCTAGCCAATAACCAAGGTGGATACGTACTATTTGGGGTTAAGGATAAGGCGCTCGCAAACGGCATTGCTGCCGACGACAGTTATAAAGTGGTTGGACTTGCGAACTCTGAATTTTTTGACGCTGATCCGGCTGCATTCGCAAAGAAAATAAAGTCAACTTTTGATCCAACACCCAGGGTCGAGATTTCTGAAATCTCCCTGGGACGGTTACAAGTCGGCATCATTTACGTGTACCGGCATCTCAGCCCTCCAGTCATTGCAACCAAAGGCGAGGGCAATGATGTCAGAGAAGGAGATATCTACTTTCGTTATCCGGGTCAATCAGCCCGAATTAAGTACAGTGATTTAAGGTCTATATTAGACGAAAGGGATCGTGCAACTCGTGAGCAGATATTGCCGATGGTGGCAAAGCTATTAACACTCGGACCAAGAGACGCTATGGTGGCTGACTTGGCCCATGGAGTACTAAGCGACGAAAAACGGTCAATTTTCATCGGGCGAGATCTACTTGAACAAATAAAGTTCATTCGGGAGGGAGAATTCCACGAAACGGAAGGCGAGCCAACCTTACAACTCATTGGTAATGTGCAGGCCGTGGATGCTAGGGGAGCGATTATTCGAAAAGGCTTCGTGACTCCCGCCGACTTGATCCAGGAGTTCTTGGACATGAGTGCGCCTTATGATCCCAAGGAATATATCAAGTGCGCTATTGAGGGCGGCAATGGTGCATGGCTTCCAATCTATTATTATGCGCGCAAGGCGGGGTTGAGCGATATTGAACTCGCAGACTTTATAATGAACACCGCAGCACCGCTAAAACGAAGAGAGATGTATAGAGATCGCGCCCTCGGCAAGATCAGTGCGTTCCATTGCGCAGGAGGCCAGGCGGCAGATCTACTTTCAAAGATTGTTAGCAATTTAAAATTTGAAGTAAAAGATGCTACCGATGCGGCTAATTTTGGACGGGCTTTGGCTGCTCTCAATTCAAAGCCGGATACTCACCTTGATGAGATCCTGGCGATGTTAAAGATATGCATCAAAATAATCCAAAGAAGTGATAAACAGACTTGGATGAGTGCTGTACGACGCGGTGTTGCTCGATTAGACGAGCTTTACTTCCGCGGAACCCCCTATAAGTTAGAGCAACTTTTAGCGCAAGGTTGAAGGTTGGTTTGATGCCCCTTGCTCCCATAATATGTGAAGCCTAAAGTCACCGCCTCACCGAATGTGAACCGCGCAGTGGCACTCTGATGGCGAAGGTTCGATGCCAGTATTTGATTTTCATGAAACAGCGGCGCTGGTTGTGTGTCCCTTAAAGATGAGGGTACACTTGCCGCCAACGCGGACGCCCCCTTCCGCAACCCCATTGAGAAAGACCCGAGTTGATACCCGCCCGGAAGCTCATTCCGCTGATCGTCGCTTGCGGCCTGTTCATGGAGAACCTGGATTCCACGGTGCTCTCCACCTCGCTTCCGGCCATCGCGGCGAGCCTTCACGAAGACCCGATCTCGCTGAAGCTGGCGCTCACGAGCTATCTCCTGAGCCTCGCGGTGTTCGTGCCGATCAGCGGCTGGGTCGCCGACAAATATGGCGCGCGCACCGTCTTTATGGCGGCGATTATTGTCTTCACAGCCGGCTCGATGCTGTGCGGGCTTTCGAGCAGCCTGACGGAATTTGTGCTGTTCCGCATCGTGCAGGGCCTTGGCGGGGCGATGATGGTGCCCGTGGGGCGGCTCGTCATTCTGCGCAGCGTGCCCAAATCGGAGCTGATCTCGGCGCTGGCCTGGCTCACCATCCCGGCGCTGCTCGGCCCTGTCATCGGGCCGCCGCTCGGCGGCTTCATCACCACATACTTCAACTGGCGCTGGATTTTCTACGTCAACGTGCCCATCGGCGCGCTGGGCCTCGTCCTCACCTGGAAGTACATCACGAACGTCATGGAGGCGGATACGCCGCCGCTCGACAAGACCGGCTTCGCGTTGTCGGGGCTTGGGCTTTCGGCCTTCGTGTTCGGGCTTGCGGTGCTGGGCGAGAACGCGGGCTCGCTCACGCTCGGCTTCCTTCTGACGGCGGCGGGCCTTGCGATATGCGCCCTCTATGTCTGGCACGCGGGGCGCATCGAAAATCCTGTGATCGACTTGCGGCTGCTTCGCATCCCGACGTTTAGGGCGGGTGTGATCGGCGCCTCCTTCTTCCGCATCGGCGTCGGGGCTGTGCCATTCCTGCTGCCTCTGATGCTGCAGCTCAGCTTCGGCCTTTCGCCGTTTCAATCGGGGTCGATCACGTTTGCCGCGTCGGCGGGAGCGCTGGTGATGAAGGCGACAGCGGCTCCGATCATCAGGCGCTTCGGCTTCCGCAACGTGCTGATCGTCAACGCGGGCATCAGCTCCGCATTTTTGGCGGCCACGGGCTTTTTCACGGCGGAAACGGCCCACGCGATCATCATCGCCACGCTTCTCGCGGGCGGCTTTTTCCGCTCCCTCGAATTCACCGCCATCAATGCGATGGCTTACGCGGACATTGAGCAGCGTGACATGAGCCGCGCCACCAGTTTCGCAAGCGTCTCGCAGCAGGTTTCGCTTTCGCTCGGGGTGGCTCTGGGCGCCTTGATCTTGCAGGGGAGCCGCGGCTTTCGCGGCGAAACCGCGATAACGCAGTCCGACTTCGCGCTTGCCTTCTGGATCGTCGCCGCCATCAGCGCGCTATCGGTCCTGTCCTTCCTGCGTCTGCCAGCCGGAGCAGGCGAGGACCTGGCGAAGGGAGAGCCGGGGTCCGCCGCGGTCACCGCTCCGGCGACCGCCGCCAACCCGCGCGCCGAAGCAACGGTCCCCTGATGCAAAATCGCGTGAGTCCCGACGCATTTTTGGAGATTCACTCACCTATTTTTAATCCACTTATGGCACGCTCTGGTTGTGGCGCCGATTCATCTCCCCAAGCATGAACGTGCCAAAAAAGCGAGACAGGCGTCTCCTTCCGGCTCTGCCCCTGGCGCCCGGAGGGAGACGCTGTCGCTATTGGGGTCCCCCGAATTCGAAAAGAGGCTTCGTCTTCAGCGCAACATGCGTTTCATGGGACGCGTGCGTCCCGATGATGGTCACCCCGGAATGCGCCTCAGCGCATATCCGGGACCGTTACAAATCGGCGTGCGTAAATTGGGATAGGATTGAAATAACGTGTAAAATTGCGCCCCGGCCGGGCCGCAGGCGCCGCGGGGCTGAAAGCCCGTCACCACTTCCCTTTCGTCGGCCTGGTGCAATATAGAATAATCGCGCCCCAGGCCACTCCGCCCAGGAGAAGCGCAAGCCCCAGATATCCAAGGATAAGTGAAAGCATGTCCTTCAATCTCGTTCTTCGTTGTAACGCTTTCTTCATGCCACAACCGGGAGCTTTTGCATGCAAAGGTTGTGTTCACCATGAATCCGGGCGATTGGAAGAGATTGCTCGCGGGAAGTGTGCGGGTCATTCGAGACAAAGAATGGACCCTCATTCCGGCGCGCCTGTTTTCCGTTCTTATAGGTTTACGAAAGACCCCTCATGATCGAGCTGTATTACTGGACGACGCCTAACGGCCACAAGATCACGATGTTTCTGGAGGAAACGGGCCTTCCCTATACGATCGTGCCGGTAAAGATCGGCGCGGGCGAGCAGTTCAAGCCTGAGTTCCTGGCCATATCGCCGAACAACCGCATCCCCGCCATCATCGACCGGGACCCGGAAGGCGGCGGCGCGCCCGTCTCCGTCTTCGAGTCCGGCGCCATTCTGCTTTATCTCGCGGACAAGACGCGGCACTTCATTCCGCCGGATTTGCGCGGGCGCGTTGAGGTGCTGCAGTGGCTGTTCTGGCAGATGGGCGGGCTTGGGCCTATGGCTGGCCAGAACCACCATTTCAGCCAGTACGCCCCCGAGAAAATACCCTACGCCATCGAGCGCTACGTCAAGGAGACCAACCGCCTTTACGGCGTTCTCGATAAGCGCCTGGCGGACAGGCCCTTCATTGCGGGCGATTACTCGATCGCGGACATGGCTTCCTATCCCTGGATCGTGCCCCATGAACGGCAGGGCCAGAACCTCACCGACTTTCCGCACCTGAAGCGCTGGTTTGAGGAGATCAGGGCGCGCCCCGCCACCGTCCGGGCTTATGAGCGCGCGAAAGAGATCAACACGGAAGCGACAATGACTGAAGAGGCAAAAAAGGTTCTCTTCGGGCAAACCGCGGCGGTGGTGAAAAGCTAGAGTGCGTCCAGAAAACTTCGGCGATTGCGGCCACGCCGACGACCGGCGGCCCGAGCGACCCGGAGGGCTAGAGCGGAGTGCGCAAAATAGGGATCGGTTGCGACGCAATTCCTAGAACTCGTCATCCCGGAACGACGCCTGCGTCGTATCCGGGATCGCAACAGGCGCTTCGATTTGTAACGGCCCCGGATATGCGCTGAGGCGCATTCCGGGGTGACGATCCTCGGGGCGACACGCGTCCCGTAAAACGCAATCGAGGGCGGTGGATGCCGTCCTCCAAATTCGGGTTCCGAGGGTTACTCAGACAAAAAAATCGGCTATGGAGCCTTGAGCGGCGCCCGACCATTTGGACGCGGCGCTCTGCTCTGGCCCTTGAACTTTTCCGCCTTTAACCGAATCCGATTGAGGGCGGGTTGATCTGAACGCTTCACCCAGCCGGACATGAAAACAGATACAGGCCGCCCCTATCTCGGACTTGCGCTCCTGACCGGGCTCAACCTGTTCAATTATCTCGACCGCTACGTGCTGGCGTCGGTCGTGCCGCCCATCAAGGCGGACCTTCAGCTTTCCGACGGCGAGATCGGATGGCTGACATCCGCCTTCATGATCGGCTATTTCGCCACGTCGCCCGCTTTCGGCTATCTGGGAGACCGCTGGCCGCGCAAGGGCCTGATCGTGTTCGGCGTGACCTTCTGGAGCCTTGGCACGATCCTCAGCGGATTTGCCCACGATTATTGGACGTTCCTCGGATGCCGGCTCCTCGTGGGGCTCGGAGAGGCCAGCTACGCGGTCCTGGCGCCAATCTGGATTGCGGATTTGTTCACGGCGGAACGGCGCAATAACGCGATGACGATCTTTTACAGCGCGACGCCGGTGGGGTCGGCGCTCGGCTATCTGCTCGGCGGGTTCGCCCTTTCGCATGGCGGCTGGCGTTACGGCTTTTTCTGGGCGGGCGCGCCAGGGCTGCTTCTTGCTCTGGGCCTTCTGACGCTTTCCGAACCGGCGCGCAGGAAGCCCGGCGAAGGCGATCTCGCCAGCGGAGGC
Source organism: uncultured Alphaproteobacteria bacterium (assembly GCA_963764115.1). GTDB lineage: Bacteria > Pseudomonadota > Alphaproteobacteria > Rhizobiales > Rhodomicrobiaceae > Rhodomicrobium. Next base: position 279,624 of record CAVXRT010000023.1, read on the forward strand.
TTTTCCAGAACAGGCCTGAGCGGATTTCGCGAACTGTTCCGCATCGAGGATTACGTCCTCGTCCTGCTCGGCCTGACGGCCTACACCTTCGGGCTTGGCGCTTTCGCAGCCTGGGGGCCGACGTTCTTGAACCGCGTCCACGAGCTCGAACTCTCGTTTGCGGATCAATTCTTCGGCGGAACGCTCGTCGTGGCTGGCCTGCTCGGAACGCTGATTGGCGGTTTCGCCGCCAGCGCCTGGCATAAAAAATCGCGCGCGGGCTACGCCTATCTGCTGACGGTGTCTGCGTTTTTGACCGTTCTTGCGGCCGCAGCGGCATTCTGGAGCGACAGCGCGCGGGTGTCGATGGTATGCCTTGGCGCAGCGATGTTTTTTGCCTTCCTGCCCACCGGCCCCATCAACACGCTTCTGATAGAAAGCGTGCCCGTGAGCCTGCGAGCTCGCGCGATGGCGACCTCGATTTTCGTCATCCACCTGTTCGGCGACTTCTGGAGCCCTGTGATCGTAGGCAACCTCGCCGATTGGGGCTACCGCCCGGAGACCCCGGGAACGGGGCTGCAGAATGCCATGCTCATTCTGCCCGCCGTGTTCAGCCTTTCCATCCTCTCCTGGGGATTGCTCGCCTTGCGGCAGCGGCGGCGTCAAGCGAGCGCCGTTCAAGCGCCGTGCGCTTAACCGGACGCCCTCAACCGCCGTTTGAGCTGCACCAGTCCCTGGCGGCAACGGCATGAAGGCAGGAATTATCCCAGTTCCGCGTGTTTTTCTGGCTATCGTAATCCGGATCGTAGGAGGAGGGCTCACTTTGAGTTTGACCCTCCCTGTTGGTTTGCGGTCCCGCATTCGCCGTTGCTGCACAGGATAGAGCCAGCAAAACACCGGCCGATAGTGTAACGAAGGTCCTCATGGTTATTCCCCTCCAGGCGATGCACGCCAGGGTTAGAGACCAACAATGATCGAGGTTGTCGCGCGCGCCATGTTCGGATCGGTCCTCAACCGCGCCTTGGAGGCGCGGTTGGATACGGCGCTCAACCGCCGTTTACGCTGCACCCGTACAACGCGGGAACGGATTGAAAGCAGGAATTATCCCGGGCACGCTCCTCACCGTAGTAGTAGGTAGGCTCGGTTTGAGTTTGAATTTGAGTTTGGGGTGGAGCCTGCCGGTTGGCATGCGATCTTGCATCCGACGCTGTCACACAAGATAGAGCCAGCAAAACACCGCCCGCTATTGCAAGGAAGGTCTTCATGTTTATCCTCCACTGGGAGAAGCCAATGAAATCCCATCTATTTTTCTGGTGCTAATCGCACGTTCCTCTTTTAGGAACTCAGTTCCAGATATGATCAATGGAACTTCTACGGCGCCTCTCAACCAAGTTTTCTTGGCGAGACATGGTGTCTGATATCTTGTGCGTAGTCGCAGAAGATATCAAAGTCCATGAACCTTTTACTGTGAAGAAAAACAGATTGTAGTGCATCACCCAAATGTATGATTGCCTATCACTTATTTTTGTCGTTTATAATATTAGTTATAATTATAACGTTATGCAGTCTGTATTAATAATAAGCTAATGCCTTCTGTCGTCTTAAATACTGATCATTCTGCTTAACTATACTCAAGATACTGATCTTGGGCGCTGTTGCGGCGATACAAAATAATGGGTTTTCATGACTGTCTCCATTCGGTTTGTCTCAATTAGACCGGAGACGCGTTATACCGACAGCGGGCCAGGCTATTTTCGCGGCGGCCAGGAGCGCTGTCAGAACGTCCATTGGCGGGCCACACATAAAGCGCGGCTGGCCAAGTTTGATCTAAATCAAATATCGAAGCCGCTGCAGCGCCAAATCAATATCTCGTGACCAAGCGGTTTTTTGGTCGTGGCGCGAGACGCTGCAAAGTTGGTTCGCAGCAGGAATGCCAGCGAGGCCATTGCAGCGAGGTTCGAAGAAGCCTGGTCAGCAGGCGCTCCCGCGAAATCGCCCCAAAAGATTTTGCTTCAGACGCCTCGTCAGGGGCTTTCTAAATCAGCGGGATCGCCGCGGCGGTTTGAAATAGAAGTCTTCATCGGGGATGTGGCCGTAGACAAAGGGCTCCTGCTCCTTGTTCGGGTCTGCCGCCTTGGTCGCCTCCAGCACGCTGTTGGTTACCTTGCGGAAGAACCGGCCTAGCTCCAGCCCCTCCTCCTCCATATGTTTTAAGAGTGCCTCCGTGAAAACACTGAGTTTGTTTTCGTCTTTCCCTGCCAGGACACGGTGCCGTGGCGTGCTGCAAAAAACACTATCTCGCCATACTCAGGCTTCATAGCGGCTAGCCCATGCGTAACTCGAATAAGGCCCTCGTTCTCCATCAGCGAGGCGTAACAAACAATTGCGACATGCATCGAGGATCACAAGCCGTAGCCAGCTGCCCCGGATTAGGCATTCCAGTACGTCCTCCGCAAAGCGCTTGGTCCGTGAGATCGGCGCGTTTGGTAAGTTTGGCATCAATTGGGACGAGACAATTCTTCCCCTCCTAACTCCATGCCATGACCCATATAATACACCAATCCCCATGCCGCGCCTCTGGCCCTATCCTTAAATCTTTGACACGCTCCCTCCTCTGTCAATGCGGAGATCAGATTTTGGACAACCTCGAAGCCGAGACGAGTTAAAGCATTAGCCACAGCATCCGCATCGTTCATAGCGGTATCTAGCGGGTTAGCGGGGCGAGTTGTAGGCGGCGTTGCCGATGACGAGCGCCACCCGGCGCTCCCGTGGGGCGGCTTTCTGCCGAAATATCGAAACAAGAACCAAAATCGTCAGATAAGTGGATGCCGATAAAAATAAACCAAAACATGCCGACTTCATTGTTTTTTTAGTCAAGCAATCATAGCGTTATGTTCATTTAACCTATTCCTAAGTTACTTCTTTATGTCAGCGAAGAGGCAGGGCGGCATCCATTGGGCGCGAAGCCGCGCCGAGTACGGTCTATCCTTTATCCCCGGCTCTATCAGGGATGCTAAAAAGCGGTGTTGCCCTGGTTCGACGGGCTAACCATGAGGTGCAAGCCATTGATATTGCGCGACCTCGGAGCCTGTCGAAGGATGAAGCCTGGATTCTGCGTTTTCAGCATCCTCCTATAGGCCGTTCCATCGGTGGCGATCATTGCGGCGGTTTGAAATAGAAGTCCTCGTCCGGAATGCGGCCGTAGACGAAGGGTTCTTGCTGGTTTTTGGTCATCTTTAGCACACGGCTGGTCACTTTGCGGAAAAAGCGGCCGAGTTCCACGCCTTCTTCTTCCATATGCTTGACGAGCGCCGTTGCGAATGGACTGTTCGCGCCGGGTCCATCGGCCGCCACGCTGCCGTCGCGCGCCGCGTAAAACACAACCTCGCCATGCGTGGGATCAATGGCGGCAAGCCCTTGCGCCACAGCGCGGGTGGCGGCGCCATTCATCACCATGCGCGCCAAGTACGGGTTGGTGCGGCATGCATCGAGGATCACCATCCGCAGCTTCCTCCCCCCCGACAGACGATCCAGCACGCGATCCACCGGAATAGCCTCGTCCGGGAGATCAGTGGCGCGGGTCAGTTCGGCATCGACCGGGATGAGCCAGTTCTTGCCGTTCTGCTCCAAGCCATGCCCGGCATAATAAACCAAGGCCCAGTCCGCCCCTTCGGCCTTATCTTCGAAGTCTCTGAGCGCGCGTTGCATTTGCGCCACGCCGAGGTCGTGTTCTTCGACAACATTAAAGCCGAGGCGGGTCAGCGAGCCAGCCACGGCGGATGCATCATTAGCGGGGTTCTTTAGCCGGTCGACCGAACTATAGGCGCCGTTGCCGATGACGAGCGCCACCCGGCGTGACGTTGGAGCGGCCTGGACCGCCCGGGCCGGGGCCCCCTTCGGCGACGCACCATCGGCCGCGCCTCGCGCGGGAGAGCGCGTCCGCGATGTCTTTGGCCAGTACGCCAAGACAAAAACTAAGATCGTAAAAAAGAAGAATCCCAGAAAGACGAATTCCAGCATGCCCGCATCATCGTGTGATTTGTCCCGCTCAGCCGCTAGGTCTATATCCGCCTGAACCGATGCACAAGCTCATGCTTCCTGCCGCGCATGTGCCGGATGGCGATGATGTCCGTGTGGTTTGGAGCCGCAGGGCCGCTTACTTGAGCGAGGACCCCTCTAAAGCCTGGCCAGCCGGGAAGGCTGCCGTGAACGAGGCGATCGACACATTGCCATGGAAGAAGTTCTTCCAATCATATTGGTCGTAGTCGCGAACGCTGATCGTGACGGGCGTTTTGCCGATTATTGTCGAGTATGAGAGGCTTGGCCCGATCGCATCCTGGCTTCCGATGAATGAGCCCAAAAGGGCGCCCGAACCGGAATCGCCGGTGAGTTGCCTGTAGTCGTAGCCGGCGACGCCCAGGATCAGGCCGTTATCGAATTTATAGCCAACGGCCCATTCCGCGTGGAATTCGTCGCCGGTTTGATATTGGGTGTCTTCGTTCTCCAAACTCGCCATGAAGCCGATAGCGCCGTTGAATTGGAGCTTCGTGTTCTTCTCAAACCAGGTGAAAGCCCAGCCGACGTCAAGCGAAGGGCGATTGAACCCTGTCAAGGGATAGAAGCCCGGCTGGTAGTTCCCGGTCGGTATGACGCCGAGCACATGGAAGGTGTGGGAGAAATCGCTTGAATTCCAGCCGAGTTGCACTTGAAGCACCGTATCGCCAAGACCCCACCCTTCGGTCGTGTCGTTGACAGTGTTGCCCCGGGGGCCGGTCGCGCCCGCTTCCAAATTCATATGGGAAACAGGAACGGACACGAGCAGCCCCAGATTTCCGTCCAGGACCTTTGTCTCGGGCACCATCAGGATGCTGACGCCTTCAGAGAAGAACTCAGCCTTGGCGCCGGCATTGAAGACGACGCCGCCGATATCGATGTTCCCGCCGATCGAGCCGGTGAAGTAGGATATGCTGTCGGTGACATAAGTGCCGGGCGGCGGCGTGATGCCCGCCCCGAAAGCCTGGCTTCCCAGTGGATAGGTGGTGAAGCCGTATTCGGCGGCCTGGCTTTCTGGGACGCCAGCGATAAAACCGCAAATCAGGGCAAGGGCGCTTATTGCAAGTTGTCTGGAAGCGGAAGAAACACGGCAACCTCTTCCTGCAGAGTGTCCTGGAGAATTTTCCCGCGCCATTGTTGCGTTCCCTTGTAGCCGAGCCGCACAGGAGGAGCGCATGATTCGTGACACTATAGAATAGCGTTCAAGTAACAGAATAAAAAAAGCTTATGCGCGCCGGCATAGGTTTCTGCGCGCCAAATCGGCTTTCTCGCTGGAACACTTCCTGTCGATGAGCATTCAACGAACTACTTAAGCGAAGCCAAAAGGGAGAAATTCAGTGAACGGGCAACAGCGTAAAGCCGGAATTGCGCTCCCTCGCATTTCACTAATCGCCGCACTCACTTTGGCGATTGTGGCCCTGACCGCGCAGGCGTTTGCGCAGCAAGCGGCGGCGCCGGGCGCGCAACGGCCGAACATTCTCTTCATCATGGGCGACGATGTCGGCTGGCTCAACATCGGCGCTTATCACCGGGGGATGATGGCGGGGCGGACTCCGAACATCGATCAACTGGCCGCCCAAGGCATGATTTTCACCGACTATTACGCCGAGGCAAGCTGCACGGCGGGGCGAGCCAATTTCATAACCGGCCAACTGCCGATCCGCACGGGGCTAACGACCGTAGGACAGGCGGGCGCCGCTATCGGCATGCCGGCGCAGGCGCCCACAATCGCCACCGCATTGAAAGCGCAAGGGTACGCTACGGGCCAGTTCGGCAAAAATCACTTGGGCGATCGCAATGAGTTCCTGCCGACAGTGCATGGCTTCGATGAGTTCTGGGGGTATTTGTATCACCTCGACGCGATGGAAGACCCCTTTCATCACAACTATCCGCCGGACCTGTTGAACAAGGTGGGTCCGCGCAATCTGCTTCATACGCTGGCAAGCGACAAGGACGATCCGACCGTAGAACCGCGCTGGGGAAAGGTCGGCAGGCAGAAGATCGTCGATGAAGGCCCGCTGCCGCCACATCCGATGCCGGGCATAAAATACAACATGGAGACGATTGACGAGGTCATCCGCGACAAGGCCATCGCGTTCATCGACAAGACAACGGCGGATGGAAAGCCCTTCTTCCTTTGGCTCAACCCCTCCCGCATGCACGTCATCACTCACCTTTCGGAGAAATACGAAAAGATGCGCACGCCCGAAAACGGGTGGTCGGTCTATGAGGCCGGAATGGCGCAGCTTGACGACGTCGTCGGGGCGGTCATGCAGAAGCTCAAGGACAAGGGGATTGATAACAACACCATCGTCGTCTTCTCCACCGACAATGGCGCCGAAAACTTCACCTGGCCAGATGGCGGCCAAACCCCCTTCGCCGGCGCGAAAGGAACCGTGCTTGAGGGCGGCTTCCGCGTGCCGTGCATCGTGCGCTGGCCGGGCCACGTGCCGACGGGCAAGGTCGAAAACGGAATAATGTCGGGGCTCGACTGGTTCCCGACGTTCCTGGCCGCCGCCGGCGACCCGAACATCGTCGAGGAGCTGAAAAAGGGGAAACAGCTCGGAGAGCAAACCTACAAGGTTCATCTCGATGGCTACAACCAGCTCGACTTCCTCTCCGGCAAAGCGGCGTCGAAGCGCAACGAAATCGTCTATTTTGCCGAGTCCACGCTCGGAGCGGTGCGCATCGGCGATTACAAATACCGCTTTATCGACCAGCCCGGCGGCTGGCTCGGCGGCACGGTCAAGGTCGATTGGCCGATCCTCGTGAACCTTCGTCTCGATCCGCTCGAGCGCACGAGCCTGCCTACGCAATCCCTGAATACTTATTCCTGGTTCGCCTACGAATTCTGGCGCTTCGTCTTCGTCCAGCAGGAGGTCGCGCAGATTGGTGAGACCTTCATCGACTTTCCGCCGATGCAGAAGCCCGCAAGCTTCAACCTGGAGGCGGTCAAGGCGCAAATCCGCGAGGCCATAAAGTCACGCACGGGCCAATAAGGAAAAGCTGAGAGGCGTCCTACCGCGGAATGAGTGCGGGAAGGCGGCGTTTCCGCCAGCGAACCCCCGTCGAAGACGAATTCTGGGGGCGCTTTTCGCGCGAGACTTGTTGGCCGCAATTCTGTTCTCCTATTGTTGCGTCCGAGCAATCCGGGCGGCAATGGCGGTTCATGAAACAAGACGAAGCCCTGCAGATTCTGAAAACCGGCGCGAGCGCGTTCCTGACAGGCGAGCCGGGAAGCGGCAAAAGCTACGTGGCGGCGCGCCTGGTGAGCCACTTGCGGCGTGAGAGCATCCCGGTCGCTGTGACCGCGTCGACGGGCATCGCCGCCGCCCAGATCGGCGGGATGACCGTGCATGCCTGGAGCGGGATCGGCGCGCGCTCGCAGATCACACGCTCCGACATGGACGCCATCGCGAAAAGCCGGCGCGTCACCGACCGGATCAAAAAGACGCGCGTGCTCATCATAGACGAGGTCTCGATGCTGTCGGGGCAAACCTTGTCCGCGGTCAGCCAGGTCTGCCAGTTCGTCCGCAAATCGAATGATCCGTTCGGCGGCCTGCAGGCTGTCTTTGTCGGCGACTTCTTCCAGCTCCCGCCGGTCGTGCGCCGCGACGAGCACGCGAGCGCCGAAATGGAAAGCCAGGACGAAACCGACCGCTCGCCTTTCGCCTACGCCTCGCGCGCCTGGCGCGACCTCGATCCCGCGATCTGCTATCTGACGGAGCAGCATCGCCAGACCGATGCCGGGTTCTCGTCCCTTCTAGGCGCGATCCGCTCCAATCGCTTCGGGCAAGAGCACCGCGAAGTGCTGGCGGGCCGCAAACTCAAGATGGACAGCCTGCCGGGAAGCGTCACGCGCCTCTTCACCCACAATATGGATGTCGACCGGATCAATCAGGCTGAGCTTGTGAAACTGCCGGGTGAGGCCCGAAGCTTCCTCATGACCTCGATGGGCGACAAGCTTCTCGCCGAAGGCCTCAAGCGCGGCTGCCTTTCGCCCGAGCGGCTGGACCTCAAGGTTGGCTCCATCGTGATGTTCACCAAGAACGATCCGGAAGGCCGGTTCGTGAACGGCACACTCGGCGTTGTGACCGAATTCGCGCGCGAAGACGGTTTTCCCGTCGTCGTTACGAAAGACGGCTCGACCGTTTTCGCCAAGCCTGCGGAATGGAAGGTCGCCGAAGAGGAGGCGTTCAAGGCCGGGATCGAGCAGGTTCCGCTGCGCCTCGCCTGGGCGATCACGGTTCACAAGAGCCAGGGCATGTCGCTCGACGCCGCCGTGATGGATCTGTCGAACGCCTTCGAATACGGGCAGGGCTATGTCGCGCTTTCGCGGGTGCGAAGCCTGAGCGGCCTTCACCTTCTCGGCTGGAACGAGCGCGCTTTGCGCGTGCATCCCGAGGCGCTGGCGAAGGACGACGATTTCCGCCGCTCTTCGGAGGAGGAACAGGAGCGCCTCGCCACCACAGGGGTCGCCAGGACCGAGGCCCTTCATCAGGCTCATCTCAGGGACATGAAGGGGCTTCCGCCCGCGCAGGCGAAATCCGCCCAAAATGGCCGACTCGCGAACGCCGGTAAAAAGTGGACCGCCGAGGACGACGCCGACATTTCCGCCCGGCACAAGCGGGGCGAGAGCGTCAAGGCCATGGCCGCGGCTCTTGGCAGGCAGGAAGGCGGCATCCGTGCCCGCCTCGTCAAGCTCGGCCTGATTTTGAAGTGAGGGGCGCCTCTCGGGATCTGGAAGCCGCAGAAAGCACCATCTCCAGATTGGGGCGTTCCATGGATCGGCGGCAAAAAATGCCCGGAACAGCCGGGGTCAGTCCGCCACCAGACCTTTAGAGCGTGTCGAAATCATTCGGAATCCCTTTGTTGTCATGGCCGCCCTCCGAGGCGGCCATCCAGGGCGGCAAACTCCATCTTTTTGGGTTTCGGGACTGGATGGCCGGGTCAAAGCCCGGCCATGACCTCGGTGTCAGCAAATCGCAACGCGCTTTAGTCTGCTGGGGGAACTTGTCGCAGCGGTGATCCCTCCGCTGAATTCGGGTCAAGAAGCCGTCTTTGACCGAAAACGCGTTCATACGCAAAAGTGATCGCTATCCGCAGTCTGTTCGCGGCGCCCTATCGGTCTTCCCAGCATTATAGCTCGATAGAGAGGATTGGTCGGAAAAGGCCGGCGTCGGAAGCTTGTGCCTGAGAGGCAACGGTCCCGGAGTAATGATACAAATTTGCAATGGAACCGAGAAACACGACAGGAAGTTTTTAGAGTCCGGAAAGGACAAATCAGGTAAGAAGGGTGAAACAGCCATAATCAAGTAGGCCTTCGCCAAGCGAGAATTTCCTCGCCCAGGCATTGGCGCGTTTTGGCTCTGGAGTTTTGAACATCCAGAACAGGTGAATTCACATTCGCGATCAAATTAAGGGGATGACTGGTGAAATTTACTTACGCTTCTATCGCCGCGCTCATGGGTGCAATGCTGATTTTGAGCATTGCCTTCGCTCTACTGAACATAACGGCGGTCCATCAGGCGGCGGCGACGGGCGGCGGTTTCTAAAGACCGGGCCACACCGCTAGGCCAAGGAGTCTTTTTGAAGGCAGAGGCTGTTTTCAGATCGCAAAGCGGTTTGGATGCTTGGTCCAAATCCGGGGCGCGTCACGGCGCATCCGTCTTGCAAGATGACAGGCTCGACATTTTCTGTTCTTTAGAGCGGCATTGCTCAAAGAACAGCACCTGCCTTTTTCCAGCACCTGAATGCAACCCATCATCTCCGTTTCAAACGTCACCAAAACCTATGCCTCGGGGCTGCAAGCGCTAAAAAGCGTAAACCTCGACATTTATCCCGGCGAGATCTTCGCGCTTCTCGGGCCGAATGGCGCAGGCAAAACGACGCTCATCGGCATCATTTGCGGCACCGTCAACGCCTCCAGCGGCACCGTCACGGTCGACGGTTACGACAATGTGAAAGATTACCGAGCGGCCCGCGCGAGAATTGGGCTCGTGCCGCAGGAACTGACGACAGACACCTTCGAGACCGTCTGGTCCACTGTTTCGTTCACCCGGGGCTTGTTCGGGAAGCCGCCAAACCCTGCGCACATCGAGAAGGTGCTGAAGGACCTCTCGCTGTTTGATCGCAGGAAGAGCAGGATCCTCACCCTTTCCGGCGGCATGAAGCGCCGCGTCATGATCGCGAAAGCGCTCGCGCATGAGCCGCAAATCCTGTTCCTCGACGAGCCGACCGCGGGCGTCGACGTCGAACTTCGCAAAGCCATGTGGGAACTCATCCGGGAGCTGAGCGCCTCGGGCGTCACCGTCATCCTCACCACGCACTACATCGAAGAGGCGGAGGAGATGGCCGGCAGGATCGCCGTCATCAACAGGGGCGAGCTTATCCTCGTGGAGAAGAAGGATGAGCTGATCCGCAAGCTCGGCCAGAAGCAGCTCACGCTCGACCTGCAACACAAGGTGGACACGCTGCCTCCGGAGCTGTCGGCCCATCATCTGACGCTCATCTCGGATGGCTGCCAGCTCGTTTACACCTACGACTCTCATGCCGAGCGAACCGGGATCGCGTCCTTGTTGAACGACCTCAGCAAGGCGGGCATCCGGTTCAAGGACTTGAACACGAGAGAAAGCTCTCTCGAAGATATTTTTGTTGGCCTTGTGAGCGGAAAATGAACTGGCGCGGCGTCCTCGCAATCTACACCTTCGAGATGGCGCGCATGCGCCGCACGCTGATGCAGAGCGTCATATCGCCTGTCATCTCGACGGCGCTTTATTTTGTCGTGTTCGGCTCGGCGATCGGCTCGCGCATCACCGACATTCAGGGCGTGAGCTACGGGGCGTTCATCGTGCCTGGGCTGATCATGCTGACGCTGCTTACGAACTCAATCGCGAACGCGTCCTTCGGCATCTACTTCCCGCGCTTCATCGGCACGATCTACGAAATCCTGTCCGCCCCCATCTCATCCACCGAGATCGTGATGGGCTATGTCGGCGCGGCGGCGTCGAAGTCCATCATCCTTGGCGTCATCATTCTCGCAACGGCGGGCTTTTTCGTACCCCTTCAGATCGCGCATCCGTTCTGGATGATAACCTTCCTGGTGCTCACGGCCTTGACTTTCAGCCTGTTCGGCTTCCTGATCGGCATCTGGGCCGACAACTTCGAAAAGCTTCAGATCATTCCGCTGCTCGTCGTCACGCCGCTCACCTTCCTCGGCGGGACATTTTACTCCATTCACGTGCTGCCGCCCGTCTGGCAGAAGGTGACGCTGTTCAACCCGGTCGTCTATCTCGTCAGTGGCTTCCGCTGGAGCTTCTTCAATATCGCCGACGTGAGCGTGCGCCTCAGCCTCTTCATGACGGCGTTCTTCCTTGTGGCCTGCATGTTCGCCGTGTGGCGCATCTTCAGGACCGGCTACCGGCTGAAGACGTGATGCCGCGACAAGACCCGCCGTCGCTTCGGCCATGGCGATCGCTCGCCGCTGGCCGGAGCCAGGCTAAAGCGTTTTGCGAGTAGTCGGAACCGATGTCATGGCCGGGCTTGACCCGGCCATCCATTCCTTAAATCCAAAGGATATGAAATTGTTATTCTGAATGGCCGCCTCGGAGGGCGGCCATGACAACAAGGGGATTCCGAATCAGTTCGACGCGCTTAACTTGCAGGCTCGTCGCTGGCCCTGCCTCCTCGCGGCAACGACCTGTTTTCCGTAACGGCGTGGCCCGCGATTTGCGGTGGAAAATTCGAGGGCGGCGGGTTGAAGCTCTCTTCGTTAACGCATTGGTTATTTCTTTGCGCCAACTTTTGCGAACTCATTAAGCAAAGAGGCACCATGTCAGACACCAGCATTCCCGGCGGACGGATCCGTTCTTTCGTGGAGCGGATCGAGAACCTGGACACTGAATTGCAGGAATTGAACGAGCAAAAAAAGGAAGTCTTCGCAGAGGCGAAGGCCGAGGGTTTTGATGTGAAGATCCTCAAGGAGATCATCAAGCTGAGGAAAGAGGATAAGGATGAGCGCGATGAGCGCGAGACTCTGCTCGATGTGTATATGAGGGCGATGGAAGCAGAGGAACGCGCCGCCAAGGCCGCTTGACTTGATCGAAATGCAGGCTTTGCTCTGTATTTCTCGGACGAACAGGTGATCGGGACAACCCGGTCACCCAGCCGCCCTTACACCGATGCCCACCCAGCACACAGGTTGCCGTCATCGGCATCGATATCGGCAAGAACGTTTTCCACTTGATCGGCCTCCGGCGCCATCGTCCTCAAGGCGAAGCTTTCGCGCAGTCAGCTTGGAACCGCCTTGCTAATCTTCCGCCCTGCCTGATCGGCTTGGAGGCCTGCGCTGGCTCTTGCCACGTGCCTTTCTATCCGGGGACCGAAACTCGTGATAACCTTTCTGGCTTTAGCTGGAGGGTTGTCATGAACGGACCGTTGAGCGTTGGCCGGTATCAGATTATTATGATGCCGTCAGATAATGGTCGCGGGTTAGTGCTATTATTAGATAGCCATACTGGCCGGACGTGGAAGTCCGATGGCTTCCAACCGTGGACCCCGATACCATTTCAAAAAGACGCCCCAGCGGCCCCTCAATCATAAAAGGAACATTGCTTAAGAATTAGGTGCTCTTGCACAGAGGGCCGCAGAAAAGCGTACCGGGGCCCGCCCGCGATCATGGGCGCGACGCTTTTAGGTTTTCCAAGTGGCCGGGTTGGCCACCTCACCGCTGACGATCTTGCCCCGCCTGGAACCACAACTTCTCTGCCGGCTTTGGACGGGATGCGCAGCCTCACGAAGCAATAGACAGGCTTAAAGCGCCAGGCGGGTTATCCGCAGGCGGAAGGAGGGTGTATGGCGGCGTTGAAGCTCATCATTTAGGTGTGGCGCTCGTCGCGATGACGGTGCTTGTCGTGCGGAAGAGGGCGGCCGCGAGCGACAATCGTTGCGACGGCATGCTCGTCTCGGTGGCGGCGCCGGCTGTGGAGCTCTGCATCAAGCCTGCGGTTAGCTTCAAGGATTGCGCGGATTGCCCGGAGATGGTGATCGTGCCTGCGGGCAGCTTCACGATGGGTTCGCCGACCGATGAACCCGAACGGGAAAGCCTGCAAGCGGGGACCGAAAGCCCTCGGCATGAGGTGAGAATAGCCAAGCCTTTCGCGGTTGGGCGATCGGCGGTCACACGAGCGCAGTTTGCGAAATTCGTGGAAGCGACGGGACATAAGACCGATGGCGGCTGCTGGACCTGGGCTCCCGGCAGCGAGTGGAAGGAAGACAAATCAGCCTCCTGGCGGTCGCCCGGCTTCGATCAAGACGATAGCCACCCTGTGGTGTGTGTGAATTGGAACGACGCCAAGGCCTATGTTCCTGGTTGGCGAACACGACGGGGAAATCCTATCGCCTTCTTTCTGAGGCCGAGGCGGAATATGTGGCGCGGGCTGGAACCTCGTCGCCCTTCTGGTGGGGATCGTCGATCACGCCTGAACAGGCCAATTACGATGGGACCTCTGTTTACGCTGGCGGCGGGTCTAAGGGCGAACACCGGGCGAAGACAGTTCCGGCGAATTCGTTCAAGCCGAATCCCTGGGGGCTTTATCAGGTCCATGGGAATGTGTGGAGCTGGGTTGAGGATTGCTGGCACGGCGCCTATGACGGGGCGCCGGTCGATGGTTCCGCTTGGACGAGCGGAGATTGCAGCAGTCGTGTTCTTCGCGGCGGGTCCTGGTTCAACTCTCCGAGGCGCCTCCGCGCTGCGGACCGCCACAGGATCGCTCTAGGCGTCCGGGTCGACGACGTCGGCTTCCGGCTCGCCAGGACGTTAGATCCTTAACGCTTCGTTCGCGGCGTTGAGCGTTAATGTGAAACTGGTTAAGGCGCGCGCAGCCGATTTATTTCCGGTCCAATTTACGCTTGATTAGGCTTAACAATGCATTTATCCGGCGCGGAACGAGGCCTACGAGGGCGGTAGGCGGGCGGTTCCAACACGTTGAAAGTGAACAGCTTTTTTGCCGCCAATCACCCCATTAAATAGAATTTAATGCGGGAATTTTGGCATTAAATGGGCTCTGAAAAGTCCGTTAAATATAATCCGAGATTCCCGTGTTAACCACGACGCTCCGAAGTCAGACCGGCGCGTGCGCCGGGAGCGCCATCCGTTCTGGAATTTCCGTAATAATATCAAATACTTACCCATTAACTTCCCGGCAAGGCGCTTTCTCGTACAATGCTCACTCAAGAAAATCCGTGACAAGCGGGAAGCCAATCCGGGGATAAAAGTGAGGTCCAATGTGCATGCAGAAGCGTATCGAGGCCCGCGTCCGATTAAGCGCACGAGGCTTTAGGCCATAGCGTTTGCAAGAACCGCAACCATCATTCCCGCCGCGGGGACCACTCAGAAAAGCGCGTGCGCGCCACGCCCTCACCGCAGGCGCACCGAGCGAGTCATCAGCCCTTTTCAGCCCCCGGGCCTGGCGCCACAAACGCGAAACAATCGCGTCGCGAATTTGCAATTCAAAAACAGAGCGTAAACAGATTGTCCTGCCGAGTTTAGTCAAAATTAACTCATTAAGCATTCAATCACTATGGTACGGTAAGCGATCAGAAAGGTTGATGACCAAAGTGTATCCGCTTGCCGGGAGTTGAGTAGGGGAAAGTTGAGGTTATAATGCGTACACGGCTGAAAGTGGGGCTTTTGGCGGCCTTCATCGCTTGCGGGGCATTCGTTGCCGCGAAAGCGCAGGATGAAAAATCGTACCTTCCTCCGGGATGGTTCCAGGGCCAGTCCGAAACAACGGTTAACAAGTCGCGGACCCAGAGAACGGTGCATGCAAGGCCCATCAGGCACGCCGGCATTCACGCAAGAAGGCGCCTGGCCGCAGTTCATCCTTATCACAGGAGAATCAGGGTAGCCCACCACTGGCGTTATTATCGGCCGCACTATGCCTATTACCGCTATTCCCGCGCTACGCCTATTACCCGCGCTATGCCTATTACCGGCCGTTTCCGGGGTTCCTCTCCGCGCTCTTCTGGTAAGCGCTGCTGAAGTGTGAGCTTTTATCATCCATTGCTTTCTCGTGCCGCGGGCCTTAGCTTTCGGCGGGTTATCGCGGCATGAGGCAGGCGGATGAGGAAAGGCGCAGATCGTTGGCTGCGGGCTCGAGGCCGATCCCGCCTTGCGATTGCCGTTCTATGCTCGGCGATGGCTTGGTGCGGCTTGGCTTTGGCGGCGGAGGATAACGCGGCGCGGCCTTCAGATTTCGTGGGTTCGGCCGTTTGCGTCGAATGCCACGAAGGGCAGGGAAAAGCCTGGAAGCCATCGCAGCACGCGCGCGCCATGCAGGACGCCACCGAGGCGACCGTGCTTGGCGATTTCAACAATGCGCAAGCCTCGCATTTCAGCTCCAGGGCGCGCTTTTACCGCAAAGACGGGCGATTTTTCGTAGCCACCGAGGGCACGGACGGGAAGGAAGCCGAGTTCGCGGTCAAGTACACATTCGGGGTCGATCCCCTTCAACAATATCTGGTCGAGTTCCCCGATGGGCGCGTGCAGGCGCTGCCCTATGCCTGGGACACACGGCCCAAGGCCGAGGGCGGACAGCGCTGGTTCCACCTCTATCCGAATGAGGATATTCCGCCAACCGATGCGCTGCACTGGACCGGGCCGCAGCAGAACTGGAACTACATGTGCGCGGAGTGCCACTCCACCAACGTGCGCAAGAACTACGACGCCGCGAAGGATAGCTTCAAAACCACCTTCTCGGAGGTCAGCATCGGATGCGAAGCCTGCCACGGGGCGGGCGCCGGCCATGTTCAGTGGGCGCAGAACGGCCGCTCGACTGATGTGGCGCATAGCGGTTTTCCTTCCGCGCCGGCGCCGCGAAGCGCGGTTTCCTGGCTTCCGGATGCGAGGACGGGCAGCCCTTCCGCGTCCTCCTCCGCCGTTGCCGGGGGCGTGAACGAGACCTGCGACCGGTGTCACTCCAGGCGCGGCCAGTTCTCCCAAAACTGGCGGCCGGGGCAGCCTTTGACTGATACGCATCTGCCCGCTTTCCTGACCAGCGATCTGTTCGAGGATGACGGGCAGATGAAAGACGAGGTGTTCAACACCTCCTCATTTCAGCAGAGCAAAATGTTTGCAAAAGGCGTCGTTTGCACCGACTGCCACGATCCCCACAGCGGCCAGTTGAAAGCGGCGAAGAACGAAGTCTGCTCGCAATGCCATGATCCCCGGAAGTTCGCGGCGGCCTCGCATACGGGCCACCCTCAAACCGCTGGTTCGCCTGACTGCATCGCCTGCCACATGCCGGCTCGAACCTACATGGTTGTCGATCCCCGGCACGATCACTCGTTCAGGGTTCCGCGGCCCGACCTCACTGCCAGGATCGGCACGCCGAACGCGTGTACGTCCTGCCACAAGGAACGCGATGCCGCCTGGGCCGCCGCCGCGATCGAGAAATGGCACGGACCAGTGCGCAAGGGTTTCCAGACCTATGCCGAAGCCTTTCACGCGGCGCGTCTCGATCAGCCCGAGGCGCGCGATCTGCTTCTGAAAGTCGCGCAAGCCTCGGCAGCTCCGGCAATCGCCCGTGCAACAGCTCTTGAGGAACTGCGCGACCGGCCCTCCGCCGCCGCCGAAGCCGAAATCGAGCGCGGCTTGCGCGACCCGGAGTCCATGGTGCGCGTCGGGGCGTTAAGGGCCATGGAGCCATTGCCGGTTGATGTCCGCTGGACGCAAGGGAAGGCGGCTCTCTCGGATCCCGTCCGCGCGGTGAGGATGGAAGCGGCTGCTCTGCTTGCAGACGTTCCCCTGCCGAACATGACCGGCGCCGAGCGAAATGCCTGGGATAAAGCCTCGCAAGAGTACATCGCGGCGAAGCGGTTCAACGACGACCGCAGCGAAGAGCGCGCCAATCTCGCTCATTTTTATGTCAAGCAGGGCAAGGCCGACCTCGCAGAGCAGGAGTATCTGGCCGCTATCAAGCTTGCGCCGCGGCAGGCGCCGCCGCGCGTCGATCTCGCCGATCTTTACAGGGCGTCGGGCCGGGAGTCGGAAGCGGAAACCGCGCTGCGCCAGGCGATTTCCCAATTGCCCGAGGCCGCGGCGGCGCATCATGCCCTTGGCCTCGCACTCATCCGGCAGAGACGATACGCCGTGGCGGTCGAGAGCCTGAAGCGCGCGGCCGAACTGGAGCCGGCGCAGGCGCGCTACGCCTATGTTTACGGGGTAGCGCTCCAGTCCTTGGGACAGGCGGATGAGGCGCGCCGCATCCTTACGGTGGCGCTTCTCGCAAGTCCTTCCAACGTCGAAATCCTGACCGCGCTGTTGCAGGATGCGCTCAAGTCAGGCGATCTCAAGGGCGCGCTTTCCTATGCCGAGCGTCTTCGCATCCTTCGCCCGGGCGACGTCTCGCTCGCCCAGTTCATCGAACGCTTGCGCGCGCAGGACAATCGATGAGGCGGCCTTGAGGCGCAGAGCGTATTTGTGATTTTGTGTTGCCTAATTGGGAACCGCGGCAGTGACGTCGGCCGCGGTTCCACGGTGATATGCCACAAAGTGAGCGCTGCTCTGCTACCAAACCCAGGGCCAGTACCAGCCGACGCCACAGCCGCAGCCACAGCTTCTCACGACGTAGACGCGAGCGGCGCAGCAGTGATGGCGATAATGGCGGACGGGGCTATAGCAGACGCTCACGGCGTTATTGGAAACCTGCAGCCCCTTTGCAGAGTCTGCGGACAAAGCAAACGCGCTACCTGAAAATGCGGTTGCCGCCAGTACGACGGCAGCAAGAACAAACTTTTTCATACAGACCTCCGATTGCTGAGCAGCTGGAGCGCTGCAGCACCAATCGTAACGGCCATATATTTAGGTAGTTTGGAGCATTGAGCTTGCTTTTTAAGTAATATCGTCTTCTCCGGTTTTCGCCCGGCGCCTCTCAAATCGACTGGCGATGGCTTCTCGCAAAAGGGCGGCAGGCGCCTCCTGGCGTCTTGCACGCCGGTAAAAATTGCATCTCTCGCACTTTTGACTATTTACTTAAAAGAACGGCCACGTTTTCGCTTCAGTCATGGCAGCTATTCCGATCGCAGAGACCGCTGTGCATGGCATGGGCCTTGCTGTTATCAGGACGTGTCTACAAAAATGGGGACTGTGTATGTTGGGAATTGGTGACAAGCTTCCGCCGTTCGAAGTTATGGGCGTAAAGCCCGGGTTCAATGTTCATGAGGAAAAGGGGCAAAGCGCGTTCGAGGCGCTGAACGAGAAGAGCTTCCCCGGCAAGTGGAAGGTTATTTTCTTCTACCCGAAGGACTTCACCTTCGTTTGTCCGACCGAGATAGCCGAGTTTGCGAGGCTGGCGAACGAATTTGCCGACCGCGACGCCGTGGTTCTCGGCGGGTCGAGCGACAACGAGTTCTGCAAGCTCGCTTGGCGGCGCGACCATAAGAGTTTGGATAAACTCAGCATCTGGCAATTCGCCGACACGAAGGGCTCGCTCATCGACGGTCTCGGCGTGCGCTCTCCCGCTGGGGTTGCGTACCGCTATACCTTCGTCGTCGATCCCGAAAACACGATCCAGCACGTTTATGCGACGAACCTTAATGTCGGGCGCAATCCGTCTGACACGCTTCGCGTTCTTGACGCGCTGCAAACCCAAGAATTGTGCGCTTGCAACCGCGCTGTTGGCGGGGCCACGCTGAAGGCGGCATAAGGCTGCCTTCGTCTGTCTTACCGCCTGAGATGTCGGTTCTCCGACATTTCAGGCGATGATTTGTCACGTTTCGAACTTTGATGATCTATGCAGCGCTGTTCACCGTAACGCTTGTCCGGGGGATGCAGGCCTCGGCCTGTTGTTCCTGGCGCATGTATTCCTTCTTTGCGGCCATCAAGGTTCTGCCCATTCCTTTGAGGCAGGTGGCATCCCCTCGAAAAGCGGCCTACTGGCTTTACCGCGAAGCCGCCCTGCGCTAAGGCAGCGCTAATAAAAGCGCTCGCCGCCCGCAGCCCCCTTCACATGACAGGTTGACATGACTTTTGCCGAAGCCATTGCTATCGCCATTCTCCAGGGTGTCACGGAGCTATTTCCCATCAGCAGTTTGGGCCACGCTGTCGTCATTCCCGCGCTTGTCGCCCCGGGCATCGACCTCCGTTCGCCCGCATTCCTGCCATTCCTGGTCGTGCTCCACCTCGGGACCGCGATTGCGCTGCTTGCCTATTTCTGGCGTGATTGGTGGGAGCTTTTCATCGGCATTTTTATCGGCGGCAAGGATGCGGCGGGGGAAGGACGCCGTCGGCTTCTCGCCCTCATTGTTGTGGCGACGATCCCCGCTGTGATCCTCGGCTTCGCCTTCGAGAAGGAACTGAGGGCGCTTTTCGGGGAGCCAAAGGCCGCCGCCGGTTTTCTGGTCGCGAACGGTGTGCTGCTGGCGGTGGGCGAACTCCTTCGCGAGCACGCCCTGGATCGCAAAAGGCCATCGGACAAGCCCGACAAGATCAGCTTCTTGGGAGCGCTCGCAGTCGGCTTGTGGCAATGCCTGGCCTTCTTTCCGGGCATTTCGCGCTCCGGAGCCACGATGGTCGGCGGCCTTCTCGCAAAGCTGACGCATGAACAGGCGGCGCGCTTCTCCTTTCTGATGGCGACGCCGGTGATCCTGGGGGCTGCGGTGCTCGAAGTGCCGAAGCTTCTGCGCCATGCTTCCCCCGAAGCTGCGATGCCGCTTTCGACGATTGCGGCGGGTGGCGTCGCTGCAGCGGTTGCGGCTTTCCTTAGCGTCGCGTTCCTTATGCACTATTTCCGGCGCCATGAATTCGCGGCGCTTTTGCCGTTCGCGATGTACTGCGTCATGTTCGGCTCGGCGGCGTTCGTCCTCCTTTAGGAAGAGGTGCAAGCAGGTGCGCCGCGCGTCCCAAACCCACGCGGTTCGCTCGTGGCTGATTGCTGCGAGGACTGAGGCTCGGCGGAACAGTTCGCCGCGCCAGCGAATTCACGCTCATTCGTAGCCTTTTCAGAGAGGGTGAATGAGTATGAAAGCGTCATCAAAGTCGCCGCAGAAGACAATTGTCCGCGCCGTGGAGGCGCAGCCTCATCTTGACCTCGACAAGGGGCAGGAAACGCAGCCCTGGGGGACTTTGACGGACCTCCCCATCTCGCTCGACGAACAGACGCGGATGCAGAGCATCGAAGTCCTGAACCAGTTGCTCGCCGACACGATCTCGCTCAGGGATATGTACAAGAAGCACCACTGGCAGGTGAGCGGCCCGACCTTCTACCAGCTTCACCTTCTCTTCGACGCCCATTATGAAGAGCAGGCGGAGTTAGTGGATACCATCGCCGAGCGCATCATGTCTCTTGGCGGCGTTTCTGTTGCCATGGCGCACGATGTAGCCGAAATGACCATGCTCCGGCGTCCGCCGAAGGGCCGCGAGACGCCCGCCATGCAGATCACGCGTCTCGTTGAAGCGCATCGTCACATCCTAGCCGAATCCCGCCGAGGCGCCAAAGCCGCGGCGGATGCGGGCGACGATGGCACGAATGACCTCCTGGTGAGCGATGTCATCCGGCTGAACGAGAAGCAGACCTGGTTCCTCGCGGAGCATCTCGTCACGACGCGGCTCGAATAGCCGCAGCCCTGACATTAGTACGCTGGCCCGCGCCAGGGCACCTGCTTATCGGAGAAGTTGAGGCTATCATGCCATTGCGTAACGGGCTGGGGCGCGGACTGGTCGCCTTTGCCTGGCCTGTGCGAACCTTGTGGGAGGATCCGTTCAGGAACGGGCGCGCCCTCACCTCCGCCTTCCTTGTCGTATTGGGCCAGCCAGGTTTGGATCAGCTCTGCTCCGCTCTTGAATCTGGCGAGAAGGGAGGTCATGGAAATGCGCACGTCGTCGCACACCTGCGGATTTCTTTCGCAGAATCCCCGCATGTCGTTGACGGTTTGCTCGGCGGATCTGATCAATCGCCGATTGTCATCGCGAGAGCTGGGCAGGAACAAACAGATCAGCGTTATCCAGAAGCCCAGGCGGAGCAAAAAAAACATAACGCAACACTCATGGCCACACCTGGATTAGTACCCTAGTTCTCAGAATCAAAATAAAAGAAAAGCTGGACTGGAAAATTTTATAGGTATTTTCTTGATCCGGATTTGGAGCAACTGGAATTTGAACTGTAATTGAAGTAAGGCGTTCTCGTCATTATTACCGGCGCCTTTACGCGCACAAATCATCTTTCGCTAAATGGGGCTTTGTGCGATTATCCCGCCATGACCCGGTTGCATGCGCGTTTGACCCTATTCGCAATCACTGCGATCTTCGTTGCGACAGCGAGCAATGCGCTGTTTCTGCAAGACCGCAGGCGCTTGGGCTTGCCGAGCACCGCGGTTTCGCTGACCCAATTCCCCACCGACAAGACCGGGCCGGGCGCCAGTGCGCCGCCATGGTGGGAGCAGGACGCAAAAGGGCCCCGCCTGCACGTTGCGCTGCAGCGGGAACTTGGGCGGAGAGGGTATTCGGCTCAGCTTCAATCGCGCCCGAACGGGCTCAAGCTTGCGGTTCTCGCCTATGAGTTCGACAACGGCCTGCCTTTGACGGGCGATCCTACAGAAGATCTGCTGAAGCGTATCCTTTTCGACAATAACCAAGGTCCGCGCGGCGCCTTCGCCGACCGGGCGGAGCAGAACGGCAAGCTTGTGATCGAAGCCCAGAAGATGCTTCTGGGGCTTGGGTTTTTCCGGGGCACCTTCTCCGGCCGCATCGATGTCTGGACCTCGAATGCGATAAGGGATTTCGAGCGGCATCGCGGCATCGCGATCACGGGGCGCCTGACCGATCAGAACTCTCCTGGAGCTGATTTCCTACTCGGGCCAGCCCATCCGGCTGTCAGCCGGCTAAGCCCTCCCACGCAGACACTGGTGCCAAAAAAGCACGCCTCTGTGCCCGCAAGCGGCAATCACAACCAGTTACACTTTTTGCGGTGGCGTCCGAGGTAAATAATCCCTTAACAGTCACAATACGGGGCGTACCTTTTGTTGCGATTCTCTTTGTTCGGGGTGGGAAGAGCTTGACCGGCACTCATTCAATTCCAGGCGGGCATGGGAAGCGCAAACGCGCAGCACGACGTAAAGAGGGTGGCGAAACGGCACGGCTTCGCGGTGGCGGGGTTGGCATCGCTCTGCCTAATTGCCGGTTGTACGCTGCTTGATCCGCATGTACCCACGCCGGACCTCGATATTCCGGATGCCTATATCGGGAAAAGCGCCAGCCCCGCGAACCTGGCCGCCTCGCCTTACGATTTCGCGGTCTTCAAGTCAAAGAAGCTGACCGAGCTGATAGAACTTGGCCGGGGGTTCAACTTTGACATCGGTGCGGCGATTGCCCGCATCCAGGAGGCCGAAGCGCAAGTCCGGATCGCGACCCAGGCGCTCATTCCTCTCATCCAGGCCAATGGAACCGCGAGCCAGAGCCTGACGCACGTCGCGGGAGAGGCTGTCAAAACCACATCGATAATTGCCCAATTGAACGCAAGTTACACAATCGATTTCTGGGGGCAGAACAGCGCGCTGGTGTATGCCGCCATAGCAAATCAGTACAATCAGAGCTTCGCCGCTGCAACCGTCGCGATTTCTACGGATGCAAGCGTTGCGAATACGTATTTCGAAGCGATCGGCACGCAGGAGCAG
This sequence comes from uncultured Alphaproteobacteria bacterium, assembly GCA_963764115.1. Lineage (GTDB taxonomy): Bacteria > Pseudomonadota > Alphaproteobacteria > Rhizobiales > Rhodomicrobiaceae > Rhodomicrobium. The sequence goes on from CAVXRT010000023.1 coordinate 302,325, forward strand.
ATCGACATATCGAAGCGAAACCTGGAAGCCGCCAAGCGTCTGTTGAAGGCCATCCAGGACCGCTTTGCGGCGGGAACCGCGAGCGGCCTCGATGTGGCGCAGCAGGAAACGCTCGTCGACAATGTTGCGGTCACCATTCCGCCGCTTGAACGCCAGCTTGAGCAATATAAGCATGCGCTGGCCGTACTCGTGGGCACGGCGCCTGAGTTTTTCAGTTACAAAGGCGACAAACTTTTCTCGATTGCAGTCCCTACGATCCCGGCCGGCTTGCCGTCCGAGCTATTGTGCCGGCGGCCTGACATAGCAAGCGCCGAAGCTCAGCTTTCGGCACAGAAGTTTGACGTTTCATCGGCGCGGGCGGCAATGTTCCCAAGCATCCAGCTTACAGCCAACGGCGGCTTCCAAAGCGCGGCGCTGGCGGCGCTGTTCCAGCCGCAAAGCGCCTTCTATAATGCCGCGGTCAGCATTACCCAGCCTCTGACGAACCTCTATCAATTGCAGGCTCAGCTCGACCTTCAGCGCGCCACTTATGGGGAATACCTTCAGGATTACCGTAAGGCTATTGTCTCCGCGTTCCAGAATGTTGAAGATGGCTTGATTGCTTACGCAAAAGATGCTGAACAGGAGCGCCTGCAGCACGAAGCCGTACTTTCCGCGAGGCGTGCTTTTCAGTTGTCGGAGACTCAATTGAAGGGCGGCATCATAGATGTAACAACGCTTCTCCAGGTTGAACAAACCTTGTTCACGGCAGAAATAGCGTATGCGCAAATCAGGCAAACTCGCCTTCAGGCTGCGGTTACCCTATATCAGGCTCTGGGCGGTGGCTGGTATAAGCCAAGCGACGCTGCGATCGCCGAAGTTGCGTCGATTATACAGTGGAAAGCACGGGTGCAATGAAAAGGCTTTTGCCCTACCTGATTTTTTTGTTTGTAACGGGCGGCCTGATCGCTTTCGTGTACAAGGATCGCATTTTTCCGCCGCAGGCTGGGGCCGATGGGTCGCAGCAAGGTATGTCCGGCGCGCCCGGCAGAGGTCCGCAGGGTAGCTCCCGCCGGGGTGGCCAGGTCGTTCCGGTCGTTGCGGAGAAGGCGCGAACCGACAACGTTCCGGTCTATTTGAGCGGTGTGGGCACCGTTCAGGCATTCAATACGGCGACTGTCCGCACCCAGGTCAGCGGCCGACTTACCGACGTCCCCTACCAGGAAGGCCAGGATGTCAAGGAAGGCGATGTCCTCGCGGTTGTAGACCCCGCTCTCTATCAGGCTGCCTACGACCAGGCCGTCGCCCAGAAGGCGAAAGATGAAGCGCTGCTCGCCAATGCGCGCCTGGACGAAAAACGATATGCGGACCTTGTCAAGTCGAACGCGGCCACAACCCAGCAGGCTGACACGGCCAAATGGGCGGTGCTGCAGGACGAAGCGCAGGTAAAACTCGATCAGGCTTTGATCGACAATGCCAAGGCGAACCTGCAATGGGCGACGATCAAGGCCCCTCTTGCCGGAAGGACGGGTATCAGGCTCGTCGATAAGGGCAATCTGGTCAGCGCACAGGATGCCACCGGCATCGTGGTCATAACCCAGCTGCACCCGATCGCCGTTGTCTTCACGCTGCCGGAAAACACGGTGGCTAGCATCCTTGAGGCTCAAGAGAGAGGCCCCGTGCCCTTGCAGGCGGTGACTGGCGTGGGCGTGCTCGGAGACGGGACTGTCTCCGTCCTTGACAACCAGATCGACCAGACCACGGGGACGGTGAAGATCAAGGGCATCTTCCCGAATGACAAAAACCGGCTGTGGCCGGGCCAGTTTGTTAACGTGAAGCTCAAGCTGAAGACGTTGGAGAACGCGATCGTGGTGTCTTCCGTGGCGATCCAGCAAGGAGCGAACGGAAGCTATGTTTATGTCGTCACGCCCGAAAACACCGCGAAGCTCACCTATGTCAAGGTGGTTCAGGAGGGTGAGAAGCAGTCGGTGATCGGCGAGGGCGTCGCGGCCGGCGATATGGTCATCACGAGCGGGTTTGCGAGCCTGCAGGATGGCGCGAAGGTAAAGCTGGACGCGGGTCCGGTTGCCGCAACTCCGTCCGCGAGCGCTGCTCCAGCCCAGGAAAGTGGGACAAAGCCCGCGGAAGAGGGTTCGAAAGAAGGGAAACCCGAACGCAGGCGGCATAGGAAAGAGGCCGCGGCTGATGGGGAGGCTACCGCCGAGGAGCAATTCCGCCCTTCAAAGAGGCCAACGCACCCCGCGGGCCAAGCGGAAGCGGCGACCGTTGAGGGCTCCCGTAAGCCATGAGCATTTCCGCGCCCTTTATCGCGCGCCCCATCGCCACCTCGCTGCTCGCCGTAGCGGTTCTTTTGAGCAGCGTGCTGGCGTATTCTTTTTTGCCGATTTCTTCGCTTCCGCAGGTCGACTTCCCCGTCATCCAGGTGACGACGCAGCTTCCAGGTGCGAACGCGGACACCATGGCGCGGCTTGTCACCGCGCCGCTTGAGCGACAGCTCGGGCAAATCCCGTCGCTCGAAGGCATGAGCTCCACGAGTTCGCAGGGCATCAGCCAGATCACGCTGCAATTCAATCTGGATCGCGACATCAACGCCGCCGGGCAGGACGTGCAGTCGGCGATCAGCGCGGCGGGCGGGACCTTGCCCCAAAACCTGCCCTATCCGCCCGTCTACGCAAAGGTCAATCCGTCCGATCCGCCGATTCTGACCATCGCGCTGACATCGACCGGCCTTTCCATGGAAAAGCTGAGCGATCTCGCCGACACGCTTCTCAGCCCAAGGCTCAGCCAGGTGTCGGGCGTGGGGCGCGTGACGATCCAGGGCAACATTCGCCCATCCATCCGCATTCAGGCCAACCCGCTGCAGCTTTCCTCCTATGGGCTTGCACTTGAGACGCTGCGCGCCGCCATCGCCAACGCGAACGTGACCGGCTCGAAAGGCGTGCTCAGCGGTTCGGACAAGGCGTTCCTTATCGGCGCCAACGACCAGCTCGAGACCGCAAAAGCCTATGAAGATATCGTGGTGGCCTATAGCAACGGCGCGCCGGTCTTGCTGCGCGACGTAGCCACCGTCATCTCCGGCCTTGAGAACAACAAGGTTGCTGCGAGCTATAATGGCGTCCCCGCCGTCATTATCGACATCCAGCGCCAGCCGGGCGCCAACATCGTCGGCACCGTCGACCGCATCAAGAAAATCCTGCCCAAGCTTGAGGCGGCGCTTCCGGCAGGCGTAAAGCTGCGGGTTGTCGCCGACCGCACAGGCACTATTCGCGCGTCCGTCCGGGATGTGCAGTTTACGCTCGTCCTAAGCGTGGTGCTTGTCGTTATGGTTGTGCTGCTCTTCTTGCGCACGCTGAGCGCGACCATCGTGGCGGGCGTAACCCTGCCGCTGTCGTTGATCGCCTCTTTCGGCATCATGTATTTCGCGGGCTTCAGCCTGGATAACCTCTCGCTCATGGCGCTCACCATTGCGACCGGCTTCGTGGTCGACGACGCCATCGTGATGATCGAAAACATCATGCGCTACATCGAGAGAGGCGAGACTCCGATGGCCGCCGCCTATAAGGGCGCTGGCGAGATCGGCTTCACCATCGTATCGCTGACCGTGTCGCTTATCGCGGTTTTCATCCCGCTTCTTTTCATGTCGGGGATCGTCGGGCGGCTCTTTCGCGAGTTCGCGCTGACGCTGACCATTGCGGTGCTCACCTCCATGGTGATCTCGCTCACGCTTACGCCGATGATGGCCGGGCGGCTTTTGCGGCTGCCGCGTCATGGCGAGGCCGCACCCTGGTATGCGAGGCTGGCGGAAGCGCCGCTTACCGCGCTTTATGCGTTTTACCGGGTCACCCTCGATATCGTGCTGCGATTCCGTACGGCGACCCTGATTGTCGCGGCGCTGACGCTCGTTCTGACGATCACGATGTATCTGGCCATCCCGAAAGGCTTTCTGCCGGATCAGGATACGGGCTTCCTGACTGCTCAAACAGAAACAGCCTCCGATGTGTCGTTCGAGCGCATGCAGGCGCTTCAGGGCGCCGTCGAGAAAATCATTCGCAAAGACCCTGACGTTCTCGGCGTCGTTTCGGTTGTCGGCGTTGGAACGACGAATCCGACGCCAAATCTGGCTCACTTCGCGCTGACCCTGAAACCGAAGAACGATCGCGCGGCGAGCGCAACCGACATCATGAAGCGCCTGACGGATGCGACAAAGGGCATTCCGGGGATCAACTCGACATTCCAGATCGTGCAGGACATCCAGATCGGGACGGCGCGGAGCAGCACACAGTACCAATACATCCTCGTCGGGCTTGACCGTGCAGGTTTCTCGGCCTGGGCCAACAAGCTCGAAGCCGAGCTCAAACGCGACAAGCGCCTGATCAATGTTTCGTCGGACCTTCAGGAAGACGGCAACGCCGTCATGATCAACACCGATCGCGTGATCGCGGGCAGGCTCGGCGTCACCATGCAATCGCTGAATGACACGCTCTACGACGCGTTCGGGCAGCGGCAGGTTTCGACGATCTACGGGCAGTCGAACCAGTATCGCGTGATCCTGGAAGTCGATCCAAAGTTCCAGACCGACCTTACGGCGCTGGGCTCGATCTACGTGCCCGGCAACGCGATAAGCAATTCGACCACCGGCAACTCGTTCTCCGGTCTTTCTTCGAGTGGAAGCGGCGGGCCGACGGGATCATCGATCACCGCTGTTCCTCCCATCGGACAAGGCCGTGGCTCGCAAGTCCCTCTTGCTTCATTTTCGACCATCGAGAAGACGGTCGCCCCGCTTTCGGTCAACCACGTCCAGCAATATCCATCGGCGACGATCAGCTTCGATGTCGCCCCTGACGTATCGCTCGACGCCGCGGTTCAGGCCGTCGCCGAGGCGAGCGCACGCATCGGAATGCCAAGTTCGATTGTGGGCAGCTATACGGGGGCGGCGGCAGAGTTCAACGCCTCGCTCAAAAGCACGCCGTTTCTCATTCTCGCGGCTGTGGTGACGATCTACATCATTCTTGGCATCCTTTATGAGAGCTTCGTTCACCCGTTCACGATTCTGACCACGCTTCCTTCGGCCGGCATCGGCGCGCTTCTTGCGCTCGAATTTTTTGGCATGGAATTCTCGTTCATTGCGCTGATCGGCATCATCCTCTTGATGGGCATTGTGAAGAAGAACGCGATCATCATGATCGACTTCGCGCTCGATGCCGAACGTCACCGGGGCATGGCGCCCCTGCAGGCGATCCGCGAGGCCTGCCTTCTTCGTTTTCGCCCCATCATGATGACGACGGTTGCGGCGCTGCTCGGCGCGCTTCCCCTGGTTCTCGGTCACGGCCCGGGCTCCGAGCTCAGGACGCCTCTCGGTATCACTATCATCGGCGGCTTGCTGCTCAGCCAGTTCCTCACGCTTTATACGACGCCTGTGATCTACCTCGCCATGGATGGCTTGAAGCGCAGGATCGAGCGCCTGTTCGGTGTAAGCGAGGAGGGCGCGACACCGCCAAGCGGACCGGCCGCGTTGCCGCCGCCATCCGCCGCGCCGGCGGCGCCGGAAACCCGGGGCTAGAAGTATGAACCCGTCAGCGCTTTTCATCCGCCGGCCGATCGGAACGATCCTGCTCGCCGTCGGGATCTTTCTCGCGGGCGCTGTCGCCTATTTCAAGCTGCCGGTCGCGAGCCTTCCCAGCGTCGACATGCCCGCGGTCCGCGTCAGCGCAAACTTGCCCGGCGCCGATCCGGAAACCGTCGCCGCCACGATCGCCGCGCCTCTTGAGCGCCATATCGGGGAAATCGCTGGCGTGAACGAGCTGACCTCGACGAGCCAGCTCGGCTCGACAAGCATCCAGGTTCAGTTCGACCTGTCGCGCAACGGAGACGACGCCGCCCGCGATGTGCAGGCGGCGATCAACGCGGCGCAGGCCGATCTCCCGACAACGTTGACCCGCCGTCCGACGATCAGAAAATCGAACACCGCCGGCGCGCCGATCATGATCCTCGCGATGACGTCACCGATCAGGCGCCCCACCGACCTGTACGATCTCGGCGACCTCATCGTGTCGACGCGCATCAGCCAGATCAGCGGCATCGCGGAGGTGCTGATAGGAGGGGCCCAGACGCCCGCCGTGCGCGTCGTGGCCGATCCTGGAGCGCTGCAATCGCGCAGCCTTGGCTTCGAGGATGTCCGCACCGCCATTACGCAAGCCAATTCGCTCGTCCCAATCGGGACGCTGGACGGGGCGGAGAAGTCAACGATCGTAACCACGAACGGCCAGATCGATAAACCGGCGGATTACGCATCGCTGGTCGTGAAGGTAAAAAATGGCGATGTCGTCCGTATCGGCGACATCGCCGATGTTTCCACCGGCACAAGCAACAGACTGGCGGCTGGCTATTTCAACAAGGACCCCGCCGTCATTTTCATCCTGTTCAAGACGCCGGATGCGAACGTCGTCAGCACAGTCGATCAAATCTACGCTCTGTTCCCGGAACTGCGCCGGCTCTTGCCCGCTGACGTGAAGCTCGAGGTTCTCAACGACCGAACCAAGAGCATCAGGGCCAGCATCGCCGATATTCAAAAGACGCTGCTCGCAAGCATCGTGCTTGTCATGATGGTGGTGCTGATCTTCCTTCGCCGCGCGGTTCCGACCATTGCCGCAGGCGTCGCGGTGCCTCTCTCGCTTGCAGGCACCGTGGGGCTCATGTGGCTCTCGGGGTATAGCCTCGACAACATCTCGCTTCTCGCCTTGACGATCTCCGTCGGCTTCGTCGTGGACGACGCCATCGTCGTCATCGAGAACTGCTACCGCAACATGGAAGCCGGGCTGAAGCCGCTCGAAGCCGCGCTGCAAGGCTCGCGGCAGATCGGCTTCACGATCATATCCATCAGCCTGTCGCTCGTGGCCGCCTTTATTCCGCTGCTCTTCATGGGCGGCCCGATCGGGCGTTTGTTCGGTGAATTCGCGTGGACGCTGACCTATGCGATTCTGCTTTCGGCAGTCGTTTCGCTCACGCTCACCCCCATGATTTGCGGCCGCTTCATCCGCCGCCTGCCGCGCCCTCGCGAGACCTGGCTGGACAGGCGGGTTGAGCCCTTTTTCGAACGTCTTATAAGGGGGTACGAGCGCTCGCTGACCTACGCGCTTCGGCACCGATGGCTCATGCTGCTGGTCACTTTGACCACCCTGGGGCTGACCATCAACCTGTACATCGTGATGCCGAAGGGGCTTGTCCCGATGGGAGACACCGGTCTTGTGATCGGGTATGCGCGCGCCGCGCCGGAGGTTTCCTTCGACGCGCTCGAAGACATCCAGAAAAAGGTGACAGCGATTTTGACCTCCGACCCCGCCGTTGATGGCGTCGCCGTCTCGATTGGCGGGACTTCCGGCTTCGGTCAAAGCAACCAGGCGCGCTTCTACATGGCGCTGAAGCCGTTCGGGGAGCGCAAAGATAATGCGATGGCGGTGATCGGCCGGTTGCGGAAGAAATTGGCCGTGATCAAGGGCATCGAGGTCACCATGTTTCCGGGCCAGGAGCTGCAGTTCGGCGGCCGGCAGTCCCGCGCGCAATATCAAGTTACGCTTTGGGGACCGGAGCTGAAGGAGATCAGCGAATGGCTTCCAAAGATCCAAAACCGCGTAAAGCAGGTGCCCGGCGTTGTCGATGTCAATAACGACCGCGAGGCGGGCGGCCCGCAGGCCCTGGTGACAATCGACCGCGTCAAGGCGGGCAAGTACGGCGTTGCGGTCAAGGATGTCGACGCCGCGTTGAACGATGCCTTCTCCCAGCGTGCTGTCTCTACGATCTATTCCTATCGCAATCAGTATAACGTTGTCCTGGAAGGGAACCTTGACATGCAGCGCAGCCTCGAAGGGCTCGAACGCGTGTATGTGAAGGGCAGCCAGGGACAACAGGTGCCGTTGACGGCGATCGCGACGATCAGCGTGAGTTCCATGCCGCTTGTCGTCAACCACACCGGCCAGTTTCCCGCCGTGACGATCAGCTTCAACACGGCCCAAAACGTCACGATCGGGCAGGTCTTGCCCCAGATCCTGCAGATTGCGAACGATCTGCAGCTTCCGGACTCTCTGCATCTTGAGCTTGCCGGCGAGACGCTGGCTTTGCAGCAGGAGCAGACGTCCGAGGTCTTGCTCATCGTGGCTGCGCTGATCTCCGTCTATCTGGTGCTCGGCATCCTTTATGAGGACCTCGTCCATCCGCTCACCATTCTGTCGACGCTGCCATCGGCCGGGTTCGGCGCTCTGCTGACGCTGCATGCGACGGGGCAGGGGCTTTCGATCATCGCCTTCATCGGCATCATCCTGCTCATCGGCATTGTGAAGAAGAACGGGATCATGCTTGTTGATTTCGCGCTCGACGCCGAGCGGACGAGGGGCCTGTCGAGCGAGGATGCCATCCGGCAGGCCTGCCTTGAGCGTTTCCGGCCCATTCTGATGACCACGCTCGCCGCAATGTTTGGCGCGCTCCCTTTGGTTCTCGCTGCCGGTCCAGGGTCGGAGCTCAGGACGCCGCTCGGCTACACGATCGTCGGCGGCCTTGCGGTCTCTCAGCTTTTGACGATTTATACGACGCCAGTGATCTACCTTTGGCTGGACCGGCTCCGCAGACGGCGGGGGAGAAGAGAAGAGCCCGGGGCTATGGCCGCGTCTCCTACATAGAGCCCATCCGCTTTTGATGGAACTCAAAAGCGGACTCTAAGTTTTGTTTTGTCGTGCGTCTTTATCGGAAGACCGCTTCGCGCTTTTCCGGACGCACTCTGGGACGAGGCGCCACCGGCTCACTTCCGGGCAGCCTTTGCGGCTGGCTTCGACTTATCCTTATCGGTCGCCGACTTCGACGCCATCACGCGCTCCATGCGATCGAGGCGTTCCAATTCAGCCAGGCGGTGTTTGACCTCTGACATGAAACGGCGGATGCGTTCGGCGTTGCGTCCCAGATCGTGCTGTCCGAAGCGCGATGAAGACCGGATATCGATTTTCGCCACTTTTGCCGACCCCGTAACGCGGATCGCAATATCGTCCGTGAACCCGAAGAACAGCGTGCGATCCATGGCTTCGATATGCCCGCTTCTTGTGGCTTCGGGCGCCTGCTCGTCGATGATTTTCCAGTTCAACGCTTTTACGACGTCGCGCACGGCTGAATAAACATCGATGGAGGAACGCTGAATCTGAAGCGGCTTGATATCCGGATAGGCTTGAGCCTGGAGCGCGCCGAACGACTGCTCGTAGTGAACAGGGTTTGCCTGGCCCTGGCGGATTTTTGCGACGCGGTCGAAGGAGGGAGGCGCGGCTGTGTCCGTCGTGACTTCATAGATCCGCGGCAATCTTAGAAGACCCGGAAGCGACCATAAGGGAACGGCCAGCACGAGAGCACTGAAAAAGACGGCGGCAGATGCGCGGCCAGCGCCGAGATGCCCTTCCTTCCAGATCGAGACGAAAGCCGCCACGGCCAAAACCAGACTGACGGCCGCAAGGGCGACCGCGCCACCCAGAACCTTAAGCGCGAACGGGGTCGGCAGCCCGAAAAAGCGGTGCCAGATGAATGCGCCGGCGAAGATGAGAACCGCCAGGATGGCGATCCTGTAGCTCCAGACGGCCTTTCGGGAGAGGTGCTCGAAAAAGCGCAAAGGGTCTCACTCCCCAGATGCCAAGTCAGATAATGACGCTCGAAGCCGTCTTGCCATTTTCCAAAATGTAATCAAAAATTAGCTTGCACTGTCGCAATGGAGCCACCGAATCATTTGACGCTTGGTCTTGATCCCGACCTTAGGGATTTAGCGTCGGTTAGTAAATAATGGAGTACGACCATGAGTGACGACTATCAATGGCGGCAACTCGGCTCGATCGTCAATGAGGTGCTTATGGACACTCGAACAAAAGCGATTCGAAAGGGGACACAGTCGAAAGTTCCCCCCCGCGGACTTCCTGGCGGCGTTCAACAGAGCCCGGACGGCGCCAAGCCTCGGAAGCTCGGGAATGGCTTCCTAAATCCAGACTACACGCCAGCCGCGCCCGCCCAGCTTGAACTTCCCTTCGGCATCGCGGCCACACAGTCCGACTTCGGCAAGCCTTGCTCGCCAAAGGGCGTGCGGCTGATGTAAAGCCGCACGAAGCTACTGCTGAGTGTCGGTCGTCTCGCTGCTGGACGAGCCGCTCAGCTTGCCGCCCTTTCCTGACCGGTTCGGCTTTTGAATCGCGTCGGGATCGACTGCCTTGGAGGGCTCTTCAGCTGAAGCAGAAACTGACGTAACTTCGCCGAACCGATAGGTCACAGGCTGAACGGCGCTGCTTGCAATGCGAACCGGCGCAGGCACTGACGCTGGAGCCGTTGATTGCGACGCGCTTGCATAGACCGGCGAGGCCGGTGCTTTCTTCGGCTGGACGCTCGCAACCTGTGTTGGCGCTGCCGGACGCGTAATCACCGGAGAAGCAGAAGTGTCAGCCATCTGAACAGCCGCCTGAGGCTTGGAGGGCGCCTGCTGCGGGGTTGCCGCCGCCACCACGACGGGCGCCGGGGCCTGCGTCTGCTGATGCGAAGGCGCTTCTTTCATGTTCAAGCTGGCAAGAAGAGTCTGTGGGACGCCATCGATCCCTGGCATCTGAGAAGGATTGATCTTCGCGTAAACAGGGCAAGGAGCATCGGGCGACGGTTCACCACCGGGGAACGAGGCATTCACCAGATACTGTTTTCCGCACACCTTCACGATCGGCGGTTTTCCGGTGGTTTCGAAAGAATCATACCCTTCCTTCAACCTTACCCAGAACGGATACCAGCGATTGTCCCGGTGCCGCGCCATGTTCTCGGCAGTCATGCGGAACGGAAGCGCCTGGACGTGGAACTTCGTTTGACCCGCGTTGAAGGCTTCGCGAGCCAGAATATAGATCTCTTCGATATAGGCGTCGGTCATGGCGTAGCAGCCGGCGGATTTGCAATTGCCGTGCACCATGAGCGCCGAGCCCGAATGGCCGTTGACCTGATCGTATGTGTTCGGGAAGCCGATGTTGAACGCCAGATGATAGAGGCTATGCGGGTTCATCTGAGCGCGGTTTACGGTGTAGAAGCCCTCCGGGGCCTGCCGGTCGCCCTGCTGCACCTTCGGACCAAGCTCGCCCGACCAGGCGCAGATAGGATAGGTGCGGAAATGCTGGAAGCGGCCATCCTTATACTTCCATACCTCAAATTCCGATTCTTCTTTGAAAATGCGAACGAATATCGGCGATTCCTGCTTCATCCCCTTGATGGCGAGCATCGCCTGCGTGGAGGCCGGCAACTGGCGGTCGGCTGGCGCGACGGAATCTTCAGAGCCAGAGCCGCCCATACCAAGGAAATTCAGGCATCCGGTAAGGCAAACCAGAAGCGGCGCAACCAAAACAAAACGCAACACGACTCTCATTACCCTCAACTCCTGCACTCTTTTATTATCAGGAGAAGATGGATATTTTACGTTAAAGATCCGTTGCAATCCTGGGTTGTATTTTAGAGGTCGCATCCGAAGATTGTAAGCTCCTGATTCGCGTGGCCTATTTTTTGGGAATTTCCAAATTTTTTAGGGCCAAATTGCGACAAGAGCGGCAAGTAAAGCGGATCTAACGCCCTGGAGTGAGCAATCTTCCGATGCCGAGGAACTTTTCCTGGCGCTGCTTACGGATATCGGCGCCGTCGAGGCTTTCGAAATCGCCAAGAGCAAGCTCGATCGCGTCGCCAACCTCATTGATCGCGGCATCGGGATCGCGGTGGGCGCCGCCGACCGGCTCCGGTATGATGCCATCGATGACGCCGAGCTGAACCAGATCCTGCGCGGTGATCTTCATGTTGGTCGCCGCATCCCGGGCTTTCGCGCTATCCCTCCAAAGGATCGACGCCGCCCCTTCGGGTGAGATGACACTATAGATTGAGTGCTCCATCATGAGAACGCGATTGGCGGAAGCCACCGCGACCGCGCCGCCCGATCCGCCCTCGCCGATGATGATCGCGATCATGGGCACGGTGAGCGACAGGCAGCAATCCGTCGAGCGCGCGATGGCCTCGGCCTGTCCGCGCTCTTCCGCTTCGATGCCGGGATAGGCCCCCGCGGTATCGACGAGGCTCACCACCGGCATGCCGAACCGGTCCGCCATCTGCATCAGCCGCACGGCCTTGCGATAGCCTTCGGGTTTCGCCATTCCGAAATTATGCCGAAGCCGCCCTTGGGTGTCGGCGCCCTTTTCGTGGCCGAGGATCATGACAGTGCGGCCATGGAACTGGCCAAGGCCCCCGATGATCGCAAGGTCCTCGCCGAAATAGCGGTCACCCCCCAGCGGAACGAAGTCGACGATCAGCTCGCGGATATAGTCGCAGGTGTGCGGCCTTTGCGGATGCCGCGCGACTTGCGTCTTCTGCCAGGGATCGAGGCTGCCGTAAGTTTCCACCAGCGCTGACTGCGCTTTCTCCCGCAGCCGGGCGATCTCCTCCTGGATGGAAACGGCGCTATCGCCTTCGCCAAGCGCGCTCAGTTCCTCGATCTTGCTTTCGAGTTCTGCGATGGGTTTTTCAAAGTCGAGATAGGTGCGCATCGGGGAGGGGGAGCGTGAAGGCCAAGGTATGAATCGGGATGTATGCCTAGCATGGCCCAAGGTCCAGGGCTAGTGCGCCGCTTCGAAGCGCCTGGGCGCCATTAGGGATGGGCGGATCTGGCTTTGGGCGTCCCCGATGACTGCGTCCCAGGTCCATAAAATTCGGTAGTCGGCGACAAGCATATTCGAACCGCGATAGGGCATGCTTCACCGCTCGGGAGCCCTCGGAGCCTTTGCTATGTTTAATGCTCTTTTTTCGCCGGCCATAATGATCATGAACCGCCTTCGGTTTGCGCTGAAGCTTGGACTGGTCGGAGTGCTGTTCCTGGCGCCCCTGGGGGGATTGGTCTACTTTATCTATGGGACTCTTGCCGCCGAGATACGGTTTGCGGAAACTGAGCGGCTCGGCGTTCAGCACATGATTCCCGTGCGTTTCCTGATACAGGCGATTCTTGAACATCGCACAGCAAGTTCATCTGCACGGAACGGTGATGCAATAGCTAAGGAAAAGCTCGCCGAACTTACGGAGGATGTGGACAAGAAATTCGAAGCCCTCAGCACGCTTAGTGAGCAGGCGGAGAACAGGTTTCATGACAAAGATGCCTTGAGAAATATCATCAACGACTGGCAGGATATAAAAAGTAATGGATCTACTTACGATGAAGAAAAACTATTTGATAAACACAGCAAGATTGTTGATGATCTAATAGATTTAATGGGTTTGATATCAGATGCAACAAATTTGATGCTAGACCCGAGTATTGATACAAATTATTTAATGGATGCGACGTTTGTTCGTATCCCTCCCATGGTCGATAACGCAGGGCATCTGCGCGCGTTGGGCTCCAGCATTCTTGGGCGACGCGCTATAACATCTGAAGAAAAAAACGAACTTCTTATCCTGGACCGATTTTTTGCTAAAGATTTCGACGCCATACAGCCGGACTTCGAAAAGGCTATCAAGGCAAACATGGCGCTAGCCGCCGCCTTGGAAGCAAAAAGCAAGGAGGCGCGTTCGGCTGTTGAGCATTTCTTGAAAGAACAGGCCGCATCGCTGAACAATGGAGAACTGACCCTCGCGCCAACGGAGTTCTCGGCCCACGCGAAGGCCGCAATGGATGCTCTTTACGGGTTGTTTGACGCCTCGACACACGAGATCGACAGCTTGCTCTCAGCGCGCATTCACCGCTTGAGGTCCAACCTTTATCTCAGTCTCGGTGGAACCGGCGCTGTGATCATCGCGGTGCTGTATCTGTTCGCGGGCATGTTTCTTTCGGTGATACGCTCGTTGCAATCGATCAAGGCCAGCGCTGAACAGCTTGCCGTGGGCGACCTCCAAAAGACCATCGTGGTCAGCAGCAGAGACGAGATTGGAGACCTCATCACCTCTCTGAACCGAATGATAGCAAATCTACGCGAAACCGCCGCCATGGCCGACGCAATCGCGGGCGGCGATCTCTCCGTTGAGCCGAAGCCTCTCTCCGATGAGGACGCGCTGGGCCTCGCGCTCGAGCGCATGACCGAAAAGCTTCGCACCGTCGTCTCGAATGCCCATGCCGCCGCGGATCAGGTTTCGACCGGCAGTCAAGAGCTCTCCGGCGCGGCGCACCATCTGGCGGCTGGCGCCAACGAGCAGGCGGCCTCCGCCGAGGAGGTGTCCTCGTCCATGGAGGAGATGGCCGCCAACATCAAGCAGAACGCCGACAATGCGTCCCAGACCGAGAAGATCGCCCGCCGATCCTCCGTCGACGCCGAGGCGAGCGGCGAGACCGTAAGCCGCGCGGTCCACGCCATGCAGACCATCGCCCAGAAGATCGCATTCGTGCAGGAGATCGCACGCCAGACCGACCTTCTCGCGCTGAACGCGGCCGTCGAGGCGGCGCGCGCGGGCGAACACGGCAAGGGCTTCGCGGTGGTCGCCTCCGAGGTGCGGAAGCTCGCCGAGCGGAGCCAGACGGCGGCTGCAGAGATCAGCACGCTGTCGGGCCAGACGGTGAGCGCTGCGCGGGAGGCGGGCGCCATGTTGGCCACGCTCGTGCCCGATATCAAGAGGACAGCCGCGCTTGTCGAGGAGATCTCGGCCGCCTGCCGCGAGCAGGATATCGGCGCCAATCAAGTGAACCAGGCGATCCAGCGCCTGGACAAGGTGATCCAGCAGAACGCCGGCGCGGCGGAAGAGATGTCGGCGACGTCGGAGGCGCTGTCAGGCCAGGCAGACAGGCTGCAGCAGAGCATCGCGTTTTTCAAGGTGGGCGACAAACACGAGGCCTCGCCCTCGCCAAATGCGCACGCCAGGCCCAAGGCCGCCGCCGCAAGGCGCAATATCCACGGTCTCGCTCTAACGCTCCCCAACGGGCCGCAACAATCATCACGAGGCGGAATTGCGAAGCTTGTGAACGAGCCATCAGCGACATTTTAGGGGGTGAGGCGACCCGTCTACCGCGGAAGAAACAGCTGCGAGCGACCGAGCCTGCCGCGGCGTGCGGAAAACCGTAGCGGCGCAAGCTCAACCGCGAGCCCGCGTGGAACCCATGTCATGGCCGGGCTAGACCTGGCCATCCACTCTTTAAATCCAAAAGATCGTAAATTATTATCCAAGATGGCCGCCTCGGTGGGCGGCCACGGCCACAAGGGTATCCCGAATAATTCGACTCGCTCTAAATGCGGGAGTGCTTCTCGCCCCTCTGGCCGCCGCCACCTCCGACGGCGCTCGCCCTACGCCTCGAGGTTAACGGTTCGTTCCCAGCGCAGAGTGTTAATCTGAAACCGGTTAACAGGAGCGCCGCCGATTTATTTCCGGTCCAATTTACACTTGATTAGGCTTACCAATGCATTTATCCGGCGCAGAACGAGGCCTACAAGGGCGGTAGACAGGCGGTTCCAACGCGTTGAAAGTGAACAGCTTTTTTCCGCCGACAGACCCCATTAAATAGAATTTAATGCCGGAATTTTGGCATTAAGTGGGCTCTGAAAAGTCCGTTAAATATAATCCCGGATTCCCGTGTTAACCACGATCGCGCCCAAGTCAGGCCGCCGCGTGCGCAGGAGCGCCATCCGTCATGAAAAATTCATAGCAATATCAAAGACTTATTCGTTAACTTCCCGGCAAGGCGCTTTCTCATACAATTCTCACTCAAGAAAAGTCCGTGACGCAAACGCAAGCTGGACGCCAATCCGCGGAATGAAGTGAGGTCCAATGTGCATGCAAAAACGCCTATCGAGGCCGCGATTAGGCGCACGACGCTTTAATCGAGCGTCACCAGTTTTGCGCGAGGAAGCGCCGGCGCTCCGGGCTGCAGCCGCCAGTCGCGGGCGTTCAAGACCTCGCCATCCTTTCGCACTTCGGCAATGAGGTCGAGGTCGAGGTCGGCGTACACCCATTGCGCTTCGTTGAGCGTGCCTTGGGCGAGAACGCCGTCGGCAGGGAATTTACGATCCGGCGGAGCGAAGAAGCCGGCAGCGCCGACATTGACGTCCATTGAGGCTGACCAGGGCGCTTCCCCCACGGTCGGGCACTGGACGACATAGATTTGATTTTCGAGCGCGCGCGCCGCGCAAGCGTGCCGGACGCGATAGTATCCCGCGAGCGTGTCGGTGCAGGAGGGCGCCAGCAGGATTTCGGCCCCGGCTTCGGCGAGCGCGCGGGCGATCAACGGAAACTCCGCATCGTAGCAGATGGAAACGCCGATCTTCGCGACGCCGATATCGAAGACGCAAAGCCCGGCGCTGGCGCTGATCCCCCATATCTCAGCCTCGAAACGGGTCATGATGTGCTTTTGCTGGAAGCCGCTGTCGCCGCTTGGACCGAAAATATGAGCGCGGTTCACGAACCGCCCGTCGGTGAGCCGCGTCGGCGCGCTTCCCGCGAGGATGAAAACGCCAAAGCGCTTGGCAAGCCCGGCATACGCGGCTTCGTAATGGCCCATTTGATATTGCAGCGCTTCGATCGAGCCGTGCAGGTCACGCGCAATGTCGCGGCCCGCGATGCGCGTGAGCTCCATCGCCGCGTATTCCGGGAACACGAGCAGCCGCGCCCCGTGGGTGACCGCCTCTCGAACCCACTGCAACATCTTGTCCTCGAAGACGTCGAAGGAGGTTATTTCCTCGATCGGGTACTGCGCGGCCGCGACGCGAATGGTGCGCGCCGTCATCAGAGTTCCCGCATCCAGAATTGCATGGGATGCTCGGTCCCGTGGGGTTGATCGATGTCCTTCCAGCTGAACATAGCGGTGATCCCTTCGGCTTTACGGTACCCGCGTTTCTTCCAGAACGTATCGAGCGGTGAATATGTTGCGGGCTTTAGCGGATGATCGTCCGGCCTTATGACGCCGCAGAAGGCGCTGTATTTGTAACCGCGCACTCTTGCGTGGGTCTCGCGCCGGTCGAAAAACGTGTGGCTCAAGCCGCGTCCCCGGTAGGTTGGGAGGAGCACCGACTCGCCGCAATAGAATTGGAGGTGAAGCCATGCTCGCGGAACGGCGCCGCGAACTCTTCGTGGTGTGCTTCGAGGGCCGAACCGGTGGCGCACCCGACAATTTTGCCGCCGTCATCAGCGGCGACGATGATGCTGTCCCTGCTATGGATCAGGGCTTGGAGGTAGCCCTGCTCATAGCCCAGCGAACCGTCGTACAGATAGGGGTAATCGCGAAACACCGCGATCCGCAGCGCCGCCAGCTGAGGCAGCGCCGCCTCCAGGTCAGGACCTGTAAGCGCAAAGATCTGCACTCCGGAGATCCTCTTGATAAAGGCTCCCGCCCTCGAACCGGATGCCCGGCGAAGCCGGCTCGATCAACAGAAACACACCTTTACGAAGCGAGCGCCCTGAGCTCCGGATCAACGAGCCTGACGATCCCTGCCATGATGTCGTTGAGCTGGAAGTTCTTCGGCGTGTAGATCGCGGCCACGCCGCAAGCCTTCAAGGTCGCTTCGTCCTCCACCGGGATGATGCCGCCGACAACGACCGGGATCGAGCCGAGGCCCGCCGCCCGCATGCGATCCATGATGTCGCGCACGAGCGGCACGTGGCTGCCCGACAGGATCGAAAGGCCGACGACGTGCACGCTTTCCTCGAGCGCCGCATTCACGATCTGCGCGGGCGTAAGCCGGATGCCTTCGTAGACCACCTCCATGCCGCTATCGCGCGCACGCACGGCGATCTGCTCGGCGCCGTTGGAATGGCCGTCAAGGCCAGGCTTGCCGACGAGGAATTTAAGACGCCTGCCCAACTTTGCGGAAACGCGATCGACATTGGCTCGCACTTCGGCGATGCCTGCTCCGCCGCCCTGGGCCGCAGCGCGGGACACGCCGGTTGGCGCCCGGTATTCGCCGAAGACCTGACGCAGGGTGTCGCCCCACTCACCAGTGGTGACGCCCGCCTTGGCGCAGGCGATGGACGGCTCCATGATGTTTCGGCCTTCCTGGGCGGCGGCGCGAAGAGCGGCCAGGGAAGCCTGCACCGCATTTGCGTCGCGGGCTGCGCGCCACGCTTTCAGCGATTCGACCTGCTCGCGCTCCACCCCCTCCGGAACAGTCTGGATGCCGCCATCGGTTCCGCCCGACAGCGGAGAAGGCTCTGTCTCAAGGTATTTGTTGACGCCAACGACAGTCTGCTCGCCGTTCTCGATCTTCTGGAGCCGCGCGGCGTTGCTCTCGACGAGGCGCTGCTTCATGTAGCTCGCCTCGACGGCGGCGATCGCGCCCCCCAGGGCCTCGATCCGCGCCAGTTCCTCGCGGGCTTCGTTCTTCAGCGCCTCGACTTTGGCCTCGATGACGCGCGATCCGTCGAATATGTCTGCGTATTCCAAAAGGTCCGTCTCAAACGCCACGATCTGCTGCATGCGCAGCGACCATTGCTGATCCCAGGGACGGGGCAGGCCGAGCGCCTCGTTCCACGCGGGAAGCTGCACGGCGCGCGCCCGCGCTCTCTTCGACAGGACCACCGCCAGCATTTCAAGGAGAATGCGATACACGTTGTTCTCAGGCTGCTGCTCGGTCAGTCCCAGCGAATTCACCTGCACGCCATAGCGGAAGCGGCGAAGCTTCGGGTCCGTCACGCCGTAGCGCGTCTCGCAAATCTCGTCCCAGAGATCGACGAAGGCGCGCATCTTGCACATCTCCGTGACGAAGCGCACGCCCGCGTTCACGAAGAACGAAATGCGCGCCACCGCCTCGCCGAACTCGGCTTCGGAGACTTCGCCGCTCGCCTTCACTGTATCGAGCACGGCGATGGCGATCGCCAGCGCATAGGCAAGTTCCTGCACCGGCGTCGCGCCGGCCTCTTGCAGGTGATAGGAACAGACATTCGTCGGGTTCCATTTCGGCACTTCGCGGAAGGAGAAGACGACGATGTCCTTGATGAGCCGCATCGACGGCTGCGGCGGAAACACATAGGTGCCGCGCGACAGATACTCCTTGATGATGTCGTTCTGGACGGTGCCTGTCAGCAATTTGCGGTCGACGCCCTGTTCGTCCGCGCAGGCGATGTAAAGCGAAAGGAGCCACGCCGCTGTCGCGTTGATCGTCATCGACGTGTTCATCTTGCCGAGCGGAATGCCGGCGAGCAGCGTTCGCATGTCGCCGAGATGGCTGACCGGCACGCCGACCTTGCCCACCTCGCCGCGCGCGAGGGCGTGATCCGAGTCGTAACCTGTCTGCGTCGGCAGATCGAAGGCGATGGAAAGGCCAGTCTGCCCCTTCGCCAGATTCTTCAGATACAGCTCGTTCGACGCTTTAGGGTTCGAATGGCCCGCATAGGTGCGGAAGATCCAGGGCTGGTCGGGCATGGTTTCGGCCAATTAACCTTCAAAGAAAGTAAAAGACGTTTGCGGTGCACAATAGCACGCATGGCAGGTCTGCCCAACCCCTCCAACAGGCGGAAGCGGCGCGGCCAAGCCCATGCGAAGCCTTTGCGTTAATGAGAGGCTTCACAAAACCGCACCATTCCGCGATGAATAAATTCATCGAAATTCGCGATCGCGCCGGACAGGCTGGCCCGCGACGCAGGCGCTTGC
The DNA here is from genome assembly GCA_963764115.1 of uncultured Alphaproteobacteria bacterium. GTDB lineage: Bacteria > Pseudomonadota > Alphaproteobacteria > Rhizobiales > Rhodomicrobiaceae > Rhodomicrobium. The sequence continues at coordinate 321,898 of CAVXRT010000023.1, forward strand.
AGAATCAAGGGGCGGACCATGTGGGGATTTTTAAGATTCTTACTCTCTATCGCGGGATTCATCGTCACGATGATTTTTGCCCTTTTTGCCTTCACTTACACGCTCATCAACTACCCGTCGACCATGCGGGAACTCCAGAACTGGGCGCTGTCCATCCGCCAACAGGTCGCCCAACTCCCCTTTTCGGACAGCTACATGGTCTGGGTGAATGTTTTTTTTCAGGAGGCTCAGATCGTGCTCGTGGGCTTCAGCATCGCGGTGCGGATCCTGATCGGCATCGTGCTCGGCATCCTTGGATTGATTTTCGGGCGCGGCCGCCATTCAGGGACGGGGGCGGCAGCGCCGAGTTCCCCCTTCAGCCGCTGGGGCTGAGATCGCCCGTTGCGTTTCGGTTGAGACGTCGTCTTAATTTCGCGTGATTTGTATGGCGCAGTGCTTACCTTAGTAGAAAAATTAAGCGCTGGCGGGCAGAATGGCTCTACGGCGCTAACACCGGCAAGATGATCTTACGCGGTTTTGCTTGTTTTGGTCATGAGGACTGCATGCGTGCATTTCACTACCCCTGGCGATGTCTCATTGCTGTTGTCGCATTCTTGAGTTTTGCGTCCGCGGCGGCGCAGGCCATGGATCTCGTTGTGTTCGAGGCGCCAAACTGCGGTACGTGCAAGCTTTTCAAGCGGGAAGTCATTCCGATTTACGATCAAAGCCCGGCAGGCAAGGTCTTCCCGCTCTGGGTCGCTGAAATGGGCGGCAAGGTCTCTTTCCGGCTGAAAGAACCGGTCACGTTTACGCCGACGTTCGTGTGGGTTGATAACGGCGCCGAAGTGGGGCGGTTTTCCGGTTACTTCGGCAAGGCGCAGTTCTTCAACATCGTGAACAGGGCTGCCGATACCTTCAATCATAAGAGTGGCGCCCGGCGCAAAACCAGCGCTCTGCAGGCGTCACATTATCGTCGCCCGGAATGCGCTTGTCGCATATCCGGGGCCGTTACAAATCGAAGCGCCTTTTGCGATCCCGGATACGACGCAGGCGTCGTTCCGGGATGACGGAATTGCGAAACCGATCCCGATTTCGGGCTCCGCCCTAGCCGTTCACTCGGCTTCCTGCGGCTCCGCGCGCTCGCTCAGCGGATGAAAATCGAACACGGTCTGGCGCAGGCGGTCTTCCATGACGTGCGTGTATATTTGCGTCGTGGAGATGTCGGAGTGCCCAAGCAGCGTCTGCAGCACGCGCAGGTCGACGCCGCGGTCGAGGAGGTGGGTCGCGAAGGCATGGCGCAGCACATGCGGCGATAGCCGCTCCTCGTCGATGCCGATCCGCGCTCCAAGCGCTTTGAGGTCGCGCGCGAATTTCTGGCGCGTCAGGTGGCCCTCCTCGCCCCAGGAGGGGAACAGCCATTTCGACGGGGCGGCGGCGCTTTCCGCGGGCCGAGTCGCCTCGAGCCATGCGTCGAGGATATCGCGGGCCTTCCGGTTCAGGGGCAGGATGCGCTCGCGCCCGCCTTTGCCTTTGACGGTCAGCATCATCCTGTCGCCGCGAAGCGCGGCTAGCGGCAGGCTGACAAGCTCCGAGACGCGCAAGCCCGTCCCGTAGAGGAGTTCGAGCAGGCAGGCGAGACGCAAAGCGCGGCGCCGCGCGCCCTCGGTCGCCGACGCGGGGGCTTCATGGGCCGCATTCAGAAGAAGATCCACCTCCGCTATCGACAATGTCGCGGGCAGGCTCCGCCTTGCCTTCGCGGCATCGATGAGCCGGGCTGGATCGTCGGCGCGCAATCCTTCGGCGACGAGATACTGCGTGAAGCGCTTGAGGCAGGACAGTTTGCGGGCCGCTGAGTTTGCTGCAAGACCGTTTTCGGCGCGATCCGCGAAAAAGGCCTCGAGGCTCTGGCGCGAGCATGACAGGAACGCGCTGTCCTGCGCGGCAAGAAAGCCGGATATCTCCCGCAAATCGGCGGCGTAGGCTGAAATCGTATTGCGGGAAGCGCCCCGCTCCGCCCGCATCATATGCAGGAAGCCCTCGATGGGGGCCTCGTCGATGCCTTGCGCGCGGGAAGCCTCAGGCCGCGTCATCCTATTTTATCTTCGCGTCCCGGATCGACTTTGTCATCTCGTGCGGCTGCGGCTCGAAGAAGTTTGCGAGCACGAACATTGAGCCGTAGAACAATCCGATGAGAATACCGACGATCGTCAAAAATCTTAAAAGTGTCGGCATGAAAGCCTCCAGGCCGGTTCCTTTGAAAATGGGCTGCCGTTCTTCGCGCCCGTTGTCAAGGATACGATGTGGGCATAAGTTGGAGAATTGCGATCTTTAGAGCTCGAAGCGCGGCAAGCATGACGGCGGAGAACGACAGCGGCGGCGGCAAACCTCTGGCGCGCGCCGTGCGGCGTGCGCTTCAGCAACGCAGCGTCATTCTTGTCGGCATGATGGGATCGGGCAAGTCGTCGATCGGCCGGCGCCTCGCCGCCGCGCTTGAACTGCCCTTTGTCGATGCGGACGCCGAAATCGAGCAGGCTGCCGGCATGACGATCGCGGACATCTTCGCCATCCATGGCGAGCCCCGTTTCCGCGAAGGGGAAGAACGCGTGATCCGGCGGCTCTTGCAGGGCGGCCCGCAGGTGCTTTCGACAGGCGGAGGCGCCGTTGTCTCGCCCCAGACGCGCGAAGCCATTGCGAGAGGCGGTGTCTCGATCTGGCTCGACGCGCCCGTTGATCTTCTGCTGCATCGTGTCCAGCGCCGCGACCATCGCCCGCTTCTGAAGACCGATGATCCGAGAGCGGTTCTCGAACGTCTTCTTTCCGAGCGGCGTTCCTATTACGCGGAGGCCAATCTCAAATTTGCAAGCCGCGATGCGCCTCATGAGGCGGTCGTGGATGAAATCCTCGCGCATCTCTCCTCGTATCTTGCTATGCAGGAACAGGCTGAGGCGCTGAAACAACAAGAACAGGAGGGATCATGACGGCTGACGTCGCTGCTCGCGTGGATGTCAAACTCGGGGACCGGAGCTACCCCATCCTGATAGGGAACGGCATTCTCGCTTCGGCTCCCGACCATCTCACGCAAGTCTTGCCGGATGCGCGCTTCGCTATCGTGGCGGACGAGGCGGTGCGAACCTATGCCGAGAAGCTTGAGCACGGTCTTTCTGCGAAGGGACTGCTGCTTGGCGCGCCGGTCTACGTGCCCTCGGGCGAGGCCTCCAAGAGTTTCCCGGAACTCGAACGCGTATGCACCGCCCTTCTCGATCTCGGCATCGAGCGCAACCACGCCGTGATCGCGGTCGGCGGCGGAGTGATCGGCGATCTGGCGGGCTTTGCCGCCGCCAGCGTCAAGCGCGGCGTGAGGCTCGTTCAGGCGCCGACGACGCTGCTTTCCCAGGTGGATTCGTCCGTCGGCGGGAAAACGGGCGTCGACACGTCCCACGGCAAAAATCTGGTTGGGGCCTTCCATCAGCCGTCGCTTGTGCTGACCGATCTCGACACGCTCAAGACCTTGCCGCCGCGCGAGTTCCGGTCGGGCTACGCCGAGGTTGTGAAATATGGCGCGCTGGGCGACGCCGTCTTCTTCCGCTGGCTCGAGCAGAACGCCGACGCTGTTTTCGAGCAGGAACGCGACGATCTGGCCTATGCCATCGAGACAAGCTGCCAGATGAAGGCCGAGATCGTGTCGCGCGACGAGCGCGAGGCGGGCGACCGGGCGCTCCTCAACCTCGGGCACACGTTCGGACACGCGGTCGAGGCCTGGGCCGGATATTCGGGCGAGGTGCTGCATGGCGAAGCCATCGCGCTCGGCATGGTTCTGGCGGGCGAGTACTCGTTCAAGGAAGGCTATTGCGGATCGCAGGTGGCCTCGCGGCTGAAGACACATTTAGGCGACTACGGCCTTCCGGTCAGCTTTGCGGATATTCGGAAGCTGACGGGCCGCGCGCCCACACTCGACGAGCTGTTCTCCTTCATGGAGCAGGACAAGAAGGTCAAAGACGGCGAGATGACGCTCGTTCTCTTCCGCGGGATGGGGGACACCTTCGTCGCCCGCAACGTGGGGAGATCCGGCATTCGCGCTTTTCTGCAGTCCCAGCTCTAGAGCCTATTCGCTTTTGATGGAATCAAAAGCGGGCTCTAAGTTCTTGTTTTTTGCTTATGAAAACCTTTTGCACTCTAGTCTTAGGTCATCCCCGGAATGCGAGATGCGCTATCCGGGATGACCTTCTGCACTCATTCCCTTACCGGCCATGCCCGATGCAAATCGCGCCGATCGCAACGACAATGCAGGCGGCGATACGCTGGGCGGTCAGTCGTTCATGCAGGAAGAAACGGCCGATCAGCGCGGCGAAAACCACGCTGGTTTCCCGCAGAGCCGACACCGGCCCCATCGGGCCAATTGACATCGCAAATATTATGACCCCATAGGAAACCAGCGAAGCGATCCCGCCTCCCGCCGCCACCCATGTTTCTTCCGGTCCTCGGATCAGGCTTCGCCAGTCGCGCGCGATGGCATAGACTGGCGGCATCATGACGCCCCAAAGCAGGCACATCCAGATCGTGTAGCCGGCCGACGTGCCCGAAAGCCGGACGCCGATCCCGTCCGCGACGCTGTAGGCGCCGATAAAGCATCCGGTCCCCAACGCGTAGGGAAGGCTGTCGAGCCCGAGCCCGCGTCCCTGAAAGGCGAGCGAAATGATGCCGCCGGACACGAGCAGCACGCCCACCATGCTGACCGGATCGGGCAACTCGCCTGCGAAAATGGCCGCGCCCAGCGAGACCAGCAGCGGAGAGGAGCCACGGGCAATCGGGTATGTCTGCCCGAGATCGCCGCTGCGATAGGTCCGCACGAGAAACAGGTTGTAGCCGACATGGAACAACGCCGAGAGGATTGCCCATCCCCAACTGACACGCGCCGGCATCGGCAGGACAAGGGCCAGCCCCCCGCAGACAAGTGCGATGGCGATGCACATTATGGTCATCGACCACAATTTGTCCGTGCCCGCGCGCAACAGCGCATTCCACCCTGCATGGAGCCCTGCAGCCAGCAGAATGATAAAGGTAAGCATCGACGTTCATACTCGAAGTTGTGTCCCATGTCGAAAAACGCCTTTTGGCGCCGCGCGTTGCCGCGCGCTACGACACGAGCCTCGAAGAGTCTGTGTCCTTCATGGAATCGCTTTGGGGCTGCCATGGATTGAGCTTTTGACGGTGAAAGTGGGCCACGAGCACCATCGAAGGCCCGGGCTAGATCATCGTGACAACCGTTCGCTGCGAGCCCTCATCATCGAGCCAGGCTTGCTCGATTTGCGATAGCGGCACGACCCTGGTTGCAATCCTGAAGCCGTTTGGTCCCGCTGCGCGTAGAACTCCTTCGATGCTGCGCACGAGACGGTCCAGCGGGATGCTTCCAACGCCGCTTCCCATCAACTCGATGGCCGAGGATCGAAGCACGGCGCCCGGCAAGGCGATGCTTGATCCGCTGATCGAACCGACCTCGACGTACCGTATGGGCATCGCGCCGGATCCGGCCTTGGCGCCGGCGATCAGGATCGTTTCCGCGCTCTTCCCCCACAGATAGTCGATGACGACATCGACGCCTTGAGAGAATTGCTCCATGAGGCGCGCTTCGAAAGCCCTATCATCATCGCCGAGCGCAAGGGTGAGGTCTGCTCCAAGCGCCGCAACTTCCCGCAACGCCTCGATATTGCGCCCCGTCCCGATGACTTTCTTGGCGCCGAGGCGCCTGGCTATCTGCACCGCAAGGCGGCCCGCTGTCCCGGTCGCGCCATTGACGAGAACGGTTTCTCCGGCTTTCAGCCGCGCGCGCTCAGTATACGCTGCCCAGGACGACATCCCCGGATTGGCCAGTGCGGCGGCTGTTACGTCATCTAAGTCGCTGGGCAATGCCACGCACTGCGACCGAGGCACGACGGTTCGCTCCGCCAAGGCGCCGTGGGGGGCGCGCGGCAGAACGAAGTAAACGCGGCTCCCGTCTTCCCGACGCCCCACGCCATCGGCGCCGGCGACAAAAGGAAACGCTCCGCCGGAGCTGTAATGCGAGCCGGATGCCCGGCTTCTCGTGACAGGACTGAGGGCGGCCGCCGAGACTGTGACGCAGATATCGCCCATGCCCGGCAGCGGCTCCGCGAAGTCTTCATACACAGGCGTTTGCGCCGGTCCTCGCACGATTGCGGCCTTCATGAGGATGCCTTTCATTCAGCCCATATATGTGCATAATACACATAATAGGGCATAATACACATAATAGAGGGAGGCATGGCGTCAAGAAAAAAGGTGCAAAATACACACATAAGCCTAGAGTTGCGTGAGCTTCATGGCGCGCTGCTCGACATTATGAGCGTGATGAACCGGCCTCAGCGGGACGAAATCCTCATCCAGGCGGCCGGGATCCCTTTGGACCGCGCATTGTTCCCCCTGCTGATCGGCATCGGGCGCTTCGGCCCGGTCGGTGTCGTGGAATTGGCGGACCGGGTAGGCCGCGACTACACCACCGTCAGCCGGCAGGTGGCGAAGCTCGAAAGTCTCGGGCTGGTGCAGCGGCAAGGCAACGCCAAGGACGGCCGCGTTCGCGAGGCAGTGATAACGCCGGAAGGCAAGGCGATGACCGGGCGCGTTGATGAAGCGCGCGAGAGCATCGGGCGCGCCATTTTCGAGAAATGGGATGCCGAGGATTTCCACGCGCTCGTGCGCCTGATGCGCCGGTTCGCCGACGAACTGACAAACACGGCGTGATTGAGCGATCCGGGTCAGGGTCGGCCTTTCCGGAGACGCCCGCATTGGACTCTTCTAGCCGGCTTGCATGGGATCGAGAGAAAGCCGCCACGGCGGCTTTCGATGGTGCGTTAAAGTAAACTTCGCCAACCTGGCCAACGGACGTCATTGCAGACTGAGCTTGCTTCCCTCGTCATCCAGGCCTTGCGAAGCGCGAGCCGGGATCGTAAAAAGGCAAGCCTTTCAATTTGTTACGGTCCCGGATAAGGCTCCGCCTTTCCGGGATGACAACAGAGGCGGCGATCCGTTTGCGCGTCCGGCAAACTCTGCTTAACCTTTTATGGTTCTGGTCTGAAGATCCGATTTCATTACCGGGTTGGCGCCAGGGCGCCCGTAGCGATGCTGGAGCCATAACAGCAGCAACCCGAACAGGGGGATGACGATGTCCATATAGAAAACAATACCCGCATTGCCCGGCGCGAAATTATGCACGGTCACCATCTGATAGACATGGCCAGCCGCGGCGCCGAGCATGAACAGGCCAGGGCCGACGATGGCCGCGAGACGGAGGTCGAAGCTTCGGAACGCTGCAATGAAGCCGACAACGGAGAAACCGAGGCTCGCCGTCGCCACTTCAAACTGGAATGGACTGTCGGCCCAGCCGATGTAGGCCGCCGCCATTTTTCCGAAGAACCCGTGCATGACGAAATTGTAGAGATAGCCGATGCCGATGGCCCAGAACACGTGCCAGGCGAGCAGTTTTTCGATGACGACTGGCGGTCCGACCGGCCTTTCGGCCCGAGCGATCGCGACAATGGAGAACAAGAGGCCGATGACCAGGAAGGTCAGGCAATAGTTCGATAGGACGAAGACGATCCCAGCCTCTATGACACTGGACATGCATGTCTCCCTCAACGTCCTTGCTGTGAATTTAATGCCCCTGGCGCGGTGGAGACGCGCAAAGCGAGCGGCATCCGGGATCACTATCCTTTGGCCGGATTAAAGAAGGTTGCTCAGGGGCGCGATCAAAGCTGTCGCGCAAGCGCCGCAGCAGGACGAGAAGGTCAGCGAGACATCGGGGCGCTTTCCTTCTGCCGCATCAATCGCGATACGCGTTACCTTGGGCAGCAGGTTTTTTTCTACGCAGACTTCGCCAATGTGGCGATGGATCGTCATATTGACGGCGCTCGCCTTACGCCTTGGCGTTAACCGTTCGTTACCGTAGCCTAAGCCGGCCGTAAGGATTAACCAAATAAGGTTAACAGGCGCGCGCCGGAATTATTTCCGGTCACCATTATGCTTAAAGAGACGTTCATTCCGGCGCAGAGGAAGCACGCCGCGCGCTCGATGTGACAGGAAATAATTCTGATATCCTATTGAAAATGAATAGCTTTTTCTCGCAGGTGACCTCCCATTAAATGGAATTTAATGCCGGAATTTTTGCATTAAGTTGGCGCGGAAAAGTCCGTTAAATATGTTTCGACTTCGCGAATTAACCACGTGCGCGGCTTGCGCAACCGGCGCGCATGCGGCGGCGATGGCGTCCCGTCCGGGATTTTCCGTGCAATTATCTCCCAATTATCAAGGGTTGGAGCGGGCTTAAGCGGCGTTAATCTGCCGAAAAGGCGATTTCGCCGAAGATCTTTCATAAGAGGAGATGCGGACCGCAAGCGTCAGGAACAGGTTGACACAGATGCCGCCATTCGCTGGATTGCATACAAACGCTAGATCGGCTGTATGCCTACTTCCCCCGACGGGACCGAGCGCCGAAGCGGCTGGGGTCGCCAGGGCAGGGCAAAGCGGACCTCCTGTCGGGCGCCCACTTCTTTCAGTCTCACTCGGCGGCGGCCTGGAACGTGCTCGCTTCCAGCTGCGTGTCGTATTCCTCGGAGATGTCCTTGTTCGTGTAGTCCTTCAGGAGAGCCGCGGCGACAAGGCTGATGACGGCGCAGGCCGCAATGTAACCGGCGATGGCGTAGCCAGATCCGTAGCGAGCGAAGAGCGCCGTTGCGATCAGCGGCGCCGGGCCGCCCGCTATGAGGGATGCGAGCTGGTAGCCGAGAGACGCGCCGCTATACCTGAGCCGGGGCGGGAAGCTTTCCGCGATCAGCGCCGCCTGCGGCCCGTACATCATGGCGTGCGGAACGAGCGACAGGACGATGGCGAGGAAAATCCACGCCGGGACGTTGGTGTTGAGCAGCGCGAAGTAGATGAAGGCGTAGACGCCGATGGCGGCCGCGCCAAGCATGTACATGCGCCGCCGGCCGATGCGGTCGGAAAGATAGCCGAAGAACGGGATGGTGAAGAAGGCGAGAACCGATGCTGTGAGCACCGCGATGAGGATCAGGTCGCGCGAGCTGCCGAGGACTGTCGTGCCGTAGGTGAAGACAAATGCTGTGAAGATATAGAACGGGGTCTGCTCCGCCATCCGCACAAGCGCCGAGAGGAGCACCTGCTTCGGGAACCGCCCCAAGACCTCGACAGAGGGAGCCCGCGAAACTTTCTTCTCCGCGACGAGCCGCCGGAAAGCCGGCGTCTCCAGGATGCCAAGCCTTATCCAAAGGCCGATGCCGACGAGCACGATGCTGATGACGAACGGCGCACGCCAGCCCCAGGTGAGGAACTGATCGCCGGAGATGGCGCTGAACCCCAGCACCGCGAGGTTGGCGAGAAACAGCCCGGCGGGAACGCCAAATTGGGGCCAGGAGGCGATGAGGCCACGATTTTTCGTTGTCCTCGCCCATTCCATCGAAAGCAGCACCGAGCCGCCCCATTCCCCGCCTACGCCCACGCCCTGGATGAAGCGCAAGACCGTCAGGCTGATGGCGCCCCAGACGCCGATCTGGTCATAGGTTGGAACGAAGGCGACGGCGAAGGTTGCAAGGCCCATCAGGAGGAGGGTTGCGATCAGAGCGGCCTTGCGGCCGATGCGGTCGCCGTAATGCCCAAATATCGCAGCGCCGACAGGCCGCGCGGCGAACCCCACGGCGTAAATGCCGAACGCTTGCAAAGTGCCGGTCAGCGGATCGGAATTCGGAAAATAGAGTTTGGCGAAGACGAGGCCGGTCACGATGCTGTAGAGGAAGAAGTCGTACCACTCGATCGTCGTTCCGATCGTGCTGGCTATGACGGCGCGGTATAGTTGTTTTTGATGGTCCTGCGCGGAGAGCAACTCCTGCTCAGTGGCTTCGATAGCCATTCGTGACCTCCCGGAAGAACCTCTTGGGGGGATGAAGGCGGGCAAGAGGCTATGGCGTTTCCATTTTCTTTTGGCGGCGAGGCGCCGGTCAAGTGAAAATGCGCCGTTCCCGGGGGAGTTCCGCAGGCAGCTTCATTTTTGCTGGCCGTCGCCATTTCCGAAAGGTCAAATAAATCAGGCGGCGACGCGGGCCCTGCTCAAGGCTGCATCCACGAGCCTCTGGCTTTCCGCCCAAAGACGCGCCGCGATAACCGGATCGTCGGCGATGGGGTTGGTCGCGGCCGGCCTTTTCTTGACGAAATAAGCGCCGCTGGCGCCTTCGATTGCCGGTGAGGTCGCCACGAACAGCGAGTTTTCCGCGCCTCGCTCCGGCGACAGCATGAGCGGCTTCATCACGGACCAGCCGAAGCCGAAAACGCCTCCCTTGTTTCCGATGCCGGTCCCCACAAGGCCAGGATGGAGGCAATTCGCCACGATGTACCGGGGCGGCAGGCGGCGGGCCAGTTCCTTCGTGAAGAGAATGTTCGCGAGCTTGGACTGCGAGTAGGCAGCCATCATGCCGTAGCGCCGCGAGAGCATGAGATCGCCAAGGTCGATCGATGCGCGCCGCGCGGCTCCAGACGCGACATTCACGATGCGGGCATTCCGGCCGTATTCGCCTGCCCGTTCCAACGCGGGGAGTATCGTGTTTGTGAAGAGGAACGGCGCCAGATGATTGACGGCGATGGTCATTTCATAGCCGTCCGCCGTGAGCTCGCGCTGCGGCGAGAAAAGCCCGGCATTGTTGACGAGGATATGGACCTGCGGATAGCGGTCGAGGATCTTTGTGGCTGCATCGCGCACCGTTTTCAGGCTCGCGAAATCCGCGATGACCACGTCCGGCCTGCGCCCGCTCATTCTCGCCACCATGGCGCGTGCATCCTCTCCACGATGCGGATCGCGGCAAACCATGATGACCTGAGCGCGCGCCCTGGCGAGACCGATGGCGGTCCAAAGTCCGATGCCGCCGGTCGCTCCGGTTACGATTGCCGTTCGCCCTTCCTGGCTCGGGAGAGTGGCGCCTGCTGTTTGCGTTCGTGGGGTCTCGGTCATTGCTGCCTCCGGGATTGCATCGCCAGAGTAACAAAAAGGCCGCGGTTTTGTCGCCGGGCCTGACCAAAGTTCCGGATTCGCTCGCTCCGCTTTATCGTCCCGGCCAAGCGAAGCGCGAGCCGGGGTCGCAAAAAGCCGGACAATTCAACTTATTACGATCCCGGATAAGGCTTCGCCTTTCCCGGATGACGGTGGTGGCGATCGTTCGCGTCCGGCACACTTTTGTCAGCGAGTGAGGATGACGAAATCGCTGTAATCGTCGGTTTCCCGGCTGATCCCGCTGTCGGATACGATGAGGGAGCCGCCCGCCCAGAACATTTCGGATATCTTGCCCGCGACCTCTGGCGCCACTTCGATCCGGTCGAGCGCCGCGGCAGCCGATGTTGTGGGCGCCGGAACGCGAGGGCTGTCGTCGTCATCGTCGTAATACGGGCTGCGGCGCTTGCGCGGGCGGTCCGTGTCGGCGCTGGCTTCAGGCAGCGTCAGCACGAGCCAGCGAAGCCGCGGGGCGTCCGCGGAGGCGCCTTTGACCGGCGGCATCGCCATATAAAGATGTGTGCCGAGCGCCTTCTCGGGATCGCGGATCGTCACCGGCACGTCGAAGACCTTCATGTAATTCTGGCGCACATACAGGCGCTGGGTCTTGCGGCTGATGAAAACCGAGACCGGGGCGAGCCGGCGGCTCCAGACCTTCACACCATCGGCGGCTGCCCGCTGAATGCCGTCGAGATCCTTGTAGGCCTTCAAGGCGGTGGCCCATTCCTCGTCTTTCTCAGCTTTTGCACGCTGAGTGGTCTCGACCTGCGCTTCCGCCTCTTTGACCTTCGCTTCTGCTTCGGCCTTCGCCGCATTGGCGGCATTCACCGCCCCATCGCCAGACGCTTTTGTGAGCTGCCGTTCAGCGCCCGCGAGCCGGTCCTTCGCATTGAGAAGCGCGACCTGCGCCTTCTTCAGATCGACAGTCGCCACCTGCATTTCTTTGGCCTTGGCCTGAATGGCGATGCGGGCGGGGCTCGCCGCGGCCGCCGCTTCCTCGGCCTTCTTGGCCGCCAATGCCTTCATGGCCTTGGCGTATTCAAGCGGGTTCAGAAGCTTCTGCCCTGTGCCGCCTGGCTGAGCCTCGCTGCCATCGGCCTTGATCGAAACTCTCTCCGCCGCTCCATCGGACGTCGCAAAGGCGTTCCGGAGGATGCGAGCCGAAATACTCATGTTCTCCGGCCCTGGTTCGGGCAGAAGGGCCGGAACCGGCAGCTTCGCATGGGAGAACGGCGCCGGCGCGATGTCCTGGCGCGTGATGATCACACGCTCATTGCCTTGGGTAATGCCGAACATCCGCCTGGCGAAGTCATGAGGAAGGCGGATGCAGCCGTGCGACGCGGCATAGCCCGGCAACACGCCTTCATGCATGGCGACGCCCGACCAGGTGATGCGCTGCATGAATGGCATCGGCGCCCCGCTGTAGATGTTCGAATGATGGAGCCGCTCTTTCCCGAGGATGTTGAAAATGCCCATGGGCGTGGGGTGGCCGGGCATTCCCGTCGAAACGGGGGCGCGGGCATAAAGCCCATCGTTGGAATAGACGGAAACGTGCTGCCGCCCCAGCGATACGATAAAAAACATCGGGCCGCTTGGCGCCGCCGCCTCCTCGGGCTGCTTCTGTTTCTTTTCTGAAGCGCCTCGATTCCGGGAGTGCTGGCGATCAGCCTGACGACGTGAATCCTCGTGATCCCCCCAATGGCGCGGATCCTGAGGGCCTGAAGGATGGCGCGGTCGCGCAATCGCATTGTCGATGACGGGGATCGAAGCGCCCGCGACGCAGGCGAGCACCAAAAAACGCTGCCATCGCCGCCGCGATGGATGGATGAAACGAAAAAAGATACCTTCCACGGACAATATCCCACCACCAGGAGCCTTACGCGACATGAGCAGCCTTCCCCGGGTACTCCGACTGTTACCGATCCGACCACGTTACTTCAGTTATGCAGACTGAAGAAGCCCCGGTCTAGATCCTGGAGCAGGAAAGTTGCCAGGGATTTAAATATCCGGCCAAGGTTACGATTTAGTTGTGGTGAGTGAAAGATTATTACCCAGGCAGTTCACCCTGCCAGCGCGTCTGTAGATTGGCGAGCAGCCAATCGACCAAGATGAAGAACGTACCGAGTGTCAAAAACAATGCGAGAAGCATCAAACTATTCAGAAAAACGCCTTCGTATCCATCGCGGGTGACATCCAGGAAGGGATAAGGATAGGCTCCGATCAGGGCGCCGCGCGTGAGCGTATAGATCAAATATGCCAATGGATAGCTTTGCCAAATAAGCTGATCTGCGAAGCGAAGCGAGCCCTTGGGCGTGAAGAACACCCAGTACGCGATATACAGCAGCGGGATCAGGGCGTGGAAAACGCGGTCGGTCAGATATTCAAGCCCTTGCGGATTCCAAAGACCCTGCAGGACGGCGGCGTAAACGATTGCGACGACGAGGATGTAGACCGCGAGCGCCGTCTGAACGCCCGACCAGTTCCAGAAGCTCTCCTCATCGGGTTCGCACGCAACCAGCGTAAGGCAGGCGACGACGAGGAGGTTGGTAAGGACGGTGAAAAAGCTTAAATACTTAACCACATCGTAAAATAGGGAAAAATCGTTTGTGAGAGAACCTTCCAAGTCAAGATAAAGCTGAAGCCCCAATGCCGACCAGCCAAGACTTGCAATGCCGGCAGCGGTCACCCTTCTTATAAACATACGTTAACGAACCTCTTTCGGGGTGCTCTATCCGATCGAGGTGATAACAAGAAAAACGGGGCAAAGTGCCCCGTTTTCGCTTTCACATTTTTCTGATTAATTCAATTTTTTCTGATGAGCTACACGGTCGCGGCAGAGCTCGCGTCTGACGCCTGCGCATGAAGCCGGTCCCGCTTGATCGCGAGCTTGTTCAGCGCCGAGACATAGGCGCGTGCGGAAGCGACCATGGTGTCGGTGTCGGAGCCGCGGCCCGTGACGGTCTTCCCGTCTTCTTCGAGGCGCACGCTCACCTCGGCCTGAGCGTCGGTGCCTTCGGTCACGGCATGAACCTGATACAGGGGCAGGCGCGCCTCGTGCGGGACGATCGCCTTGATCGCGTTGAATGTGGCGTCGACCGGCCCGTCGCCCTTCGCCTCAGCGGTCTCATGTTTCCCATCGACTTCAAGAGTAATGGTTGCCTTCTGGTTGCCGCCTGTGCCTGCAATCACGGTGAGTGACAACACCCTGATCCGGTCGTGAGCGTGCCTGATTTCCTGATCGACCAGCGTCTCTATGTCCTCATCGAACACATGCTTCTTGCGGTCCGCCAGATCCTTGAAGCGGTGGAAGGCGTCCTCGAAGGCGTTGTCGCCCAGCTCATAGCCCAGATCCCTCAGCTTCTCGCGGAAGGCATGCCGCCCCGAATGCTTGCCCATCACGAGCGAGCTCGCGCGCACGCCGACGCTCTCGGGCGTCATGATCTCGTAGGTCTGCGCGTTCTTCAAGACGCCATCCTGGTGAATGCCGGACTCGTGGGCGAAGGCGTTCTGTCCGACGATGGCCTTGTTGTACTGGACCGGGAACGCGGTCACCGCCGAGACGAGCCGCGAGGCGCGCATGATCATGGTCGTGTCGATGCCGGTCCAGTAAGGCATGACATCGTTGCGGGTCTTGATCGCCATAACGACTTCTTCCAGCGCCGCGTTGCCTGCGCGCTCGCCGAGGCCGTTGATCGTGCATTCGATCTGGCGCACGCCTGCCTTTACACCCGCCAGGCTGTTGGCCACGGCGAGCCCCAGATCATTGTGACAGTGGGTGGAGAATATGATGCCGTCGGCGCCCGGCACGCGCTCGCGCAGCATGGTTATGATCTCGGTGAACTCGTCAGGCACGGTGTATCCCACGGTGTCCGGGATGTTGATGGTGGTCGCGCCCGCCTTGATGGCCGCTTCGACGCAGCGGCACAGGAAATCAGGCTCGGTCCGCGTCGCGTCCATCGCCGACCACTCGACATCGTCGGTATGGGAGCGGGCGCGGGTGACCGACGAGACGACGGCGTCGTAAACCTGCTCGGCGCTCATCTGCAGCTGATACTGCCGATGCAAGGGCGACGTGCCGATGAAGGTGTGGATGCGGCCTCTCTTGGCCGGGCGGATCGCCTCGCCGGCGCGATCGATGTCCTTCGGGTTGGCGCGCGCCAACCCGGCCACCACGGCGTTCTTCATGAGTTTCGAAATTTCGGCGACGGCCTCGAAATCGCCGTTCGAGGCAGCCGGAAAACCGGCCTCGATGATGTCGACGCCCATCTCGTCGAGCACTTCGGCGACCT
This sequence comes from uncultured Alphaproteobacteria bacterium, assembly GCA_963764115.1. Classification (GTDB taxonomy): domain Bacteria; phylum Pseudomonadota; class Alphaproteobacteria; order Rhizobiales; family Rhodomicrobiaceae; genus Rhodomicrobium. The sequence goes on from CAVXRT010000023.1 coordinate 337,225, forward strand.
GCAGCTTTTCCTCATGCGTCATCGTTGCGCCGGGAGACTGCTCGCCGTCGCGCAGCGTCGTGTCGAATATCAACACGCGGTCTTTCTCGGAGCGGTTTGCTGCGGACGGGCTGGCGGCCTTCGAAGAAGGAGTTTCGGTCATTGTTTAAGGATCCTTGCCTGATCTGTTGTCAATATCACAAACCCGGCAAGTCCTCCATCGAGCGCCCGGGCTTTAACCCCCAAGCGCTCGCCCGTTGGCCGGGCAGCCAGCGCTCAGGGGCGAATAAGGAGAAGAAGGCCGCGCAACGCCGCCCGGTCCGCGTTAATGCGGCCTTGAGAAGCGGCAGGAATGGAATGAGCGCGTGCCATTGATATGATCGTCCAGGTTCCAGAGTAGCATAAACCATATTTTCGCGGTCGGAACAAGGGTTCACGAGGACGGCGTGCAGCCCGAGGGTGGCCAGCGGAACTGCGCCCTCATCGGGCCGTTGGCTCAACTGGGGAGGGGCACAGCGGGGGTCGGGCTGGCGCAAGCGAATGTTATTCCCATGGGAAGCCTTGAGAACTTTTAGGCAAATGCTTCACCGTGGAGCTTGCGGCAATATGCCAATGCCTTAATATATTTTCTCAGCTAATGGCGAAATGATCTGGAGCCAGCGGGCTCCCATGGCCGCACACGGGGCGCCATTTCAATAAAAAGAGGTTCCATGCGCTTACCCTCGAACGGCCGGCCAGGCAAGCCGCCTTCCTTCAGATCGCGGCCGCTGTCCTTTTTGCGGTTTGCGGCCCAGAAGCGGCGGCGATTTGCGCTTTTTCCGCTCAGGAAACCGGCAAAGATTTACGGCAAGATCGGGAACCTCGAAGTGCGGCTCGCCCGCTCGATTGCCGACATCAAAAGGGCGCAGCGCCTGCGTTTCGAGGTTTTCTATAAGGAGATGGCGGCCGTCGCCGACAAGAGAACGCTACACAAAAAGCGCGACGAGGACGACTACGACGTCATTTGCGATCATCTGCTTGTCGTCGACAAGGCAATCGAGCGGGCTGCAAAAAGGCCTTGGCCCAGGCGGCCGAAGGTCGTGGGAACCTATCGCGTCCTTCTGCAGGAAGTGGCTGAAAAGAACCAGGGCTTCTATACGCAGGGCGAGTATGACATCGCGCCGCTCATCGCGAGGAAGCGCGCCACCCACCACTTTATGGAGCTCGGGCGCTCCTGCGTGCTCAAGCCTTATCGCAATCGCCGGTCGGTGGAGCTCTTGTGGCAGGGCCTCTGGACCTATGTCCGCGAGCACGGCGCAAGCGTCATGATCGGATGCGCGAGTTTCCCCGGAACCGACCCCAGGGCTCACGCGCTGGCGCTCAGCTTCCTGCATCATTACTCGCTCGCGCCTGAGGAATGGCGCGCTTCGGCCCATCCTGAGCAGAAGGTCGACATGAACATGATGCCCAAGGAGGAGGTGAACGTGAAGGAAGCGCTGAAGCACATGCCGCCTCTGATCAAGGGGTATCTGCGGCTCGGGGCCTTTGTGGGTGATGGGGCTGTTGTGGACAAGCAGTTCGGCACGACCGATGTTCTCATCATTATGCCGGTCGAGCACATCAACTCACGCTACTTCTCCCATTTCGGGGCGCCGGACGAGGTTTTGCCGCAACCTGTTCCAAGGCGGGGGCATTCGGTCCATTAGGCAGGCATGGCCCGGCGGCGCGGGATGTGGGCAAAGGACGCCGATGAAAGCGTTTTCATCTCTTGCAGCGGTTGTGGCGCTATGGCTGGGCGTCAGCTTCTCGCTATGGTTCGTTTACAGGCTTTTCCGCCGGCGTGACGGTTCGAAGCAGAAGCAGCTCAGCGCTGCCACGCTGGGGCTCGTTGACGAAGGGGCGACGGTTTTCAGTGCGCTGAGAGCGCGCGCTTCGCAGTCCGTGAAAGCCTCCGGAGCGTACGATTCAGATGATCCGCGAGAAGCGCTACAAGATGATGTGCGTGCGCTCCTCAATGCCATCGAGGCAAAAAGCTCCTATTTCGACCTCGTCAAAGCGACCAAGAAGAAAATAGAAAAATCGTTCGGGCTATCGGATTTCGCGCCGCTTGCAGAAATTCTGCAAATCCGCCGCGACTTCTGGGCCGCCTCGGAGATTTTTCTGATCGAAGACATCCGGGCGCTCGGGGCGGAGCTTACGGAGCCTCAGTCTTATGAAACCTTCAGGGCGGAGGCGCTCGCATTGCTTTTCAGGGATGGAAAAGCAGCCCAGCGTGACGCCGATCCGGTCGTGATCAGGCTTTCAATCGCGCGAGAGGAGGCCGCGGCCTTCAGCTTGCGCGTCGAGGAAACGATCGCCGCCGAGCTTGAAAAAGGCAGGGCTCCAACGCCTGCCGAGATCATCGCCGTGCCTGCGAACCTCATGCGCTCGGCCGCGTTCGTGGCTCGCGAAGGGCGCAACATCCTCAAGGACGCGGCCGCAACCGCCCAAAGTTTCGCCCGCTCCGTCGGCGCCAAGGGGCTGATGGCAGCCGCGGAGGAGTTGCGCAAAGCGCGCGGCGACCTTCCCGGCCAGTTCGCGAACGCGTTCGAGCGCGCCGGCGGGCTTGCCCGGAAGGGTGGCGATGGTTTGAAGCGGCATTACGAGTTTGTGCTTGAGGCGCAGGAGTTGCGCGCCCGCTATGCCGAGCTTCTCGCCAGGGCGCCCATCCTGACCGAGAAAGGCAAGCAGTTCCTCGCCCGCCTTGAACTCGAAAAGCGCGCCGAGCAGTTTCGTGAGACGTCAGGCGACGCCGCCGATTGGGCTCGGCAAAAAGTTGTGGTGGCGATCGCCTATCTCATCAGGGGGCTGCAATACGTCCAGGCGAAGATCACGCCGATACAGAACAAGCAACTCGCCGTGCTTGCCTCGGCGGAGGAGACGGCCCGCGCCCCGGCTGACGCCGCCGCTTCCGATGAGCCACTCAGGGTCTTGCTCCTGCCCTCGTCTTCATACGCCGGCGGAAATCACGGACAAGGAAGGCCCCGCGCCAATTCCCGCGCCCGCAAACAGCGCAAGGCAGCGGCGGAACCCGAGACATCGTACCAAACGGGACCCGCCCCAGCCCGCCCTGCGGCCCGGCTGCGCGATGTCGTAACCGGCGACACGTCGCTGGCCGACTATGGAGCCGCCGTTGCGGAGGCGCCGCGCCCGAGAAGTGCGCGTTCAGCTTCCGTGATGAGTTCCGGCTCACTTCTGGACAGGCTTGCAGATGTAGACGATGATAAAGAGGTCGAGACTGAGGATTTCTCCACCATCCATGAAGCGACCAATTCCAGGCGCCGGTCTTTCCGTCTTTTCAAGTCCGCTCGAAATTGAGGCTTCATCTGAATGTTTCTGCGTTTCTTCTACGAGCTGAAGCAGTCCGGTATCCCTGTCAGCGTCAAGGAGTATCTCACCTTCCTGGAAGCGGTGGATTCCGGGATCGCGGACAAGAAGATCGAAAACTTCTACTATCTCTCCCGCGCCGCGCTGGTCAAAGACGAGCGCCATCTCGACAAGTTCGACCGCGTTTTCGGGCATGTCTTTCGCGGCCTCGAGAGTCTCGAGGAAGGGATCAGCGCGGATATCCCGGAGGAGTGGCTACGCGCGCTTGCCGAACGCCTCTTGACCGATGAAGAGAAGGCGCAAATCGAGGCGCTAGGCGGCTGGGACAAGATCATGGAGGAGTTGAAGAAGCGCCTCGCGGAGCAGAAAGGCCGCCATGAGGGCGGCTCCAAATGGATCGGGACCGGCGGCACGTCGCCTTTCGGCGCGTACGGCTACAACCCGGAAGGCGTTCGCATCGGGCAGGATGGGAACCGCAATTTCCGCGCGGTGAAAGTCTGGGACCGCCGCGACTACAAGGACCTCGACGGCGAGGTCGAGCTTGGAACGCGTAACATCAAGCTTGCGCTGCGAAAGCTCCGGCGGTTCGCGCGCCAAGGCGCGGCCGACGAACTGGACCTTGACAACACGATCAAAGGCACGGCGCACAAAGGCTATCTCGACATCGCCTTCCGCCCGGAGCGCCGCAACACAGTCAAGGTGCTGGCTTTCTTCGATGTCGGCGGCTCCATGGACTACCACATCCGCGAATGCGAGGAGCTGTTCTCGGCCGCGCGCTCCGAGTTCAAGCATCTGGACTATTATTACTTCCACAACTGCCTGTACGAAGGCGTGTGGCGCAAGAACCAGCGCCGCTGGGATGAACGCGTGCCCACCTATGATGTGATGAACACCTATCCTTCGGACTACAAGGTGATCTTCGTCGGCGACGCTTCCATGAGTCCCTATGAGATCATGATGCCGGGGGGCTCGGTCGAGCATTGGAACGAGGAGGCGGGGCTCGTCTGGCTCCAGCGCATGCTCGATGTGTACAAGCACGCCGTCTGGCTGAACCCCACGACGGAGCGCTATTGGGAAAGCACGCCTTCGTGCAAGCTCATCCGGCAGATCGTAGGCAATCGCATGTACCCGCTGACGCTCGACGGGATCGACGCCGCGATCACCGAGCTGATGCGGTAGCGGGGGGCGAGCAGAAGCTTTCCAGTCCCGGTTGGTCCCGCCATGGTCGGACGGAGAAAGTTGTGCGATGCCGAACGCTGGTCGGGGGCTCCGCCGCCAACGAAGTATTGCTATCGCCTTTTCTATGGTCGAGTCAGGTTACGTGCTTGTCTTAGGCGGCCCTCGCCAAATGAGCTCGATAAAAAATGCCAGTAGGATTGCTTGCAAGGACCGAACAATAAATTTGTGAATATTTTTGTGCGAGCACCTCCATATCAAAAGTGTCGCCGATCTTCCTGGCCGTTAGCGAAAACGCGACACGAGTTTCGGAATCGAGCATTCGTTCCATCCCCAACGAGACGTTGGTGATGAATTCTCCGTCATCGCTGCTATTCGGAATAAGTAGGCCTGCCCGCTCGCCATCCAAGGTAATCATCGACCCAATCTCGCCTATATCGGTAGCGACGACTGGTTTGCCGACCTGCATCGCCTGGATCAAGCTAAGCGGATAGGATTCGCCGCTAAAGCGAGTGGGTGCAATGGCGACGTCGCTGAGACGGTAAATGGCATGCACTCGCGGCTGAAAGCCCAGGAATTTTATGCAAGGATGACCCCCGGCCAATGCTCGCGCTTTGTCGGTCTCCGGTCCATCACCGGCGAGCAAAAGAGCCATTTCCCGGTCTGGCCTGCGGTTTGTGAGTTCCTTGAACGCACTGACCGCCTCCGGCCATCCCTTGCCTTCTGCTCCGCGAGCAACCAATGCAAAGACAATCGCGTCCTGCGGGATGCCCATAGCCTTCCGGTCCAAGTAAAACGAACGATTATCCACAGGCATGGCATTCGGAACCTTGACGAATTTTCCATTTGCCGCGCCGAGCCCATGAAACGGGCGCAGATTTTTTTCTGTGAGGTAGGCAAAAAGATCGATTTTCTTCATCCAACGCTTCAAATCCACAGGGGGAATTTTCATTGCCTCGTATGCGCCATGCAACGTCACGATGTAAGGCTTAGCAATTTGGAACTCGTCCAGGAGCAGGCTTTCGATAGAAGCAAAATGAGAATGTACAATCGCGACACCCGCGCAATCGAAGAAGGTCTTGGGATTATTGCGACAAACCTTGCTTATTCGGTACACGGGAACGCCGGGGCTAAGCATGCGTCGGACAGTCGCTTCCTCGACATCATCGAAGTGAGACAAAACCGAGACGGTAACATTATTATTGCTCAAGGTATTCGCAAGATGAATGGGAAAGAGTTCGCCGCCCCCATACGAGAATCCCAAAATACTAATCAGCACATGATATCGTTTGGGCTGAACGGAGGCGAGCGCTCTCCAGTCGAGGATTCGGTCAAACCCTTCGGTACCTCCGTTGGCGTCCTTATAGACTTCCCGGCATAACTCGACAAAGCGGCGAACAGTGTTCTCAGGAATGCGCCAATTTTCACGGATACCTGTCATTATCCGACCGTACTCCTTGTAATAGTATTCACACCTTTGCGCATCTACCGATGTATTGCTTTCGTGCTGACGGAAATAGGAAACCGCCGCAGGTTCATAGGCGATTTGGCCGCCTCGCGACAAAACCAGGTACAAATACCAATCGCCCATGACCTTGTATGTTTTTGCCGTTTCCCACACCTCTGGACTTAGCGGACAACGGCGCCACAGACTGCCTCCGACATTCGGGATCACATTCTTGATGCCAAACGCATGCGAGAACCACTCGAAAGCGGGGCGAACGACCCGTTCGTTCCAAATGCCGACTTCAGCCAACTCCCGATAGTGGTCGAGACCAGGTAACACCCTACCTTCCTGATTCGAGAACTGGACCCGGCCAAAAGCAACCATCACGCTTTCGTCGACAAAAGACGAGACAAGCCTTTCGAGGAAATCCGTCTCGCAAAAATCGTCGCTTTCGCAAATCCAGACCAGTTCGCCTTGCGCGGCCTCGTAACCACGCTGCCATTGAGCGAAGACATTCCCCGATCGTGTTTCGTTGAAAATCGTTTTGATAAGATGCGGATGCCGGCTCACGTAGCGGCTGATAACTTCCCAACTCGAATCTGAAGATGCATCATCCAGAATTATGATCTCTGCGACCGGATAGGTTTGCGAAAGTATGCTATCTAGCCTTGGGTCCAAAAAGCGAGCGTGATTGTAGTTCGGAACGATCGCCGTAATTTTGAATATTGGATGAGGCGCTGATTGCGGCGCCGCAATAGGAACCGGCGTCTTTTCCGGAATTAAACAAGGGCTGGTGATGCCCTGAAGTAAATCAGTAGACTTTCTTGCCGCTACCAACGGATCGCGTCTGCGCGCGGAACGAAGAAACCTGTCTCGCGTTTTGTTTGACCAAAAAACAGCTTTGGAAAGTCCGTAAAGAAGATGCGACGAGAAGGTTCGGCGCAGCAGCTTGCGGACCGAAACGCGGCTCATCCAGTTTGCCGCCCTGGCCTCCTCAGCAACCGAGGCGACTCGCCGTAATTCTGATCTTATAGCAGCTAGATACAGCCTCTTGAGAAAATCGTAATGCGCTTCTAGGTCTGAGCTATAGCGCTCCTGTAACGCGTTGCGGCACTCCTCCATTTCACGGTCCCAGCCCCGCTTCTCGAATTCTAGGTCTGAGCGATAGCGCTCTTGCAACGCGTTGCGGTACGCCTCCATTTCATGGTCCCAGCCCCGCTTCTCGAATTCTACACGCTTTAGCACCGGCTCGGACGCCTGCATTTCCTGCGAGAACAGGCTGTTTACCCGAAATATGGAACTCGGCTCGTCGGAAGCGACCGCAATCAGATAAAGCGGGGCGACCAAGCCGTTCGTGACAACGCCGGTTCCACAGTCGATCTCCCGGACTTCGGCCGTGCCGTCCTCAGACGCGATGATCGATCCGAAACCGATCCTTTGGCCATGAATGGTAAGGTGTTTGAAATGTCGAGATATCAGCTCGCTGAACTCTGGCCGGTACAATTCCTTGACATGGAACTTGTTCGTCAGGCCGGTCGCATCGGTATAGGCGGCGCGTTCGGGGGTCGAAATAATCAAAAAACCGCAAGGGCGCAGGACGCGCTTGACCTCGATCATCATTTCGTGGTGCTCGGCGATATGTTCGAGCGTCTCGAACGAAACGACACCGTCGACGGACTGATCCGGCAACGGGATATTCACACATGACCCGACTCGGAATTCGAGGTTTTTGCAAAGATAGGTGCGTTTTGCGTGCGCGACCGCATCAGCGGAAATGTCCACACCAATCACGTTACGCGCGACCGTCGCCAGCAGTGAGGCCCCGTACCCTTCACCGGAGGCGATGTCGAGGATGTCCTTCCCAGCAGCAAATTGCAGCGCGACACGATACCGATGCATATGCTCAAGAAAAATATTATCATTTGAGCTCGGCATAAACCGTTCGCCGGTAGCCTTAAGTTCCATAATCGCCATACCGTGGATGAACTGATCACGTCTAATTTGCAGATCACTAGCTGCCAAAACGATTAAAGTCAACTTGGGGTTGTGGAAGAACAAGAGGCGCACGGAGATAGGGCGCCCTTTTCAGGGGAGGGTTTTCACCAACCGCTCGCGAAGGACATCCTACGCGGGTCTCCCCTTCATTTGTTGGGGAACCGAAACAGGTTGCAGCGGATCGCTACTGCCGTTGCAGGCACGGTATGCGGTAAGTGCGTTACCGGGCGGGCCTGTTAACGGAATATGGTTAATTTCGGCATGCCGGATTTATTTCCGGCCAGCATCGGCGTTAAGAATGGCCTAAGAATGGGAACGGCCCTTGTCCAACTCGACGTAGACAGGTTGCTCAGCACATTGAAAAGGAACAACTTTCTGGCCTTGGTCTGTCAGATTAACCGACTATATTTTTGGCTGAAATGGGACGCGATAAAGTCCGTTAAATATAATGTGTTAACGAGCCCTCACCCTTCTTTAGCTCGGCAGCGCAGTCTTTTTCAGTTATTTTCCTTTAAATATCAATGGCTTATCGCCGCTAATACGAAACGTCATAAATCATGACACATCCGAAATTACTTATATACTTACTTATTGCTGTTTTTGCCGAACGAACCCAATCTCAGTTAACGGCCCGTAAAACCTTTCAGGACAACTCGCCCGTTGAAGCGCCAATCGGCGATACGAGTCGAATGCTCTTCTCAACAATGCGCTTTCTCCTTCAATCTCGGTCCAAGCAGAAGTTCGGTTTACTGCGGAAACACAGGCGGGACATAGTGCAGCGTCCCCGCAAAGTACCAGAGCAAGAACAGCACCAGCGGACAGTTCACCAGGAGTTGCAGGAAGGTGAAGCCTACGATGTCGCGCGCCTTAACACCGAGGATGCCGACAAGCGGCAGCATCCAGAACGGATTGATGAGGTTCGGCAGCGCCTCGGCGGCATTGTAGATCTGGACCGTCCAGCCAAGATGGACGTGGAGGTTGTTCGCCGCCTGCATCACATAGGGGGCCTCGATCACCCATTTGCCGCCGCCCGATGGAAGCAGAAATCCGAGGACAGCCGAATACATCCCCATGATTGCGGGGAAGGTGCTGGTGTTGGTCAGGCTGACGAAGGCTTCCGCGAGCCGGTGCGAGAGGGTGGCTCCTCCATATCCGGCCGCCGACGTGAGGATCGTGGCAATCGCGCCATAGAGCGGGAATTGGATCAAGACGCCGGTCGTTGCAGGAACAGCGTTGGCCACCGAATTGAGGAAGCTCCGCGGACGCCAATGCAGGAGCAGCCCAAGAGTAAGGAACGAAAAGTTATAGGTGTTCAGGTTCGAGATCGCGAGGATCGGGCTTTTGCTCGCGAACTCCTGCCAGATCCAGCCCGCGCTCAGCGCGACAAGCAGAAGAGTGATAAGCGGGCTGTATTCCAGCCACTCGCTGGGGCGCTGGTGAGACGGCAGCGTCGCGGCCGCCGGTTGAATATCAACTCCAAGCTCCTTCGCGGTCACCGCGTGCGCTTTTGTCGGGGCGGATAGCCAGGCGACTGTTGTCGATACGGCGATCAGGATCGCGCACAGCGCCATCGACTGCCAGAGGAAGATCGTTTCGGTGAAGGGGATCAGCCCCGTGATCTGCATCAGCGATTTGGGCAGGCTCGCAGCATTCGCCTGCAGCTGAGCAGCCGAGGAACTGAGCCCCAGCGCCCAGGTTGCGCCCAGCCCCAGATAGGCGGCGGCGCCAGCTGCGCGATAATCCATGCTGAGATCTGAACGCCGCGCCAGTTCCCGAACGAGAAGCCCGCTGAAGATAAGGCTCATGCCCCAGTTCAGAAGAGAGGTCAGCATGCTGACGGCGGCGACGAACGCGACCGCGCCAGGACCGCTTCCAGGAAGCGACGCCAAGCGGCGAATGAGCCTCGCAGCGGGCGGCGACATCGCGACCACGTATCCGCTGATGACCACAAAGGCCATCTGCATCGTGAAGGTGATAAGCGTCCAGAACCCGTCGCCAAAAGATTTTGCCACGGCTTGAGGCGTTGCCCCGTTCACGAGGGCGGCGGCGGAAACCAGGATAACGGCCAGCGCCGCGAAAATATAGGCATCGGGAAACCATCGCTCGGCCCAGCCTGTGAAGCTGAGCGCGACCCTTGCGAGTATTCCCTCCCTGGCGGCAGGCAGATCACGACTTTCGCGCGCTATTGTCATGCCCGAACCTCTTTTTTTTCCAGGCATATCAGAATTGGGAAGTGTGCGCTTCTGAACGTTAGGTGAGGTTCGGCTGAGATCGAGCTTACTCGTCCTTCGGCCTCGTCTCTGGCATAAAGAAGAGAAGAAGAAGCGCACCGAGTTCCACCGGTCGCCCCAAGTGTTAGAAACGCGGTATTGTTCCCGAAAGTGTCGGCGATGTAGCCTGCAGCCGACGTGCTGATTGCAGCCGCGAGCCCGATCGACATTCCGATCACACCCTGCGCGAGGTTGAAATGTCCGGTCCCGTACGAAATATCCGCAATGACGAGGGGGATCAGAACGCCAAGGACAGCCGCGGAAACGCCATCCAGCGCCTGTATGGCCACAACCGGCAAGGCGCCCGTGAAGAAGGCGAGAACCGCGCCGCGAATTGGTAGCACCGCCAGCGCTGCAACGAGCAGAGGCCGGCGGCCGATGCGTTGTGCGAGGCGGCCGACCCAGGGTGCGAACAGGGCGACGATGATCTGCGGCAGCACGATGCATGCTCCAATCAAGGCGACCGCCCAGCTGCTTGCGGTTTTCGTCAATTCGGTAGCAACAAGCGGAAGCATCGGCGCATTCGCCAATTGAAACATGACGATCCCGCTGATGAAGATACACATCGCGCGTTTCTTCAGGAGCATTGCGAGGCCGGGGGCAATGCCGGACGGCTGCTTTCCCAGGACGCCGCCGTGAGCGAGCGCGGTGCTTACCTCGCTGTCTCTGATACGGAAAAGCGCGGCCAGGGCCGGAAGCGTAAATCCGGCCGTCACGAAAAAGACAGCCTGCGCGGAAACGAAGTGGCCGGTTGCGCCCATGATCAGGGCCGCCGCGCCATTCCCGGCGGCTGCGAAGCGCGCGTTTCGCCCGAGGCGAGTTGCAAGGGCGTGCCGTCCCACAAGGCCGAGGCTGATGGCGGCGATTGCCGGCGATAGCACGGAGGTTGCCAGGGCCTGCAGTGCTCGCGACGCAGCTACTGCAAGGAACACCGGCCACACTGCGATCATGAAAGCGCTCGCGCCGATGGCGCTGATCGCGACTGCTGCGGCGGAGCGTTCGGAGCGGACGCTGTCGACGAGCCAGCCGCCGGGGATCTGGCTGACGAGACTTGCAAGCGCGCCCACGGAAAGCACCAGCCCGATATCGGTCTGGTTCCATTTCGCTGTGGCCAGATAGACCGCTATGAATGGCCCGAAGCCCGTCTGGATATCGCCAAGGAAAAATGTGAACCAGTCCAGCCCCCCAACACTCCGCGAGGAGGGCCGAAAAGCCTTTTCAATACTTGCCTCTGGCGCCGGAGGCAGCTTGCCCGGCAAATCTTGCATGGGCTAGTTTTGAGCCATGCCGTTCTGCGCTTTATTCCGGGCCTGATTGCGCGCGGTGACGACGACCACGGGTTTGCCGCTCTTGACCTCGGGAGCGGCCGAGAGGCGGTCCTCGGGCAGATTCGTGCTTACGGAGTTGGGGCTATCGGGGTCGAAGCGAAGGTCCGACCATGCGACGGCGACCTTTCTGCCCCCAACGCCAAGAAACCCGCCGCAATCGACCACAACGGCCCGGACATGCCCGTATTTGTCCGCAAGGACATCGACGATACGCCCGACATTCCTGCCCGACGCAATGAGGTCCTTCCCGAGAACACTATCCGTTTGATAGAGAACCGTTTGGGTAATTTGCGGATCAACTCCGGATTGGGCCTGCGCCTTAAGCACAATCACCCCGCCTGCAGCCAAAATGCCGGCTGCGCCAATTGCAGCCAGCAGAATGGATCCATTCTTTCCTGATGCCGTCATGTGCCATGCCCATTTTCTCCCTGAACAGCGCAGACGCTCCGCCGTTCCTTTGTGAGATTTTTTATTGAGCGGGCTCGGCAAAACCGCTCAGCCCGCCGGGCAGCGGATCATAGGGCTGCGTCAGCCAACGGTTCCGGAAAAGCTAGAGCATCGTGCGTTTCGTCCCGATGATCGTCACCCCGGAATGCGCCTCAGCGCATATCCGGGGCCGTTACAAATCGAAGCGCCTGTTGCGATCCCGGATACGACGCAGGTCGTTCCGGGATGACGAGCTGTAAGGATTGCCTAGCAACCGATCCCTATTTTGCGCACTCCGCTCTAATATTCCAGTGTCGCCTGCGGAGCCGGAGCTTTCCTTCTGGCGAGAAGCTTCGTGGCGATAAGGTAACGTGACGCCGCGATCACTCCCAGCGTCAGTATCCAAAACAACATCAGGGTCATTCGTAAAGCAGACAACATGCGAGCACCATCCTTTTCCACCTCGAACATTGGGGGCGCGCGGGCGTTCCTGCGGTAAAGCGGATGTGCAACCGAGTTTACCGGCTGCGACAGACAAGCTTTCCTATCAATGCCGCATCAGGATGGGCAGATCGGCATGGTCGAGCATGGTGCGCGTGACGCCGCCGAGGAGGGCTTCGCGCCACTCCCCATGCGCGTAGGCTCCCATCACAATGAGGTCCGCGCCAAGCTCGTGAGCCTTTCGCAGAAGCTGCTCCCCAACGGGGCCATGACCTTGAACCGCGTGGGCTTGAGCCGGTATGCCGTGCTCTTCGAGGATGGCGGGGACGGCGGCCTCGTCCACCTTCGCACACAGAACATGGACGGCGTGCGCCTTGGCGAGGATGGGCATCGCCGCCAGCACCGCTTTTGGCGCGCGGCTATCGTCTTTCCAAGCGACGGCGACCACACGGCCAAATTCGCCGGTGCATTCCGGCGGAGCAACCAGGACGGCGCGGGATGTATCGAAAATCGCGGCGTGAAGCGCGTCGCGCCCGCGCTGCGAGAGTTTGCCTCCGGGAACGACGACCGCATCGGAACGGCGGCCCCGCTCGGAGACGATATGCGCCATGTCGCCCTCCACATCGATGAAATCGGCAGCGACCCCTTTCGAAGGCGCCCAACGGTCCACCGCCGCTTTCGCGGCATCGGCCCAGACATGCTCTTGCGAGCGCAGGCGCTCCTCTTCTCCTTGGGTCATGCTCTGGTCCGCGAGCATCATTTCAGCGAGAGGCGGCGTCCGAACCGCAAGGGCCTCAATGCGGCCACCGGCGCCATACTGCAGGAGCCTTGCGGCGCTTGAGAGCACGCCGGCCACCGTTTCAGGACGGTCGAGGACCGCGAGCGCAACCTCTCCCCTGACTTTGGCTTGGGAAGGCTTCGGCGCTTTATAGGCTTGCGCACGGGCAGGGGCATCGTTGATGGCCATCGCGCTCGCATATCCGGCGCTCACTGCGATCAGGCACAGAATAACCGACAGGCCGATGTTGGCGATGGCCGCTACCGGCTTGCCGTCGCGAAAGAGATCGAGGGTTTGCAGGCTGAATGAGGAGAAGGTGGTGTAACCGCCGCAAATGCCGATCATGACGAAGGCGCGGGCGTCGGCGTGGACCTGGAAGCGGCCATCGCTCGCGGTCAGCGCGCCGAAGAAGCCGATAATGAACGAGCCAGCGATATTGATGAGGATCGTGCCCCAAGGGAAATTCGCGCCCACGAACCCCACCATGACGTTGGTCGTCCAGGCGCGCGCGACGCTGCCGAGGGCTCCTCCAAGCGCGATGTAGAGATAGGTCAGCATCGAATCTCCCGAAACTGATGGGGCCAAGCCCCGTGGCGTGTCCGTCTCCGGCTGGGGCGCGCGCAAAAACACCCGCCATGCGGCGGGTTCCGGATAGATCCCGCCGCCAGTCACAGCAGGAGTCATCAGCTCAAAGGCGGTTTCGGGGGTACTCCATCCCCTTCAAGGGGCTAAGTTATCAGTGCTCCCATGCGTTCCGCAAGCGCCAAGGAGGCAGGGCGAAAACGGCCGCCATTGTGCGGCGCGCCGCACTTCTACCCCGGCGAGGCGACTTATCGGGGTGGTTCTGGCGGCTGTTTCGCTGAGAGACCGCTCGCTTCACTCTCTCCGCTCTTGCCGGCAATCTTCTGCATCGCGACTGGAAGCTTCATGGGACTTCACCTTTTCTATGGCACGCATCGCTCTGAACGCATTGACCACTCCGCAGCCGGACAGAGGGTTCCACCCTATGGCCCCCCCAATGGGCTTCGCCGATATCTTGAGCGCTAATTTGATCTGCTCCGCTGTCAGGTTCGGGTCTTTCGACCACATCAGCGCCGCGATCCCCGCAACCTGCGGAGCCGCCGCGCTCGTGCCAAAGAACGGTTCGAAGCCCTTAACGTCGGTTGTAACTCCGTCGGCCGCGGTGACGTCCGGCTTGTGCAGGTCACGCCAGCCATTGTATGGGTGACCGTCCGCCGTGAAATACATTCGACGGGGACCTTCAGAGCTGGAGATGTTGACATTCTCCGCAGGCCCGCCAAGGAAAGCGCCAGTATCGGGGTTTCGGGCCGAATCACGCTTTAGGGCCGACTTCGCAGCCACGGAAAAGACGCTTGCGGCCCCGTGGTGGCCGGTAATCGATCCCCCTGTTGCGCGTTGCAGTCTGCAACCGCCACTAATATCGAGATGCAAAAACCGTTCGGCCTTGCCCGCGACCTTCGTGATCGCAATCCACGTACGACGCGAATTGATTGTTATGGGTAGGGGAAAGCATATGTGACGGCATGGTTTTTCGACGCGCGTGTATGTGGTGGTCGTATCGTCTCCACATTTCCCCTTTACATCACCTGGACATGCGGCCGTTAAAGAATTCCCCCTTTCATCTTCCAGAGGCGCCGAGGTTACATAATTTCCCTCTTCATCTTTGAGAACTCCATTTGCATTGAGCGCCCAGAGTTCATAGCCACTTGGATCAAACGGCGGCCTGTCGCCCCCTTGCAGAATCGGATCACTCCAGAATAAGTGGACGTCAACGTCGCTACAGTTGCCCAGAACCTCTTTGTACTCCTCGCCTGAGGCAAAGGAATGCATGGTTCGCACCGGCCTTCCCCGAGAGTCCTTGAGGACACTGCCGGCCTTGAATTGGCCTTCCCAAGCCGCGGATGTGCCAGCCTTGGTGTTTCCTTGATTTCCGGCCGAAGTGATGTAAAGGATGCCCTGTGCAGTCACCTCGTTCACGGCCTTGCTGATATCATCGTCTTGAAACGGGGATTGGTAGAAAAATTCTTTATCGTCTACGAAGATCTTGCATCCCATTTTGGCCAAGGATCTGATGTTATCGGCCATGTGGGATGCTTTATGACCGGCGGTGGCGAACATCAGCTCGGCAGCCGGCGCGATGCTATGGATGATCTCCAGCATCGCCGTGCCCTCACCCTTGTCCTTGCCCCTATGCTTGTGCCTAGGCTTGTTCTCATCCGGATCGTCTTCCTCGATTCCGGCCTGGCCCTCTAAGACCGTCACATCTTGGGGCGTAATGTCCTTCGCTTTGTCCAGATGTCTGATGCTATCCGAGAGGACACACACTCTCACCCCGCTGCCGTCGACGTCGAACTCCCGCTGCGCCCTTGCGACGTCATGCGCTGCGATCCCTTCCCGGTTCGAAAACCAGGTCCTGGTCCCTATGGTGCTGGTTCTCTTGTTTTCAGTGGAGCATGAGGTGGCGACAATAAGAACCGCGCACACCAGCACGAAGCGAAAGGCTTCCCACTGCCGCCCTTGCCAGTTTCTGAATTCGCCCTTCACTGCCTGCCAACCATCTCGGCGAGAACTAGCGCGTTTGTGCCCTGAGCGCCCTTCTTACCAGCCTCGACTTGGCGTTACAGAGTAATTTTTTAGTAAAGTTAATTGATTTCAGCGGACGCAGAAACGGGATCTCGGACTCCCGCGCTGCCTCTGAACGCCGCTCAACCCGCGCCAACCGATGCACTGGGCGGAGATGAGAGTCCGGGCCGCGTCATGGGTCGAACTCCTTCTCTGAGGCAAGGCGCACCTCGAACTGCAAGCTCCCATTATTCAATTTTCGGTGTTAAGGTGGCGCGTTGGCACTACTCGGCGCGCGCCGCGTCTCCGACCAGAGATACCTTCAGCTTCGGCTTTAACTGCGGCTGAAATTGCTGAGATGCCCGGCGCGCGCGGCCTGAGCCCGCGCAGATTTTGCGATCCCGGCGCTCTTGCCTTGCGGTGCGGGCCTAGACATCAGGCGCTCCAGCCTTTCGCTGCCGCAGGTCGGGCACACCGGAGTGACGGCGACGCCAACCAGCAGTTCGATGTCCCTGTCGCATTCCTTACAATGGTAACTATAGAGTGGCATGTTCTGACGTTCCCTAGGGCCCTGCAGCCCTGTTCCAGCATTCAAAACTCGTGCAGCCGACGGGGGGCAAACTTCCGATAGCCGGGTATGCAGGAACCGAGCCAGAACTTGGCCCGAATTGGCCGAAAGGCCTACAGATCAGCGCAAGTTGGCTTTCGCGATCCTGATCCATTCCTTGTCACCGGGCGCGATGGCGACGGGCCTTGCGCTCGATGCGCGCACGACCTCCATGAACATCTCGCGCGCCTGGCTTACGCGTCCCTGCTTCAGAAGCAGAAGCCCGTAGCGCGCCTTCGCCTCGAAGCCCGCGTAGTAGCGCGAGACCTCCTCATATTCCGCCAAAGCCTCGTCGGTGCGGCCGAGCGCTTCCAGCGCCCGCGCATGGAGAAGATGAGCCTCCTGGTTGCGCGGCCGCGGCTGAACTTCTTCCAGCTTGTCCAGCGTCGCAAGCGCCGCTGCCGCGTCCCCGCCTCCAAGGTGCGCGCGGGCAAGCCCAAGGAGTACGGCGGGATCGTCCGCGAAGATGCCGGTTGCGGCGGCTTCGTAAAGGCGAATGGCGTCGGCCCACATGCCCTTCTTTTCGCATTCCTCCGCGAGAGCGCGCTTCGCGTCGACAGAGTCCACGAGTTCCGCCTCTCGAACGCGCTCGCGCCATTCCTTATCGGGGTCGAGCACCGAGCCGATTTCGGTCGCGACTTTCCTGGCTCCCTGCGACCTGAACATCGCAGGGATGAGTTCGATCGCGACATACGCAATGGACCCGATCAGGGGGACGAGAAGCAGGATGAAAAGCCACCACTGCGAACGGCCTGTCTTCATGGCGTGAACGGCGAGCCCCACCGCAATGATCAGGTGGAGGAGCGTCGCTTGAGTGAACATGGACGGAAGCATTTACGGCAATCCTTCAGGTATCGCCGAAGTGCTAACCGAGAACATGGCGGCAGGCAATGGCGCTCCTTGCGAACACCGCGAATTATGCATTTTGTCCGGCTCCGAGGCCGACGGGGTAGCTGACGCCCGTGCCTCCAAGTCCGCAATAGCCGCGCGGGTTTTTCGCGAGATATTGCTGGTGGTAATCCTCAGCGAAATAGAACTCGCCCGCAGACGCGATCTCAGTCGTGATCGCCCCATATCCGCGCGCGCTGAGCTCGGATTGATAGGCGTCTTTCGAGGCCTCGGCCTCGCGAGCCTGAGCGGCCGAATACGTGTAGATGCCGGAGCGGTATTGCGTGCCGGCGTCGTTGCCCTGGCGCATGCCTTGCGTGGGATTGTGGCTTTCCCAGAAGGTTTTCAGGAGCTTCCCATAGCTGATCCGTTTGGGATCATAGATCACGCGCACAACCTCGTTGTGCCCGGTCTGGCCGGAGCACACTTCTTCATAGGTCGGATTCGGCGTGTAGCCGCCGGAGTAGCCCACCGCGGTGACCAGCACGCCCGGCAGTCGCCAAAAAGCTTTTTCCGCGCCCCAGAAACAGCCAAGCCCGAACATCGCGGCTTCGCTGCCTTCCGGGTAGGGGCCCTTGAGCGGCGCGCCGCTTACAAAATGCGTGGTTGCGGTCCGGATCGGTTCGGCGCGTCCGGGAAGCGCAGCTTTGGGATCGGGCATCACGGACTTTTTTTTGAAGAAGAACGTCATCGAGCACTCCTGTCTCGTTTGCGGACTGGCGCAACTGACGTTGGAATATGGGAGCTCACGAGCCGCCCCAAAGAAGAGAGGGAGAAGGCGGGCACAGACGTTCACGGAGTGTTTACGAAAGATTGGCGGGTCTGGCCGGGATCGCTCCCGGCCTTGAGGGTCAGTGCGTCTCGACCTTCGGCAGCGTTGGCTTTTCGATGGTGACGTGGTCCTGCTTGTAGAAATAGAAGCCTGCAAAGGCGACTAGCGCCACGACAAGCGCCCCGAGAGTGAAATTGCGCATGATGTTCTCCTTCAGCGAAACGATGGGGAGCAAACGCAATCGGCGCGGCCTTCGTTCCGTGGTCTGTTGTGGTGGTCCCTTCCGGCAAGTGAGGGTC
>CAVXRT010000024.1:0-132500 GCA_963764115.1 uncultured Alphaproteobacteria bacterium
CAGACCGGTCTGGTATTCCTGCTCCTTGCGCTTCTTGGTGACTTTGACCTCGCCTATCGCGGGCAAATTCCATAGAGCGTTCTTAAGATCGAGTTCTTCCCAACGCATGCCGGCGACCTCTTCGCGCCTTTGCCCCGTTAGAAGAAACAGCCGGTAGATTTGTTGGAAGGGCCAGCTCTCCTCTTCCGTGGCAAGCCATAAAGCTTTGATTTCGTCAGGTGACAGATAACGAGTTCTTGCTGGCAGGGGAGGCGGCGGTTTGATGCCGAGCAGCGGGTTGTGTTCCGGCTTTCCTCGTTCGACCGCCCATTGGAAAAATGGCCGCAGCGCCACGAATAGCTTTCGCTCAACTGATGCGCCGTTCTTGCGGACGTTGTCCAACAGCGCCCGGATTTGCTGCCTGCTGACGGTCGAGATCGGCTTGGCCCCTAAGGCTGGAAAAACGTAATGTTCGAAAAGGGCGCGTGTATCGATCCAGTGGCGTGATGGCTTGGCCTCAAGCTTGAAATACTGTTCTGTGATCTCCTTGAGCGTTGCCTCTTTAAGTTTAAGCCGCTCTTCCTTGAGTTGAAGCACCACGTCAACACCCCGAAGAACGAGCCCGATACTTTCTGACGCGAGCGCCCGGGCGCGCTCGGGCGAGAGGTCGCGGCCGGAACCGATTGTCATCCGTTTGGAGCTCCCTTTCCGACCAGCGCCTCTCAGCCGGTATTGGACGAAATAGGTCACTGCTCCGGACGGATGGAACGCCGCCCCGAATTTCGGTTGGTCGGTATCGTAGACGTAAATCCGCCTGCGCGTGGCCTCCGCCTCTTTCCTGAGGGAGTAGACCGCAGTCAACGTAAGCTTTTTCTTCATATCAGGCCTGGGCAGGTGTCGCTTCTGGTACTCACCTGATACTCACCAAAACGAAGACTCCTGACAACCCCTGAATGCTTCTGCAAACATAAATCGTTTAAATTCAGCTAGTTATGTATCTTTTGAGAATTCCTGAAATCCCCTGAAACAACAGAAATGCGGACTGAAAATCCGCGTGTCGCTGGTTCGATTCCGGCCCTGGGCACCATTAATTTCAAGGACTTAGCTCCGAAGTGTCTGTGAGCACGGTTTCAATCAGCGGGCTGCGACACCCGCTGATCCCGATGGCGTCTTTGCTCAGCTTGCTCAAAGCGTAGGGAATGTGGTCGCGAGAATGGCAGCGCTGATCAGGTCCGAGTGCGCGGTCAATCGCCGGAAGCGCGGAAGACCACCAGTTGAGGTGGTCGGCCGGTTAGGATGGAGCATTGGCGCTGAGAAGGTATTGCCTAAGGTCGGTCGCGACATCCTCTGGGGGACGATCAAGCGCCGATTCCCAATGCAGGCGCTCCAAGTACATCGAGTCGCTGCGGTAAAACGGCGTCATGGCCGTCCGTGTAATCATCGTGAGGTTGACCCGGTCGCCACCATCCTTTCGGAGCTCACCGGAATATATTACCAAGTTGAAACTGTCGTACCCAATGCAGTGATACCAAGCGAGTACTCGACTGATTCCCTGCGCCAGTGCCTGAACATCGCCTGACGAGAGCTGTTGCAGAGTTGTGCAATCGGGTAGTACAGCACGGACCTCGTTGAACCCGATCGGCGCGAATGGCGTCATCCAGAAAATCGAATCATCGCGCCAGATGAAACGGTCCGAACGCTTCCTTTCCTCTGTCACGAGATCACTCCAGAAGCACGAGCCATTCGCTTGCCGATACGCTTCAGCAGCGTGCTGCTGCAGTCGCATCATCGAAGTTGGATAAGGATCGAGATACACCTGACTGTGGGGATGGGGAAGGGAACCTCCGGAAGGAAAAAGATAATTCACGTTGTATGCGCAAAACCGCGCATCGGCATCGAATTTCGTTACGGCGCGTATGTAATCAAGGCAGGCGCTGAGGTTGTCAGCGATTAGGGCTGGCGTGAAGTCAAGAAGGTCGAGCCAATGCCGGGTTGTGAACGCGGCGACCGCTCCATACTTCGAATAAGGCACGAGGTTCGGGAACAGGACGGTTTCGCCCACGCGAATGCGACCGGCCTGCGTGATTTCTGCAGCGATCCGAGGTGTCACTTTGCCAATCCGATCGGCGCAGAATGGGCAGTTCGGATCAGGCGCCCGAAATGGCGCAGGCGCGGGCTCGCAGCGTGTCTGGAGCTTCACCCCCTCGGCGATTCGCGATGAGATACCGAGGAGCGGATCAAAGCGAACCTGCAGCTTGCGCTGCGAGTAGCCCTCATCAGAGGGATTTTGGAAACGCGAAAATAGGGTCTCGCACCGAAATTGGATTGTCATTGTCAGTACCGAGCACTTGCATTTCACTCAAGGGTAGCGTGAATGGTGAGCTTCTTGAACAGATGATTGCCCTGAGCCCTGCCGATCTTTTTCACCCTCGTCCGTCCGGTTGCCCGCAAAGATCGCGTCTGAAATGAGCAGCCGACCTTCCCAGAGGGGGAAAAGGCTTTTGATAGTAGCGATTTACAACCGCCAGAAACGCAGTGGATCGCTTTCCTAGGTTCCTGCTGGGAACCTGCAGCTCCACTGCTCATCAAGCCTCGGCTGAACAACCCCCCTATTGGCTGCTGCTCGATCTGCGCGATTGCGCGCCCTCCTGGAACCCCGCGCGGCAAAGCGAATTCGCCACCATCCGCCTGCGGCTCCTGAAAATCGCCGACCGCATTACTGAAACCGCAAGCCACATCAGGGTCGCACGCCTCATGCCGCCCGGAAGCAGAGTTGTTCAGCCTCGTTGCGTTCGCATTGCAGAAATCCGGGCCCTGACCGGCGGGGCGTGAAGCCCCTGGAGCCCATATCGGCAACCTTCCGCGCGTTCACAGCGTTCCTGCTCAGATCAGCCCGCGAGGTGTGACCTTCGCTGGAACCGCGGGGCGTCGTTCAGTCACCGCCCCCATGTAATCCGGCTGTGGGGTGCATAAGGTGGTCTAAGGCCCTGGGAGCTATTGCTTTTTACATCAAAGGCAATATCGCTCTTGTATGAGCTATCGCCTGCCAGAAGTTTGTTTTCTTATTGCGCAGTCGAATTTGTTTGTGAGCTTGTCGCGGCGGCCCCGAAAACTTCTACGGGGGCGTTTATTTGTCCACTTAACAAGGTCTTGTTTATGATCTAGTCTAGTTTTGCGACTTTGAGGATCAAAGATGAGTACACCTCCGGGCGTCGCAATTTCTAGCCCATTTGTCAGTGGGACCGACAGGACCGACGGAGGTGTCATTCTCCGGGCAACCAAAGACGGATTATTCGAAGTCGGGTGCGCGAGTACACCATTTTCTGGACAGGCTGACAGTATTTATCACAACCGCGCCGATGGGGAAAACAACCCTGGCGCGGGTCGCAGAAGTATAAAGCTTAACGATTCGGGACTCCAGCGGCGGCCGGTTATCGCACGCCTTCGATTTCTTTTATGGTTCGAAGTTGACCCTACCGCCGGACGGACGCTTGACCCTGCTATTGTTCAGGCGCCGTTCAAGGCAAAGCTCGCAGGCGCACCCAGATCATGCGCGTTGGGCGGCGCACAAAGGCCGCCATGGAAAAGCCTGCTCCGCGCCGGGAGGGGAGGGTCTAAGTCATGGACGTTCCGCATGAAGCCGTGCTCCGCATCTTTACCGGCGCCGATGATCGCTACGGTTTGGAGGAGCCTCTCTATCGCGCCATCGTCAGCAAAGCTCGCCAAATGAATCTGGCAGGGGCAACTGTTCTCAGGAGCCATCCCGCTGATCGA
Organism: uncultured Alphaproteobacteria bacterium; assembly: GCA_963764115.1. GTDB lineage: Bacteria > Pseudomonadota > Alphaproteobacteria > Rhizobiales > Rhodomicrobiaceae > Rhodomicrobium. The sequence continues at coordinate 3,754 of CAVXRT010000024.1, forward strand.
GCCGGGCGACATCATCGAAATCGATAGTCCCGGGCGCACTATCAATGTGCGCCTGTGCGAGGCTGAGCTGGCGGCGCGGCGAAAAGCGATGGAAGCCCGAGGCGAAGCGGCGTGGCAGCCGGCAGCGTCATGTCAGCCAGGCCCTCAAGGTTTATGCTGCGATGGCGACCAGCGCCGCGCGTGGCGCCGTCCGCGATGTAAATCGGGTTCGCGGCTGAGGCCGCTCAGAATTAACAATGGGAAGGAACAGGATATGAGCAAGATTGCTGGGATCAGCGCACTGGAAATCCTCGATTCACGAGGCAACCCGACTGTCCGCGTGTGGCTGTCCCTGGACAATGGGATCGCCGTTTCGGCTTCGGTTCCATCGGGCGCATCGACGGGCGAGAATGAAGCCGTCGAATTACGCGATCAAGATAAGTCCCGCTATGGCGGCAAGGGCGTGCTCAAGGCTATCAGCAACGTCACCGACATTATTGGTCCGGAATTGGTCGGCCTGGAGCCCAACCGGCAAGCTGAAATCGATCAGCTCATGATCGATCTCGACGGCGCCCCAAATAAAGCGAAGCTCGGCGCGAACGCCATCTTGGGCGTGTCCATGGCGGTCGCTCGCGCAGCCGCTTTGGATGCGGGGGCGCCTCTTTACGCCTATCTCGGCAGCGCTTCCGCAAAACGCCTTCCCGTTCCGATGATGAATATCCTGAACGGCGGCAAGCACGCCGACAACAGCGTCGATTTTCAGGAATTCATGGTGATGCCCGTTGGGGCGCCGAGCTTCCGGGAGGCGCTTCGCTATGGCGCCGAGACCTTCCATGCGCTGGCGAAGATCCTGAAAAAGAAAGGCTACGCGACCTCCGTGGGCGATGAGGGCGGTTTTGCTCCTAACCTCAAAAGCAATGAAGAGGCCTGCGAACTCATCGTCGAAGCGATCAAATCGGCGGGATACGAGCCTGGTAAGGATGTTGCGATCGCGCTCGATCCTGCGGCCAGCTCTTTCTACTCCGGAGGCGCTTACCGGCTCACCAAGTCCGGCCAGGGCGATAAATCCAGCGCGGAGATGATTGCGCTTTACGGGCGCTGGCTCGACGTCTTTCCGATTATCTCCATTGAAGACGGGCTTGATGAAAACGATTGGCAGGGTTTTGCGGCGCAAACCGCGGCCCAGGGTAGCCGCATCCAGATTGTCGGCGACGACAACTTCGTCACCAACCCCGCTTTTATTGAACGCGGCATCAGGGAGAAGACCGCCAACGCCGCTCTGATCAAACTCAACCAGATCGGCACTGTCACGGAGACAAGAAAGGCCATCGAACTGTGCCGCGAAGCGGGCTGGGGCTACGTGATCTCGCATCGCTCCGGCGAGACCGAAGACACCTTCATGGCGGACTTCGCCGTCGCCATGGGCGGAGGGCAGATCAAGACAGGCTCGGCCTGCCGCAGTGAGCGCATAGCCAAATACAACCGTTTGCTGGAGATTGAAAAGGAACTGGGAGCGGCCGCGCAGTTTACTTCGCCATTCGCTTCTCGATCATGACTACTCGATGAAGAAGCTTTACTGAGGAAATAGCCAGCAACGCGGAAAGAATGCCATTCAGGAGGCCGGTACGGCGTTTAATCAGCGCCGTACCCAGCCGCAGATAAATATGAAGCCATTCCTTTTATCATAGCAATTCTGGGCTGTTTTCGCGGCTTTGATGGCTATCTTTGCAAAAGTCGGCGTTCAAAATATCAATTCTGACTTTGCGACATTCATCCGAACAGTCGTCATCATCGCCGTCCTCGGAGGCATTCTCACTCTTTCGACGGAATGGCGACCGCTTGGCGCGATCGCAACGAAGACCTGGGTGTTCCTGACCTTGTCGGGCCTAGCGACCGGCGCCTCATGGCTTTGTTGCTTTCGCGCGCTTCAACTGGGTAATGCGTCGCAGGCCGCTCCCATTGACAGCTGAGTGTTGCGCTTGTTGCACTTTTCGGCGCGCTGTTCCTGGGTGAGAACTCTTTTGCCGATTGGCTGGATGGGTGTGATTTTGATCGCTTTCGGCAGCTTTCTCGTCGCATATCAATAAGAGCACATAACGCATCGGTGTCTCGCATTGCCGCGAGTGCGGTGGTTTGCATTTTGACTGTGGGCCGGCCAACAAGCGAGTTTTCCTCTGCATCAGGTCTTAGCGCGGCATGCGCAAAATCGGAAGCGCCGAGGCGCGTTCCGCGCGACGATCACGATGACGCCCGTATCCGATTGAACGCGGGATGCTTTGAGGCTTCGCCGATCCGGCCATGCCTGCACGGCGCTCTCCGCCGCCTAAAGCTCGTCATCCCGGAACGACGCCTGCGTCGTATCCGGGATCGCAACAGGCGCTTCGATTTGTAACGGCCCCGGATATGCGCTGAGGCGCATTCCGGGGTGACGATCATCGGGACGCACGACGCTCTAAAGGTAAACCGTTCGTCAACCGCCCCTAAGCGTTAATACAACATGGTTAACAGGAGCGCGCCGGATTTATTTCCAGCCTGAGTATGCTTAAGAAAGCGTCTATCTGGCGCGAAAGGAGGAGCGCCGCGCCTTACGGGTGGCCGTAGACAGGCTCGTCTAACACTCTGAAAATAAATAGCTTTCCGTCTTCACTCGATCGCCATTAAATAGAATTTAATGCCGGAATTTTGGCATTAAGTCGGCTCGCAAAAGTCCGTTAAATATGTTTGCGGTTTCACGAATTAACCCTTTCGCCAGCCCGAAACGCTGCGGCGCAGGCGGCGGCGATGGCGTCCCGTTCGCTATTTTCCCCTTATTTAGCAAGGGTTGGAGTGGGCTCACGCTGCGTTAACCTGTCCGCAAGGCGATATCGCCGAAGATCTTTCAGATCAAGAAGTGCCGACGAAAACGTCAGGGACAGGTTGACAAGCAGAGGCCGCTTTGCGCAATACGCATACAAAAGTGTATCCAGCCTGCGTCCGATTAAAGGCGCGATGCTTTAGAAGCGCCAACTGCTTTTGTCTTCGCACGCGCCAGCGCCAACTTTGCAGGGTCGGTCAGCGCAACCCCGCCGTTCTCGAGCACATCATCAATTCGGCTGGAGAGTTCGGTGAAATGCTCCAAGAGCCAAGCCTCAATGTTGTTTGCGACCAGCCAGTCCGAACCTCCCAAAAGGTCGAGAAGCCGTTCCGTCGCGGTCCTTTGGTCGCCTATTCGAGGGGTGATGAGGGCAAGCTTGCAGGCAGGGGCCGCGAATTTGGGGTCAGGCTCGTCGATCAAATGTCTCAGCCAAACCCATCGTTCCGGCGCAATTCCTATCTCCACGAGCAACTCGAGCGCGCTTCTGCGCTGACGCCGGCTCGTCGAGCTTTCGAAGCCGGAACGAGAAGGCCGAGCCGCGCACTTGACCAATGCGGGCTCGCCAGGACTGGGGCACGCGAACCATGCCGAGACCGCCACCCCCATATCATCGTCGACTGCCTCGGCGACCCTACTTCTTGCGAAGTTTGCAGACGCATCTCTGAGGCTCTGTTCGATTTTTTGAAACACTACCAGCACGATCTGTGCGTTAGTCATGATGTGCAGCAGGGTCTTCCAGAAAAGAACGGACTGTGCGGTTTTCATACGCGCCAATTGGAGGCGGTATCGTCGCAACAGGGGCTTTGTGAAGGATATCCCCCGCTTCTCGAACGATGGTCTCTCGCGCTCAGGGAAGCCGCCCGAGGTATGGACGCCGGCAGGTTGGATTTAACTAGGTCAGGATGTTCGCATATTTCCTATGCCAAGCACACCGTAATCGTTGTCGTCATTGATCGAGTCAGCCTGGCGCTAGGCCCGTTTCATCCTGCGGAGCGCAGGCCGGCATGCGTTGATCTCTTGCTCAGCCGCAGGTTTCGATGACGACGAGCCATTCATTTGTTGCAAGGAGGTGCGTCTTATATATCCGGTCGAGAGTTCGCCTATTGGTACCTTGAACACATCCCGGAAAGGCGGAGCCTTCTCCGGGATCGTAATAGATTGAAGCGCTTTTTTTTTGCGATCCCGGCTCGCGCTTTGCTTGGCCGGGTTGGCTTTGCTGAGTGTGGCGTCTCGCAATTGCCTACAGCATTGGCGGCTGGCTCTCATACACATGACGGGACACTCGCCGTTTCGGCATGCGGCGATTGCTCCTGGTCTTGCAAGTCCGCCAGGATCTTCCGGAGGGCTGCAAGCAACTCCTCAGCCTCTTTGACGTAGCCGCCGATGGCCTCGGATCGGGTGGCATGGCGTTCAAGCGCCAGTTGGAAGGCCTCCCGCGTCATCCGCAGCGCTTTATCAAGCTGCTCCGACAGGGCGACCTCAAAGTGGACGAAGGCGTCCTCGACATTGCGTTTGACAGCCCATTCAAGGTTGGAAATGTTGTTCACGACGGCCTTCCCGGCATCGGCCGCGAGGTTGCGATAAAGCTGCCGCTCACGCATGTTCTTCGGCATCAGGGTCGAAAGAGCGCCTTTTGAAAGACCGATAAGCGAAACAGTGGCTTCCGCCGCGACCCAGTAGGGGGTCCGCTTCACCTCGAACGCCTCCTCCGAGCGCGGCAGGCTGACCGCAATGTCCATCAGATTGGCCGCTGTTTGGCGGACAAACCGCAAAAGCGCATCGGCGCGCTCGCGATGGACGGCGAGCCGCGCCTGCAACTTCGCCTTGAACACGTCGATGAAGGCCGGGAAAGCCTCTTCGAACCGATCCGTCAGGGCTTCTTCGAGCTGGTCGCGAGCCTCTTTTTCTTCCATGTGCCTCGCTGCCGATCGTCTCGAGAAGCTCGCCGATGTCGCTTTGCGTCTTTCTTCCAGAGAAGGTCGGTTTGGGCGTTGAGCTCCTTCAGAAGGCGGCTGCGATCGATCGCCATGACGTCCGAGAGGCTCTGCCGTTCGTTCTCAAAGCCGCTCGCGCTGTCTTCAAAGATGGCGGCCTTGCGCTTCAGCTCGTCCTGCGGAAGGAGCAGAGCCTTGTGCTCAAGCTCCCCCTGAAACAGCAGTTCCTCGACGAGAGCGGCTGCGCGCATTCGCACCACCGACAGAACAATGGCGCGCTTTTCGCGGGCAAGCTCATCGGCAAGGACATCCTGGAGGTGTTTGATCCCGCTTTCAGCCAGGAGCGTTGCGTTCGCTTCCTGTTTCGCCCGCAGCCCCCGCCGGGCGGAAACGCAAAAGACCCGCACCGGCGGAGAAATCCCGGCCTGTTCCGCAAGCACGTCCGCGAGGAACGTTTCCGCAAGCGCCTTCTCGCTGGCGTCCAGCAGATCCACCTTGTTTAAGATGAAGAAGATCTTGGGGATCAGCTTTTGCACGTCGCGGAGGTACTTGACCTCCACTTCGGTGATGGGCGGATCGGCCGACAACACGAACAGCGCGGCATCGCATTCGCCGAGCACGGCCCCGGCCGTTTCGGTGTTATGCAGAAAGGTCGACCCCACGCCGGGTGTATCGATCGCCATAACGCCGCGCTTGAGAAAGTCCGATGCAAACTCGATCTCGACCTTTTCCACCTGGAGGCAGTTCCGCGGATTTTGAGCCTCGGAAATGTGCTGTTCGAGGGCGCTCTGAATGTCCGCTTCCCCGGAGAATTCGGAAGCCGCTTTGCCATCGCTGAAAGTGATCCGGGCCCTGGCTCCGGCGCCTGCCCTGACGAAGGTCGGAATGGCGGTCACCGGAATAATGCCCGAGGGAAGAAGGGGCAAACCCAGCAAGGCGTTGAGAAGCGTGCTCTTGCCGCGCTTGAACTGGCCAAGCACCGCAACCCTCAGCACCCCCTCATCAAGGCGGGCTTGCAAAGCCGTCAACTTCGCAATGACATCGCTCTGCGCCACGCTTGGGTTGGATACGGACGATGCGGCACGGGTTAAAAGTTCTTCGATAGCCGGCATTCTGACGTCGATCTCTCTGGCGGAGGCCTCTGCTTGCCCTTGAACTAAAGGGGCATTACATTCACCGCAAGGGGATGGAGTCCCCCTCTAAGCGCTTAATGGCTGATAACTCCTACTTCGTGCACCGTTGTAGGAGATTCTAAGCGATCCCGGCATTTCGCGCAGCAGAAAATTTTGTCGCGCGGCAGGATCCGCCCAATCGTAGTCTCCTCCTATCAAGTTGTTCGGCGTCGTTATGACGAAGGCAGGAGCTTGTTTTGTGATCTTCCATAGTATCCTATTCGCAGATGGAGCGCCGCGAAACGGGATTGTCGACGCAGCACCTTCTTGTTTTCCGGATCTCAATCTTGATCAAGTGGTAACCGCTATCATCACCGGTCGCGAAAGCTATAATATCAAACCGTTTTTTTATGCGCCTGTGTGCGAGCTCGATGAGATCCATTACCGCCATGAGATATTCCGCGAGCTTGAGCACGAAGGCTTATTAAGCCACGTCAATGCCTTCTCCGCCGGCATGCAGAGTGTCAGGCGCCATCTCGGCCAAGCCGAGAAACTACGTCACGACTATCAGAAGAAGGGCTGGTTCCTGGAGGCAGTTGGACTGTTGGAGACCTTTCTGCATAACTTGTCTCAAATAGACATGATATCGCGGGGATTTTCGGCTTTCCGCGCCTATCTGCAGAGCTATGTGCAATCGGCTTCCTTTGAGAAGCTGCACCACGATGCGAAGGACCTGAAGGAGCGTTTCGCCGAGATTCGATATTGTGTGCTGACAAAGGATGGAGGGTTCGTTGTCCGGGACTATGAAAATGAGCCTGAATACAGTGTCGAGATCGAGGATACTTTCTCCCGCTTCAAGCATGGTGTCTCCAAGGACTACCGCGTAAAGCCATCCGACTATCCAGAGATGAACCATATCGAGGAAAAGGTTCTTGACTTTGTCGCGCAGCTAAACCCGCACCTCTTCCTCTCGCTGAGCAGTTTTTATGAGAGAAACGCTGAGTTCCCTGATGATGCGATAGAGAGATTCGACAGAGAGGTTCAATTCTACCTTGCTTACCTGACCTACCTCAGAACCTTCACGAAGGCGGGCCTCAAAGTTTGTTATCCCGCCCTTTGCGCTCAAAGCAAAAGCGTTTTCAGCTCCGAGGGATACGATCAGGCCCTAGCCCACAAACTCATTGCCGAAAAGGCGCAAGTCGTGACCAACGACTTCGTGCTTCGGGGCGAAGAACGTCTTTTTGTCGTCACGGGTCCCAATCAAGGCGGCAAAACAACATTCGCTCGCACCTTCGGCCAAATGCATTATCTCGCCTGTCTCGGCTGCCCTGTCGCCGGCGGCGAAGCGCGCCTCTTGCTCTGTGACACGATCTTCACGCATTTCGAAAAAGAAGAGAACGCCCAAAATCTGCGGGGCAAGCTCGAAGACGATCTTATCAGGATTCACGAAATCCTGCTTCAAGCCACGGACCGCAGCATCGTTATCATGAACGAGATTTTCACGTCGACGGCGTTGATCGACGCCGTTTTTCTGAGCAAGGAGATCATCGGAAAACTGATTGAACTTGGCGCCTTAGGCGTCTTCGTAACGTTCATCGACGAACTCGCTTCTTTAAGCCAGCAGACCGTCAGTATGGTCAGCATGGTTTCGCCGGATAACCCCGCGACGCGCACCTTCAAGATCAAGCGAAAACCCGCCGAGGGGCTCGCCTATGCAATGTCCATCGCCGAGAAGCATGGACTGACCTACGAGCATATTATGGAGCGCATTGCTCCATGAAAGCTTTCCTCCTCTTCAAGAACAGCGACTTCAATCCCGAAAGAACGCTGGCGCCCGCCCACCAATACTCCTTCACCACGATCAGGCTCCAGCCACGCTTTCCCGGTTTCGTCATGGTGAAAACCTCAAGCGTGACCCCATATTTGGGGCTCGTGAAGCTGTGGCGGTCGCGCTCGCATTCCACCGTCGATCGACCATTGCGATAGGGTGAGATTGTGATTGGTCGAACTCACGAGCATGTCGAACACGCGGAAGAAAGACGGACTTGCAAACTGGCTGCGCTTCGCAAGGTCGATGAAACCGGCGCACGGCGCAAACGTTGAGGGATCTAGATGGCTGGCGAACCCTTGGTGCTACGTGAAGATGATGCTGGCGTGACCACTCTCACGCTCAACCGGCCCGAAGCGCGAAACGCTCTTTCGCTCGACATGCTGCGTGCTCTGCGCTCGTCTCTCGCCGCAATCGGAGCAGATGCGACCGTTAGGGTGATCGTACTCGCGGGTGCAGGTCCGGCCTTTTGCGCAGGGCACGATCTCAAGGAGTTGCGAGCCCAGGGTTATGGCCGCGCCTATGCCGAGGACCTTTTCCTGGAATGCGCCGAGGTGATGCAGGCCATCGTTCGCCTGCCCAAGCCGGTGATCGCCCGCGTTCACGGCGTCGCCACCGCCGCGGGCTGCCAACTCGTTGCGACGTGCGATCTCGCCGTCGCCGCCGACAACGTCCGCTTTGCAACGCCGGGTGTCAACATAGGCCTGTTCTGCTCAACGCCGATGGTGGCGCTATCGCGCAATGTGGGGAACAAACACGCCATGCGGATGCTGCTGACGGGCGACCTGATCGATGCGCCCACGGCGATGCGGATCGGACTGGTCAACGACGTTGTGCCGCTTTCGGAACTGCATGCGCATACGGAGGCTCTTGCGCGCCAGATCGCGAGCAAATCTCCACTGACCTTGGCTAGCGGCAAAGAGGCCTTCTACCGCCAGGCGCCGCTAACCTTGGCCGAGGCGTATGATTACACGCGCCAGGTGATGGTGCGGAATTTAGAAACCGAAGACGCACAAGAGGGCATTGGCGCCTTCATCGACAAGCGCCCCCCCGTCTGGAGCGGACGGTGAGAGCTGCATTTTCAGGCTGCGGCGATTCCATGCTGGCAGCAGTTGACTGACGCAAAGCTTGGGTACGAGCCAAAGTCGAGGCCGCTTTTCGCTTGCAGGTATTTCTCCCGATGGGATTGCACGCCCGTCCCTTGCGGCTTCTCGCGCCCCGCGTTCCGAAGTTTTTCAGACCGGCATTCATCTGGCGCACACATCGCGAGAGGAGCGTTCCTCGATTACGCGACAGGCTATGCGGCGGCGCAGGTCACGCTGCGCGAAACAGCAGCAATGTCCGTCAGCGACTCGCTCAATAGTTTTTCCAACAACACGATAAGACAGCGAAATTCATTTTTATTGCACGCGCAAACAGCCGCATGGATAGAAAAGAAATTCCAGATCTGCTTAATTTCTCCAGGCACGGAGTGGGTTCGGGCGAGCTACAGATTCGAAACGAGGCCGAGGTTGTCACCGGCAATCATGGGCGCTCACTGGACCTCGGACTCAGACTTGGGTGCTTGTCGGAGCGGCCACTCTTTCGGCGGCTGGGCAACTGGGGGGGCTAAGATGAGCGATGTTATCTTTGGGGTTTTGGCTGCCGCCGCCATTGGCGGCGTGGCCGCGGCTGGCGTCTTGGTGAGAAAACGAAGCGCGAGAGCGGAACCCGTCTCACAACCGCCGCAAGCGAACGAGCAACCGGCGGAGCGGGCTATTATCGCAGATCTGGAACGCGGGGTTGCCGCGCTCGCAGGAGCGGTCTCGGAGAATAAAAACGCACCCGAACCAGTCGTTCAGGGCGCGTCAGCAGAAACCAGTCCCGCCCTAGCGCCGCTCGAACCGCAGGCTGCCGCGCCAGCTCTTCCAGGCAGGGGCCGCATCTACGATTCCATCCTGGAAACCATCGGCGATACGCCCATCGTGCGCCTCGACAAGCTCGCCAAGGAGAAAGGCATCAAGGCTAACCTTCTGGCAAAGCTCGAATTCTTCAATCCGATCGCGAGCGTGAAGGACCGTATCGGCGTCTCCCTGATCGAGGCGCTTGAAAATGCTGGGAAAATTGAGCCCGGCAAGACCATTCTGATTGAGCCGACCTCCGGCAATACCGGCATCGCGCTCGCCTTCGTGGCCGCGCAAAAGGGCTATCGCCTGATCCTGACCATGCCGGAAACAATGTCGATCGAGCGCCGCAAGCTGGTTGCGCTGCTCGGCGCCGAGCTCGTTCTGACGCCGGGGCCGCTTGGCATGAAGGGCGCGGTTGCGAAGGCGCAGGAACTGCTTGCCGATCATCCGAACGCCATCATTCCGCAGCAATTCGAGAACCCGGCGAACCCCGAGATCCATCGGCGCACCACGGCTGAGGAAATCTGGAACGATACGGAGCACTCGGTCGATATCATCATTTCCGGCGTGGGCACCGGCGGCACCATCACCGGCGTCGGGCAGGTTCTGAAACCGCGCAAGCCGGGTCTGAAGGTCATCGCCGTCGAGCCGGAGGAGTCGCCCGTATTATCGGGCGGCGCCCCTGGGCCGCACAGAATCCAAGGCATTGGCGCTGGGTTCGTGCCAGGCGTGCTCGACCGCGAAGTGATCGACGAGGTCGTGAAGGTGAACGGCGCCACCGCGCTTGAAACGGCGCGTCACCTTGCAAGGCTTGAGGGCATCCCGGTTGGCATCTCGTCGGGGGCAGCCGTCGCCGCCGCCATCGAGGTCGGCCTGCTGCCTTCATCGGAGGGCAAGAACATCGTCATCATCATCCCATCGTTCGCCGAGCGCTATTTGTCGACCGCGCTGTTCGAAGGGCTTGCGTAATGGCTCCTGCCTTCCTCAGCATGGTTCAATTTCATTCATGACAAATCGCTGGCTCAATGCTTTCGCCGTCACCGCTGCGGCTCTATCGGTTGTGGTGATAGGAGCCAAAAACATCGAGGGCGAAAAGCAAGGCCAGCTCCTCAACGTCTCATATGATCCCACGCGAGAGCTTTACGCAGACCTAAACGCGCGGTTCATCACAAACTATGAAAGGGAGACGGGCAAGAGGCTTACCATCAAGCAGTCGCACGGCGGCTCTTCCCGGCAGGCGCGAGCCGTCATTGAAGGCCTGGACGCTGACGTCGTCACATTAGCGCTCCCTTCCGATATCGAAGGGTTGCGCAAGCGCGGCCTGGTAGCGGATGGCTGGGCCAAGCGATTGCCGAATGAGTCCGAGCCTTACACGTCGGCAATCGTCTTCGTTGTCCGCAAGGGCAATCCTTTGACCATCAAAGACTGGCCGGATCTCATTCATCCCGGCGTCACAGTCGTCACCCCAAACCCGAAGAGTTCCGGCAACGGCCAATTGACCTTCCTGGCCGCCTGGGGGTCCGTCATTCAACGAGGCGGCGGAGAAGAGTCCGCGCGCGATTTCGTGACCTCGCTTTACCGGCATGCGCCAGTCCTCGATGGCGGCGCGCGCGGCGCCGCGATCACCTTTGCGATCGAGAAAGTGGGGGATGCGCACCTGACCTGGGAGAACGAAGCGTTGCGCGAAGTCGCCGATTCCAGGGGCGAACTTGAGATCGTGTATCCGCCGATCAGTATCAAAGCCGAACCTGTTGTCGCTTGGGTTGATGCGAACGTCTCTCGTCATGGCTCTGAAGATGCCGCAAAGGCTTACCTTCGATTCCTGTTCTCAGGCGAAGCCCAGCATCTTATCGCCCAGTATGGCTACCGGCCCTTTGACCCTGAAGTCCTCAAAAAACATTCCGGCATCCTTCCTGCGCTAGAGCTGTTCCCGATCACGGCCATTGCCAAAGACTGGGAAGACGCACACCAAAAGTTCTTCGCCGACAACGGCATCTTCGACGTGATTTACGCCCCTAAGACAAGGTGATGCAGCTGGCGCGAAAACCAATCGCTTTTAACTACTCCCTCAGAACGGCGCGCGCCGATCTGCTCGCCGGGCTCACGGTTGCGGCGATTTCGCTGCCTCAGGCGATGGCCTATGCGCTCATCGCCGGCATCGACCCTCGCTTCGGACTGTATTCCGCCATCGTCGTAACCTTTGTCGCGTCAGTTTTTGGATCTTCGAACCACCTGATCAACGGCCCCACGAACGCCATCTCGCTCGTGGTTTTCAGCGCGCTGGCCTTCATCGATCCGGAGGCTCGCTTCGACGCCTACCAAGCGACGTTCCTGCTTGCCGTGATGATCGGCGTAACACAGATCGTAATCGCAGTGTTTCGGCTCGGCGATCTCACGCGCTACATCTCGGAGTCCGTGGTGATCGGCTTCATGGCAGGGGCCGGATTTCTCGTCGCCCTGAGCCAGGTCGGCAATTTCCTTGGCATCAAGGATCGGGGCACCGGCCACCAGCATGTGCTCGTCCGATTCTGGAGCACGCTCTCCGAGGGGGGACCCGTCAACCCTTACGCGCTAAGCATCGGCGCTGGAACCATCGTTCTCGTTCTTTTGCTGAGGCAGTTGGTGCGCCGCTTCCGCCTGCCTCAGATGGAGATGCTGCTGGCGCTGATCGCCATGACAGGCGTGGCGGCGTATTTTGGCTGGACCATCCCTGGCGCGGACAACAAAACCGTCATCTCCGTCATTGGCGACGTCCCAGCGAGCTTGCCTGCGCCGCACATCCCGGAAATCAAATTGTGGTGGGTGCAGGAGATGTCGAGCAGCGCACTCGCCATCGCGTTCCTGGGCTTGCTCGAAGCCCTGGCGATCGCAAAATCGATCGCAAGCACGACGCGCCAGACCCTCGATTATAATCGCCAATGTCTCGCTGAAGGCCTTGCCAACCTCGTTGGCGGCTTCTTTCAGTGTTTGCCCGGCTCCGGCTCGCTCACGCGCTCGGCCATCAACTTCCAGGCCGGCGCCGTCACACGCTTCTCCGGTGTATTTGCAGCGGCGACGGTGGCCTTGGTCCTCGTTCTTTTCGCTCCCCTGGCGCGCTATATTCCGAAGGCCGCGCTCGCAGGCTTACTGGTCTTGACGGCCTACCGTCTCGTCGATTGGAACAGGCTCGGTTACGCGGTCCGGGCCTCGCGCTACGATGCGGGGCTCGTGGCGGTCACAGCCTTCGCCGCGGTCTTCATCAGCGTCGAATTCTCGATCCTGATCGGCGTCGCCATTTCGATCCTCTTGTTCGTCCCGCGTGCAGCCCGATTGCGAGCGCATGAGCTTGTCGTCGCCCGCGAGGGGATTGTGCGCGAACGCCTGCCGTCCGATCCGAAGTGCACCGCGCTTCTCATCTACGATATCGAGGGCGAACTGTTTTTCGGCGCTGCCCCGGATGTGGACCGGCATTTCGATGAACTGAAACACCGCCTCGGCGATGGCATTCGAGTGCTGGTGCTGCGCGTCAAGCGCACCCGTAATCCTGATATGGTGTTCATGGAGCGTTTGCAGCATTTCCTGCAGGACATGGAAAAGCTGGGCGTTACCGTGCTCCTCTGTGGTGTCCGCGCGGACTTTGCTCAAGGACTTCAGAATCTCCGTTTCTATGACTGGTTTCCCTCCGAGCGCGTGTTCCTGGAGGAGGACAAGGAATATTCGGCGACGCTCAAAGCCGTCCGGGAGAGCTATCGGCTCCTTGATTGTAACGTTTGCGATCACTGTGCTCAAAAGGATCGAGCGAAGCAGGATGAGGAAGCCCTTTACTATATGATCTAGCGCGGCGTGCGGGAAATTCGGAGCCGTAGCGGCGCAGGCTCAACTCAGCCGCGCGCCCGCGTCCGATTGAAGGCGGGAGTGCTTCTCGCCCATCCGACGGCGCCCGCCCAATGCCTCACGGTTAACGGTTTGTTCGCAGCGCTGAGCATTAATCTAAAGCTGGTTAACGGGAGCGCCGCCGATTTATTTCCGGTCCAATTAACGCTTGATTAGGCTTAACAAATGCATTTATCCGGCGCAGAACGAGGCCTACGAGGGCGGTAGACAGGCGGTTCCAACGCGTTGAAAGTGAACAGCTTTTTTACCGCCGTTGTCCCCATTAAATAGAATTTAATGCGGGAATTTTGGCATTAAATGGGCTCTGAAAAGTCCGTTAAATATAATCCCAGATTCCCTTGTTAACCACGACGCGCCGAAGTCAGCCCGCCGCGTGCGCGGGGAGCGCCGTTTGTTATTGACTTTTCATAGCAATATCAAAGACTTATTCGTTAACTTCCCGGCAAGGCGCTTTCTCATACAATGCTCACTCGAGAAGATCCGTGACAAGCGGGAAGCCAATCCGGGGATAAAAGTGAGGTCCAATGTGCATGAAGAAAAGCCTATCGAGGCCCGCGTCGGATTACGCGCACGAGGCTTTAGGGCTCATCGCTCAGTGCAAGACGCCACTGCGATGGCGGCCTCTCCCTCTTGCAAACGGCGCCCTCAGGCAAGCCTGAAGGAAAAAGCTGCATTTGGACTTGCAACGCCGCCGCGCGAGGAAATAACCCAACAAGGAACAGGCTGCTACTATAAAATATTTGCGAAGAAATATTCATATAAAATAGACAACAATCCAGAATATTTTTTCTGTCATGAAATGAAAATTAAAAATTACTTCTTATAAATACGTAACGCAGCTCGATTTTTACTATTCTCTTGATGCCATCGGTCACCCAAGGTACGATCAAGGCGCTTGGCGCTGGTCTAAAAGACAGCAGCCACCGTCCACGCCGATGCAGAAACTGAGCGGATGGCTGAGGCCACGCCTGACGGGCCTTTTTCTCGGGCTGGCAGCTTCCACGGCGTGGCTCGTGCTGGCGGCTGTGAGCGACAGGCCCGCAACCGTGAAAGCCGATATCGGCAGCGCGATGCCCCGAAGCTCGTTGCCTTGCGCCGGGAAATCCTCGGTCTCCTCGGTCTTGAGTAGTGATGCAGGCAGCAGAATGTGTGGCAGAGCTGTTTTCTCAGGAGTAGATCAACCTCAAACTTTTGAGGACTGGAAACGTGGGATCTTTGACTAACGCTGTTGCAGGGGGCGCCTTGATCGGGATTGCCGCCGCTGGTCTTTTGCTCATCAATGGCCGTGTCGCTGGGATCAGCGGCATTCTCGGCGGAGCCATCAAAGGCAGCTCCGGGCTTTGGCGCTGGACCTTTCTCGCAGGGCTGATCGCGGCTGGTTTGATCGCCCAGGCGTTCAGTGTCCCGGTGGGGAGTTCAACAGGTGAGATTCCCGCAAGCCTCCCGACGCTTCTTGTGGCCGGGACGCTTGTTGGGCTGGGGACCGCCATCGGCAGCGGCTGCACGAGCGGCCATGGCGTTTGCGGCATTGCGAACCTGTCGCCTCGTTCCCTCGTGGCCACGGCTGTCTTCATCGCCGTCGCAGCTGCTACCGTTTTCGTGGTCAGGCATCTTGGGGTCTGATATGAACGCGGTTACGGCAGCCATTTTCGGTCTCATCTTCGGCGCGGGCCTCGTTATCTCGGGCATGACCGATCCCAACCGCATCCTCGCGTTTCTCGATGTGGCGGGAGATTGGGACCCATCGCTTGCCCTGGTCATGGCTGGGGCTATCGCCGTCGCTTTGCCGGCCTACGCCTTCGGCCGGCGCACCAAAATCACTGCGCTTGGCGAGACGATGCATCTGCCGGAGCGCAGCGGGCCCATCACCGCCAGGCTCATTGCGGGCGCGGCCATCTTTGGCGTGGGATGGGGCCTGAGCGGCTTGTGCCCCGGCCCGGCCATCGTGCTTTTGAGTACGGGTCAGCTGAAAGCTTTCTCGTTTTTCAGCGCGGTCGCCAGCGGCATCTGGGCCGCCGCGACGCTGATCCCAGCAAGAAGGCCGAAGGCGCCAACGGCGCAGCCGCGTCGCGTGTCGCCAGCAGTTGCTGACCTTAAGCCGCAGAAGCCGAAGCAAGAGGCATGAAATACGAAGACCCCACATGCGCGCGGTGTCCTTCAACGGTTCAGGCCTGCCGCCGCGGACAGGCGCCCGAGCAAGGGCCAGGCTTCTGCCCGAGCAAGGCCGATCCCGCGAGCCTCGAAGCAGTCCACGCGCGTTATGGGGATGAAGAAACTCGAAGAGTGTTGGTGGAATCTGCGCGCATCGAATTCTTGCTGTTTCCGGAAGTGATCTCGCACGGCGGCGCCTGATGAGCCTCAGCCGCGTTCTCTCGTTGCATCCATAAGCGCCACCCGAAGGAGGTCGCCATGACGCAAAGCCAGATTCATCGTGAAGTCCTTGAAGCCAATCGGAACTATGCAGAAAACTTCGGCGACAAGAGCGACCTTGCCCTGCCACCCGCCCGAGGCTTTGCAATCCTGACCTGCATGGACGCGCGGCTCGATCCCGCAAAATATGCAGGCCTTTCCGAAGGCGATGCCCACGTCATTCGCAACGCCGGAGGCCGCGCCAGCGATGATGCAATCCGGTCACTGGTGATTTCTCACAAGCTGCTGGGCACGCGTGAATGGTTCGTGATCCACCACACCGATTGCGGAATGGAGCTTTTTGACGACGCCACAATCGGCAACTTGCTCGAAGATAATCTCGAAACAGCGTCCTTCGATGGCCAGACCTGGTCCAACCCCAAGCATAGCGGGGGATCGCCGGCCGGCCACTATATCCGCTGGCTAACGTTCAAAAACCGCGCGCAAAGCGTCGTCGACGACGTGAAACGCATCCGCGAGCATCCTCTCGTTCCGGAGCACATTCCCGTCTATGGCTATATCTACGACGTCAAGACTGGCCGTTTGATCGAGGTTGAGGCTGCAACAGAAGCGGGCCGCGCGACCACAGCATCATAGAAGCCGGAAGCGATTGCAGAGATCGAGGCGCCGCCCGATCGAGGCGCGCGTGCGTCCGGCGGCTCCTCACGAGGGATTCGAGCCTGAAATCGAGGACCTGAAAGCCGCAGGGCCGCCGCTGGCGTTTGTAGCGCAGGTGGGCCTTGTGCCTGCATCGACCACAATCCGGACTGTTGCAATCGCCGCAACCCCCTTGACGGCACGGCGCCCGATTGCGCTTACTTAAGCGTGACGCTGCTGCGCAGCGCGGATTAATCCGGCGGAACCTTCTCTTCGAAGCGGAATGCTGTTCAAACAACCGGGCCGCCTTTCCATCGACGTGAAAGGGTGGCGTTAACCCATGTTGAGCCATGAAGATTGTCCAACTCCTCCAGGCAGTCAACATCATATCCCGACGCAAAAACCAGCTCCAACAGGAACTGGCGTTTGTCATCCTCATCGAGAACCCCGCTCTCCATAAGCTGGTGGAAGTTCACTGGGTCGGTGAGGATAGGGTTTGGCATATCCTTCGAGCCGAGTATCAGGGCCCCAACGGCGGGAACCGGGAGATTTGGCGCGCGCAGGCGACATTCGATGCGTCAGACGATGCTTCGCTGCCAGGCGATATCGAATTTGTGCTGAAGTGCTGCGTAACGGGAGAAACCTACTGGGACAACAACAAATCATCCAATTACTCTCTCGCCGCTGACTCCGGTGTTTGGCTTGAGCAGAGCGTTCGCCTGCATCATGTGGATTTCAATCCTATTCTGCACGACGGGCAGCGCAACTATCCTGTCATGGTCGCCGCCCGCAAATCCCTGCAGCCCATGCGTGTCTTCCTTCACTGGACGACCGACAACTGGCGCAGCACGCAGGTTACGCCTTGTTTCTTCAATAGGATGCACTGGGATAAATGGTGCAGGAGCAGCGCGCGAAACCCCAATCGCTACGATACGAGCATCTGGACCAACCAGATCAGGATCGAGGATGCATATCGTGTTCAGTATGCAATCGGCTGCGAAACGCCGAGTGAGACGATTTGGGACAACAATTTCGGACACAACTACGTGGCGCGCCGCCGTCGCCTGAAAATTCTCACCCTGAATCTGCACTGCTACCAGGAGGAAAGCCAGGATCAGAAGTTCAGCAAGATCGCCAGGGCTATCAGCGACTTCGATATCGATGTCGTCTGTTTGCAGGAGGTGGGTGAGCTGTGGAGAAACGGCGAAGGGGACTGGGGCTCAAATGCGGCCAAGATCATTCGCGAGCGTCTGGGCCAGCACTATCATCTCTACACCGACTGGTCGCATATAGGCTTTGGCCGTTACCGTGAGGGCATCGCCGTCCTGAGCAGATACGATTTCCTCATGAAAGAAGCCAGCTATGTGTCTTCCAGCCAGGATGTTCACAGCATCGACTCTCGCAAGGTGGCGATGGTCCAGGTCAATGTCCCTTACATCGGCTTGGTGAACGTCTTTAGCGCTCATTTGAGCTGGCCGAGCGGGGGGTTCTTCAATCAGTTCGACCGGCTGAGCACATGGGCGAACCAAAGGCATGCCGACCGCGTCGCCGCGACATTTCTCTGTGGAGATTTCAACATCAAAGCGGGCTCGGAGGCCTACCAGTCGATCGTGCGCACCGGGGAGTACGAAGATCAATACCTAGCAGCAACCGCCAAGAGCTCGTTCGAAAAGATATTTCGTAAGAGAACGGCGAATATCGACCGCGAGTTGGCCCTGGATGGCCGCATCGACTTTGTCTGGATGCAAAAGCGCAGTTCGCTCCAGGCCGTCGCCGCCCGGGAGCTGTTTACGAACAGCGATCACTACGGCCGGGTCTCCGATCACACTGGCTACTGCGTCGAGTTCGAGCCGGGCTGGTGATGCCGCCATTGCACGAGTGCGAAGGCCAAGCCCTGGGGCGCCTGTCGAAGGAGGATAATTGGCATCAAAATCGAAAGAGCTGCTTAGCCGGGCGCTAAGCCCCGCTTGGTAGCCAGTGAAGCCTATGGTTGCCGTGTATTGACCTCCCTTTTGCGTGGTTGGCTCAGCAGCCCCCAATACGAAGAGAAGAGACTATGCCGTTTGCTGAGAAATACGCGTACCCCAAGGATGCCGAAATCGGGCCCAGCCACTCGCGCACGAATGATTTCAAGGAACTGTTCTCCGTGCGCTGGGGGAGGATTCACTTCGACGCGAGCGGGGGGGACGACCTCAATCTGAAGGTCGTATTGAACGTTTATCGCGCGCACGATGTCTGCGAGCGCTTCATTGTCGACACCGACTGGAATAACGGCAAGCGCGTCACCAGGGATTTCTTTATTCAACCCCTCTCAGTCAAACTGGGACATGTGAGACGCATCACATTCTCGTTCATAGTCCATACGCAAAATCGCTCAATTCCATCCGAGCACGAATATAAATTCATCGAGGGCGGCGACTTACAGAGTCATGAGCAGCAGCATCGCTGGCGCATCGGGATGGAAGGGGCGGTCCCCAACCATTACCGCACCCGAGAGCTCGACGCAGGGGAACTGCAGCGCGACGTGGACTGGTGCAATCACCACTTCGACTCGCTGAATCTGACGCCGAAGTTCACCAAGGGGCAGCCCTACCATCCTTTCCATCCCAAGCCGTACATCCACGACCGGATCGACGCCACAATTCGCAGGCAGCAAAAGAACCGCGACCGCCATCTGAAGATCAAGGTTTGCGTCGACTGCATCGACGATACCGATTTTGCCAACCACCTCATTCATGCTCATTCGAACGGCGTGAGGGTTCAGTGCATTGTCGACTGGCGCAAGATGACCTTGACCAACAGCGACAACTACGCCCGGCTTAAACAATCAGGAGTTGAATTGCTGGGGGTTTTCTGTACCCCGCAAGATCCGCTGATCGAGGTCGCGCCGGACATGCATAACAAATTCATCATTTTCGGCGATGAGGACGTCCTCACCGGTTCGTTCAACATCACGTTCGACCGGTGGTGGGCCAACTGGGAATCCGGCATGACCTTTCGTTCACGCGGCGTCGTCCGCCTGTTCGATAATATTTTTCAGAGCGTGCGCGGAGGAGTGATTCAGCGTTACGGCATCGACCCTATGAGCCATTTCAACCTCTTGTACACGTTCGGTCGTCAGGCCACGATGAGCGGCAAGTATTACCGGCCGCATCACGCCATCATTTCCGAAATCCATCGCGCCAAGCATTCGATAAAGCTGGTGCTGTTCCTGATCGGCGAGTTGAAAGGCGAGCACCACGACAGTGTAATCGACGCCCTGATTCACGCTCATCGGCGTGGCGTCGACGTGAACATCATCCTGAACGGCCATCTTGCCCGGCAGGGCGATCCCGGGAAGGAACGTGTCATGGCGGACGAACTCAAGCGGCCATTATTGCCAAGCGTGGCGCGATTGAAGGAGGCAGGTGTTCCGGTCGCATTGGCGTATGGAGCCCACGATGTTCCTGTCCCCTATTCACCAATTCACTCCAAATACTGCGTTATCGACGATCGTTTGGTGTTGGAAGGAAGCTTCAACTGGTACAACGCCTCCGTTTTCTCCCACGACATCGTTATCCTTGCGGCGAATAAGAAGGTGGCCGAACCATACCTGTTCGAGTTCGATCAAATCCTGAGGCGTCTTCGCATCTTCAGGTAGGTCCAAATTCCGGGTGCTGGCATCTTGTGAACGGGATTTCCGGTTCCGGGGAGGGTCGGGGTGAGCAGTTCCCGACGCTTGATCACTCTGAACGCGGGCGATCAGGCAAGCCATCCCAGATAGCTGCCGACCACCAGGACAAGGCCCATCAACGCGCGATAGAAAACGAAGGGCCATGCCGAATATCGCTCAAGGATCCGCAGCAATCCCCAGATGGCGACAAACGCCGAGAGGCTCGCGACAAGAAGCCCGACACCCAGCACCGACCACCCATACGCGTCCAGACTGGCATGCCGCAGTTCCCACAATTCCTTGAACCCAGCCAGCGTGATGGCCGGAAGACCCAGGAGAAACGAAAAGCGCGCAGCCTCTGCCCGTTTGAAATTGAGAAAGAGCGCCGCCGTCAGCGTCGATCCGGAGCGCGATACGCCGGGGATCAGCGCCCCGGCTTGCGCGATGCCGACGATCAATGCATCAAGCAGCGTGGCATTGGCCATGGTGCGGCGATGCCGGCACAGGATTTCGGATAGCGCGAGCAGCAAGGACATGGCCAGGCTGGCCCAGCCGATGACCGTCAGGGTGCGCAAAGGCGAGGGGCAGGCATTGAGGATCGGCGACAAGAGCACGCCGCCGATGACAATGGGAATTGTCGCCAGCACGATAGCCATCGCGAGCCGAAACGACTTGTCGCGCCAATCTCTCCGCGCAACCGCCGACACCGAGCCAAACAAAATCTCGCGGATGTCGCTCCAGAAGTAGGTCACGACGGCCGCCAAGGCTGCGAGCTGCATCGCGGCCGAAAACGCCGAACCTGGATCGCGCCAGCCGAGAAGGGCAGGCACGAGCCGCATATGCGCCGTCGAGGAGATGGGCATCAACTCGGTGATGCCTTGCACCACGCCGAGCACCGCAACTTTGGCATACCCAAGGCCTACAAACCCCGTATCGAGGCCATTCGTGCAATCAGCAACCATTTCCCCTCATCCTTCTCTTCGGGGGGATGGCTAGCAGGCTGGGCGAGTCATCGCAAGCTGTGGCAGATGTTATGGGCGCCCGAATGTTTCAATCTGTCCACGCGAACGCAGACATTCGAACCGGGTCCGCAGAGATAGAGCCTAAAGCTGAGCGTCAGGCCTCGCCCAAGGCAAGCGCCGTCATATGGCTCCTGGGCGCAGATCTGTATCGCCTTCGGACGAGGCCCCTGACAGGAGAGGTGTGAGATGCCGGACGAGAGCCGCAGTCCGTTAGGATTTGCGATACGGCGCATCAAGACCGCTTTGAGCCCCAATGTGACGGTCACACCCGCGCCCCCCTCCATTTTGGCGGAATGGGATGTGCCGATCACGATGCGGGATGGCGTGACGCTGCGCGCGAATGTGTTCCGCCCGAATAGCAATGCGCGCGTTCCGGTTATCATGTCCGCCCACCCTTACGGGAAGGATAAGATCCCTGCGCGAACCCGGAGCGGCCGCAGTCCGAACTTCCAGTATCGCCTTTTCCCGCAGCCCGACCCGATCGCCATCTCCGAGTGGACAGGCTGGGAAGCGCCCGATCCGGCTGTCCTGGCGACCCGGGGTTACGCCGTCATCAATTGTGATCTTAGGGGCGCAGGCGCCTCGGAGGGTGTCGGCGAATTCTTTTCCGACATCGAAGGGCGCGACTATTACGACCTGATCGAATGGGCTGCCGCGCAAGCCTGGTCCAACGGGCGTGTCGGGCTTGATGGCGTGTCCTACCTCGCGATCAGCCAGTATTTCGCGGCCGTGCACCATCCTCCGCATCTGGCGGCGATCTGCCCTTGGGAGGGGTTCAACGATGTGTACCGGGATTTCGTCTATCCGGGCGGCGTTCGCGAGAACGGTTTTTCCAGGCTCTGGTTTCACAAAACGAACCAGCTGGCGCGGCTCAGGACCAATCTCGAAATCGAGGCGAAACGGCACACCGATCGCGACGCCTTTTGGGCAGAGCGTGCGGCGCATCTCGAAAAGATCGAGACGCCCATGCTTGTTTGCGCCAGCTTCTCGGATCACTCGTTGCACAGCCGCGGCAGTTTTGAAGCCTTCCGGCGGTCAGCGTCCGCGCGGAAATGGGTCTACACGCATCGCTCCGGCAAATGGAGCACGTATTATAGCCAGGATGCGACGGAGACCCGCCTTCGCTTTTTCGATCACTTCCTGAAAGGCGCTGATAACGGCTGGGATAAGGAGCCCGCTGTCCGTCTCGCAATTTACGACACGGGAGAAAAACCCGCCGCGGTGACAAACGAGGAGGCTTGGCCGCCAAACGATCTCACATGGCGGCGTCTATGGCTTCACGCGAGCGACATGGCCCTGGCGGACGCCCCCGGCGAGCCAGCAACCGTAAGCTTCGGCATGCGGGGCAAAGGCGTCCGCTTTTCCTGGACGGTGATGGAGGACATCGACATCATCGGCCCGATGGCCCTGCGCTTGCCGATCGAACTCGTTGGCGTGGAGGACATGAACCTCTTCGCCGGCATCAGGAAATTCCGGCGCGGTCAGGAAATCCTGTTCGAGGGCAGCTACGGATATGCCCGAGATATCGTGAGCAAAGGCTGGCAGCGCGCCGCACATCGAAAGCTCGACGCGGCCCTTGCCACGCCAGCGCAGCCCGTTCACACTCATTGCCGTGCAAGACCTTTGAGGCCAGGCGAGATCGTTCCCTTGGAGATCGAACTGCGCCAGCATGCAACCAGGTTCCTGAAAGACGATGTTCTCTGCCTGGAGCTGCGCGGCGCCTGGTTCTTTGCGAGCAACCCGCTGAGCGGCCAATTCCCGGCCTTTTATGAGCCCAGCCGAAAGGGGACATGCACCGTTCATACCGGGAGCTCAAACGAAGCCTTCCTTTATTTTGGTTCTCGCCCGTCCAAAGCAACGGACGCCAAGACGCCCGCGTAAGGAACGCGGCCCGAAGCGGCCGCGGGCGGCGCTATGCTGGCCCTGCCCGCCCCCCATGCAATGAGGCGACGAAAGGGGCGTCCGCAAAAAGAATAGCGCAGCTTTGCCACGCCACATGTCGAAGGAGGCGGCGAAACGCGCAACGTTGAGCGCCTTGCGTCCTGCACGATGAAACCCAGGTAAGCTTTCGGACGCAGGCACTCAACAGGGTTCGGACATGCGCTTATTGATCGTTGGAGCGGGAGCCACCGGCGGATATTTCGGAGGACGCCTCGCTCAGGCCGGGCGTGACGTGACCTTTCTGGTGCGCGCCGGGCGTGCGGAGCAGCTGAAAGAGAAAGGGCTGCAGATCATAAGCCCTCATGGCGACGTGACGCTGACGCCGAAAGTTGTCACGGTGCAGGAGGTCGATGCGCCCTTCGATGCGATCCTCCTTGCGGTGAAGGCCTACTCCCTGCATGCGGCCCTGAAAGAGATCGCGCCCGCCGTCGGTCCAAAGACCATGATTTTACCGGTGCTGAACGGCATGAAGCACATGGACGCTATCGCCGCCATGTTCGGCGCGGACGCGCTCATCGGCTCGCTGTGCAGCATCGCCGCCACGCTCGATGAAGAGGGGCGAATTCTCCATTTCTCGCAGTTTCACAATTTCGTGTATGGCGAGATGAGCGGGGTCCGCTCCGAGCGCATCGAACGGCTCGACGCGGTTATGCAGCACGCCGTCTTCGATGCGAGACTGTCCCTTTCGATCAGGCAGGACCTGTGGAACAAATGGATGATGCTGGCGACGCTCGCAGGCGTCACCTGTCTGATGCGCGGCAGCATTGGCGAGATCGAAGCGGCGCCGGGCGGCCGCGATTTCGTCCAGCGGTTCTTCGCTGAGGTTGTCGCCGTGGCGACGGCCGAGGGCTACGCGCCGGGGTCCGACTTTCTCGAGGAGACGCGAGCGCTGCTCACGGCGCCAGGTTCGTCGCTCACCTCATCCATGTACAGGGATCTCAAGAGTAACAAGCCGATTGAGGCCGAAGAAATTATTGGAGACCTTCTGGCAAGGGGCAACAAGGCAGGCGTTCACACGCCTTTGCTCGCGACCGCGTACACGCATCTGGCGATCTACCAGCGCCAATTGCGGGGCGGCTGAGCAAGTTTCCCGGCCTCGCCAACGCCTAGGCAGAGTTTGCCGAACGCGCCCCCCGAATGGCCGTCGCCGTCATCCCGGGAAGGCGAAGCCTTATCCGGGATCGTATTGAATGGAGGCCTCTGTTTTTTGCGATCCCGGATAGCCGCAGGCTGCTTCCGGGATGACGATCCGTTGGCCAGGTCAGGCAAATCTGCTTAGCATGCAGTCCTGGTTGGTCCTGCGCCATGGCGGACGCTAAGGCTAGCGTGGGCGCGCGCAAAATCGGAACCGTAGAGACGTAAGCTCAACCGCGTGCCTGCTTCTCGCCTGTGCGGCGTCCGCTGCCCTCTCCGACGAAGCCCGCCTTACGCCTCGCGGTTAACGGTTCGTTCGCGGCGGTAAGTGTTAATCTGAAGCTGGTTAACGGGAGCGCGGCCGATTTATTTCCGGTCCAATTTACACTTGATTAGGCTTAACAGTGCATTTATCCGGCGCAGAACGAGGCCTACGAGGGCGGTAGACAGGCGGTTCCAACGCGTTGAAAGTAAACAGTTTTTTTACCGCCGGCCGCCCCATTAAATAGAATTTAATGCCGGAATTTTGGCATTAAGTGGGCTCTGAAAAGTCCGTTAAATATAATCCCGGATTCCCGTGTTAACCACGACCGCGCCCAAGTCAGCCCGCCGCGTGCGCCGGAGCGCCATCCGTCATAAAAAATTCATAGCAATATCAATAACTTATTCGTTAACTTCCCGGCAAGGCGCTTTCTCATACAATTCTCACTCGAGAAAAATCCGTGACGCAAATGCAAGCGAGAAGCCCAATCCGGGGAATGAAGTGAGGTCCAATGTGCATGCAGAAAAGCTATCGAGGCCCGCGTCCGGTTAAGCGCACGACGCTTTAGCTGGTTGCGTAGTTCATTGGCTGACAAACAATGTGACGTACTGATGGTAGGATCATCCATGGGGCTGAACAATTTCAGCCACCCAATATTTTCAGGGCTGGAGCCAATCTGCGGCAGTACGGCGTCGTCGTGGAATGCCCGGCGAGGCGTTCCCAATTTCCGCCACGAAGCGTCCCGGCCCCGCCGTGTAAGCGCCGCCTTTTGGCTATCATGCGGCCAAACGTCCTGCACAATTCTCTGTAAGCTGCCGAGCCGAGGTAGAGTACGCAGCTTTTTGCGGCCTCAGTGGAGGATTAATGTTTAGAAAACTTGCAGTGACAGTGGCAGCGACCCTTTTTTCCATCAGCGCCTCTCATGCGGGCGAGTGGGTCAGGCTGGGAGACCGCAATGTCGGCTTCATCAATGATCACGATACGATCCATGTCGGCCGGCACGACGGACAGTTCAAGCGGCTCAAATTGATCGTTCGCCGCAATGATATCAAGCTCAACAGCATCAAAGTCTTCTATGCCAACGGCGAGGTTGAGGACGTGCCCTTCGACCGGCCAATTCGCGATGGTGGCGAAGCCGTGATCGAGCTGCCGCATGGGTGGCACGAAGGCCGCTTCATTCAAGACGTCGAACTGCGCTACCACTCACGGCCGGATTTCCGCGGCGAAGCGGTCGCCGAGCTATGGGGCCAGGAGGACGAAGTGGGCGCGAGGCCGACTCCCGTCGCTTTCGGGCACGAGTGGATACGGTTGGGCGACCGCCATGTCGGTTTCATCAACGATCACGATACGATCCATGTCGGCCATCAGGATGGCAAGTTTACGCGGCTGAAGCTGCTTGTGCGCGGCAACGCCATCAAGCTCAACAGCATCAAAGTCTACTTCGGCAACGGCGAAGTGGAGGACGTGCCCTTTGACCGCCACATTACCGACGGCGGCGAAGCCGTGATCGAGCTGCCCCATGGCGGGCATGAGGGCCGCGTAATTCGCGACGTCGAGCTGCATTATCATTCGCAGGTCGACTTCCGCGGCGAGGCCGTAGCCGAGCTTTGGGGCCAAGAGGGCTAAAGCCGCCTGGAAACAAGGACATAGCGAGGTGGCCGATACCAAGGATCGGCCATTTCCATTTGCACTTCTTTTTCAATTATGTTGTACCTCTTGGAAGAGGCAAAGAGCGGCCGCAAGTTGCGGAAAAAGGCCGAAATCCCGGCTCCATCCTTCGACAAGCTCAGGATGAGGTCGAGCGTATCAACGGCTTGCACCTGATGGTGAGCTTGTCGAACCATGGGCCGCATCGTTTTTCAGCAAACGACTATCGATGTAAACTCCTCGCGCTCGCCTCCTTCATCATCCCAGGTGACCGTCCCGGTGCGAAGCCGATTTCGGCCATGCGCCAGACCAGGAGCAGCAGCCATGTCCTCCCTGAAAGTCCTTTACTTCACGTTTCAAGGGCGCATTGACCGGCGCACATGGTGGATGGGCTTTGTGCTTGTTCACCTGGCGATCGCAGGCTTCAATTATGTGCTCTCGAAGCTCATGAACGACGACGCGCCCTTCCTCGACGGCACCTGGCCAAATCTTGTCCGCCTCCTTGGCGACCGTTCGGGCTGGATCACTGCGATGGTCTTCCTGGTTCCGATGATCGCGATCAACACGAAGCGCTTCCACGATCGGGGACTATCGGGCTGGTGGTGGCTTGTCTTCATCATCCCCTTTCTCGTTGCGACGGGCATCTCGATCTCCCCGCTCGGCGGCGACGATTTCCCCTCGCCGCTTGCGGGCTGGGCACAGTTGATCTGCGGCATCGCGGCTATGTGGACATTCATCACTCTCGGCTTTCTGCCGTCGAAAAAGACTGCTTTTGGCTCCGTTGGGCAAGCCGTCCGCTCATAAGCTATGGATAGTTCGTGTTGCTCTGCCCATTACCGATGCGGGGGGTTGCCGACAAACGGACGGAAGCTGAACGCGCCAAAAAGGAAATGGATCGAAAAGCTAGAGCTTCGGCCTTAGCCGGGCTCTCAAAAAGAGCGGCCACGCCGTTTTTTGGCGCGCACCGTAGCGCCAGGGCGACCGCAAGCTGGCAGACCCGCAGTTTCTTTTAGATAGAACTCGCGCACGAGATGAAGGCTACGCTTGGGTTGCAAGACAAAAGTCCTGCTTAAGTATTGCTGAATATCTATCCATTATAAGTGAGCAAAGCGAAGCTTTAGTTTCAGACTAAACGCATGTATGTTGACCCATGTCAATGCAACAGAAGCATAAAACTGTTATGGTACTCATTTTCATGGGGCATGTGTCATGCAAGGACTCTCTGAGAAGGGGTTACTTCATCTGATCGTTGCCGGCGCCAAGGAAAGACGCCAGCTGGAAACGCAGCGCCAGATATATGAGAAATTGAGGGAGATGGAAGCTGAGGAGAAGGCGCGGCGGGAACACCAGCAGCACCTTCACCGTGAAGAAAAGCACCATCGAGCCTACACCTTTAGCATCGCTCTTAAGCGCGCCGCGGCTCAAACCTCCGCCGGCCGCCGGAGCCCTGACGGCTGCTTTGCGCATCGAGGCGAGGCGAACGCGCCTCGGTCAGGCATCGAACGCGCAGCGTGACCGGTCGCGGCGTTTCGCTCGGATAAAGCCGCTCGCATTCGGCGTTGTTCTTTCGGGATATTGATGGTGCCGGCTGCCCGGCTCGGCCATTATCCCCGACGTTCTCCTTCCGTTTTGTGCGAAAGGCGGCTTGATCGAGACACCGCAAGTCGGGAGGCGCCCTGAGACCCCGGCTCGGCATGCACTGGACGCAGCGCGCGTGTGCGCCTGGAGCGCATCGTTGCGCTTTTCATGCGCGATGGGCGGATTGC
The DNA here is from genome assembly GCA_963764115.1 of uncultured Alphaproteobacteria bacterium. GTDB lineage: Bacteria > Pseudomonadota > Alphaproteobacteria > Rhizobiales > Rhodomicrobiaceae > Rhodomicrobium. The sequence continues at coordinate 31,650 of CAVXRT010000024.1, forward strand.
AAACAAATCACACTAAGTGGTGCGGTCGAAAATCGACAAAAATTCTTTGAGCGATCGACGGCGAAACGTGTGTTAATAGCGTGGGGAGTTCCTCGAAGGGACGGGTCATGGCTCGCAACGACTTGCTGGTCGCTCTTGTTCGCGCTGGCGCCTCCGGCGACAACCAAATGTTACATGCCACTGTAGAGGCGATTGTTGCCGAAGAGCGTGCCAAGAAAAATGAGACTTTGGCCGCGAAGCTCACCCGCGCGCTAGGCGCAAAGGGCCATTTAGGCTCGAACAATCGGATTTCCTCACTTCCAAGTCCTGGCCGCGAGCTGGTTTACGAGGTCGAGCCAAGGATAGCGCTAAACGAACTAATATTTACGGATCAAACACGAACGTCGGTCGAGCAATTAATTGAGGAACAGAGCAGAGCAGACCTTTTGCGTTCGCATGGGCTCCAGCCCCGGCATCGGGTTTTGCTTGCGGGTCCGCCCGGAAATGGCAAAACGGCATTGGCCGAGGCGATCGCTGAAGCCCTAGCCCTCCCTTTTCTCATCGTCAGGTACGAGGCGCTAATCGGAAGCTTTCTGGGTGAAACCGCCCAAAGGCTTGCTCAGCTCTTTGCCTTCGCAAGGACTCTACCCTGTGTCCTTTTCTTCGATGAATTCGACCTGGTAGGAAAAGAACGGGGTGATGCGCACGAAACGGGGGAGATCAAGCGCGTTGTTTCTAATCTCCTTTTGCAGATAACGGCCCTGCCGAGCCATGTGATCGCGGTGGCGGCAACCAATCATTCGGAGCTTCTTGACAGCGCTGTTTGGCGGCGCTTTCAGATTCGCTTAGAGATGCCCGTTCCGAGTGAGGCTGGTCTCAAGAAGTATTTCGAAGGCGCCCTCGCCACTTTAGATAAGAATTGCAGTGTCGATCCCTCTCGCGTCGTTGCACGAATCGGTCCTATTAGCATTACAGTTGCAATTTCATCTTAACATGCGCCTTTTGGGCGGCGGCCTGATGGGCCCTTCGCCAGAGGGACCAGGCGATGATGCGCGCTGGCTCGATGCGTCGTTGCGCGAGCCTTATGGCTATGCGGCGAATTTCCTGAATGGACCGGCGGATAAGCGGCGGGCCACAAGGATCTGGGGTATCGTTTGCTGTGTTGGCATCGCATTGGCCCGATGACGGATCGTGGCCATCATGGCGAAGGCCAGCATGACGAGCGAGACGTGGCGATGCCATCCATGCCAGGAGCGGGTCTCGTTATGATCGAGGCCAAGCTCGTTTTTCGTCGTCTCGAAGCTGTCCTCGATGGCCCAGCGGCAGCCTTCCACGCGGACCAGTTTGTCGATCGAGGTTCCCGCCGGAGCCCAGGTGGAAAAGAAGGCCAGGTCCTGATCCGCGATCGTGCGCCGGATCAACAAACCGCGCGTCCAAAGCCCGGAGCGGCTGGTGTCGTATTCGCTGGCATCGATATCGGCCAGTTCAACATAGGCCCAGTCGTAAAGGCGCGGCCCCTTGGCGCCATCGCCCGCCGACAGGCGTTTCCAGTCCGAAGGCGCCAATCCTTGCGCGACGCTTTCCGCCGTTCCCGCGACGGGTTTGGCCTTGCTCCAGGAGGTGAAGCTGTGATTGGAGGCGACGCCAAGCACATAGCCCTTGCCGGCCCGGCGCAGCACCCCTTCAACTGCGCCAACGCCATAGACGCTATCGGCGGCGACAAAAGCAAAAGGCACAGAAGCGGCAATGGCGCGCTCGATCATGGCGACGGCGAGGGCGGGCTTGGTTGCGAAGGCCGCTTTTTGCGGGACATACGCCGCCTTCATGCGGGCGGGATCGTCTGTCCACGCCTTCGGCAAATAAAGCGCCCGGTCGATGAAGGCGTGGCCGTGCCGCGAGACATAACAGGCGAAGACGCCGATCTGGCAGTTCGTGATCTTTCCCGCCGAACCGGTATATTGCCGCGCGACCCCGCACGAGGCCTTGCCCTGCTTCAAGAATCCAGTTTCATCGAAGACCAGAACCGCGTCGTCGGCGGCGAGGGTCTCAAGCGCATAGTCCCGCACGGTATCGCGCAGGTCGTCGGCTTCCCACCGGCCGCGGCCCAGAATGGCCTGCTGTCGCCACGGGCCAGGATCACCTGCCGCCTCCGCTCGCATCCAGCCCGTCTTGCGCTGCTCATTGCCAAGCAGGCCGTCCAGGAACGCCCCTGCCGAAGCCGCAACCCGCTCCTGCGTAAACAACGGGCGAATCCGCGCCTTCACTTCCCGCAAGGACGACGCCCAAAGTTCAAGCGTTGCTTCAATCGATGCCCCGGCCACTATGCTCCCTCCGAATCACTTAGGTATATGATTCAGAGAGGTCGCTCAAATGCAACTGTAGTGCTAGTCCCAGGCTGTGATGGAATCAGTCTAACTGACCCGAAACTTCGGGAGCGGTTATAGGACAGATACTTCACGGCAGCACCACGACCACGCATGCCATCCGAGCGGCAATACAGCGATCGAAAGCTACGGCCAAGGCGCTAGCCGAACGGCACGGTATCAATCCGAAGACCGTCGCCAAATGGAAGAAGAGGGCCTTCGTCCATGACGCTCCCATGGGGCCGAAATATCCGCGCTCGACGGTCTTGTCCATCGAGGAGGAGGCTATCGTGGTTGCCTTCCGCAAGCATACCCTGCTACCGCTTGACGATTGCCTTTATGCCCTGCAGGCCGCCATTCCGCATCTCACCCCGCTCCTCGCTTCATCGCTGTTATCAGCGCCACGACATCAGCCGACTGCCGGAAGTGGGAGGCGACAAGCCTGCCAAAAAGGCTTTCAAAAAGTATCCATCGGCTATTTTCACATCGATATTGCCGAGGTCAGAACTGAAGAGGGGAAGCTCTATCTCTTTGTGGCCGTGGACAGGACATCCAAATTCGCCTTCGCTCAACTCCACGACAAGGCTGGGAAATTGGTGGCGGCGCAGTTCCTGCGAGACCTGATCGACGCCGTCCCCTATAAAATTCACACCGTCCTCACTGATAACGGTATCCAATTCGCCAATCGAAAGCGCGACAACAGCGCCCTCAAGCATATCTCTGGGCGCACTTGCCGCGAAATCTTCCATCGAACACAGGCTGACCAAAATCAAACACCCCTGGACCAACGGCCAAGTCGAACGCATGAATCGAACGCTCAAAGAAGCGACTGTCCGCCGCTACCACTACGACAGCCACGATCAGCTTCGCGAGCATCTCGCCTCTTTCCTGGCGGCCTACAACTTCGCCAAGCGGCTGAAAACCCTTAAAGGCCTCACACCTCACGAATACATCTGCAAATGTTGGACAGAAAACCCAGGTCAGTTCAGGCTCAATCCTTTCCACCACATGCCGGGACTAAACAAGCCCCATGAGCAGTCGCGATAATCCGATCTCATATTTTTCGATGATTTCCCCTTTCTCCGCGCAAGCAGTTACCAGCTTCCAGAAGTTCATGATCATAGTGCGCGAAGAAGGTAATAGTTTTTTCCGCGCACTTCGACACGGTTGCTTCAAGTTTACCGGCTGCCCAATGCCATTGCGAACGCACTCATAGCCCCCATCATATTTTCAGGTGCGAAAATGTGATGCCGAATTGACCTGAGACATCTTTGATGTAGTTCTAGATTTATTTGACGGTAGTGTGGCTAATCTGTTTCTGCTAGGTAAGATATCAATTCAAATTGTAACAGCATGAACGGCGCGGATTCGGCAGCCATGTCGCTTGCGATTCGCAATTCAGGCGCATTTTGATTCGCCAAAGGCCCCGGAGATGACGGGTTATCCCCAACGCGCATTGTTGCGCGAAACCAACACAACTCCTCGATGTGCGCGGCTAAAGGATTGAAAACGAGAGGTTCTTCCTTTTCGGGTCCCGAAGCCTAAGTCGAAAAGCGCGGCCGGGCCAAACTCTACCTTGAGTTTCTGTTTTTGCAGATGCAACCAAAAGTATCGGTTGTGTGCATCATCTCAGATATAACTTTAGAAGAGGAGAGAGGTTTATGACTCTCGCGAAACTGATGCGGATGGGTGCGGTCGCGGCCGGCACGCTGGCCGTTGCTACACAAGTGAATGCGGCAGACTTTTGCGGCGGCGGCGGCTGTAGAGATGCTCCAATTCTCGTCGCAACGACATGGACCGGCTTCTATGTCGGTGGGCATGTCGGCGGCGCCTGGGCCGATATGCAGACGACGGACGTTGTTGGTTGGGGTTCGACCCCTGGCGACAAGTGGGACAATAACCCTACTGGCGTCATTGGCGGCGGCCAGGTTGGCTACAACTATCAAACTGGCGGATTTGTCTTTGGCGTAGAAGCGGATTTCGGCGGCATCGGGCTGTCGCATAAAACGAACCCCTATGGTTACACGGACTACTTCTCGTCGATCGATAGCGGCTTCTACACCGATGTTACGGGCCGGCTGGGCTATGCGGCTGGGCCTGCTCTGTTCTACGTCAAGGGTGGTTGGGCGTACTACGATGGAACAGTTTCCATCACGGACAACATCGGCATCTCTCCCTGGCTTTGCGCCGGCTCCGCCACCTGCCACGCCTCCGCCAGCGGGCTTAGCGGCTGGTCGCTCGGCGGTGGCATCGAGTATAAAATGACTCCGTCATGGAGCGTAAAGGGCGAGTACCGTTACTTCGATTTCGGCAGCGCAACCAGCAACTGGATCGACGCCTATGCTGCCCCTTGGAGCTTCAAGCATCAGCTTACTGCTGATGCAGTTACGGTTGGCGTCAACTACTCCTTCGGAGGCTGCTGCGGCTACGTGCCTCTGAAATAACGGACCAATCACAGTATGCTCGGCTCAACGCGACTTCCCGGCGTTGAACCGAGGGGGCTTATGTATCGCAACGGCATCAGCCCCTATTTTCCTCCTCCCGGCTGCTCGCGAAAGGGCTTGTAAGCCCCGGCTATGCCGGCAAAGTTGCGAAATTCGCCTTCGGAATCGCAGCCAGTGTCTCAGGCGAGATGCCGAGATGCTGTATGACGAGCTCGGGCGGGATGTGCGTTACCCAGTCATTGAGAGACAAGTCTTGATAACGCGGCGTCTTGAACATCTCCAGGAACACAAGATCGGCATCGCCGGTGTTTTCGATGTAATGTCCAAGCGTCTTCGGCACATAGCCGACATCGCCGGCCGCGAAGTCGGCGGTGTTTGCGACGGCCTTGTTATGGAACAGCGTCATCCGGCCTTTGCCGCTGATCCAGTATTGCCATTCGTCGGCATTGGGATGCCAGTGAAGCTCGCGCAGTCCGCCGGGCCGCAGCGTGACATGCGCCATTGCGATATTGGCCGCCGCTTTGAAATTGCTCGAATCCACAATGCGGACTTCGCCCATGTGCGTCTGCTTTTGGGGCTGCATCCCCTTCGTCGAAAAATTGAAAGCCGTTCGCGTAACGCGCCCGAACTCAGCCGCCGCCTCGCGGTCCTGCTCCAGCGGCCCAGGCGCCGGGGCCTGGAAAATGTAGCGGCCATCGGGAGGTAGGCTTTTGAGCGGATCGAGGGCCGCTTGCGGCACACCCCAATTCTTTGCGAGCACATCCCGCGGCGTGTGGATCAGCCAATCCGAAAGGAGCGTCGTGTTTTCCTCGGAGAACTTGCCGTCATCGAAGACGAGCAGGAATTCGCATCCGGCCGGTCCCGATCCCTGGAGCGAGTGGGGGATTCCGGTTGGAAAATACCAGAGATCGCCGGCCGCAACGTCCTGCACGTAGGTCGATCCGTCGTAATCGATGGCGGTCAACCGGCAGGTCCCGTCGAGCATTATGGCCCATTCGTCGGCGGCGTGCCAGTGAAGCTCGCGGATGCCGCCTGCCGTCAGCCTCATATTGACGCCAGCGATCTCGGTCGAGATCGGGAACGTCTCCACATTGACCTGCCGGGACCAGCCGCCATCCTGAACGCGCCTGTGAGCCGCCGAAAAGGAGTTCCAGAATGCAGGAGCGAGGCCGCGATCCGTTACGGGCGGCCGGAAGACGTCGGGATTGATGGATTTCAACGTCGTGTTTTCGGGGCCTGGATCGCTTGCGCTGGCGTTGCTTTCGCCCTTTCCCGCCATGTCATGGGTTTGCGCCACGGCCCGGCTCACGAGAGGAGCCGCTGCAACCGATGCCGTGGCCGCGCCAAGAAACCCCCTTCGGGAGATGAGGTTGCGGAGGCGCTTTAGGGCGCTGCTTTGATCTATCATGATATGCTCCGTGGCTATCAGCCATGGCAACCACCTTCATGGCGCACTGTTCCGCCGCTACGACCCTGAGCGGAGTTGACCCAGCGAAAAGTCGGGCGGCGGAGACGACCAGAACGATCCGTGCGTGGGATCAGCCCTGACGTGAATGCGATGCCAGAATGCGGCGAGATAGCCCTTGAAGTTCCATGTGTCGTCAGGAAGCGCGGGCTGCGTTTGCCTGCATCATCCCAAGCGCGCACAGTGATCTCGTGCTCGCCTTTGGCAAGGTCCGCGTCCGCTTCCCATAAGGTCCAGCTCCATTTCGCATCCGGCTCGCGTTCAAGGCGCGCTTGCACCCAGGTGCGTCCGCCGTCGACCGAAACATCGACCCGGACGATGTCCCGAGAACTGGCGAACGCCCACCCGCGCACCTTGGTCTTGCCGGACTTCAGCGTTGCATGGTTCGCCGGCTCGCAAATCGCGCTGTTGAGTGGCATCTCGTAGATCGTCATGCCCTCGGCCGGGTTTGCTGTTTCCTTGGTCGCGCTGGGAGGAAAAAGCTTATACTCGTGCGCCTGGAAATACCCATCCGACGGCGCGTCTTGGACGGTAATGGCAGCCAGCCACTTCGCACTGCGAACGCCCGCGAAACCGGGCACGATGGCCCGCAGCGGCGCTCCATGCTCAGGGATAAGCGCCTCTCCGTTCATGTCATAGGCAAGCAACACCTCTGGAGCCATGGCTTTGCTGATCGGAATGGAGACGGCATAGCGAAAGTCGCGGCCATCGGCATGACACTCATCGAGGGCCTCGAACGCGACGTGAAGCGCCTCGTTCTGCTCGGCCCCCGCCGCCGTCAGCACTTCGGCCAAACTTACGCCCGTCCAGCCGGCATTGCCGATCGCGCCCGCCGCCCAAGGTTCACCGGAGACAGGCTTCACTTGCGCCATGTCGATGCGCCGGTTTCCGGCACATTGCAGGATCGCTTCCACCGAGCGCTGGGGAAAATAGCGCCGCAGTTCCTCCATGCTGAGCGTCAGAGGCCGCCCCACCCGTCCGCCCACCGTGATCCGGTGCTGGCTGGCGTCGACAGCGGGGATGGCGCCATGGCTGCGGACGTAGAAATCACCAACGCTTGTCTGTCTCGAAGCCCGCAAACGCTCGAGCGGAGGTTCCGCATTGCAGGGGCTTCTCGGAATGGACGATGAGCCCGTGTATTGCGTTGGGACGATAGAGCATGGTCAGCCTTTCGAACGGCGGGAAGGGCGCTTGCGGCCTCTCACGGGGGGCCAACGTCCGCGCGTTTGGGCCGGTTCCTGCCTCGCCGCGGACGATGCAATTCCAAGGGGAACGGTCGAAAAGTCTTGCATTCAATTTTGCGAAGCCAATCCGGATAAGGCTCCGCCTTTCCGGGACTTGATTACGGGTGTTTCCGCCAATCCATCGTCATGGCCGCCCTCCGAGGCGGGGCGATCAAGTTCCGGGATGACGGAGGCGGCGATCCGTTGGCGCGTCCGGCAAACTTTGCTTAGCCGTTTGCCTGGCCGCGCCGGCGGGGTTGCGCCGGTGCAGGCGAAGGTTTCTCAGCCGGCCCCGCGATGACATCCGCGGCCCAGGGGATCAAGCTCGACAGGATATTGCCGAAAGCTTCGTTCAGCGCCTTCGCGGCATCCGCTTCTTCCGCCGTCTTCACAGGGGCGCTGCCATCGAAAACTCGGGCAGCGATAATGTGACCGTCAGCGCCAAGGATTTTCGCGCTGATCTGAACCTCGGCTGTCCGTTCGGGCGCGGACACGATCTGAAACTTCCTGATTTCGGTCGCGAGCTGAAATTCCGGCGTACCCGCTTCCGTCGGGCGGGTCACTTCATTGAGCGAGCCGGTGTTCTCGAAGCTTTGCACGATCCTCGATTGAACGAGCTTCGTCAGTGTGTCGGCCCATTTCGCATTCCCGAGCGGGGCCAGCTCATTTCCATCGGCCTGAGCCCAAACACGGTCGGAGTCGTAGGCCAGCAAAGCGCTGGGGTCCCCGACAGTCAACTGCTTCTCGAGCGGCTTCGCCCCCTCCGCAGAAGCTGGCAGCGCGCTCAGAATATAAACAAGCCCGGCAGTCTTGCCGCCGCCTGTCATGCGCTCAAGCCCTCCAAGAATGGCGTCGACCTTGCCGGAGTTTTTTCCCAGGGCCTCGGAGAACGAGGTCAGATTGGAGACCATGGTCCGAAGATCGCCGGAGTTTTCCGCGAGAACCTGGTCGATCCGGGTGAAAGCCTGGCGGGCGGCTTCGCTCATGGTCTGGCCTGCCGTGTCGCTTGCGGTGAGCGTGGCAAGCTGGCCTGGGGCGGCCTTGAGAAGTGGCGCATCCGCCGAGCCGCCGGTGAGGGTAACGACAGCGACGCCGGTCAGTCCCTGGAAATCGAGCGAGGCCTGCGTATCGGCCCGCACCGGCGTGTTGGCATCGACCGCGACCGTGACGTCGATTTCTTTCGGCTCGTTCGGGACAAGCTTCAGTCCCGTCACCTCGCCGACGCGGATGCCATCGAACAGCACGGGCGAACCGGCGAGAAGACCCGAAACCGTGTTGTGGAACCGCACCTCGTAGCTTGTGCGCTTGCCCAGTCCGCCCACCGTTTCCAGCCAATAGACAAAGGCGAAGCCCGCCACGATGGCGGCGAGGGTAAACAGCCCGATCAGAACGTAGCGTGCCTTGATTTCCATTGGACCTAGCCTCGTATCTCCGCATGCGCACCCTGAGCGAGCCCCTTGCCGCGCTCGCCGCCGAAATAGGATCTCACCCAGGGGTGATCAGACGACAGCATAGAGGCGATCGGCCCCTCCGCGACCACTTTCCCATCTGCGAGAGCTGCGACGCGGTCGCAGACGAGGTACAGGCTTTCGAGATCATGGGTCACCATGAACACCGTCAGCCCAAGGGTGCTTTGCAGGGTGCGGATGAGGGCGTCGAACTCCGCCGCCGCAATGGGATCGAGGCCCGAAGTCGGCTCGTCTAGAAAGACGATCTCGGGATCGAGGGCGAGCGCGCGGGCCAAGCCAACGCGCTTCGTCATGCCGCCGGAAAGCTCCGACGGAAGCTTCGCCCCGTCGGCCCGCGTCAGGCCGACCATCTCCAGCTTGGCGTTCGCCACTTCGTCCATCAAGTCTTCGGAAATGTGGAGGTATTCGCGCATCGGGAACTGAACATTCTGCAGCGCCGTCAGCGACGAGAAGAGCGCGCCCTGCTGGAAGAGAATGCCCCAGCGCCGCTCCATGGCGCGCAGTTCGTTTTCGCCCGCCTTGTCCCGGTCCACGCCAAGCACCTCGATCATTCCTTCGCGCTTTGGCAAGAGGCCTATGAGCGTCCGCATCAGCACGGATTTTCCCGCGCCGGAGCCGCCCACAAGGCCAAGGATCTCACCGCGATAGACATCGAGCGCCAGGTGATCGAGGACCGTCGCGTCGCCGAATCCCACCACCAGATCGCGCACCCGGATGACTGGCTCCGCCTTGTTTGCCATGTCACATTCCAATCGAGGCGAAAAAGATTGCGAACAGGCCGTCCAGAACGATCACGAAGAAAATCGACTTCACCACCGAAGTTGTGGTTTGCAGTCCGAGCGATTCCGCGCTCCCCTGGACCTGAAGCCCCTCCGCGCAGGCCACAACGCCAATGACCAGCGCCATGAAGGGCGCTTTGATCATACCAACCTCGAAGTGAGTCACCGAGATGGCCTCGTGCAGCCGGGCAATGAAGATCTGCGGGCTCATGCCCTCGTAGAGCCAGGCTACCAACCCGCCGCCGAACAGCGCAGCCATGGAGCCCAGAAAAGTGAGGATCGGCACAGCGATAATAAGCGCAAGCACGCGAGGCAGGACCAGCACTTCCACAGGATCGAGCCCCATTGTGCGAAGCGCGTCGATCTCCTCGCGCATTTTCATGGAGCCGAGTTCCGCCGTATACGAACTGCCGGAGCGGCCCGCCACCATGATCGTCACCAGAAGGACGCCGATCTCGCGCAGGATTAGAATGCCGACCATGTCGACGACATAGTTCTCGGCCCCGAACTTGCGGAAGTGGAAGAAGCCCTGCTGCGCGATGATGCAGCCGATGAGGAAGGTGATCAGCACGATGATGGGCGTGGCCTGCCAGCCGACCCGGTCAAGCTGATGGACCATCGACGTCAACCGGAAGCTTTGCGGGCGGCGGATAACGCGCGCCGCAGCCACGCCGATCGCTCCGAGCATATCAAGGAAGGGGAGAAAACCGCGCCCCGTCTCGACAAGGACACGCTCATACTCGCCAACGGCGGCAATCAGCCCGTTCTTTCTGGCTTTCGGGGCTTCCTCTTTGCGGTTGACGCCGTGAACATCCTGCAAAAGCCCCCGAAACTCCTCGCGCAGGCCGACGATGCCTGTTTGCTGCCCAACTCCAGACCTATTCCGGATCAGCCGTTCGAGGAGCCACGCCCCGTATGTATCGAAAGCTGCGACATTTCGCATATCGATGGAAACGTCGCCGGCCTTCGCAGCGTCGTTCGCCGCCCTGCTGATGACGGCCTCAAGCTCGCCTGCATGAACAGCCGTCCATGATCCGGACGCCGCCAGCTCGAAGCGGCCGTCATGCACATTGGCGTTCAAGGACGGCATTGCGCTCATGGCTGCGCCCCCAAAAGCTTACCCGCGGACAGGTCAACGGATCGCGGCTGTCGTCATCCCGGAAGGGCGCAAGCCCTATCCGGGATCGTAAGACATTGAAACGCATACCTCTTACGATCCCGGCTCGCGCTTCGCTTGGCCGGGATGACGAAAAACCAACCAAGCCAAGTCCGCCATCCGTGGGTTAGTTTGGCGAAGTTTGCTTGGGATGCCACTGAGGCTATCACAATCGCTCCAATAGGCTCTCAAGTCAAAACCGCTCTGCGTCATAGGTTGCTCGGAGGGCCTTATGGGTGGCGGACCAGACAAAGAGTGGGGGACTGTCTGGTCCGCCTGACATCGCCAACTCGATACAACCCACTCGAGGTACAAATAGGCGTGCCTTGCAGCACTTAACGAGCTTGTGTGAAGCTGGTGTGAAGGTCACCCGCAGGGATGAAAATTACCTCGAGCGTAGCAATTCGCCGAGGGCGGAAATGATCGACGACAATTCCGGCTCCTGGACATGCACAGCCGCTGAGTCGATGGGAAACCAGGCTCGCTCGCGCTGCCCGGCTTCGCGCCAGCGCTTGCGCTCCTTCCGGACCGACAGAAGGAAGACAGTCACGTCGATTGCGCCCTGATCGCTTCTTTCCGCCTTGATGTAGGTAAAGCGGCCGATGGCCTTCGGGCCGATCTTGCCCTCGACGCCAGCCTCTTCCTTGGCTTCGCGGGCTGCAGCTTCGTGGCATTTGAGGCCTTTGATTTCCCAGCCCTTGGGAATGATCCAACGGCCCGTGTCACGCGACGTCACGAGAAGAACCTCAATCACCCCGTTGACGCGGCGCACCGGCAGCGCGGCGACCTGCTTCTGCTGAGCCATCCATTAATTTCCAAGTCTGCCAGAGAGTATAAGCTGGAAAACTCAAGCGTGAAGGATAGTGTTAATTGCGGCCTAACCAACAGGCATTTCTTGGATTGGTTCCGGCAAAGTCTGCAACACAACCGCGGGTCAATTCCTAGGGGCCGGACGGTCCCTCTGTTGCCAATGAACCCAAAAAAAGGCAAAATGCATGCAACCCGGCGAACGGGCATGCGGCCGGGCGGGCCGCAAACCTGCAGCGTGAAAACAATGTTAGCGCCTTCGATGAAGTCGAGCCGCGAACTTGAGCTCAAGTTCGAGCTTCCCGACGATGACTTTCACCGCCTGGGCAAATCTCCGGTCCTCAAGGCTTCTGCCGGCGCCCGCGCTCGCAAAACTCTTCGATCCATATATTTCGACACTCCCGGGCACGATCTTCACGAGGCCAAGATTGCTCTTCGTTTGCGCAACGATGGGGGAAGCAAATGGCTTCAGACCGTGAAGACCGGCGAGGTAAAAAACGGTCTGTCCAACGTCGGCGAGGTCGAAGCGCTCCTTGAAAAGTGCGAGCCTGATCTTGAGCGCATCGGTGACAAGCGCCTTAGGCGAAAAATCAAGAAGGCCTGCAAAAAGACAAGCCTGCTGCCAGTTTTCGAGACGGTTATCGATCGCACCTCGCATGTGATCACTAGAGGAGATTGCGCCGCGGAACTCGCCCTCGACGAAGGACGCGTCGAGGCCGATGGACAATCACGCGAGCTTCGTGAGGTGGAACTCGAACTCCTTTCAGGGCCGCCCCAGGGATTGCTTGAAATCGCGCGGGAGTTGTTCTCTGATTTCCGGATTCATCCGAGCCCATCGAGCAAGGCCGCGCGCGGTTTCAGGCTCTTGAGTGCGGCGCCAGACAGCACCGAGCCCACCCATGCCCGGGACGTGACGCTCCAGCCAAGCGATTGCGCGAGAGACGCTTTCGCAACCATTCTGGAATCGGCCTCACAGCAGATCATCGCCAACCAGCGCGTGGTGGTTGAGACCGGCGAGGTCGAGGCCGTCCATCAAATGCGGGTGGGTTTGACGCGGCTGCGGTCGGCCCTTCGCAGCATCAGGCCTTACGCCGGGCCGCCCTGGATCAGCGAGTTGGAAAGCGACGCCCGGAACGTGGCGAGGTCCGTGGGACACTTAAGGGACGCCGATGTGCTGATCGCCGAGATCTTCACGCCAATCGCGGAGGAAGGCGGCAACGTTCCGGGCTTCCCCGGCCTCCTGCAAGCCCTCAAGGCCCATCGCGGCGCGGCTTACAAAGAGGCCGTGGGCAATCTCGATCGAGGGATTTGGCCGCGTCTTCTCGTAACCATGATGCTAAGCCCGCAGCTGATCGACACCGGAGGCAGGTTCGATGCACCCGCGGTGGCCGTCTCAAGCGAAATCCTGGAGCGGCGATGGAAAAAGGTTCGCAAATATGGCGACCGCCTCGACTCGCTCGACCTCGAGGAGCGGCACAGCATGAGGAAGGCGCTCAAGAGGTTGCGCTACAACTGCGAGTTCTTCCAATCGCTTTACGATCATGAAGCCCAGAGCTTCATCAAGCGCTTGAAGAAGATGCAGGAGCTGTTCGGGGCGATCAACGACGTCCGGATGGCTGAACGGTTGATCCAGCTCGCCCTTGAGCGGCCGCGCAAGGGTTCGAAGTCTTTGGCTGCGGCGGGCTACATTCTCGGTCGGCACGAGGCGAATGTGCCGCATGTCTGGAGCGAGGCCAAAGGCGAATGGGAGCGGCTGGAAGAAGCTTCAGGCTTCTGGCGGTAACGCTTCGCTGATTGCCCGCAACCGCACGCCCGTGCGACGGCCGCCGGGATGGCTGCCCGGTCGAAAGCCCCTGACAGGATGCTGAAAAAGCGATGTTGCCCATGGCCTTATGGTGAGCCTGCCGAACCGCGACAGGCTCACCATGAGGGTTGAAAACGCCAACCTCATCCTGAGCTTGTCGAAGGATGAAGCCAAGATTTCTTGCTGTTTCAGCGATCTGCTAAAGCCTATCCGTTTTTGTTAGCGCATCGGTGCGCAAAATTCGGAGCCATAGCACGCAAGCTCAACCGCGTGACTGCGTCCGATTGAACGCAGGAGCGCTCCTCGCCCATGCGGCGGCTGCCGTCTCCGACGGCGCCCGCCGCATGCCTCGTGGTTAAGGGTTCGTTCGTAGCGCTGAGCGTTAATCTGAAACTGGTTAACGGAAGCGCCGCCGATTTATTTCCGGTCCAATTTACATTTGATTAGGCTTAACAATGCGTTTATCCGGCGCAGAGCGAGGCCTACGAGGGCGGTAGGGAGGCGGTTCCAACGCGTTGTAAGTGAACAGCTTTTTTACCGCCGACCGCCCCATTAAATAGAATTTAATGCCGGAATTTTGGCATTAAATGGGCTCTGAAAAGTCCGTTAAATATAATCCCGGATTCGCGTGTTAACCACGACGCGCCGATGTCGGCCGGGCGCGAGCGCCGGGAGCGCCGTCCGCTCTGAAAATTTCATTGCAATATCAACGACTTACCCGTTAACTTCCCGGCAAGGCGCTTTCTCGTACAATTCTCACTCAAGAAAATCGGTGACGCAAACGCAAGCGGGAAGCCAATGAAGTGAGGCCCAATGTGCATGCAGAAGCGTATCGAGGCCCGCGTCGGATCAAGCGCGCGACACCTTAGAATCAAAAGCAGGCTTTAAGTCTCGCGTCCTAATAGGAAAACCGCTTGGCGCTTTCCGGACGCACAAAGTTGGGGATAACTCGGCAGACCGGCACACTGATGCGATTTTTGATTTTTATCAAATGTGGATTTCGATAAGGTAGAAGAACAGGAAAAGCTTGAGGGTGCTTGCGAGGCTCAAGGAAAGGCAAGACGAGACCAAGCAGGGTGGAGTGATTTTCCTATAACGTAAGTAGGGTGGGGACGCGCCTGGTGTTTTTGGAGTAAAGAGTATGCCTGTCCACGAAATTTTTAATTTCTCGCTGACCCTCTCGACGGCCATTACAACATTTCTAGTGATGCAATACCTCGGACACGCCATCGTGCGGTATTTCAATAGCTAAAACTCTTCAAATCAGGCCTAGGTTTTGAAGAGTGCATGAAGCTGTCTAGTGTATCGCATCAGCGGCGAAGGCGAATCTGGATAGCGTAGCCGCCGTAGAGTTTTTCGGTGGCTGCCTTGAGCCCCATTTGCTCGGCGAGCATCCCGATCTTCCGCTCGATCGCAGGGATCGGCTCGACGGAGAAGCGGCGCAGCCAGGCGAGCTGCGTGCTGCGCAGGAAAGCCGGGTAGCGCTCGAAATCCCCGAAGTCGACGATGAACAGCTCTCCGCCCGGCGCAACGCAAGCCGCGGCCTGCCGCACGACGTCTCGCCAGGCCGGGATCATGGACAGCGCATAGGAGATGAAAACGCGGTCGAAGCCGTCGAGCGCAAAAAGTTTGGCGGGATCGAAAGCCGTCGCGTCTCCTTTGCGAAGGACAATGCGGGTGGCGAGACCGCACCGGGTCACCGACGCGCGCGCCGAGCACAGCATGGCTTCCGAAACATCCAGGCCATAGAAGCGGGCCTCGGGATAACGTCTGGCGGCGCGGATGAGATTGCGCGCCGTGCCGCATCCGATCTCGAGGACGGCGCCATTGGCGGGCGGCCGGAGATCGGCGATCAGGCGATCGCGGCCAAAGAGGTAGTAGCGCCGCGTTGCGTCATAGATGAAACGCTGGTGGCGGTAGATGACATCCATCTTCTCCGCTGCCGAAGCGGTAATCGTCATCTGCGTCAGTCCTTCAGCGTGTAAAGGTGGAAGCCGCCATAGATGGCGGACCGGTCCTTCCGGGTCAGTTCGCGAGAGACATCGGCGGCGTAATGCCAGCGGTCGAGAATATCCTCGGGGATGCGTCCCGGAAGGATTGTCGGCTCGGCGGCAGTCCGGAATATGACGCGGGCGCCGGGTCTCGCGGTCCTCGTGATTTCGCGCCATAGGTCCGTCAGTTCCCCGTCGTCCATCCAATCCTGGGCGTCGAGCAGAACATAGCGATCCAGGCTTTGGGCGGAAGTCCTCGCCAGATGAGCCGTGAACGAAGCGTGATGAACCGACACACGCGACGCATATTTACGCACGAGCGCAAAGTTGTTCGGATCAAGGTAGGGCGGCAGCGAGCCCGAGGGCGAGTACCGGCGTCCGAACGCCTGCCAGGCGAAATAGTTCTCGGATAGGGGGAAGCCGCAGGCGAGGCGTTCGAGACGCTGGCGCAGGACGTCGGCCATGCCGCCCTCGCTGTCGCCGGCGAGCGCCTTATACTGCGCCGGGGGTATGCCGAGGCCATAGAGCGAAGCCGGACGGTTCACCAGCCAGCGCAGCGCACGCCGATTGAATAGCGGCGCGAACTTCTGATCGAATATGCGGCGTTGCTCCTCCAGCGTACGCGCTTGCAGCATGACGCCGGGATTGACCCCGTTCAGCCTGGCGACAAGATGGCTTGCCCCGATGAACGTGCCGAGAAGCCCCGCGCGGTAGAAATTGCTGGTGAAGCGGCGGATTCGCCTTCTGCGGCGCAATCCATGGCGTCCCTGCCAGTAATGTGCGGTCTGCGCGTCGAGATGGGGCAGGATATAGTGTCTGAAGGCAGCTATATTCGCGCGTGTATCGGCTGCTCCGAAAAAGCGGTAGAACGCCTCATAGTCGGGAAGGTGAAGAGCCGCCGCAAGTTTGAGCCGGTTGAGCGCAATATGCGCGGCGTTGATGTCGACCGCCGTGATATGGCCCGGCCCCGCGGTGAGGTAGCTCAGCACGTTGCAGCCGCCGGAGGCTATTGTTACGATGCGACAGCTGCTATCGAGCGCTAGGGCCTCAAGGTCGACTGCCGGGTCTTCCCAGATTTGCGCATAGACAAGGTTCGAAAATGCCAGCGTGAAAAGACGCTCCCGCAGGCCTTCCGCTGAAAGCGGCCTGTTCCGGCAGACCGCCGCGCCGATCATAGCGGCGCTCCTGGAACCCTTCGCTTCTGCAACGTTTGCCAAATCAACCTCCTCTGACATCATTCAACCGAGGCGATGTATTGCCTTCTCCTGGCCGTGCTACCGGCGGCGGAGCGCGTAACGCCTTCGACGGCTAAAGTTGGAACTGGGGCGGGCGCGGCGCGTGGCGCCTCCACGGTGCCCGGAAGCCAGCTTATCTGACTGAGCTTTCCGTCGAAGTCTTCCGCGATAGCTGTGCAGCTTTCGACCCAGTCGCCGCAATTGATATATCGAACGCCATCGATCATCCGGTCCGCCATATGGTGGATATGGCCGCAGATCACGCCCTCGACATTCCGGCGCTTAGCTTCCGCCGAAATGGCCTGCTCGAACTCGCCGATGAAATTCACGGCTGTTTTGACGCGCAGCTTCAGATAGTTCGAGAGGGACCAGTAGCCGAAGCCGAGCCAGCGCCTGACGATGTTGAGCGGGTGATTGCACCACAGAGCAAACTCGTAGGAGCGATCCCCCAGAAAGGCCAGCCATCTGGCGTAGCGAACGATCACATCAAACTCGTCGCCATGCATCACGAGAAAGCACTGGCCATCCGCCGCTACATGCACGATGTCATGGTGGATCTCGATCGCGCCGAAACTCATCCCGCAATAGCTTCGGACGCCATCGTCGTGATTGCCCGGAATGAAGACGATCTTCGTTCCTTTGCGGGCTTTGCGAAGAAGCTTCTGAAGCACATCATTATGCGACTGAAGCCACAGCGGGTTCCGCCTGACGCTCCAGAAATCGATGATGTCCCCGACAAGATAGATAGTATCAGCGTCGTAGTAGCGCAGAAAATCGAGGAAGGCTTCCGCCTGACACGCCCTTGCGCCGAGATGGAGATCTGAAACAAAAAGGGTTCGGAACTGGCGAGGCCCATCGGATCGGGATAGATCGCCCTCTTGAATGCTTGCGGCAGGCATTTCCTCAAGTCCTCTATCTCGTCGGCCAAATGACCGCTTTATGCCAAGCCCCGTGGCTACGGCGATGAGCGAAGGCCATGCTGAAGTGCTGGATCGCCTGACAGCATTCAGAGAAGCTCTTCCTTGGCAGCTTCCTTCTCACCCATGACCTCTTGCTTCAGGACTGCCAGCGCGTGCCGCCAGTTATAAAAGCGAGCAACGTCAAGACGATAGTGCCGGTAATCAGCGCCGTAGGCGGCTTCGAGCCAGTGCTCTTCCGCGAACGCCATCAGCACGAAGCTAAGAGTGAGCGGCGACGCGATCGCAAAAACTGCAATCGAGCCGGATGCAACCGCTAAGCCGAGATAGGCCGGGATTGCCGTTGCGTATTGCGGATTCCTCGTCCAGCTGTAGATGCCGCCGGTGACGAGCCCATCGCGTCCGCAGTAAAGATTCCTCCGGCCAAGGGCGTAAACCGCCCAGCCGTAGAGGGCAAAGCCGAGGATCGCCAGGGTTGCGCCCAGACCGCGTTCGAGAGAAAACCCGTCCCAGCGCTGCCAATCGAGATACGCCAAAGCTAGCGTGGCGACATTAAGAGTACGGAAAAGTGTCCAGAAAACCTTGCTCTGCCAACTTCCCTTTCCCGGCGTTGGCCAGAACCTCAGCTCTTTGTTGACAATTGTGCAGGCGAGCAAACCGGATAAAGTCACACCTGCAAGGATCCCTATTACCACCACCAGTCCCGACATGCCCGCCCTTGAACTTCACGGTTAAAATTCCGTCACCAATAGACGCGCTAGATGACAGGCATGTGAAGGTCTCGGCCGCAGCGCGAAACGCAAAAAGGCGGCCAGGATGTGCCGCCTTCGTATTTCATTTCTGCGTTAGAGGCGAGAGGCCGCCTCTAACGTGTTGTCCTAGACATACTTCCCGACGATCTCTTTGACGGCCACGCATTTCACGTTCTTGCCCTGCCCGACATAGAAGCCGTAGTCGCCCTTGAAGGCCGTGGAGTTGGTCAGGCTCTGGAAGTCTGCCGGTGTGCTGGCTTCGCAGGGCTTTTCTGAGACAGCGATGGTGATTGAGGCGACGCTGACGTCATTGCAGGTCTTGGGCGTAACCAGGACAAAGTTACCGCCATTGACCCACATCGATCCGCACTTCTCCTTCGGTATCGCTACATACTCATTCGTTGCTTTCTTGACCAGTGCTTCGAATATGACTGGCGCCGGGGGCACCTTCTCGACAACCACTGGATGTGAAACCGCGGCAGATACATACATCATTCGCTGCGCAGATTGCATCAAAACAACTAACGCCACAAGACACGCCAGAAAGACACCTAGTGTCCGTATGTTACTGTCAATCATATCAATCCCCTGTGATCTCTTTGGCTGAACGGTGGTGGCGTAGTTACCGTAAGCTGCAGATGGATATGGAGACCAGACAATACCCAACCGGTTACCATATAGTTAACGGTTCACTGTAGGCAGATCATTAAAAAGCGCTGTGTCTTCCGATCCATAGGAAGAACCAGTTGATCTGTGGATGACGAATGGCTTCTGAGCACTTCCGGACTGAATGTACTCACAGAAGAGCACAGACTGGGATCGGCGCATCGAATCAGTTTCAGCTAATGGGTGGCTGGAACTGGGCAAGCTTAAATAAAACTACCATTGTCATGGCCGCCCTTGAGGCGGCCATCCGAGTGATACCCATTTGAGAAATTGCAGGCATGGATGGCCAGGTCGAACCCGACCAGACAATTCAGACTGACTTGACTGTGGTGTAGGCGCAGATCAGGCCCGACAGAATAACTGGAAACATTCCCATCGATGTCGGTGGTTCAATAACTGGTCCGGCCTGGAAGACGCCATCAGGGAAAGCGGCGAGCCAGAATCCTTAACCCTTCTCGCGGAGCAGGCGACTCTTCTGGCGCTCCCAGTCGCGGCTCTTCTCGGCTTCGCGCTTGTCGTGCAGTTTCTTGCCGCGCGCCAATGCGAGTTCCAGCTTGGCTCGCCCCCGGTCGTTGAAGTAGATGCGCAGCGGAACGAGCGTCATCCCTTCGCGATTTATCGCGCCGATCAGCTTGCTTGCTTCGCGCTTGTGCAGGAGCAGCTTGCGGGGCCGGCGCGTTTCGTGGTTCAGGCGATTGGCCTGAAGGTATTCGGGGATATAGGCGTTGATGAGAAAGATCTCGCCATTCTGCTCGCTGGCGTAGGACTCGGCGATGTTCGCCCTGCCCAGCCGCAGCGATTTCACCTCCGAGCCGCCGAGCGCAATCCCGGCCTCGAAGGTGTCCTCGATGAAGTACGAGAAACGCGCCTTCCTGTTTTCCGCGACAACTTTTCGCACGGATGTTGGGGAGGGAGCCGCCACTTCACGCTGCCTGGCGTTGCAGCAAACCGGCCTTCTCAAGCGCTGCATCGACAAGCGCCTTGGTCTGATCGGAGATCGGCGCCAGAGGAAGCCTCGTTTCGGGCTTGCAAAGACCGAGACGGGATACGGCATACTTTACGGGACCAGGATTGGTCTCGACAAAGAGCGCCTCATGCAGGGGCATCAGCTTGTCATGCAGTTCGAGCGCCTTTCGGAAGTCGCCCGCCAGACACGCATTCTGGAACTCTGCGCAAAGCTTTGGAGCGGCGTTCGAGGTCACGGAAATGCATCCATGCCCGCCATGCGCCATGAACGCGAGCGCGGTGGCGTCTTCGCCCGAAAGCTGGTTGAACTTTTCGCCGAGCGTCAGGCGCTGCTGGCTCGTGCGCACAGGCGAGGCGGTTGCGTCCTTTACGCCCGCGATATTCGGGAGCTTGAAGAGCCGCGCCATCGTTGCGACCGACATGTCGATGACGCTGCGCGACGGGATGTTGTAGATGATAATCGGGATGCCGATCGCATCGTTGATGGCTTTGAAGTGCAGGTAAAGCCCTTCCTGCGTCGGCTTGTTGTAGTAGGGCGTAACGCTGAGAACCGCGGTGGCCCCCGCTTTCTCGGCGTGCCGGGCGAGTTCGACCGCCTCCTTGGTGCTGTTCGAACCGGCGCCCGCTATCACGGGAACGCGCCCCTTTGCTGCGGCGATGCATACCTCTACGACGCGCGCATGCTCCTCATGACTGAGCGTCGGCGACTCCCCCGTCGTGCCGCAGGGAATAAGCCCATGCGTGCCGGTCTGAATTTGAAATTCCACAAGCCGAATGAAGGCATCGTAATCGACGCTGTCACCATCGAACGGGGTTACGAGCGCCGTAAAAGAGCCCTTGAACATTTCTAACCTTTCTCGCCTTTGGATCGATCTTATACAGAAAAGAGTTGCGCAAGATTAACCGGTGTGCCTCTTTTCCCTCCGGAAACAGCCGATCCAACACAGCGCTTGTCATTCTGTTGCCGGAATATGGTGGCTATTAATAGGCGCGGTTGTATGCATTACAGCTTTTTCAGTTCCAATCGTGGAGCAAAAGCATAAGTTTGATACGCTCAGCTGCCAACGTAATTTTTAAGCCGACAGCAAATGCCCACGCCCGACGCAGACGCGAACCCTCCGCACAATCCTTTCGGCCTCGTGAAGGCGATCCTGATCGGAACCGCCCTTGGTTTTATTG
This sequence comes from uncultured Alphaproteobacteria bacterium, assembly GCA_963764115.1. Lineage (GTDB taxonomy): Bacteria > Pseudomonadota > Alphaproteobacteria > Rhizobiales > Rhodomicrobiaceae > Rhodomicrobium. Next base: position 52,845 of record CAVXRT010000024.1, read on the forward strand.
CGGTGCTCGTCGTGCCGTATCTGCTGCCGGGGCATCAGGTTCCCCTGGACTATGCCGCGGCTGACCTGCAACAAGAGCCGGTCATTGTCCCTTGGGCCGCGAACCGGTCCACGCAAAAGCATAGCTCTGGCGCAAATGCAAAGACGGCGGAGGCCAGTTCCAAACCCCCTGTCGAGCCGGGGACGCAGGGGCCTAGCGGAAGCGCGCCGGAAACGCTAGCATCGCCTCCCGAGCAGTCCAAGGACGGCCAACCGCCGGCTTCGAACGCCGGGGAGCCAGGGAAAGAGAGCGCTCCGGCAGAAGCGGTTCTTGTTCCGGCCGTGAACCTGAAGTTTCCCAAGACATTCTCCAGCGAGGAGATGACTTTGGCGCTTCAGCCCCTTCTGTCCTTCCGGATCAGCGATGGCGACGCGGCCGCAATCAAGGAGGTCATCTCCAGCGTCTCCAGAGGAGATGATGCCGGCGCCCGCGCCGCAATCAAAAAAATCAGTGACCCGGCCGCAAAGTCCTTCGCGGAATGGAAGCGATTGCACGCCTCTTCCGCGGACTTCAGGGAGGTGATGGCATTCAGAAGGGCCCATCCCCTGTTTCCTGAACCCGTTCAGGATTACGTGACCGAAAAGAGCTTGTTTTTGTCGGACGCCACCGCCGCCGACGTCCTGAAGTTCTACACGAACCGGACTCCGATGACAGGCGCCGGAAAAGCCAGCATGGGCGCGGCGCTCATGGAGACCGGGGAACGCGAGCGCGGGCTCACTCTCATCAAGTTTGCCTGGAGCCGTTATAATATGGACCCGGTCGTGCAGGAGCGATTTGTTGCGCGGTTTGGCTCGCTGCTCGATGCCAGCGACGAACGCCGCCGGACGCGGCTGATGGAAGCGCGCGCACGCCAGACGGACGATCCCGGGAAGAAGCTGGCGTCGGCTTCCGAAGGAAAGGGGTTGAAGGGGGCTGTCCGGCTTCACGCGAAAAGGGCAGGGACCCAAGTCGCTCGCAACGGGCATCACGGCCGGAAGGCGAAGGTTGTTGCGAAGCGCGCCAAGGGACGGCGTCACGGAGAAATCCCAGGCGGCGACGGCGCCAAAGAAGCTGCCTTAGCGGGCCGAGTGCAGGCGTTCAGAATCGAGAGCCTTGCCGAGCCGGTACGGCTCAAAAAGAAGGTTGTAAAAAAGGACGACAGCGCTTCGCCGGATGAGAGCCGGTGGCCTGATGTCGACTCCGCGTCAAAAGGCAAACCGGATGCGGGCGACAAGTCCCCGGACTTGGCCGGAAGAGAAGAGAAATCGGGCAAGAAGACGCTGCAGTCGAAAGCGGCGGAGAACGCCTTCAAGCTTACGAAAGAGAACACTGGCGGCCCCGCCACACTTCTCGCGCGGCTCAAATCCCTGCGGCGCGAGGGCGCCGACGATGATGTCTGGTCTCTGCTTCGCTCGATCAATCCCAATACCGCCGATCTCGCCGATCCCGAAAAATGGTGGGACTTCCGGCGAAGCGAGGTGCGGCGCGCGTTAAACGCCGACCATCCCGCGACCGCTTATGCCATGGCGAAGATGCATGGGCCCCTCGACGACGAAAGCCGCTCCGAAGCCGAGTTTCTGGCCGGCTGGGTCGCCCTTCGTTTCTTGAAGGAACCGCGCCGGGCCGAGCCGCATTTTGAAGCGGCGCGCTTGATCAAAGGCTTCGCAAGGGACGAGGCGCGGGCGGCGTACTGGCTGGGTCGCACCAAGCTCGAAATGGGCGCCCGTAGGGAAGCCGAGGTTTATCTCCGCGAAGCAGCAAGCCGCTTTTACACATTCTACGGTTCTCTCGCCCGGCAGTCTCTTCACAAGGGAGGAGCTTGCGAGTTCCGGGCGCCGCCTCATCCAACGAAAGAAGCCATCGCCGGGTTCGTGAACGAGGATGCGTTCAAAGCCGTGATGATCGCCAAGCAGCTTGATCTCCAGCCGCTTCTGCTGAATTACCTGCTGGATCTTACGCGCCAGCTCAAAGATCCAGAGCAGATGATTCTCGCCCTTGAACTGATCGAGCGCCTGGAGCCCGCCCACGTTGGAGTTCGCGCCGCAAAAATCGCATTGCTGCGCGGATTTCCGGTGGACGCCTATGCTTTTCCGACACTCCTGCCGAAGTTCGATTCCGCTGGCGGCAATGGCAAGGTGGAACTCGCGCTCCTGAATGCCTTGACCCGGCAGGAAAGCGATTTCCACACCGGCTCCGTGAGCCGCGTCGGCGCGCGCGGGCTTATGCAACTCATGCCGCAGACGGCCAGGCTCGTCGCGTCAGCCTACAAGTTGAAGTATGAACCGACGCGGCTGATCTCAGACCCATCTTATAACGTGACCCTGGGCTCGGCTTTCCTCGCCCAGCTCATTTCAGGCTACGATGGCTCTTACGTTCTTTCCTTGGCCGCGTACAACGCGGGGCCGGGCCGGGTCAAACAATGGATCAAGGACTTTGACGACCCTCGCAGCAAATCGGCGGACCCCATCGATTGGATCGAGCGCATTCCCTTTACGGAGACCCGCACTTACATCCAGCGCATTCTGGAAAGCACGCAGCTTTACCGTTGCCGGTTCGCAAACAACAAGGCAAGGTTCCAGATCGTGGAAGACTTGCACCGGGGGCGCCCCGGGAAAATCCCTGATTTTGATGTGAATGGAAGCGGCGAATTGGAACAGGCCCAATGACTTTGGATGGACCGGACGGCGAGAAGGGATTCAAAACTGAAGATATCTTTTACAGAAGCCAGGATGACCTGCTTCTCTACGCCCGAAAGTATGGCAGCGACGACGCGGCTGGCCGCCCTGTTGTTTGCCTCCCCGGTTTGACCCGCAATGGGCGGGATTTTCATGACCTCGCCGTCTCTCTCTCAACGCACCCGAAACATGCCCGGCCTGTTTATTGCCTCGATCTCAGAGGCCGCGGGCGCTCCGAGTGGGACAAGGACTGGCGCAACTATTCGCCCTATGTCGAGCTTCTTGACGTTGTCACATTCCTTACGCTCCGCTGTCTGACAAACGCCGCGTTTCTGGGAACGTCACGCGGAGGCATCATCACGATGATGCTCGCGGTGATGCGGCCTTCGGCAATCGGGTGCGCTGTGCTGAACGACATCGGCCCCGTCATTGAGACGGCGGGTCTGGCCCGCATTATGGGGTATGCCGGAAAGATCCCTCTGCCACGCGATTGGGATGAGGCCACGAGCATCATCCGTGACATCAACATGAGGCAGTTCACCGCCATGGACAACGCAGCGTGGGTGAAACTCACGCGCCAGCTGTTCAACGAAGCGGATGGACGCCCCGCTGCGGCTTACGATCCCGATGTGGGAAAGGCCTTGTCGGAAGTGGATATCGCAAAACCAGCTCCGTCGATGTGGGAACATTTCGAGTCGCTTTTCCAGGTTCCTGTTATGGTCCTGAGAGGAGAAAACTCGGATCTCCTATCGGCTGCCACTGTCGAGGAAATGCAAGCCCGCCACCCAGCTCTGACATCCGTCGTCATTCACAACGAAGGTCACGCACCTCTCTTGTTGGATCGCTTCAGCCAGCGCGTGGTCAGCGATTTTCTTGTCCAGACGGACAAGACATGGGCGCCTGGGCCGCCATTGCCCGCCCCCTTGCACAATGAGGTCCAACAAGCTTGAACCCACGCCTGAATTCGGGGCGACGGATTACCGCGCGGTCAAGGATTCATCGAAGTCTGAGGCTGATAGTCGTGGGAGGCAAGACTTACATCTTCTGCACTTGGGGGCGCCTTCGCCACCGGCTCGGTAATTTTGGTCTCCACCGTGAATCCGGGCGGCAATCTCTTGATGCAAGCCTTGAACGGCTCAACCATCGAAGGCGATGAATAAATCCCATCAATCCGAATCATATTGTCGCTGATCGCGATATTGCCGGAGAATAGGAGAGAGAGCATTTCGAGCGATAACTTCGTCGCGTCAAGCCAATCCTTAGGCTCGCCTTTGGCGACTTCCATGCCGTTATTGACTTTGACGTTTTTAAAGAGCGTGCGAGCGTACGCGTTAAGGATCTGGTCCTGCAAATCCGGCACGTGACCGCTCAAAGTCAAATTGCCCTGCTGTAATTGCGCCGTCCACACGAACGGATGCACGTCATGTGGCTTGAGGGCGACGTGCAAATTGATGCCCTTCGGCGCTTCTTCCCGCAGCTTCTTCTGCACCGCTGAAAAGTCATCGTCGGCCTTCGTCACGCCTTCGATGGTAATTGCGGTATTATACAAAACGGCCGATCCCGACTGAAGTTTACCAAGCTGTCGCAGTGCGAAGGTCATCGCGGCGAGCCAGGCATCCCGATCCGGGACGTTCGCGTTGACGTGGCTCCTATCGACGACCGGAGCGCCGGGGGAGGTCGCCGCAGCGACACCCTGTAAAATCCTGAGGTCGCTGTCCGAGGGCACCTGGCCTCTGAGCGTGATCGTGCCCTCTTCTGCTTTAGTCAGGCGACTGAGATAAGCCTGCTCGATCTGCTTGGCCGCCTCTTTTTGCGGCGCCGCATCGCGCTGGCTGTCGTTTTGGTCGACAACCTGAAGAACTCGATCGAAGGCGTCAAGATACCAGGGCCGCTGCGGAACGGCTTCCGAGGGTGTTGTAACGAAGGTCGCAAGGCACAACAAAGCGGATGAAAAGATACTCAGGTCTGAGTTTCCTAACCTCATTGCGCGAGCTCTCCACCGCGTTCACATTCTCTGTCCTGCATATGTAGAGGCCGGTTTTTCACCACGGCGTTTTTTTCACGGTTGGTTTTCCTTACCCCGCCGAAACGAATAAGCCGCCCTTTCGGCCTGTTTATTGGCCGATGCAAAGCAGCACCATTCGTCGGTAAATGCGACTTTAACGGAGAGTTTCCGATAATCCAAGCGAGTCCTGGCGCTTTTTCGCCTCTTTTTTTTCTTGCGGCGTGACGTGAATCAAAAAGCCCGGCAAGAAGCCGGGCTTTCCTAAGTCTTTGAGATCTAATCTATTCGGCGGCCTGCACTTGAGGAGCCAACTCGGAGCCGGCTGATTCGTCCTCGCCCGCAGGCGGCAAGGCTTTCGCATGAGCCTTGTTGCGCTCCTGTAAAATGAGGTCGTCGCGGTGAGACGCTACGCGGCGGAGCTGGCTAATCATGCCGCCCGTGCCAGCCGGGATGAGGCGACCCACGATGACGTTTTCCTTGAGGCCGTCGAGCGTGTCTACCTTACCGTTCAGCGCCGCTTCGGTAAGAACGCGCGTCGTCTCCTGGAAGGAAGCCGCCGAGATGAAGGACCGTGTCTGTAGGCTCGCCTTGGTAATTCCAAGGAGCACCGGCACCGCGGTGGCTGGGCGGCCGCCCGCCAATTCGATCGTCGCGTTCATTTCCTCGAATTCGAGCTTGTCCACTTGCTCGTTCTTGAGGAATTCGGTGTCGCCTGCGTCGGTGACCTCGACCTTCTGCAACATCTGGCGAACAATGACTTCGATATGCTTGTCGTTGATCGTCACGCCTTGCAGCCGGTAGACTTCCTGAATCTCATTGACGAGGAAGGAGGCCAGCTCCTCGACGCCTTTGATAGCCAGGATATCGTGCGGAGCAGGGTTGCCATCGAGAATGAACTCGCCCTTCTCGATGCGGTCACCCTCTTGCACCGCGAGGTGCTTGCCCTTGGGCAGCAGGTACTCAACGGGATCAAGCCCCTCTTCGTCAGGCTGGATCACAACGCGGCGCTTGTTCTTATAGTCACGGCCGAAGTGCACCGTGCCAGAGATTTCTGCGATGATCGCGTGGTCTTTCGGCCGGCGCGCCTCGAACAGCTCCGCCACACGCGGCAGACCGCCCGTGATGTCGCGGGTCTTCGCGCTTTCGAGCGAGATGCGCGAGAGGACGTCGCCCGCCTTCACCGTCTGGCTTGGCTCCACGGACAGGATCGCATCCACCGACAGCAGGTAGCGCGCCTCGCCGCCACGCGGCAGCTTCAGAACCTTGCCACTAGGCTTGTCCTTGATCACAACGGCCGGCCGCAGCGCCGAGCCCCTCGGGTTGGCGCGCCAGTCCACGATGACGCGGTTGGTGATGCCCGTCGTCTCGTCGGACTGCTCGTTCACCGAGATGCCTTCCAAAAGGTCCTCGAACTCAACCACGCCATCGATCTCGGTAATGATGGGGCGGCTGTACGGATCCCACTCCGCAAGGCGCTGGCCGCGCTTAATCACATCGCCGTCGTCCACTTTCAAGTGAGCGCCTTGCGTGATCTTATGCACGACCCGATCGCGGCCTTCGTCGTCGAGAATGACGACGGCCATGTTGCGCCCCATGGCTACGAGGCGGCCTTGGCTATCGCGTGCGGCAAGCCTATTGCGGATTTTCACCTTTCCGGCAAAGTTGCTCTCCACGAAGGAGTTGTCCGCAACCTGTGCGGTGCCGCCAATGTGGAAGGTCCGCATGGTGAGCTGTGTGCCGGGCTCGCCGATCGACTGGGCGGCGATCACCCCGACAGCCTCGCCAATGTTCACCGGCGTGCCGCGTGCAAGGTCGCGTCCGTAACACTTGCTGCAGATGCCGTTCTTGAGTTCGCAGGTAAGCGCCGAACGGATGCGCACTTCCTGAACTTGCGCCTCCTCGATAAGCCGCGCCTCGTTCTCGTCAATCAGATCTCCCGCCTTGACAATGACCTCTCCCGTGTTGGGATGCACAACGTCATCGGCCGGAACGCGTCCGAGAACGCGATCACCGACAGAGACGAGCACCTCGCCCGCATCGATAACAGCGCCGAGCTTGATGCCCTTGTCGGTGCCGCAGTCGATCTCGGTCACGATGCAGTCCTGCGCCACGTCGACCAGACGGCGTGTGAGGTAACCCGAATTCGCCGTCTTGAGCGCCGTATCTGCCAGACCTTTGCGTGCGCCGTGCGTCGAGTTGAAGTATTCGAGAACCGACAGCCCCTCCTTGAAGTTGGAAATGATCGGCGTCTCGATGATCTCGCCCGACGGCTTGGCCATCAGCCCGCGCATGCCTGCGAGTTGGCGCATCTGCTTTTCGGAGCCGCGGGCACCCGAGTGCGCCATCATGTAGACAGAGTTGATCGGCTTTTCGCGGCCGGTCTTTTTGTCATGCTGCACAGCTGAGATGCGGTCCATCATCTCCTTGGCGATGCGATCGGTGCATTTCGCCCAAGCGTCGACGACTTTGTTATATTTCTCCATTCGCGTGATGAGGCCGTCGTTATATTGCTGTTCGTAATCGAGAACGAGCGCTTCAGTTTCATCGATGATCTTCTGCTTCGTGTCGGGAACGAGCATGTCGTCCTTGCCGAAGGAGATGCCCGCCTTGTACGCATGGTGGAAACCGAGGTTCATGACCCGGTCGCAGAAAATGACCGTCTCCTTTTGGCCGCATGAGCGGTACACCGCATCGATCACTCGCGCGATGTTCTTCTTAGTCAGAAGTTTGTTCACAAGGTCGTAGCTGATCCCAGGCTTTTTCGGCAGATGCTCGGCAACGATCATCCGCCCGGGCGTCGTTTCGTACACCTTGGAAACGGATTTGCCGTTGTCATCAACGCCGGCATAGCGGCCCTTCACCTTCGCATGGAGGGTGACATTGCCCGCGGCCAGCGCATGCTGAATTTCAGCCACGCTGCCGAAGATGCGCCCTTCGCCCGGCTCTTTCTCCATCGCAAGCGACAGATAATAAAGTCCAAGAACGATGTCTTGGCTGGGCACGATGATCGGGCCGCCGTTTGCCGGATGCAGGATGTTGTTGGTCGACATCATCAGCACACGGGCTTCGAGCTGGGCTTCGAGGCTGAGCGGCACGTGAACAGCCATCTGGTCGCCATCGAAGTCGGCATTGAACGCCGCGCACACCAGAGGATGAAGCTGGATCGCCTTGCCTTCAACAAGCACCGGCTCGAAGGCCTGAATGCCAAGGCGATGAAGCGTCGGTGCGCGATTGAGCAGCACAGGATGCTCGCGGATCACCTCATCGAGGATGTCCCAGACTTCCGGACGCTCTTTCTCAACAAGCTTCTTAGCCTGCTTTACCGTCGCCGAGTAGCCCTGCGCATCGAGCCGCGAGTAGATGAATGGCTTGAACAGTTCGAGCGCCATCTTTTTCGGCAAGCCACATTGATGCAGCTTCAGCTCCGGGCCGACCACGATCACCGAACGGCCTGAATAGTCCACGCGCTTTCCGAGCAGGTTCTGACGGAACCGGCCTTGCTTGCCCTTCAACATGTCAGCGAGCGACTTCAGCGGACGCTTGTTCGCGCCCGTGATCACGCGCCCGCGGCGGCCGTTGTCGAACAGCGCATCGACGGCTTCCTGAAGCATGCGCTTCTCGTTCCGGATGATGATGTCCGGAGCGCGCAGCTCGATAAGCCGTTTCAAGCGGTTGTTGCGGTTGATGACGCGGCGGTAAAGGTCGTTGAGGTCGGACGTGGCGAAGCGGCCCCCGTCCAAGGGAACGAGCGGACGCAACTCAGGCGGAATTACAGGGATCACCTTCATGATCATCCATTCCGGCCGATTGCCCGACTGGATGAACGCCTCGATCACCTTCAGACGCTTCGCTAGCTTCTTCGGCTTCAGCTCGGTTGTCGAACTCGGCGATCTCCTGTCGAATCTGCTCGCGCATCTGGTCGAGGTTGAGCGCCATGAGCATGTCGCGAACCGCTTCGGCGCCAATGCCGGCCTGGAACGCATCCTCACCATACTCTTCCTGCGCCTTGAGGAAATCCTCCTCCGAGAGAAGCTGACCGGCCTTCAACGGCGTGAGCCCTGGCTCGATCACAACATAGTTCTCGAAATAAAGAACACGCTCCAGATCCTTCAGCCCCATGTCGAGGAGAAGGCCGATGCGCGAAGGAAGCGATTTCAAGAACCAGATGTGCGCTACCGGCGAAGCCAGCTCAATGTGGCCCATGCGGTCGCGGCGCACTTTCGTCAGCGTCACTTCCACGCCGCACTTTTCGCAGATGACGCCTTTATACTTCATGCGCTTATATTTGCCGCAAAGACATTCATAGTCTTTGATGGGACCAAAAATGCGCGCACAAAACAAACCATCACGCTCAGGCTTGAACGTACGGTAATTAATCGTCTCTGGTTTCTTTATTTCGCCGTAAGACCAGGAAAGTATCTTCTCTGGACTTGCAATAGAGATGCGAATCTGGTCAAATACCTGAGTTTGCATCTGCGGGCTGAAGAGATTCGTGATCTCTTGATTTATTCGTCGCTCCTATGAGCCGCGCCCCGCGGCTTCTTCGACCCAACGTGTGTCCACCTAGCGGACAGCGAGGTGCGTCGCCTCGCGTGTTTCTCAAAAATGCTGATTGCGGGCATCGGTTGAACCGATACCCGCATCTGTTACTCCGCCGCTTGTGGCGTGCTGGCCGGTCTTGACCTTCGCGGTAGTGCGAACTGCTGAGGCCTCGCTGCCTGTGGGGACTGCGCCTCGATCGCAGGTACGCGAGTTTGCTTCAGCTCAACGTTCAAGCCGAGCGCCCTCATCTCCTTCACGAGAACATTGAAGCTTTCCGGCACGCCAGCTTCGAAGGTATCGTCGCCGCGCACGATCGCCTCGTAGACTTTTGTGCGGCCTGCCACGTCATCCGACTTTACGGTCAGCATCTCCTGCAGGGTGTAGGCCGCGCCATAGGCTTCGAGCGCCCAAACCTCCATTTCACCGAAGCGCTGACCGCCGAACTGCGCCTTGCCGCCCAGCGGTTGTTGCGTGACAAGGCTGTACGGCCCGATCGAACGGGCGTGGATCTTGTCGTCGACAAGGTGGTGCAGCTTGAGCAGATATTTATAGCCCACCGTCACTTTGCGATCGAACGGCTCGCCGGTCCTTCCATCATAAAGCGTGACCTGCCCCGAGGTGTCGAGACCCGCCGCTTTCAGCATGTCCACGATGTCGGCTTCCCGCGCTCCATCAAAAACAGGAGTTGCGACTGGCACGCCTTTCCCAAGATTTTCGGCCAGTTCGACAAGTTGACCGTCATCGAGAGCATCAATAGCCTCGTCACCGCCGTAAGCCTTGGCGACGGAGGCGCGCAACTCATCGATGCGTTCCTTCTCCCGGTAAGCATCGAGCGCCTGCTGGATCATCCGGCCAAGCCCGCGTGAAGCCCACCCGAGGTGGGTTTCAAGTATCTGCCCCACATTCATGCGGCTTGGCACGCCAAGTGGGTTAAGCACGATATCAACGGGCGTCCCATCTTCGAGGTATGGCATGTCCTCCACGGGCACGATGTGGCTGACAACACCTTTGTTCCCGTGGCGGCCCGCCATCTTATCGCCCGGCTGGATCTTGCGCTTCACGGCTACAAAGACCTTGACCATCTTCATCACGCCGGGCGGAAGTTCGTCGCCGCGCTTCAGCTTGTCGATCTTGTCGACAAACCTCTGTTCGAGGCGTTTTTTCGCATCGTCGTACTGACGCCGGATCGCCTCGATGCCGGCCATGGCCTGCTCGTCCTTGAGGGCGATATCCCACCACTGGCTGCGAGGCACATCGCTGAGGAGTTCCTCATTGATGTCGGTTCCCTTGCGCAAGCCTTTCGGCCCGCGGGCGACTTCCTTGCCCATCAGGATATCGCGCAAACGGCCGTAGACGTTCCGGTCGAGGATGTGCAATTCGTCGTCCCGGTCTTTGGCAAGACGCTCGATCTCCTCGCGCTCGATCGCCATGGCTCGCTCGTCTTTCTCGACGCCGTGGCGATTGAAGACGCGAACCTCCACGACCGTGCCGGCAACGCCGGGCGGCAAACGGAGCGAAGTGTCACGCACGTCGGACGCCTTCTCGCCGAAAATCGCCCGGAGCAGCTTTTCCTCCGGCGTCATTGGGCTTTCGCCCTTTGGCGTGATCTTGCCGACAAGGATGTCGCCCGGCTGCACCTCCGCGCCGATATACACAATGCCTGCTTCGTCGAGGTTCTTTAGCGCTTCTTCCGAGACGTTCGGAATATCGCGCGTTATTTCCTCTGGCCCGAGCTTCGTATCCCGCGCCGCGACTTCGAACTCCTCGATGTGGATCGAGGTGAAAACGTCGGTCGAGACGATGCGCTCGGAGAGCAGGATCGAGTCCTCAAAGTTGTAGCCCTGCCACGGCATGAACGCGACCAGCACGTTTTTGCCGAGCGCGAGATCGCCAAGGTCGGTTGAAGGCCCGTCTGCGATGATATCGCCACGCTCCACACGGTCGCCCACCCGAACAAGCGGACGCTGGTTGATGCAGGTGTTCTGGTTCGAGCGCTGGAACTTGCGCAGATTGTAGATGTCAACGCCGGATTTCGACGGGTCCGTCTCGTCCGTGGCACGGATCACGATGCGGGTCGCATCCACCTGATCGATGATGCCCGCGCGTTTCGCCGCAATGGCTGCGCCGGAATCGCGAGCAACAACGCTTTCCATTCCGGTGCCGACAAGCGGCGCTTCGGCGCGGATGAGCGGCACGGCCTGGCGCTGCATGTTCGAACCCATCAGCGCGCGGTTCGCGTCGTCATTCTCCAGGAACGGAATCAGAGCCGCCGCCACAGACACGACCTGTTTCGGCGAAACGTCAATGAAGTCCGCCTTGGCATTCGGCACAAGCGAGACGTCGCCCTGATGGCGGCAGATAATCAAATCCTCAGCGAAGCTGCCGTCCGGGTTCAGCGTTACATTAGCTTGCGCAATATGATACCGCGCCTCTTCCATGGCTGACAGGTAGACCACCTCGTCAGAGACATGACCATCCACAACCTTGCGGTAGGGGCTTTCGATGAAGCCATACTTGTTGACGCGCGCAAACGTCGCCAGCGAGTTGATAAGGCCGATATTCGGGCCTTCCGGCGTCTCAATCGGGCAGATGCGGCCGTAGTGGGTCGGATGCACGTCGCGGACCTCGAAGCCCGCACGCTCGCGCGTAAGACCGCCGGGACCAAGGGCAGAAAGCCGCCGCTTATGCGTGATCTCCGACAGCGGATTGGTCTGGTCCATGAACTGGCTGAGTTGCGAGGAACCGAAGAATTCGCGGACCGCCGCGCTTGCGGGCTTGGCGTTGATCAGATCCTGCGGCATGACCGTGTCGATATCGACGGAAGACATGCGCTCGCGAATGGCGCGCTCCATCCGAAGCAGGCCAAGGCGATACTGGTTCTCCATCAACTCGCCCACCGAGCGCACGCGACGATTGCCGAGGTTGTCGATGTCGTCAACCTCGCCACGGCCATCGCGCAAATCGACCAGCGTGCGGATCACAGCGATAATGTCGTCCTTGGTGAGGATTCGCATCTCGTCCGACTGCTCGATCTCGAGCCGGATATTCATCTTGACGCGGCCCACCGACGACAGGTCGTAGCGCTCCTCATCGAAGAAAAGGCTCTTGAACAGAGCGCGCGCCGCATCCTCCGTCGGCGGCTCACCCGGACGCATCACCCGGTAAATGTCGAACAGCGCGTCCTGCTCGTTCTGGTTTTTGTCGTTGTGCAACGTGTTCCGGATGAAAGAGCCGGTGTTCACATGATCGATGTCGAGAACCGGAAGCTCTCCCACACCGTGAGAACGAAGCTTATCGATCATCTTGCTGTCGAGTTCGTCTCCGGCCTCGGCCCAGATCTCGCCCGTCTGCATGTTGACGATATCTTCCGCGAGGTAGCGCCCGTAGAGCGCGTCATCGGGAACAGCAACAGCCTTCACGCGCTCCGCCAACTGGCGTACAGCGCGTGCGTTCAGCTTCTTGCCGGCTTCGATGACAACTTCGCCGGTATCGGCGTCATAAACGTCCTGGACAGCCTTTACGCCGCGCATCCGCTCCGCAACGAAAGGCGTTCTCCAGCCCTGCTTCGTCGCCTTGTAAACAATCCTCTTGTAGAATGTGTCGAGGATTTCTTCATTGTTCATGCCGAGCGCATAAAGCAGCGTCGTCGCCGGCAGCTTGCGCTTCCGGTCGATGCGGGCGTACACGATGTCTTTCGCGTCGAACTCGAAATCAAGCCATGAACCGCGATAAGGGATGATGCGCGCGGCGAAAAGGAGCTTGCCTGAGGCATGGCTCTTTCCACCGTCGTGGTGAAAAAATACCCCTGGCGAGCGGTGCATCTGGGAAACAATGACGCGCTCTGTTCCGTTTATGACGAAGGTGCCGTTGGACGTCATAAACGGGATGTCGCCCATGTAAACGTCCTGCTCCTTGATGTCGCGCACGGAGCGGGAACCTGTCTCCTCATTGACGTCGAAGGTGATCAGGCGTAACTTTACTTTGAGCGGCGCGGCATAGGTCATGCTTCGCTGCTGGCATTCATCAACGTCATATTTAGGTGGCTCGAAGTCGTAGCGGACAAATTCGAGTTGCGCTTTATCCGAAAAATCCTTTATGGGGAAGATCGAGGCAAAAACAGCCTGCAAGCCGGTATTTGGCCGCCCGCCAACCGGGTCTTGCACCATAAGAAATTGATCGTAGGATTGCTTTTGCACCTCGATCAAATTCGGCATCTCAGCTGCATCGGCAATGGTCCCGAAGCGCTTGCGAATACGTTTACGGCCGATAAACGTTTGCGCCATTTGATCTCCTCATTTTCACCGGCGGCGGCTATTCCTGCACGCCGCACGGGGAATTTGCGTCGCGAGAGAGCCTATTTATGGGAAGCCCCCTGATATGGCCTCCCATTAACGATTTACAAGCCCCGGAAGTGCTCAAATTCAGCCTTATTTGCGGCGGAATTTGGAATGTTTTCCCTGGGGATATAGTGCTTTGTGCGGATGGCCGAAATCCCCCGGCCATCCAGTCCTTACTTAATCTCGACCTTGGCGCCCGCGGCCTCGACCTTTTTCTTGATTTCTTCCGCTTCCGCCTTCGAAACGGCTTCCTTGATCGCCTTCGGTGCAGCTTCGACCAGGTCCTTCGCCTCCTTCAGGCCAAGGCCGGTGATCGCGCGGACTTCCTTAATGACATTGATCTTCTGGGCGCCCGCTTCGGCGAGAATGACGTCAAACTCGGTCTTCTCTTCCACCGCCTCGGCTACAGCAGGGCCAGCCGCTGGCATCGCAAACGCAGGCATCGCCGCGGCTGCGGATACGCCCCACTTGTCTTCGAGAAGTTTCACGAGTTCGGAAATCTCAAGAACTGTCAAAACGGACAGGTCCTGGTAAAGCTTATCAAGTTTCTCAGACATTTAGACCTCTATGCATTCGATGACTGGTTGGTGGTTGGAGCTCTGCCTAGAGCCGTCACGCCGCTTCTTGCTTTTCTTGCTTTTCCTTGAATGCTTGCAGCACGCCCACGAGGTTCTGCGCAGGCGCATTGATCTGCCGCACGAGCTTGGAGCCCGGTGCAAGGAATACGCCCAACAGCTTGGAACGAAGCTCTTCCTTGGAGGGTATGGCGGCCAAAGCCTTGACAGCGTCCGCTGTCAGTGCCTGCTTTCCCAGCAACCCGCCGACAATGACAAACTTGTCGGTGGTCCTGGCAAAATCAGCCGCTACCTTTGCTGCCGCCGTGGGGTCTTCCGCGAAGGCAATACCCGTAGGTTCAAGAAAGAGATCCGCACCCGCGCCATCAGCCGCGTTATCAAGTGCAATCTTGGCGAGACGGTTCTTGATGACTTTGAACTTCGCTCCGGCGCCGCTCATGCGACGGCGGAGGTCGGTCATTTGCGCTACGGTCATGCCTTTATAGCGCGCCACCACGACAGAGCCGCTTGTTGCGAAGATGTCGTTGAGGGACTCAACCATCTCCTGTTTTTCAGCTCTATCCACTGCTTCTCTCCGTTTTGGGTGGCGGCCCGCGCTCTTCGCGAACCGCCGCTTCGATCACGCCGCCGCCTCGCGAGGCGAGCGACCGCTCATCCCTGTCCCGAGGCGTGATCAGGCGCGATCCACCAACCAGCTGGTGCTGGCGTCGAGATCACCTGGCATCCGTTCCCCGTCTCATGCAGGCGAATATTAAGCCGCGGGAAAAACTTCCTTTGGCGCCAGCAATCTTGGACAGGCTGCCTCCGCTACCGGAAGCAGCGGCCAAGCGTTTCCGCTATGGCCTATCGGACGGCAAAAGCCGCCCGAAACACGTAAGCGAAACCGCCAAGGGACGGTTCCACGATAAAAGCTACTGATGAGCCCCGCTGCTCACCGAGGCGGGCTCGATCTTGACGCCAGGGCCCATTGTGGAGCTAAGCGCAACACGTTTCACAAATGTTCCCTTAGCGCCTGCAGGCTTTGCTTTCATCACTGCATCGGCAAAGGCCTTGACGTTTTCCACAAGTGCGTTCTCGGTAAAGCTTGCTTTGCCGATTTCCTGCGTGCAGAATTCCAGCCTTTTCGACTCGGAACTCAACCGCCCCGCCCTTCGCACCGCGGAGCGCCTCGGCGACATCCATCGTCACGGTGCCGACTTTCGGGTTTGGCATCATGCCTCGCGGGCCCAGGATCTTACCGAGCCGGCCCACGAGAGGCATCATGTCGGGCGTCGCGATACATTTGTCGAAGTTGATGTTGCCGCCCTGCACCTGCTGAACCAAGTCCTCGGCGCCGACCACATCCGCTCCGGCGGCCTTGGCCTCGTCGGCCTTCGCCCCGCGGGCGAAAACGGCCACACGGACTGAGCGCCCTGTACCATTCGGCAGCGAACACACACCGCGCACCATCTGGTCAGCGTGGCGGGGATCGACACCGAGATTCATCGCGATCTCGATCGTTTCATCGAACTTGGCCTTCGCGCGCTCTTTCACGAGCTTCACGGCCTCCTCGATGGGATAGAGCTTCTCGCGGTTGATGCTCTTCTTGGCCTCGCGCAAACGTTTTCCGTCCATTGCGTTTACTCCTTCACCGTGAGGCCCATGGAGCGGGCGGAGCCAGCAATGATCTTCGCAGCCTGATCCAGGTTGGTGGCGTTCAGATCCTTCATCTTCTTCTCGGCGATCTCACGAACCTGCGCCATCGTCACGGTCCCGGCCGATCCAAC
Source organism: uncultured Alphaproteobacteria bacterium (assembly GCA_963764115.1). GTDB lineage: Bacteria > Pseudomonadota > Alphaproteobacteria > Rhizobiales > Rhodomicrobiaceae > Rhodomicrobium. The sequence goes on from CAVXRT010000024.1 coordinate 68,763, forward strand.
CCCCGGCGTCTTCGAGCCGCTCTTGATGCCGGCCGCCTTCTTAAGGAAGTGCGACGCGGGCGGCGTCTTCATCGCGTAGGCGAACGATTTATCCTGGTAATAGGTGATGACCACAGGCACCGGTGAGCCGGGTTCCATCTCCTTCGAAGCCGCGTTGAAATCCTTGCAGAACTGCATGATGTTCAGGCCGCGCTGACCGAGAGCCGGACCGATCGGCGGCGAGGGGTTCGCTTGGCCTGCAGGGACCTGCAGCTTGATATAGCCTAATACTTTCTTTGCCATAATGACCTCTCAAGGGCTCGCGCCCGGGCTTGAGGGATGTGGTGCGGCTCTCGCGCCTGCCTGGCGAGCAGGCGTTTGCCTCCCACAACGAAAAGCCAAGCTGTGAAAACCTGCGCCAGGCGCTAAATCTTCTCGACTTGGCCATACTCCAGTTCAACCGGGGTCGCCCGGCCGAAGATGGAAACTGCAACCTTGAGCCGCGCGCGCTCCTCGTCGACTTCCTCCACATGCCCGTTGAACGATGCAAACGGGCCGTCTGCGACACGCACCTGCTCTCCGATTTCGAAAGAAATGGACGGCTTCGGCCGATCCACCCCTTCCTTCACCTGATTGAGGATACGCTGCGCTTCCGTCTCGGAGATCGGCTGCGGCTTGTTATCCGCGCCCAGAAATCCTGTAACCTTCGGCGTATTCTTAATCAGCAAAAACGCCCGGTCGTTCATGTCCATCTTCACAAGGACATATCCCGGAAAAAACTTCCTCTCCGTAGCGACCTTCCGGCCCCGGCGAACCTCCACAACCTCTTCCATCGGCACGACGATCTCCTCGAAATAGTCATCGAGGCCGGCCGCCGCCGCCCTTTCACGGATCGAATCCGCCACCTTCTTTTCGAAGTTCGAATAGGCGTGAACGATGTACCAGCGCTTCGTCATCACTTTTGCTGCTTTTCGTTGCGATTCTTTTAAGCGCTATTGGCCAAGGGTCAAAATAAACCCGATGACTTTGCTGAAAACCTGGTCGGACAGGAGAAAGAAAATCGACGCAGATATGGCCATCAGCAAGACCATTATGGTGGTGACAAGCGTCTCGCGCCGCGAGGGCCAGACGACCTTCGCCGTCTCCGCACGGACCTGCTGCAAATATTCGAACAGACCAACCTTTGCCATATCTTTCCAACGCCAATGCGAGGCGGCCTCGCCTTCGCTATAAACTTCTTAACTTCTATGCCCGATTGTATCGAGTAGTCCTGCCGCCCTAAAGTGGCAGGAGTGGAGGGACTCGAACCCCCAACCCCCGGTTTTGGAGACCGGTGCTCTAGCCGATTGAGCTACACTCCTCCATCCAACCGGTTACGGCACGCGTTATGAGTACGGGATTCAGCCGATCCACACTCAGCCCGCCTGCTGCATATAGGTACCAGTAGTAGGGGCCTGATTGCTAACACGCATGCAGCCGCCATGCCAAGAGTTTTTCGCGCCTCCGCCAAAACAAATCTACATTTGTCAAGGGCGAAAGGAAAACCTGTGCAAACCCACACCGGCGCTTTTTTCCGTTGAGCGCCGCTCCAATGTTGGTAATGTAGGGGCTCTGCGGGTGTAGCTCAATGGTAGAGCAGCAGCCTTCCAAGCTGAATACGAGGGTTCGATTCCCTTCACCCGCTCCAAGCCCCTCGCTTTTCCTTCGCTTCGGCTGACCAGGTTTTCCACCCGCCGGGATGATGGCGGCGTACGTGCCCGTGCACATACCCAGCCCGCTTGCGCTTCCTGCGGGCGATGCGCTGGCGTTCATGCGCATATTCCAACAATTCCGACACGCCGAACAAGATGAGCATGATGCCGACGATAACCTCGAACGCGGCGAGCATGCGCACCAGATTGCTCGACGGCACGATGTCGCCATAGCCCACCGTGGCGAGCGTGATCACCGAGAAATAGAGCGACTCGAAGAAGGTCAGGCTGCGGTATTCGTCCCCGATGCGGAAATGATGCAAGGCCGAGCTGCGGGAAACGATGCCGTAGACGGCGGCGAAGGCGATCACCAGGATCGCATAGAACGCAAGGAACGCGAACGCGGGCACGGTCAGACGCAAGATGCGCGTCAGAAACTCCTCCAGAAGAAGCCCGATGTCGATGAGAAACGTCGCCACCTCATGGCTGACGGCGAACACGATCAGCCCGATAATGGCCATCGCGCCCAGCAGGGTGGCGTCGGTGTTGACCTTGCTCGCCTCGATGCCGAACAGGACGTAGACGCTGAGACCGACAAGCCAGACCGGGAGCAGCCACAGGAAGGCGTGGAGCAGGCCCATCCGGCCGCCCTTGATGTCTGTCTCGGCGATGTCCTTGCGGATCTCGTCGCGCTGCCACCAGCAGCCCGCGATGAAAAGGAGGATTGGCGTCGCGAAGGCGATCCCCACCGTGACCCTGCCGAGCGAATAGAAGAGCCCTTCGATGAACAGCGCGAAGATGGACGCGTAGACGGCGGCGAGGCTCGCAAACGTGATGGGAAACAGGCCATTTTTCGGGAAAAGCGCCGCGATGGCGATCATGGCCAGCGCCGCCGAAAACAGGATCGAGAAGAAAAGGAAGTCGGCGGAGCCCGCCACGGATATGCCGACGACGGCCACGAATCCTATGGAGAGCCCAATCAGGACGAGCCTTCGCGTTCTTTTCATTGTTCTGCTCCGCGGTTCTGCTGCGTTGTTCTTCGCAACCTGGGGGCCGTCACCGTTTCGGTCGTACAACACAGACCTTGAACGAGGTTGCCGCCAGCGGTCAGCGCCCGGGAACAGGGCAAAGCGGCATGGTTTGCACACCGGAGGCAATCGCAATGCGCAGCTGACATCGCAGCATCAGGTAAGGAAAATAATGGAAGAGACCCAGGAGCATCTCGAGGCGCATACCGACGCCATCGTCAAGAGCGGGCTGCATATCCAGGAAGAGATCGACAGCAAGGAAGCATCCGGCGCAACTGAGGATAGGAAAGACGAGCCGATGCAGGCCGGGCAGCGCGAGTATCCGTCGCACTTTCCGAAGCAGCACCTGAAAAAGCCCGGCGTCGAGGGCGAGCTTGAAGTCAAGCCCATGTACGACGCGCCCGGATACAAAGGCTCCGGCAAGCTGCAAGACATGGTCGCGCTCATCACGGGCGGCGATTCGGGCATCGGCCGCGCGGTGGCCGTGCTTTACGCCCGCGAGGGGGCGGATATCGCGATCGTCTATCTGTGCGAGCATGCCGATGCGGAAGAAACGAAGCGCGCCGTCGAGAAGGAAGGCCGCCGCTGCCTTCTCATCGCGGGCGATGTCGCCCATCGCGGCTTCTGCCGGCAGGCCGTCGAGACGACGGTGGCCGAATTCGGCAAGCTCGACATCCTCGTGAACAACGCCGCCTTCCAGGAGCATGTCGAGGACTTCCTCGATCTCACCGAGGAGCACTTCAACCGCACGCTCAAGACCAATCTCTACGGCTATTTCAACATGGCGCAGGCCGCCGTTCCCCATATCAAGCCGAAGGGCTCGATCGTCATGACCGGCTCCGTCACGGTCCTGCTCGGCAACAAGGATTTGCTCGACTACTCGATGACGAAGGGCGGCATCCATGCGTTTGCGCGCTCGCTCTCGACGCACCTCATTCCGCGCGGCATTCGCGTGAACGTGGTCGCGCCCGGGCCGGTGTGGACTCCGCTCAACCCCGCCGACAAGTCCGCCGAACGGATCCAGAGCTTTGGCGGCGACACCGTGATGAAGCGGCCCGCCCAGCCGGAGGAAATCGCGCCCGCCTATGTGTTCCTCGCCGCGCCTACCATGTCGAGCTACATCACCGGCGAGATCCTTCCCATTCTCGGCGGCTATGCCGGGGGGTAGCAATCCTTCGCAGGGGAGTGCATGCGGCACGCGCTGCGTTCGGCGGCGCGTCGCCGGGCATCTTGTTTTCTAACCGCTCAGAAGGCTCCGCACGGTCTGCACCAGCACGCGATCACTGAATGGCTTGGCGAGAAATCCAGCGCTGTCGCGAAATGTGGGCGGAAGGTTAGCGCGGCCATAGCCGGACACGAAGAGGAAGGGTATGCCCCGCCCATGAAGAATGGCGGCGACATCGTCAACGCGCTCACCTCTAAGATTGACATCAAGAACTGCGACATTGCACGTCGCGCTGCGAGCGAGACTTACGGCTCCTGCAAGCGTGCCTGCCGTACCAATGACTTTCAAACCTGCTCCCCTCAAGGCCGCCTCCATGTTCATGGCGACGAGAGGCTCGTCTTCAACCAAAAGTACGCTAGGGGCAGTGGGCATCTTGCGCCTCCCAAAAGGGTCGCAGGCGAGAGAGCGAGCTATTAGTCCACAACGCCTTTTTAGATTCAAGCGTTTAGCTGGACAGGGGGGTCTTCACAAAAACGTCAATGAGACATCCGCGAACCCCTGCGGGCGTCCGCGTACGTGTTTCTCGCCGCGCCCACCACGTCGAGCTCCATCGCAGGCGAGATAAAACTCGTGATGGTTTAGCGCCCCGTTCGGATATGAGGTGTCCGGGCGGTCTCGCTGAGCGGCTCAATCGCTTGCGCTCGATGAGCATTTGCATACGCGACAACGCATTCAAGCAATTGATCGTAGGATATTTTCAAATCCGTGGCGGCAATGCAAAGTCCGTCGGCGCCCAGCGCCTTATTCGCCGATCTTGTAAAACGCACGAGTTTCGTGAGCGATAATTTTCCCTCCAAGCCGGGATCAACCTTCAATACCAAAATCTTCTGGCCCTTGTAGGTCCAGGTTCTGATACTCTCGATCGCAGCCCAGGGTATGAATTCGGCTGCGACACGCACATGCCGGATGCCTTGCGGACCGATCGTCAGAATCGGCCCGGAAGCAGCAAACAGGCGCCAAACAAGAATGATCGTACAGAGACCGAAAAAGGCGGCGGCGGCGAAGGCTGCAGATTCTCTGATTGGAATCGAAGTTTGCCGGGGACGCCCAGTGCAAGGCGAACGCGAGCGGCAGTACGGTCATGATCGCGGACAGCATGGCCAAGCCAGCCATCCTCAACCGGGATTGCTCGATTTCGATAGTCCTGGATGTGTCGAGATTCGCCATGCTTCCCCCGGGCGGCTTCACGGCAGCGGCAAGTAGCGATATATTTTGTTGCATTCGCGGCGCGTCAGCCGAGAAAAGGCGCGACCAGCTTCAGGTCCGAGACGAGGCGCTGACGACCACCGCCGAAGGGACTGCCGGGGAGCTGGCGAGCGGCAAGGCGTAAACCATTATTTGCTTTATAACCGGCCGGCAAAGCCTTACATCAGCAGAGCGCCATTGGGCGCTCTTTTTATTTTCTCCGTAAGATCGCGACATGCCGAAGATCACGAAGGAGCACACATCCGCGCCGAAGGTCGGTTTCGTCAGCCTGGGCTGCGCGAAGGCGCTTGTCGATTCCGAGCGCATTCTCACGCGCCTGAAAAGCGAAGGCTACGCGATTTCCCCGAGCTACGACGGCGCGGACGTCATCGTGGTGAACACCTGCGGTTTTCTCGACAGCGCCAAGGCGGAGAGCCTGGAGGCGATCGGCGAGGCGATGGCGGAAAATGGCCGCGTCATCGTCACCGGCTGCTTCGGCGTCGAAGACAAGCGCATCCGCGAGGCTTTTCCTGACCTGTTGGCTGTCACTGGCCCGCACCAGTACGACGCCGTGATGAGCGCGATCCACGCCGCGACGCCGCCGCCGCACGCGCCGTTCCTCGACCTCGTTCCGCGCGCCGGTTTGCGGCTGACGCCGCCTCACTATGCCTATTTGAAAATTTCGGAGGGCTGCGACAACCGCTGCTCATTCTGCATCATTCCGGCTTTGCGCGGCCCGCTCGCCAGCCGGCCTGCCGCCGATGTGCTCGCCGAGGCGGAAGCCCTTGTCTCGGGCGGCGCGAAAGAGCTTCTGGTAATAAGCCAGGACACAAGCGCCTACGGCCTCGACCTGAAATATGCGGAAAGCGAATGGCGCGGCAGCCCGGTGAAGGCCCGGCTTACGGAGCTTTGCGAAGCCTTATCGCAACTCGGCGCGTGGGTGCGGCTGCACTATGTTTACCCCTATCCGCATGTCGACGAAGTGTTGCCCCTGATGGCGGACGGCAAAATCCTGCCCTATCTCGACATCCCCTTCCAGCATGCCTCGCCGAAGGTGCTGAAGGCGATGCGGCGTCCCGCGAACCAGGAAAAAACCTTGGATCGCATCCGGAGCTGGCGCGCAGTCTGCCCCAATCTCGGTCTTCGCTCCACCTTCATCGTCGGCTTTCCGGGCGAGACGGAAGAAGACTTCGCGTTCCTCCTCGACTGGCTTCGCGAGGCCCGGCTGACCCGCGTCGGCTGCTTCAAGTATGAGAACGTGGAAGGGGCGGCGAGCCGCGATCTCGACGGGCACGTGCCCGATGAGGTGAAGGCCGAGCGCTATGAGCGTTTCATGGCGGCGCAGCGTGACGTGAGCGAGGCGGTTCTCGCAGCCCAGGTTGGCAACACGGTCGATGTCTTGATCGACGAGGTGGACGAGGACGGCGCAACAGGCCGCAGCGTCTGGGATGCGCCGGATATCGACGGCTCGGTTTTTATCGAGGAGGCGGAAGATTTGCAACCCGGCGACCGCGTCCGCGCCACGATCATCGACTCGGACGACTACGATCTGTGGGCGGAGGTCCTGCCTTCTGCTTGAGGCGACGGAGTTTGCGAAGCGAGGCGGAGAGTCATCCCGTGCGCGGCGCAGCGCGGAGCGGTGCGCTGCAGACACGGGATCGTAAAACACACTAATCTTAAGTTTGGAACGATCCCGGCTCGCGCTTCGCTTGGCCGGGATGACGTTCCGCTGGCCGGATCGGCGGAGTTTGTGAAGCGAGATGCACAGTCACTCACTTGAATCATTCCAGCACGAGCACGTGTTCCTCGGCGCGCGCCACGACCACAATGCGAAGCGCGTCTGGACGGTTGTGGGCCTGACCGCCGTCATGATGGTTGGCGAGATAGCCGGCGGCACGGCGTTCGGCTCGCTGGCGCTTGTGGCGGATGGCTGGCACATGTCCACGCATGCAGCCGCGCTCACGATATCGGCTCTCGCCTACTCTTACGCGCGGCGTCATCTTCACGACGACCGTTTCGCGTTCGGGACAGGCAAGCTCGGCGACCTTGCCAGTTTTGCAAGCGCCATTGTGCTCGGCATGATCGCGCTTCTCATCGGCTACGAGAGCGTACAGCGCCTCCTGAACCCGGTTGCGATCTGGTATGACGAAGCCATAGCCATTGCCGTGCTGGGACTGTGCGTCAATCTCGCAAGCGCATGGCTTCTGCGCGACGATCATGGCCACGATGACCACCACCACCATCATCATGAGCATGATGAGCATCGTCACCACGATCACGACCATCACCACGACAGCGACCTCAATTTGCGCGCGGCTTACGTTCACGTTCTGGCCGATGCCTTGACTTCTGTTCTGGCGATCGCTGGCCTCGCTACGGCGAAGCTCGCGGGCTGGACCTTCATGGACCCCGTCGTCGGCCTTATCGGCACAGGCGTCATCCTAAGCTGGGCCTATGGCCTCCTGCGCCAGTCGGGGGCGGTTCTTATCGACGCTGTTCCCGATCAAGACTTGGTGGAACGGATTCGCGGCGCGCTCGAGGTGGGCGGCGATGCGATCTCCGACCTGCATCTTTGGCGGGTGGGGCCGGGCCATTACGCCGCCGTGATCTCGCTTGTGACGCACGACCCGAAGCGCCTGGAGACGTACAAAGAAAAGCTGGCGTCGCTGCCCAAGCTCAGTCACGTCACAATCGAAGTCCAGCGCTGTCCCGATCACGCATTTTCCGGCAACTAAATTGCACAAGAAAGCGTTGACCAGACAGCACCGCTCGATTATTTGCTGCTCATGCCGATATTGCCGATCATCACGCATCCAGACCCCGTGCTCCGCAAGAAATCAGCGCCGGTGGAAACCGTCGATGACGAGGTGCGCGGCCTCGCCAACAGCCTCTTGGAAACAATGTACGCCGCGCCCGGCATAGGGTTGGCGGCGGTGCAGGTCGGCGTCCTTCGCCGCATGCTTGTCCTTGATACGGTCAAGGGCGAAGACGTACCGAGACAGCCGTTCGTGCTCATCAATCCGGAAATCCTGACCTTCGGCGATACGCCTCGGGTTCACGAGGAGGGATGCCTGTCGATCCCGCGGATGTATGCCGAAGTCGAGCGGCCCGCCGTGGTGCGCGTCCGCTATGTCGATCTTGAAGGCAAGCAGCAGGAGCGCGATTTCGCGGATCTGCAGGCGACCGTCGTCCAGCACGAGATCGACCATCTGGAAGGCGTCCTTTTCATCGATCACCTCTCGCGGCTGCGGCGCAATCTGCTCATCAGAAAATATCACAAGATGCAGCGCGAAAGAGCCGCGGCTGATCAGCTCTAGCGCGGCCTGCGCAAAATCGGAACCGGTTGCGGGGCGCCGAATGCGCCGAGGCGCGTTTCGGGCGACGATCACGATGACGCCTGTGTCCGGTTGAACGCGGGATGCTTTGAGGCATGCTTCGCCGATCTGGCCATGCCATCTTGGACGGCGCTCGCCGCACGCCTAGAGCACGTCATCCCGGAACGACGCCTGCGTCGTATCCGGGATCGCAACAGGCGCTTCGATTTGTAACGGCCCCGGATATGCGCTGAGGCGCATTCCGGGGTGACGATCATCGGGACGCACGAGGCTCTAAAGGTAAACCGTTCGTCAACCTCCCGTAAGCGTTAATACAACATGGTTAACAGGAGCGCGCCGGATTTATTTCCGGCCTGAGTATGCTTAAGAAAGCGTCTATCCGCCGCGAAAGGAGGAGCGCCGCGCCTTACAGCTGGCCGTAGGCGTGCTAATCTAAGCCTTTGAAAACGAAAAGCTTTCTGTCTTCGCTTGGTCGCCATTAAATAGAATTTAATGCCGGAATTTTGGCATTAAGTCGGCTCGCAAAAGTCCGTTAAATATGTTTGCAATTTCACGCGTTAACGCTTTCGCCAGCCCGAAAAGCTGCGGCGCAGGCGGCGGCGATGGCGTCCCGTTCGGTATTTTCCCCTTATTTAGCAAGGGTTGGAGCGGGCTCAGGCTCCGTTAACCTGCCCGCAAGGCGATATCGCCGAAGATGTTTCAGAATAAGAAGTGCCGACGAAAACGTCAGGGACAGGTTGACAAGCAGAGGCCGCTTTGCGCAATACGCATACAAAAGTGTATCCAGCCTGCGTCCGATTAAAGGCGCGATGCTTTAGAGATCCCCTTGTTGTCATGGCCGCCCGCCGACGCGGCCATCTCTTATCCGAGGGAAGTCCTGTCTGCGCCCTCGGCAATTGGGTCAGGAGTTCCCGCGGGCGTACTAGCTCTGCCACGCCTTGGCGGTCTCGGCCGCGAAGTCACGATAGGTGCGGGGCGCATGTCCGAGGGCATCGGTCATCCGGGCGACGGCTTCGGGACTGGCCTTCATCCCATGCGCCTGCTGGCGGGCGAACATGAGACGAAAGTCGCGGGCCAGCCAGCCTGGCATAAAGGCCGCGAGTTGCTTCTCGAACGCCGCCACATCATCGCCGCCGTAGTGGATTTGCCGGCCCAGAATCTCTGACCAGATTTGGGCGACAGCATCTCCGGTGAGGGCGTCGGGGCCAACACATTCGATGGTCTCGCGCGGCAGAGGCGTGCCCGCGTTTTCTCTCTTCAGGAGGCAAGAAGCAGCGACCTCCGCGATGTCACGCACATCCACCATCGAGAAGCCCTTGCTCCCGATCGGCTGCGGATAGACGCCATGCCCCATGATCGCGTCCTTCACCTGGATGTCGTTCTGCATGAAATAGTTCGGGCGGAGGATTGTGGCCGGCAGGTCGCAATCCTCGATCATGCGCTCCACCGTGTATTTTCCGGTGAAATGCGGGACATCGGTGAAGAGGTCGGCGTGGAAAACGGAGAGGTAGACGATGCCCTTGACGCCGGCTTCGCGGGCGAGGCTCAGCGTGAGCAGCGCCTGGGTCAGTTCGTCGGGCGTGACCGCGTTCAGGAGAAACAGCGTGCTTGCCTGCGCGACGGCCTTGCGGACCGACTCCATATCCATGAGGTCGGCCTTTACCGGGGTCACGCCGCTGGGAAACCGGGCTTTTTCGGGCGAGCGGGCCAGGGCGTGAACCTGGGCGCCTTTCGCGGCAAGATTCGCGACAACGCGCGATCCGATTACGCCTGTGCTGCCGGTTAGGAGAATGGTCATGGCGATACTCCTCGTCGATTTGCAAAATTGCCCTGATATAAGTTCCTTCGAACGGCATAGCGAGTAAAACGGACCTGAAGCAGCCAATGATCTTTGAGAGCCAAGCCCGTGACAAACATCACCATCCATTCCCACGCCTTGAGCGTTGAAATCGCGCCGCTAGGCGCCGAGTTGCAAAGCATCCGCGATGCGGCAGGCCGGGATTACCTGCACGATGGCGCCAGCTTCTGGAGCAGCCGCGCGCCGCTTTTGTTCCCCATCGTGGGCGCCTTGAAAAACAACAGCCATGCCGTGGATGGCGTCACCTACCATCTGCCGAGGCACGGCTTCGCGCGTCACTCCATGTTCGAGGTGGTCGATAAGTCCGCGCATCGCGCGCTGTTCCGCCTGACGGATAGCGAGGCGACAAGGGCCGAATATCCCTACAAGTTCCTGCTGGAGGCGGACTTTTCGCTCTACGGCGCGAAGCTGACGGCGGCGGTGACGGTGACGAACACCGATACGAAGCCGATTCCGGTGGCCTTCGGCTTCCATCCCGCTTTCAAGTGGCCGCTGCCCGGCGCGGGAGCAAAGCTCGATCAGGTGATCGATTTTGCGCTTGATGAGCCGGGGCCGCTGACCCGCATCGACGCAGAGGGCCTGATCGCGCGCGAGCTGCCTAGCCCGATCGAGGGCCGCAGGCTCAGGCTGGCGGACGAGCTTTTCGAGGACGACGCCTTGATCTTCCTGAGCCTGAACAGCCGCTCGCTCCGGTTCGGTCCGGCAAACGGCGGCTCTCCCGCTCTCCAGGTCGACCTCGAGAGCATGCCGCATCTCGGGGTTTGGACCAAGCCGGGCGCGCCTTATCTCTGCATCGAGCCCTGGTCCGGTTATGCGAGCCCCGCTGAGTTCTCCGGTCCGCTCACGGAAAAGCCGGGCTCCGTCAACCTTGCGCCAAAGGAAGCCAAGACTTTCGCAATGAGCGCCGAACTCGTTTGAAGCTGTGCACATCCCGCTAAGCACAAGATTCGCTCCTGCTTGCCCCGATAGCATCGACAGGCGAACGTGTTCGATGCCGTTTCTGAGGTCCAAGCGCCTTGTCCGATCCAAATCCCATCACCCTGGCGACCGTAGACCGTGTGACGCCCCTCACCCCTCAATCGGCCCGGTCCGGCCTGCAAACGCTGCTCCGGAACGGAAATGTGGTCGAGGCGAGGGTCCTCGGCGTGCTCGCCGGGGATGTGGCGCAGCTGGAGATCCTCGGCCAGAAAGTGGAAGTCAGCACCCAACAGGCGCTCAAGGCCGGGACAACCATCAGCGTCGCAATCAATCGAACCGGCGGCACCCTTGAACTGGTCATTCAGCCGGATAACAGCGGCGCTCGCCCGGCACAGAGCTCCCAGCCCGCGGCAGGGCTCGGGCGAGGCTACAGCGCGCCAGGCGAAGCAACCGGCAGTTTGCGGCCTGGAGCGGTCTCGATTGAAAATTGGGTTTTTGCGGCGCAGGCCGCGATCAACGAAGCGGCGCTGAGCGCCGAAACAAGCGCCACTATCGCATCGCCGGGTTCTCAACCGCCCCCGATGGCGGCGTATTCCGCTGCCGACCTTGCTTCTCAGCAATCGCTAGCAGAAATCCAGGCTGGGTACGAGCAGGAGTCTGCGGCCTCTGCTCCTGGTCAGGATCGTGGTCAGTCCAGCCGCAGCCTTGAACTCGTCCCTCGGCAGAATACCGATGGCGCTTCCTCGCCGCCTGCGCCGCAACCCCTCGGCTTTGGGCGCGGCTACGCGATCGCAGGCGAAACGGCCGCCAGTTTTTTGCAGTCAGCAGGGGCTTCGCTTGAAGGCCCGGTTCTGGCAGCGCAGGCCGCCATCAAAGCGGTGCTGAGCGCCGAAACAGGTTTCCAAAACGCCACCCTTGCGGCTGCGCCGTTTCGCTCGATACCAGCCGTGCAGGCGGCGTATGCTGAAGCAGCCTTTTCGCCTCAGGCGCAACTGCAAGCGGGACGGGCGCCCTACGAGTTGGAAGCGAGGTCTTCCGCCCCCGAGCTCAGCGAGGATGATGATGCGCGCTCGCCGTCTTCGGCTGACGGAGCTTCACAGCTCGCCCAGCAGGCGGCGGTCTCCTCTCCCGGCACCGAACAGCAAGATCCGAATTCCGCTTTTGCGATCCAAGTCCCATTTCAACTTCCGCAAATGCAGCGCCCCATCATGATGCGGGTCGAAGAGGACGATGAAGACGAGGCAAGGCCAGAGGGGCGTTCACGATCGACCAAGCGCTGGACAGTCAACTTCTCGCTCGATGCGGGAACCATCGGTCCGGTCCGTGTGAGTATCGGGCTTTCCGCCAGCGCTCTAACCGTGAGGCTGGCGAGCGATCAGGCCGAATCCTCGTCCGTTCTCAGCGCTTGGCTTCCGGAACTCAAAACCGCCCTTGAGCAGGCCGATTTCGCGGTCGAGGACCTCTCGGTCCGTGAGGGCGGCTTAAAATGATGGGGCCATTGCCGTGATTGACAAAGACGAGGGGCAGCAGGGCCAGAAGATCGCCGTGGCGCTTCAATATGCGCTGGGAGTTGATGACGCTCCGCGCGTGACCGCAAAGGGGAAGGGCGAGGTCGCCGACAGGATTGTCGAACTAGCTGGAGCCGCGGGCGTTCATGTCGAGCGTAACGAGCCATTGGCGCAATCGCTGTCGCAGCTTGAGCTCGATCAAAAAATTCCAAAGGAACTGTACAGAGCGGTGGCGGAGGTGATCGGGTTCATCCTGAGGCGTGCGAGTGTCCATGACGGTACGAAGTGGCACAGAAAATGACCGGGAAAGTCAGCCGGCGCCGCCTTCGGCCGTGTGGCGGTTCGGCTTGTTTTCTCCTAAAGCCTCGCTGGCGGTTCGGGCGGTTGCTCAACCAAACCGATGGACGCTGCTTTCGGAAAGTTGGGAACTCGAGTTGTTCCCTCTCAGAGAAGGTGACGTTTCGCAGACCATTAGCTAGAACGGGAAGCCCCATCCTCCTCCTCCGCCGCCGCTCCATCCTCCGCCGCCCCAGCCGCCGCCACGGGGCCGGTAGCGTTCGCCGCCGCGTTGCGAGGTCGATGAAGAGCTACCCCACCAATCCTGGTCGAACCAGCTGCGGTCACGCCTGGCCATCTCATGATGATGGGCGCGCACCGCGATGCCACCCTGAGGCTCGCCGCTCATGAAGACCACAAAATCGGTGTCCTTCCCGGTTTCGATGCTGGGGCCTTCATCCGAGATGATCAGCGACGAGCCCGGCAACACGGCTTGCGATATGTAGTCGATCGCATCCTGTGGGATCGTGAGCCGGTCGAGGGCGGCTTCGGCCCCGGCGACATCTGCAGGCGCGGGGTCACGGCCCCTCGCTGAGCTTTGCCTTTCCTTCGAAAAGGGTTCGATGTTGACGGCGTCCTTGTACATGGACACGACATTCCAGCGCATGCCGGACTGTCCTGACTCCAGGGCCGTGAACACGAACGACCCGATTCGCTTGCCGGGATCGCGGATCATGACGGGAGATTCATAGACCGGGTGATTGGCTTTGCGGACGTAAAGGCGCATCGTCTTGCGGCTGATGAAGACCGAGACCGGCGCGAGGTTCAGCCGAGCCTCCTCCGAAGCATCCAGAGCCGCCGCGAGAGCGGTATCGGCGGCCTTGATCTCTGCCTGCGCTTGCGCCAGGGCCTCGGCCTTGGATACAGCTTGGGTTTTCGCCGCATCGAACTGAAGCTGAGCGGCATTTAGCTTGGAAAGCGCTTGCGCCTTCGCTTCGGCCAGCTGCGCCGTTCTCTCGGGAGGCGCTTTTTCGAGGGCCGCGTCGACAGCTTTCAGATCCGCTTCCGCCTTGGCTAGATTGCCCTCGGCGGCTTGGAACGCACGCGCGGTCGACGCGGCTTCCGTCGTCATCTTCGAAGCCGCGACCCTCAGATCCTTGACCTGCCTTGCCGCGTTCTGGGCTTCCGCGCTTTTTTGCGCCAGCGTCATTCTGAGGCGCGATATGGCCTCATCGTTTGTCGACGGCGAATAGCGCGTCGGCGAAATGCCGTCGCGGCGCTCGGCCTTCGGCTCTTTCTGGCTCGAGGCATCGCCGAAAATGAAAGGCTGCGAGACTTCAGCGGGCGCGATCTCTTCCCGCACGACGAGGACCCGCATCCCCATGCTGGTCACGTCATAGAGGCGTTCTGCGAAATCTTGCGGCAGGCGTACGCATCCATGCGAAGCCGCATAGCCCGGCAGCACACCGGCATGGAGCGCCATGCCTGTCCAGGTGATCCGCTCCATGAATGGCATGGAAGCATCGTCATAGAGGTTGGAGTGATGGTCCTCCTCCTTCTGTACGATGCTGTAAATCCCGGCGGGGGTCTCGTAGCCAGTCTGCCCCGTCGAGACCGGCGACTCCAAAATCTTGCCTTTGGCGTCATAGATGGAGACGCGCTGCTCCGCCAGTCCCACGACGGCTAACAGTGGTGTGCCGGGGGTGTGGTTCGGAACGAAGTGCTCTTCCCTCTGGGCTGTTCGGGCGTCTGCGTAAGGGATTGGGCCCAGAGCAAAGCCCGCAATAAAGAGAGCGGCGGCGCAGGAGCGAAGAGGTTTGTATTTCATCTTAAAAAAACTCAAATTCGAAATCATTCGTCCTTCCGGCATCAGATGGCCCTCGCAACGCGAAAACCGAAGTTATTGAGGCGAATATCGGGCGGCGTCGCATATCGGTAGGCCGACCGCAGGAGCTTGGGGTAGTAGTTCCAGGCCCCGCCGCGAAGAACATGCAGATCGCACTGGTCGGATTTCACGGCCGAGCCATCGGCCGGCGCGCCTTCGTAAGACGGCTTGTAGCAATCTTCGACCCACTCCCAGACATTGCCGTGCATATCATAAACGCCGAATGTATTTCGGGGGAAAGTCCCGACATCGGTCGTCTTTTGGCGGTAGGCGCCCTGCTGACCGGAGCCGTAGGTGAAGTTCGCGTCGTAATTCGCCTGCCTGTAGTTGATCGTCTGCCCGGTGGAGAAAGGCGTGCTCGCATCGGATGTCTTGGTCACGCCGCGGGCGGCGTATTCCCATTCCGCCTCCGACAAGAGCCTGTACTCCTTCCCTGTCTTCTTTGAGAGCCAGGCCGTGTATTGCCGAATGTCGTTCCAGGACACGTTGATCACGGGATGCCTGCCCCGGCCCCAACCTTCGTCGCCAGGATTGTAGGTACAGCCGCGGTCTGCGACGCAGGCGTCCCACTCGTTGAACGTGACCTCGAACTTGCCGACGGCGAAGGGTTGCGCGATCGTAACCGGATGTTGCGGCCCCTCATCCTTGCCGCGTCCCCTCTCGCTTTCCGGGGACCCCATCAGGAACTCGCCCGCCGGAACGACGACCATCTCGGGGCAGGACGGACAATCCCGAAAGGTCTTTGCCGCAGCTTCGGGAGCCGGGTGGGCGACCGGGCGCCGATTTGCGGCCTCGCTCGCTTGGGGAAAGAGCATGAAACAAATCGCAATAACAATGGCATGAATCATACGGTCGATCCGTTTCTAAAGCCTCGACTACGCCGCACTGACAATCCCTCCCGCACACCGCAAAATTATATGATCGAACATCTCCGCGCTAGCCAAACAAAAGGCCGAACCGCACTCGAGGCTTGGCTCAAGTCTGCCTAGGTAATTCAAACCACGCCGCAAACGTCTTCGCTGGCGGATATCAAATGAAAATTGTGCCACCCTTAACGGAGCGCGAGCTCATCACACCTTCGTGAAAAAGGGGCATAGCATAGCGGATGTGCGCTTGTGCGGCACAACCGGGGGGGCTAACGTTGCAGCAACCCGATCCGCAAGCGGGGCCTTTTCAATCCATTTCAGCTCATTCAAAGATCGCAGATGCATCCTTCCAAACCCGCCTCAAAGGCGCGGCTGAAAACCGTTTCGGAAACGCTCCCCCAAGAACGGCGGGAAGCCGCCGCCAGCCCTCAGCGCAAATTCACGCGGCAAGAGGCGCTTCAATATCATTCTGAAGGCAAGCCCGGAAAGCTCGAAATCGTGCCGACGAAGCCGATGGCGACGCAGCGCGATCTCAGCCTCGCCTATTCGCCGGGCGTTGCGGTTCCCGTCGAGGCCATCGCCGAGAACCCGAGGCTTGCTTACGATTACACCGCGAAGGGCAACCTCGTCGCGGTCATCTCCAACGGCACCGCTATTCTGGGGCTTGGCAATCTCGGCGCGCTGGCTTCGAAGCCCGTGATGGAAGGAAAGGCCGTTCTCTTCAAGCGTTTCGCCGACGTCGATTCCATCGATATCGAGGTCGACACGCAGGACGTGGACGCGTTCGTGAACGCCGTCCGCTATCTCGGTCCGTCCTGGGGCGGCATCAATCTGGAAGACATCAAGGCCCCGGACTGCTTCATGATCGAGAGCCGCCTGCGCGAGCTGATGGACATTCCGGTGTTCCATGACGACCAGCACGGCACGGCCATCATCGCAACCGCTGGGCTGATCAACGCCGTGCATCTGACCGGCCGCGAGATGGCGGACGTCAAGGTTGTCTGCAACGGCGCGGGCGCCGCGGGCATCGCCTGTCTCGAACTCATGAAGGCGATGGGCCTCCGCCATGAGAATGTAACGCTTTGCGATACGACCGGCGTGATCTACCGGGGCCGGCAGAAGGGCATGAACCAGTGGAAGTCGGCGCACGCCATCGACACGAAGGCGCGGACGCTCGCCGAGGCGGTTGAAGGCGCGGACGCTTTCTTCGGCCTTTCCGCCGCCGGCGCGCTGACGAAGGAAATGGTCGCCCGGATGGCCGACAAGCCCATCATTTTCGCCATGGCGAACCCGGACCCCGAAATCACGCCGGAGGACGTCGCCCAGGTCCGCGACGATGCTATCGTCGCCACGGGCCGTTCCGACTATCCGAACCAGGTCAATAACGTTCTCGGCTTCCCTTACATCTTCCGCGGCGCGCTCGACGTGCAGGCGCGGACCATAAACGAACCGATGAAAATCGCAGCCGCCCAGGCGATTGCGGAACTTGCGCGGGCGGACGTTCCGGACGCGGTGGCCAAGGTCTACGGCCGCCGGCTGCGCTACGGGCCAGACTACATCATCCCGGCGCCCTTCGATCCGCGTCTTATTTGCGAGATACCGTCGGCGGTCGCAAAAGCGGCGATGGACTCCGGCGTCGCGCGCCGGCCGATTATCGATATGGAGGGCTACAAGGCGCGGCTTTCCGCGCGGCTCGACCCGGCGGCCGGCTTCATCAACTCCATATTCAATTCGCTGCGCTTGAAATCAGAGGCGGGTGGTCTTCGCGGAGGGCGAGGAGGAACTGGTCGTTCGCGCCGCGAGCTCCTTCCAGGGTCAGAAGCTCGGTCAGCCGATCCTGATCGGGCGCGACTCGCAGGTCCGGCAGGCTCTTTTCCTCGCCGGCGTGAACCAGGAAGGGCTGGAGGTTCATAACGCGCTCCATTCGGAGCACAACGAGGAGTACGCCGAATACCTTTACCAGCGCCTGCAACGGCAAGGCTACCTCTACCGTGATTGCCAGCGGCTCGTGAAGAACGACCGCAACGTGTTTGCGGCGTGCATGGTTGCGTTCGGGCATGCGGACGCCATGGTCACCGGCATCACCAGGAACTGGTCTACGGCGCTGCAATATGTCCGTCGCGTGCTCGATCCTAAGCCGCGCCGCCGCGTTATCGGCGTTTCCATCATCATCAGCCGCGGCAGGGTCGTGCTTGTCGCCGATACGTCGATAACCGCCATGCCCGACTCGGAAGAATTGGCCGACATCGCTGTCGAGGCGGCCGCCGTGGCGTCGCGGTTTGGCATGACGCCGCGGGTCGCGCTTCTGGCCTTCTCGACTTTCGGCAATCCGCCGAGTGAGCGGGCTGACCGCGTTCGCGAGGCCGTGAGGCTTCTCGATCAGCGCGAAGTCGAGTTCGAATATGATGGCGACATGGGCGCCGACGTCGCGCTGAACAGGCGGGCCATGGCGCTGTATCCCTTCTGCCGTCTCACGGACACTGCGAATGTGCTCGTCATGCCGGCCTTCCATGCCGCGAGCATCTCGACAAAGATGCTCCAGGAGCTTGGCGGCGGGACGGTGATCGGCCCGATCCTAGTGGGGCTGTCGAAGCCCGTGCAGATCGCGTCGCTCGGTTCGACCGACAACGACCTTGTCAACATGGCGGCGCTTGCCGCTTTCGACGTGACAGGTTGAGAGAAAACCCCCTGCGAACTGCTCTACCGCGGCGTGCGCAAAATTCGGAGCCGCGGCGGCGCAAGCTCAACCGCGCGCCCGCGTCGATTGAATACGAGAGACTTCTCGCCTGGCGGCTGCCATCTCCGACGGCGCCCGCCGCATGCCTCGCGGTTAGAGCGTGTCGATCCCAGTGTTGTCATGGCCGCCCTCCGAGGCGGCCATCCAGGGCGACAAACTCCATCTTTATGGGCTTCGGGACTCGATGGCCGGGCAGCCCGGCCATGACATCGGTTCTAGCAATTCGCTACGCGCTTTAACGCTTCGTTCGCGGCGCCGAGCATTAATCTGAAACTGGTTAAGGCGCGCGCCGCGGATTTATTTCCGGTCCAATTTACACTTCATTAGGCTTAACCATGCATTTATCCCGCCTAGCACGAGGCCTACGAGCGGCGGTAGACAGGAGGCTCTAACGCGTTGAAAGTGAACAGATTTTTTACCGCCGACCGGCCCCATTAAATAGAATTTAATGCTGGAATTTTGGCATTAAGTGGGCTCTGAAAAGTCCGTTAAATATAATCTCGGATTCCCGTGTTAACCACGATCGCGCCCAAATCCGCCCGCCGGGTGCGCCGGAGCGCCGTCCGTTCCTGGAATTTCGTAGCAATATCAACGACTTATTCGTTAACTTCCCGGCAAGGCGCTTTCTCATACAATCCTCACTCAAGAAAAATCCGTGACGCAAACGCAAGCGGGAAGCCAATAAAGTGAGGTCCAATGTGCATGCAGAACACGTATCGAGGCCTGTCCGATTAAGCGCACGGCGCTTTAGTCGAAGGTTTGCGACTGGCTCAAGCGCCTCGCTCCGGGATTGGCTCAAAACTAAAAAAACTTATCTGGCAGAGGCCGCTCACGGGAGCGCGTTTCAAACCGGGCTGATGTCAAGGGCACGGCTTAGTCTTCGAAAACTCGATCTCTGTCAGCTCTCCGTTCAAGGAGAAGGTACCGTAATCGAGCTTCAGCTTCCGGCTCACCCCGTTCGCGTACATGCGAAAAGACACCTCGTAGCTTGGAAGGCCGTCCTTTTTCGGACCCTGGTCGTAATAGCTGACGACCACAGGCCAGGATTGGATCGAGTCCAGCTCTTCCGAGTTCTTGACGACGGGCAGTTGCGCGTTCGCGGCCAGCTCCAGGGGCGCTCCGATCACTGTTGTCGTTTCATAGATTTTCGTGCCTTTTTCAGACCCGTCATAAATATCGGCCTGAATGCGGGCTTCGCCGGCCATGGCGGCCTTCAAAATGGTGATTGAGTGCTGCGTCGGGAAATAGATGTTGCCGGACAGGGTAAACATACTCCTCTTCGGCTTTTCGAGCTCCACATTGACGATGTCGCGCGAGCGGGGCGGGCGTACAGCGAACCCCTTCGTGCTCTCGCTCAGCTTGTCGTTGACAAATTGCGAGGTGTTGAACCGGAAATGCCGGGCATCGGCATCCTCCTGGCTTTCGGAGCGGATGTCGGTGGTGCTGGGTTTGCCTTCGCGATCGAATATCTCCGTAATGAGACGGGTGTTGAGGGTGTAGCCCTGGCATTCCGACCCGCTGAAGTCGTAAATGAGCTGGCCGCGAATGTCGCTGACATTCGAGCCTGCCCCCGTCTTGTCGAGCGTCAGGTCATACACCGCCCGGTGCGACGCGAGTTGAACTCCCTTTGCAGGGGCAAGTTGCGCATGAGATGCCCTCGGCGCCGGCAGAAGGGATATGCTCGCAGCAAGCAGTAATAGGGCCGCCTCGGGCAGGGAATGTTGCTTCATCGAAATGTCCGCTGTTTATTCGAGGATAGTGATAAGCGATTTCACCGAAAAAAACAGGCGTTATCCCAAGCGCGCTTGCTTTTCCTTACTGGCTGATGAGCGGAAAGGTGACGGCGATGGCCCAGGCGAAGGCGAGAGCGTTTGCGACCCCGCCGACGAGCGGGTTGCCGGTGCGCCGGTTTACCCAGCCGCTGAACAGGCCGTAGATGATGAAGAAAATCAGGACGATGGGAATAATGAACATCAGGAAGAATAGCTTCTTGAAGTTCAGCGCAACCGCAATGACGAGGGAGAGAAGGAAGAAAATCTTCGTCATGGGATACCCCCCTCGCGCCGCGCCAGGGCCTCGGGTGAGCCATTCATCCGCAAGGAAGAAGGGCAGCGTTCCCGCAAGGACCGCCAGGAGCAGGGGAACCCGCTCAGGGATCGGCGAGAAGGACAGGACGTATCGGTCCAAGGGCAAGCCGAAGCCGAAAATGCTGTAGCCGGCGACCAGGAGCGTCGCGAGGAGGAAGTTGGCGTAGCTCAGCCTTTTGCGGAACGCAGCCGGAGGCGGCGAAGCCTGTGGCGACGCAGGGGCAAGGCCGCCGCGTCCGGTTACCGGCACAAGGTCTCTTTTAGTGGCCGCCGCTGTTGCTGGCCCGGGCAACATAAGACCCTTCGCGGGCGCATCGACAAGGGCCAAGTCAGCTCCGCGAGCGGCGCCGGCCCATGTGGCGACGGCGTAATCGGGCCGGGCCGGAACCTCCATCCTTGGGTGTCCTGCGCGCCAAAAGCCAGAGCCCGGCCGCTGTGAGAAGACCGTACAACGCAAAATGGATGGTTATGTAGTCGGCCATGAGAATGGGGAGGAACTTGGTGGGCATCTTCCAGAGGATAAGAGGGGTTAGGATCGCCGGGGCGATTGCAAGGGGAAGAAGCTTTCGCCATCTCAGGCCTGCCCCGGTTGGAGGAACCGACACCCGAGGAAGAAACGCCGCAAGCGGCCAGGCGAGGAGCGCGAGCCCGAAAAAGAGGAGGCCAATCGCGGGGCCGCGTTGATCGATATAGCCATTGCTGTGGCTTTGCCCGAACGCCTGTTCGAGCCAGTAGAGGGCCGCCGTCATGCTTGCCGGACTGTAGAGCACGCCGATGTGCTCGACGCCGGGCGAGAAGGTGACGCGGCGCGCCGTTCCGTTCGCGAAGCTGCCATAGGTCACGCCCGGCTCTGGCGTTCCGCCGGAAATCATGCTCACAACGCGCCGGCCCTCGTCCTTGAGCTTGCCGAACTCATCGTCGCCGACGATGACGGCGAGATTCTTCGGGCTTTCCGGCGTCACCGCGGGCGAGAACATGGAGACGGCGACTGTCGCCGCCACCTCGGGATGGCCCTGCGCGTATCGGATCACGATGTCGCTCGACATCGAATGCCCCAGCACCGCGATGCGCCCATCGCTGCCGGGAAGACCCTTGGCGAACGCGGCCACGCTCGCGAGGTCCCTGACAAGCGCCGGTGTGGGGCCTTCTTCCACCTTCGTCACGTCGCCGGTCATGGGCTGCGGATTATGGCCATGCCCGAGAGAGTCGTACGTCACGGCGATGAATCCGTTTCGGGCGAGCGTCGCCGCGAAAGGCTGCATGAGTTGCTGGGAGCCGGCGAACCCGTGGGCGATTACGACGACAGGCGCGGGCGCCGCGTTTTCGAGCCGGAACACCGTGACCGGCGTCGCTCCAACAGTGGTGCCCGATATCGACAGACCCGACGTTGTGCTTTCAAGCTGCCACAACCCTGCTCCGATGCAAAACAACGCGACAGGCACGGCGAGGATGCGAAGAAGTTTCATGATTTGCCAGACTGGAGTGGAAAAGAAGAGAACACTGCTCATAAAGGAAGACCAAAACCAGCGCCATAAGTTCTGGCGTGCGGACATTCACGTTTCTCTCAAATTATGGAAAGACCTTGCGAAGGCCGCCTCACGGGACCGTGCGAAATTGCGACGAAGGCTTGACGGATGGCCGCGGATGGAACAGACACACGGTATGATCCTTCCGGCGAACCATCCCCTGCGGCTAAAGTTAAGTGACGAGGTTCATGCTCGTCCGCCCGAGGAGTTGCATGCGCCCTGCGCCATCTCGTATCTCGCGCTTTTCACAGACGAAGCTGCGCGCCAGGAGAGCGGCGCCAAGGTTCGCGAACTGGCGGAACGGTTCAATGCGCCGCTGCCCGTGGAGGGAGCCAGTCATTACAGCGCCGATCTCGGCCCCTTCCGCGTCAAGTGGGAGCGTCACACCGAATTCACGCGGTATAAGTTCATTATTGCGAAGGATGAGAACCCGCCGTTCTCCGATCCGCCGATCAGGGCCGTGCCGCAGGAATGGGTGGCGAGCCTGCCGGGCAAGCTCCTGGTCGCGGCCAATATCATGCTCACGCGGGCAAATTCGTCGCTTCCCAACCTCGATGATATCTCCGCACGATACTTTGACGGGAATATCCTCGTCGGATCGGCTGTTTCGAGCGGCGCTGGGCGCGCTTTCACGGATTTCCGCATCCATAGCGACGGCTTCAGCCGCATCCTTATCCAGGACCTCACGCTGACGCCGCGGCAAGCGGGGCGTCTCGTGCAGCGGCTGGTCGAGATCGACAGCTACCGCATGATGGCGCTGCTGGCGTTGCCCTTCGCGCACGAACTGGCGCCGCGTCTGAACTCCTGGGAAGGCGAGCTTGTCGAGATCACCTCCGCAATGGTGAGGTCAGGGGACAAGGAAGAGCCCGACCTTCTCGAACGCCTGACGAAGCTCGAAGCGGAGATCGAAAGCCGCCGTGCCGCAAGCGCGTATCGTTTCAGCGCCGCAGCGGCCTATTATGACATCGTCCAGCGGCGGATCGCGGAGCTTCGCGAGGAGCGCATACAAGGCTTGCAGCTCTTCCAGGAGTTCACCGAGCGCCGTCTTGAACCGGCGATGAGCACCTGCGCTGCCGCCAAGGCGCGCCAGGAGGCGCTTTCCACCCGCGTGTCGCGCGCAACGAATATGCTTTCGACCAAGGTCGACGTGACGTTGGAGCAGCAGAATCAGGCCGTGCTTGCCTCGATGGATCGGCGCGCGAAGCTGCAGCTTCGCCTGCAGGAAACAGTCGAGGGGCTATCGGTCGCCGCCATCACTTATTACATCGTAGGTCTTGTCGGGTACGCTGCAAAGGCGGCCCACGCGGGTGGCTTCGAAGTGAACCCGGAACTCGTCATGGGCATCAGCATTCCCATTGTAGCGGCAATCATCGCATACGGCCTGAGCCGCTTTCGCGCACGCATCGCCGCCGACGAGTTGAAGCATTAGAGTAATGGTCGGCCCTATTTGCTGGCCCGTATGAGGTAGCTGGCCGGGCATGAACCACCTGCATCACCTTTTCCCGTCCTATACGCGTCTTGAGCGCATCGCGGATGCTTGCGTCCACGCCGTGAGCGTTGTTTTCAGCGTAACGGCAGCCGCCCTGCTTCTTATCGGTGCGATCGGCACTCTGCCCTTGGCGCTCTTTATCGGCCTGATCGTCTACAGCATCGGGATGATCTGCATGTTTTCGGCTTCCGCAGCCTACAATCTCGTCTCCCATGCGGGCGTTAAAGAGATTCTGCGGCGTCTGGACCACGCAGCGATCTTCGTCATGATCGCAGGCAGCTATACGCCCTTCGCGCTCGTGGTCGGAGGCGCGGTGGGTCATGCCCTGCTCGCAGCCGTTTGGGCTATTGCAGCTGTGGGCATCGTCATAAAGCTCCGCTTCCCGAGGCGCTTCGATAGAATTTCGGTCGTGCTCTATCTTTTCCAAGGCTGGATCGTGGTGCTCGCGCTCAATTCCATAATGGCTGCCTTGCCAAGGCAGGCGCTCGCCCTGCTGGTGGCGGGCGGCATCGTCTATACGCTGGGCGTGGCGTTCCATCTGATGGAGCGGCTGCGCTTCCACAATGTGATCTGGCACATCTTCGTGCTCGGCGGCGCAGCATGCCAGTTCGTTGCAGTAAGGGCGGCAGTCCTTAGCTGAGTTCCGTCCGCGCTCAATGCGCTCGGAACGTCGCCCCAAGTGATCGCGGCGGGGATTTTACGCCCTTCCTGAGAGTCTTCGCCGGACCATCCGAATAGTTAAGCTGATCTGCTTTGAAAAACCAGGCGCACCATTATAACGCGCCAGGATTCGCCGGCTAAAGCGCCCCCGTCAAGGTAATGGGCCGTTTACAAATTTGCAGTTGAACAAATCATAAGCGCCCAATAAACAGCGGTCAAACCTAACGACATCGTGCAGAGGTGTTCATGGTCGGTGTTTGCGCTTCAGTTCCGCTTTCTATACTCGCTCTCTGCACCCGCGCGGGCGCCCCAGCCGATGTGCAAACCCAGGCGAAGGCGCCTGCCGAAACTGAGGATGCTCTCGTTTGTATCGGGTTTCCCACCTTAGCGCCTGTCGTTTGTAAAACGGCTTCCTGAGTGCATGGAACGCCATGATGTTTCAATCTCAGGCCAATTCAGTCATCGGAGCAAATGGCGTTGATTAAATACCTGCAAATTCGAGCAAAGTATTCGAGCGCGCGCCTATTTTTGCCGGTGGTGTTACATATTTTCGTGACACAGGCTGTGCTTGGCCAAGAGGCCGCTATTCCCGAGGTTTGTAAACATTTTATATCACCGGTGGGCAAGTTGAACTATGAAAACGAGTTGCACAAAAGATGGTATATTTCGTGGTGGGATGGAAAATGCGAGGGACTGCCTTCATGGCCTTTCTGCCAGTCGAGACCGTACTGGGAAACCATTGTCGAGCCTGTTCTGCAACGGTATCGAGACGCTGATCGAAGGCCCCTTCTTAAGGAGCTGTGCATCCTGGGTCAGGTTATTGGACACGAGTTTGCGCGCGATAACAATTTGCGCTGCATTGACCGCGACGATCTAAGCGCCTGGGCAGACAAACTCAGCTCCAATAGCGAGAATTTACTCCAGACAATCGCGGAAGTAAGGTCCGAAGCAGAGGCGAAGGTCAAACGGGCAAAGCAAGGCAAGGCCTGCTCGGAGCGTTAAGGCGCTGCGGGTCAGCGTCCAAGGCGCGCCTTTGGGTTGGATCACGCCCTGATCATTGCTGGTCGGCGGGCCGCGAGAGATAGCTGTGAGCCTGATCCTGCTTCTGCAATTCTTCCACAGCCTTTTGACGCTCTTGCGGGGTCAAAATGCTACCTAAATCTGTGATCGTGGAGAGACTTGGGTAATTCCGATCCGAGGCGCAAGCTGCCACCCCCATGCACAGCGCGACCGCCAAAAACCGCGCGACCTTGTGGCCTGCCGCAAGATTGGGCCATGCAAACCAAAGACTGTTTCTATCCTGCATGGCTCTTCCATCTCTATGGCGCGCAACTCGGCTACGCTCCATTTGCGACCGTTTTTCGGCGCGCTGGATCACGGGCCACGCGCGGCGCCCGGCTATCTTCGCTGCATTAAAGGGCCGTCATCCTGGGACTTGGCTCTTCCGGCGGCTCGCCCCGGAACAGAACCCGGCTTACAGGCCAGCTGGCTTTTTGTATGAACGTTGCGAAAGGCGGCATCTCGCTTAGTCTCCGATCAGGTTGGCTTGCGTCCGCATTCCCTGGGCTGAGATGTTAGGAAAAAGCTCCTGACCGAGACGTTAATGACAGCAAGACATTGATTTAAAATGAAAAAATATAGAGAAGCGCTTCTGCTGCCTCAGCTCGGAAGGGGCGAGTATGGTTAACAGCGGAGGGCTGAAACATATTTAACGGACTTTTCAGCGTCCAATTCCGGCTAAAAATAACACGCCCACTTCATCGTCCTGGATGAACCTTGTCGAGCGCTTCTTCGCCGACTTGACACAAGACGTCATCCGAACCGGAAGTTTCGCCTCGGTGAAAGAACTCGTGCGCGATATCGAGGCCTATCTTGCCAAGCTTGCGCTGGCTGAGGATCGAGCGCGAGCCTCAGCCCCATGGCTCGTCAAGAAGGTCGCTCGCATCCGCATCGCTGAGGTGCTCGCCTCGCCTCGCGCGCGCAAGCGCGGGCTTCAGCACTGCGAGTTCGTGACTGGACAAGGCGTATGGTTCGGCCGCGATGTCGGCCAGGGCCTCTAGAGCGGCCTCTTGCCGTTCCCTTGGCAGGGAGCGCACCTTCTCGAATAATGTCTCAAGCTTTTCGTTCACAGCGTGCATAGGAGCACCATACCATTCACCGGCTTTCAGAGCCAGAACGTACACTGCGTCGCCTGCACCTCACAATCGTGGCGTTGCCTTGCGCCGCCGTTCCTGCCTCAACGCCATCTCACCCTTCACAGTTTCGGGGGGGACTCTTCGGCTCGCGCCGCGTGCTAGTCGTTAAATCCCGCCGCCGCCCGCGTATGATCCCCCCCTCAATTCGAGCCTCCCTCGCGGGCGGCCTCTCATAGCGGAGCGCAGCAGATAAATCCATCGAACAGCGGATTGCGGACGAGCTTGGCTTCTGGACTGCGGCTCGACGGCGCCCTTCATTGCACCCAGCGTTCGATACCAGCCTCGCCGCCAAATTTAAGTCAAAACAACTCCGTCAAATCCTGACGGCCATCGACGACCGAAATCAGTTCAACGGCATCACCGGCTTCGTCATAGTCGTAGAGCAAAAGATAATTCCCTTCGACAAGCATACGGAAGCCAGGTCGGATATCGGCGCGAAGCGCGCCGATCTTTGGAAAATCACGCAGGGTCTGAAGCTTTCCGTCGATTTTCAGCAGCAAACGGTCGGCCGCGTCGGGATTTTCCGCCGCAATGTAACGCCAGATTTGGCGCAGTTCGGCTTCGGCGCGGCGCGATAAGAAAAGCTCAGCCACGTTCAGTCTTGCCGTCTTTTAGACGGGCCCGCTCCTCGGCGATCAGGCCGCCGATATCGAGCGGGCCTGCGCGGCCGCTTGCTTTGCCCTCGTCCCATCGTTGGCGCAGCACACCCAGATCGCGCTCACGCAGATGTCGGCGCAATTCCCAAAGCCGCAGCGCATCCCGGATGACTTCGCTTGTCGAGGCATACTCGCCGTCCTCGACAGCCCGGCGCACGGCGTTCGCCATAGGCGCCGGCAGGGCGATGCTCAGGCGTTCAATTTCGGCCATGCATAACCTCCGTGTGTGCGGAAATATAGGAAAGGTCTTGGTTTTGCGCAAGAAGTAATACTTTTTAAGCACGAAGCGATCCCCTTCATATCGGTCACAATTAAGCGCTTGTAAGAGAGGCGGCTTCTATCTGCCGCGCCTCCGTAATTGCGTCAGGGGCGTAGTGAAGAAGGTGAAGGGTAGCGAAAGCATCTCCTCCACCGCCAATCCCATCTCACCTTCACAGTTTCGTGGGGGACTCTTCGGCTCGCGCCGCGTGCTCGTCGTTGAATCCCGCCGCCGCCCGCGTATGATCGCGGCTCGATTCGAGCCTCCCTCGCGGGGCGACCACAGCGGAGCGGTGACTGATGAAATCCATCGAACAGCGGATTGCGGACGAGCTTGGCGTGCGGGCGCAGCAGGTGCAGGCGGCGGTCGAGCTTCTGGACGGCGGCTCGACGGTGCCCTTCATCGCGCGCTACCGCAAGGAAGTCACCGGCATGCTCGACGACGCGCAGCTGCGCACGCTGGAAGAGCGGCTCGGATACTTGCGCGAGATGGAGGAGCGCCGCACCGCGATCCTGGAGTCGATCCGCGAGCAGGGCAAGCTCGACGATGCGCTCCAGGCGCAAATCATGGCGGCGGACACGAAGGCTCGGCTCGAAGACATCTATCTGCCCTACAAGCCGAAGCGGCGCACGAAGGCGCAGATCGCGAAGGAGGCGGGGCTTGAGCCGCTGGCGGACGCGCTGCTGAGCGATCCGACGAAATTCCCGGACGCCATCGCCGCGACGTTCATCGACGCGGAGAAGGGCGTGGCCGACGCAACGGCCGCGCTAGAAGGCGCGCGCTCGATCCTGGTCGAGCGCTTCGGCGAAGACGCGGACCTCATCGGCAATCTTCGCGAGGAGATGTGGGGCCGTGGCCGCCTCGCCGCCAAGGCGAAAGACGACAAGAAGGACACGCCCGAAGGCGCGAAATTCTCCGACTATTTCGACATGAAGGAGCCGCTGACGAAGATGCCTTCGCACCGAATCCTGGCGATGTACCGCGGGGAGAAGGAGGGCGTGCTCGATCTGAATTTCGAGCCGGAAGACCCGGCGCAGGCGCCCGCCAGCGGCCCGAGCCTGTACGAGGCCCGCATCGCGCGCAAGTTCAACATCGCCGACAAGGGCCGCCCCGCCGACAAATGGCTGAACGACACCGTGCGCTGGGCCTGGCGGACGCGCATCCAGGGGCATCTCTCGGTGGATCTGCGCATGAGGCTGTGGCAAGCGGCGGAGGAAGAGGCCGTGAGGGTGTTCGCGAGCAATCTGCGCGATCTCCTGCTCGCAGCGCCTGCGGGGACGCGCGCCACCATGGGCCTCGATCCGGGCTTCCGCACCGGCGTGAAGGTTGCGGTGGTGGATGCAACCGGCAAGGTGGCGGAGACGGCCACGATCTATCCGCATGAGCCCAGGCGGCAATGGGGAGAGTCGCTCGCGATCCTGGGCCGCCTCTGCATCCAGCATAAGGTGGAGTTGATCGCCTTCGGCAACGGCACCGCCTCGCGCGAAACGGACAAGCTCGCCTCCGAGCTGGTGGCCGGACTGCCGCAGCTCAAGCTTACCAAGATCATGGTGTCGGAGGCGGGCGCGTCCGTTTATTCCGCGAGCGCCTACGCCAGCGCCGAACTGCCGGAGCTCGACGTTTCGCTGCGCGGCGCGGTCTCCATCGCGCGCCGCCTGCAGGACCCGCTCGCCGAGCTTGTGAAGATCGACCCGAAATCCATCGGCGTCGGCCAATATCAGCACGACCTGTCCGAAACGAAGCTGTCGCGGTCGCTCGATGCGGTGGTGGAAGACTGCGTGAACGCCGTGGGCGTGGACGTGAACACGGCTTCCCCGCCGCTGCTCGCGCGCGTGTCCGGCATCAGCGAAAGCCTCGCCAAGAACATCGTCGCCTATCGCGATACGAAAGGCGCTTTCAAGAAGCGCTCCCAGTTGCAGGAGGTGCCGCGGCTTGGCCCGAAGGCCTTTGAGCAGGCGGCGGGCTTCCTTCGCATCCCCAATGGCGACGATCCGCTCGACGCTTCGTCGGTGCACCCCGAGGCCTACCCCGTGGTGCGCAAGATCGTGGCCGCGGCCAAGACCGACATCAAGACGCTGATCGGCAATGCGCCCGTGCTGCGCGGGCTCCAGCCGAAGGCGTTCGTGGACGAAACTTTCGGCCTGCCGACCGTCACCGACATCCTGCGCGAGTTGGAGAAGCCCGGCCGCGACCCGCGCCCCGCGTTTAAGACCGCGACCTTCCAGGAGGGCGTGGAAAAGATCAGCGACCTCAAACCCGGCATGGTGCTGGAAGGCGTGGTGACGAACGTGGCCGCGTTCGGCGCTTTCGTCGATATCGGCGTGCATCAGGACGGGCTTGTGCATGTGTCCGCGCTGTCGAAGACCTTCGTGAAAGACCCGCGCGACGTGGTGAAGCCCGGCGACATCGTGCGCGTGAAGGTGATGGAGGTGGATCAGCCGAGGAAGCGCATCTCGCTCACCCTGCGGCTCGACGATCAGCCCGGCGCGGGCGACCGGCCGCAAGGCGGCGGGCCGAAGGGGCCGGTGCCGCCGAAAAAGATGAGCGCCGCGCCGAAGGGCGGAAAGCCGGATGCTGGCGGCGGCGCTTTTGCCGACGCCTTCCGCAAGGCCGGGCTGACCGGCAGGAAGTGACAGGGAACAGATTGAGGTGGGCCGGTCCCAGGCCTAGCGGTCCAGGGGATGAGTGCTTGATGCGGCCGGGGCTTTCCCGGCTTACAGTCTGGTTACGATCTCCATCCTGAGAATAGCCGTGGCGATGTCGCGATAGTATGTCACTTGCGGCAGAGGACGTACGTTCAAAAGTTCCAGCTTGGACAGCGTCTTGCTTTGCAGCGCCGGCGGAGCTTCCAAGTCCTCCGTCATATCGTGGATCGTGAGAACAATGGTCCTCCTCCTGAAATTTTCGGCGTTAATCGAGACGGAGCCATCGAGGTAGTCCTGGAGGGAGGTAAAAACCGCGCCGCTTCCTCGTTCGCTACTAACCAGGCTCAGGAACGTTTGCGCAATCTCTTCGAACTTTGAAAGCAGATTTGACTGACGGGGGCGCCGCTCTTGGGCCTCGATCAGTACTTCTGTGTCATGCATGGGAGGCCCCGTTTTTTTGGCAAAGCTCCGAACCCTAGTGATGAATCATGCGGCATTCAAGGTTCGGAAAATACTCACAAGGGGGAAACCTCTGCACGTTCACTTGCATCGCCAAAGGCGGTGGGATTGCCGGCAAGGGCAACTCAAGGCTGATGCGCTGGGCCGTGACAGCCGTATGAGAACGGCTAAATCAACATAGAATAAGGCGCAAAAGCGATGCTGCAGCTTGGGAAATACGAAATTCGGGGGTGGTAAGACTTATCTAACAACCGAGCCAAGTGAGTGTGCCATGTATCGCTTTATACAAAATATGAGTGACGCCTCCGCAAGCAGATCCCCTGTGGTCCATCTCCATGCGGTCGATTACGGCCTCCTTGCGATGCTACTCGTCACCCTCGTTGCGTTTGGCGCTACGGTGGCGGGGAACTAGGCCGGGTCAACCCGGCCCTGCTTTTTGATTCAATCGATACAATAACCGCTTCGGCTACTGGCAGATCCAGACGTAGCCGATGTCGGTCATCCGCCAGCAAGAGCCTACGCCATAGGCCCACCACCGTCCGCCCCAATAGCGCCGTCCCGTTCCGTACCAGACGCCGCCGCCGTAGCGCGAACCGACGCGACGAGGACCGCCCGCGACAACCGCCCCGCCGCCATGCGGGCCGCGCACTGCAACGGCTCCGCCGCCATGATGGCCTCGTACAACCGTTCTGCTGCCGCCATGCACCGCGACGCCTCTGCCGCCATGGACGGCGACCCTGCTGCTGCTATGCACTGCGACCCCTCTGCCGCCGTGAGGGCCACGCACGGCGACTGCCCCGCCACGATGGACCCCGCCTCCGTGGAAGCCGCGGATCAAGACGGTGTCGGACGCGGGAGCCAGGGCGCTTGTGCGGTCCGGCTTGACGTTGACGCCATATGCGAGATTGCCGCCGGCTATCACGAACATGATGGCGGCGGCAAAAGACATTAAGTGAAACCTGGGCATGCTCGGTCTCCAAGGACTCCATTGAATTACCCAAAGCTGTGACGCTTCGACGGTCAAAACCTTGAGATCTGTCAATAACACAAGCGTCCTGACTGTTATCGGTAAATTTTACTCGAATGGTTTAAGTTTTGCCTGCCCACGGCCAGCATGGGTGCAGGCGCTGTGTCGTTCGCGGCAAAAACACGGGTTCCGCTAAGCCGCGTCTGCTGATACAACCACTGCCGATTCTCTTGCATTGCCAGAGGTAGCGGATTTGCTGGAACGCCTGTCGAACTCAGCGGCCGAAACGTGGGCGCGCACGCAGGATGCGGCGGCACAGCTCCTTTCGCCCTCCATCCGCCTTGGCGTGACGGGTTTGTCGCGTTCGGGCAAGACGGTGTTCATCACGTCGCTCGTTCATAATCTTCTGGCGGGCAACGCGCTCCCGTTCTTCGAGCCGTTCGCGCAAAAACGCATTCACAAGGTTTATCTGGAGCCGCAGCCCGACGACGCGGTGCCGCGTTTCGATTACGAGGGCAACCTCGCTCAGCTTACAGGCCCATCGCCGGAATGGCCCGAAGGAACGCGGCACATCAGCGAGCTTCGCCTGACGATCGAGTTTGCGCCCACCGACATGATCCGGCGCGCGCTCGGCACGAAGACGATGCACCTCGACATCGTCGATTATCCGGGCGAGTGGCTTCTCGATCTGCCGCTGTTGGACCTGAGCTATGAGGAGTGGTCGCGCCAGTCGATTTCGCAGGCGCGCGAGGCGGTGCGCGCCGAAGCCGCCAGGGACTGGCTGGAGTTCCTTTCCACGATCAACGCCGTCGCCAAGAAGGACGAGCAGGTCGCGAAGAAGGGCGCGGAAATCTTCACGCAATACTTACGCAAGTGCCGTCAGGAATCGCTCTCGCTCTCGACCCTGCCGCCCGGCCGGTTCCTGATGCCGGGCGACATGGCGGGCTCGCCCGCGTTCACCTTCTTCCCTATGGAGACGCCCGACAGCGCGATGGTGCCGCGAAACAGTCTCTGGGCCATGATGGAGCGGCGCTACAGGGCCTACAAAACGTATGTGGTTGTGCCGTTCTATCGCAATCATTTCGCCAGGCTGGACCGGCAGATCGTGCTCGCGGATGTGCTTACCGTCGTGAACGCGGGCGCGGCGGCGGTGGCGGATCTGGAACGCGCGCTGACCGATGTGTTGCGCTGCTATCGCCAGGGGCAGAACGCGTGGCACTCGCTGTTCACGGGCCGCCGCATCGACCGCATCGTTTTCGCCGCCACGAAGGCCGATCACCTCCACCACACCAATCACGACCGGCTCGAGGCGATCCTGCAACTGATCGCGAAGAAGAGCATCCAGCGCGCTTCCTTCACCGGCGCGGAGGTGCGGGCCTTTGCGCTCGCCAGCGTGCGCGTCACGAGCGAGATGGAGAAGCGGCATGGCAACGACATGTTGCCTTGTATTGCCGGGGTTCCGGTCAGGGGCGAAAGGCTAGGCTCGCGCGTTTTCAATGGCGTCGAGCAGTTCGCGATCTTTCCGGGCGATCTGCCGGATGACCCCGCGCTGGCTCTCACGCCGGAATGGCTGGACGCCGGCGCCGGCGCGGCCCATTTCGTCCGTTTCCGGCCGCAGAAGCAAATCGGCCTTGAATTCGGGCAGAGCGCTTTGCTGCAACATATCCGGCTCGATAAAGTGCTGAATTTTCTGATCGGTGACAAACTATCATGAGCGTCCCACCCAAAGGCCGGCCGCCTATTGCCTTCAGTCTTGACGACCCTCTCCCGCCAAAGGAAATGCCAGCGGTCAAGCCAGCGCCAAAACCGGCGCCGAAGCCTGCGCCCGCCGCAGCGCCTGCCACGGCGAGGGTGGAGGCTTCTCCCAGGGTTGAGGCTGCGCCCAAGGCCGAGGCGGCGCCAAGGACTGAGGCTCCGGCCCGCGAGGCGTCCGACGCTCCCACGGAAAGCGCGCCGCGCGAGATTTCGAACGTGCCCGAACTCATCCGCGTCGGGCGCAGCTGGGGCAGCATCTTCCTGAGCGCCGTCAGCGGCCTTCTCTTCCTCGCCTTCCTCGTCTGGGTGCAGGACACCTTCCTGACTTTGCTTAGCCGCAAGGACTGGCTCGGCTGGGCGGCTACGCTCCTTTTGGCGACGGCGGTTTTCGCCTTCGTCATGATCCTTTCGCGTGAGATTGCGGGACTTTATCGCCTGTCGGCAATCAGTCTGGTCCGGCAGCGCTCCGATGCGGCGCTGGCCGCCGAGAATGCTTCAGAAGCGCGGAGCGCTTCTGTGGAAATCCGCAACCTCCTTGAGGAGCGGCGCGAACTGGCGGACGGCATCGCGAAGCTGAAGCGCCATCAGGGCGATATCCTGGATGCAAGGCAGGTGCTGACGCTCACCGAACGGGAGCTCTTGCTGCCGTTGGATCGGGAGGCGCGCGTGACCGTCGGGACGTCCGGCCGAAGGGTCTCGATGGTGACGGCGCTGAGCCCGGCTGCGGTTTTCTCGGTCGGGTTCGTGGCCTACGAGAATTTCAGGATGCTTCGCACCCTCGCCGGGGTCTACGGAGGAAGGCCCGGCTTCATCTCGGTGCTGCGCCTCATGCGCCTCATCGCGGCGCATCTCGCGGTAACGGGCGGCATCGCGTTCACGGACGATATTCTGGGGCAGTTTGTCGGCCACGGGATGACGTCGCGCCTTTCGAAGCGCCTCGGCGAGGGCCTCATCAATGGCGGCTTCACGATCCGCATCGGCATCGCCGCCATCGAGGTGCTGCGTCCGCTGCCCTACATCGAGGCGCGGCAGCCGCGCCTGCGGGAGTTCATTACCGAGTTCCTGAAGGTTGGACAAAAGCCGGAGACGAGCAACGGCCGCGAGCAGCGCGCTTGATCCGGGCTCCCGTCTTCGCCAAACTTGCGTTTCGCATTCTAAGGGGCCGGCCGAACTTTGGTACGACAGGCCGAACATAGACATTACGGCCGATGAGACCAAACATGTCTGGCAACGGACGCCGCGCCTGGGCCGAGTACGAACCTGCCAAGAGCTTCAGCGGCATAACAATCAGCGGTATAACATTAAGGGAGCTCATTGCACTTGCGGCAATAATCGTCGGGGCGTACGCGCTTGCAAGCTACAACTACCTGCTGTTTCATACATCCGTTGAGTTTTTTAGTGTCTGTATTGCCTTTTCGATCTTCATCGTGGGGGCAGGCGCCTACGCTACAGGCAGTAATAATTTTATTGTCATCACGGGCATCACATATCTTTTTGTCGCGGTGCTGGACACTCTTCACGCCCTTTCTTACAAGGGTATGCCGTTTCTTAATGATTACGAGTATTATGGCCCGCAATTCTGGATTGCGGCGCGCTACCTCGAGCCTGCCGGTCTGCTCGCCGGCATTTGGGCGATCGACGCGCGGCGGCGCTTCAACGCCCTTGCGATATTTTGCCTGCTTCTGGCCATCACGGCAGCCCTGATCCTGTCGATCCTCTATTTCCGGATATTTCCGATCTGCTTTGTGCCGGGCGCTGGCCTTACTGCATTCAAGATTTACAGTGAATACGCCATCGTAGGCCTTTATGCCGCTACGCTTTGGATGCTGCATAAGAAAAGGAGCGTCTTTAAACAGAACATATATGAGCTGATTCGTCTGTCTATTGTGCTAATGGTTTTGATGGAGCTATGCTTCACCTATTACAAATCAGATGCGATGAGCGATTTTTTCAACGAGCTTGGGCACCTGATCAAGATATTTGCCTTTTACTTGTTGTGTAAGGCGTTCGTTATCGGGAACCTGCGCGACCCGTTGTTACTGTTGTCGCGCGAACTTAGGAACAGTGAGGAACGGGCTCGGGCGAACGCCGAACGACTGGCTGATATACTGGATCTGCAACGTGAAATTGCCAGCTCAAATCTAAACTACAGCGCGCTGCTGCAATTCATCCTCGAACGTATGATGCGCTTGGTCGCCTGCGATGGAGCGTGCCTCGAAATTTCCGATAAGGACGAGATGGTCTACGAAGCGGCGGCCGGGCTTGCGGCCGGATCAGTAGGCCTGAGGTTGAAAACAGCTTCGAGCTTGTCCGGATTAAGCATGGTCACCAACCAGCCCCTGCGCGCAGACGACACAGAAAACGATCCGCGCGTGGATCGCGACGCATGCCGCCGCGTCGGCCTCCGTTCAATGATTTTGTTGCCGTTGCGGTATGACGATCGCTCGTTCGGTGTGTTGAAGCTGATGTCAAAGCGCGTGTTTGCGTTCACTCCTGACGCGGAACATACGTTGCGGTTGATGGGGCAGTTCCTCGGCGTGACGATTGCGCGCAAGCGAGCCGAGGAGGCGCTGCGCGAGAGCGAAGCGCGGCTGCGAGCGGTGCTGGACGGAAGCCTCGACCCGATCTTCATGAAGGACCGCGAGGGCCGGATGGTGCTGGCCAATCCGGCTACATGCGCGGCGATTGGGAAACCGGCCGAGTTCTGTCTCGGCAAGACGGACGAGCAGTTCCTGGACAATCCCGCCGACGCCCGCGCCATCATGGCCAACGACCGCCGAATCATGCTGTCGGGCGAAGCTGAAACCGTCGAGGAGGCGGTCTCGACCCCGTCCGGGACCCGCTATTATGTCAACAAGAAAGTGCCTCGCCGCGACGCCGCAGGCAACGTTATCGGCCTGATCAGCACGGCCCGCGACATCACCGAGCGCAAACGGGCCGAGGCGTCGCTGCGCGAAAGCGAGGAGCGCTACCGCTCGCTCTTTGAGCACATGCTCGACGGCTTCGCTTATTGCGAGATGGTGTTCGATGAGCAAGGGCGCGCGGACGACTTTGTCTACCTCGCCGTGAACCACGCCTTCGGACGGCTGACCGGCTTGATGGATGTGATTGGCAAACGCGTCACGCAAATTATCCCGCAGGTCAAAGAGCTGGCGCCTGAGATATTCGAGATTTACGGCCGTGTGGCCTCAACGGGCGATCCCGAGAGGTTCGAGATCGATTTCAAGCCGCTGGGGATCTATCTGTCCGTTTCGGTTTATAGCCCGGCCAAAGGCTTCTTTGTCGCCGTTTTCGATAACATCAGCGAGCGCAAGCGAGCCGAAGAGGCGCTCCGCGCGAGCGAGGAGCGCTTTCGGGGCATTTTCAAGGACGCCGGAACCGGAATCTCTATTACCGACCTTCAAGGCCGGTTCCAGGCTTGCAATCCGGCTTTCGCCGCCCTTTTGGGATATAGCGAAGGGGAGCTTCTCGACCACCACTTTCCAGACCTCATTCATCCGGAGGATCGCGAGGAAAGCATGGCCGCGGGAGCGCGGCTGCGAGCGCAGGAAATCGCATCCCAGGAACTCTTCAACCGCTATATCAAAAAGGACGGCTCAGCCGTCTGGGTGCACAAGCGCGTCTCCATGCTGCACGATCTGGCCGGGAAACCGACCCATCATGTCACGCTCGTGACCGATATGACGGAGCGGAGACGCTATGAAGACCACATCCGGCTGCTCCTCAGCGAGGTCAACCACCGCTCGAAAAACATGCTCGCCGTGGTGCAGGCGGTTGCGCGCCAAACCATAGCGTCGTCGTCCGAGGACTTTCTCGCCCGCTTTGGCGAGCGGATTCGAGCGCTGGCGGCGGCCCAG
Source organism: uncultured Alphaproteobacteria bacterium (assembly GCA_963764115.1). GTDB lineage: Bacteria > Pseudomonadota > Alphaproteobacteria > Rhizobiales > Rhodomicrobiaceae > Rhodomicrobium. The sequence goes on from CAVXRT010000024.1 coordinate 105,809, forward strand.
GACCTGCTGATCAAGAATGAGTGGAAGGGAGTCGAGGTCAGCGACCTTGTCCGCTCCCAGCTTTCGCATTTTGGCGACTTGATGGACAAGCGGATCACGCTTGATGGGCCTGTGCTCTTCGTCACGGCGTCCGCGTCCCAGACGGTCGGCATGGCGCTGCACGAACTGGCGACGAACGCGGGGAAATATGGCGCCCTTTCCAATGGCGAAGGCCGCGTCACGATTGAATGGAGGCTCGATCAATCCGTGGGGGCCGACACGTTCGTCATGGCCTGGACCGAGAGCGGCGGCCCCGCGGTTCATGCGCCGGAAAAGCGAGGTTTCGGCTCGACAGTCGTCGGCAGGCTCGCTGAAATGAAGCTCGGCGCCAAGGTCGATCTTCGCTTTGCCAGCGCCGGCCTTCGCTGGCGCCTCGAATGTGCCGCTGGAGCAATCCTGAGGGGCGACACCTAGAGCCTATCCGCTTTTGATGGAATCAAAAGCGGGCCCTAAGTTTTTGTTTTGTCGTGCGTCTTATCGGAAAACCGCTTCGCGCTTTTCCGGACGCACTCTAGCGCGGCATGCGCAAAATCGGAACCGGTTGCGGCCCCGGAATGCGCCGACGGGCGTTCCGGGCGACGATCACGACGGCGCCCGCATCCGATTGAACGCGGGATCTTTTGAGGCATGCTTCGCCAATCTGGCCATGCCATCTTGGACGGCGCTCGCCGCCCGCCTAGAGCTCGTCATCCCGGAACGACGCCTGCGTCGTATCCGGGATCGCAACAGGCGCTTCGATTTGTAACGGCCCCGGATATGCGCTGAGGCGCATTCCGGGGTGACGATCATCGGGACGCACGAGGCTCTAAAGGTAAACCGTTCGTCAACCTCCCGTAAGCGTTAATACAACATGGTTAACAGGCGCGCGCCGGATTTATTTCCGGCCTGATGTATGCTTAATAAAGCGTCTATCCGCCGCGAAAGGAGGAGCGCCGCGCCTTACAGCTGGCCGTAGGCGGGCTCGTCTAAGTCATTGAAAAGTAATAGTTTTATTCATCAACTCGATCGCCATTAAATAGAATTTAATGCCGGAATTTTGGCATTAAGTCGGCTCGCAAAAGTCCGTTAAATATGTTTGCAATTTCACGCGTTAACCCTTTCGCCAGCCCGAAAAGCTGCGGCGCAGGCGGCGGCGATGGAGTCCCGTTCCGTATTTTCCCCTTATTTAGCAAGGGTTGGAGCGGGTTCAGGCCGCGTTAACCTGCCCGCAAGGCGATTTCGCCGAAGATGTTTCAGAATAAGAAATGCGGACGAAATCGTCAGGGACACGTTGACAAGCAGAGGCCGCTTTGCGCAACACGCACACAAAAATGCATCGAAATGCACACATCAGTTTGAAGGCGCGATGCTCTAAAGGGCCTCCACTCCAGTGTGATTGCGCGCCCGGAACGAACCGGCGTGACCGTCTGTTCCCAGATATCCCGTCGCGCATGCGCGACTATGTTTTTTGGAGACGGCTATGAGAAATTTGGTGATCGCCGCGGTGGCGATTTTGACTTTCGCGGGCTTTGTTACGTCCGCGGATGCAGCTTCGAAAGCGCGAGCATTCAGTGACGCTGGGCCTTTTGCCCAGGAACTGAAATCGAGCGGACAGTTCGAGATCGAGTTCGAGTCAGCTTGCGCTTCAGAAGACGGACAATAGCGACATCAAGAAGTTCGCCCAAAAGATGATCGACGATCACACTGCGGCGGACAAGAAGCTGACTGAGACCTTGAAGCAGGCTAACCTGCCCGAGCCCGAATATGCGATGGAGGAGGAGAACAGGGATGTTTTGCAGCAGCTTTTCCCATTAAGCGGAGCCGCCTTCGATCGGGCCTATGTACGGGACCAGATAAAAGCCCATGAACAGGCGGTCGAGCTTCTTGAGACTTTCTCGAAGCGCGGGGATAACAACGCTCTGAAGCAGCTTGCCTCGAGTCTGCTGCCGATGATCAAGGAACATCTGCAATTGGCCGAGGGGCTGCGCTCCAGCGTGACGGCGCGCCGCTAAATATTTATCCGAAGTCTGCGCGAAGCCCGCGGCGCCGTTGCGCAGGCGGGCTTTTCCCATGCGAGGAAAAGATTGCATCCGCCGCCGTTCCTGTCCAAACATCGCAAAGCTTACACACGACCGGGATCATGGCGGCTCCACTTCTCACGCTTCAGAACATAGCGCTGACGTTCGGCGGAACGCCGCTTTTCGAGGACGCGGCGCTTTCGGTGTCCGACGCGGATCGCATCTGCATTGTCGGGCGCAACGGGTCCGGCAAATCGACGCTAATGAAGATTGCCGCCGGACTCGTCGAGCCGGATCGCGGAACGCGGTTCATACAGCCGGGCATCACGTCGCGCTACCTTCCGCAGGAGCCGGATTTCGGCGAGCACAAGACGGTGCTGTCCTATGTCGAGAGCGGGCTCGGGCCGAGCGACGACCCCTATCAGGCCCGTTTTCTTCTCGGCGAATTGGGGCTCACGGGCGAGGAAGCGCCGGCGGCCCTTTCCGGCGGAGAGGCGCGGCGAGCGGCGCTCGCCAAGACGCTCGCGCCAAATCCGGATGTGCTTCTCCTGGACGAGCCGACGAACCACCTCGACATACAAGTGATCGAATGGCTCGAGAAGAAGCTTGGCGCGATGCGTTCGGCTCTGGTGCTCATCAGCCATGACCGGAGTTTCCTGACGAACCTGTCGCGCACCACGGTCTGGGTGGATCGCGGCGCGACGCGCACAATTTCCATTGGATTCGGCGGTTTCGAAACCTGGCGGGATGAGTTCCTCGCGCAAGAGGAACTGGAACGCCACAAGCTCGCGCGCAAGATCGAGCGCGAAGGCGACTGGCTCCGCTACGGCGTGACGGCGCGCCGCAAGCGCAATGTCCGCCGCCTCGCCGAGTTGCAGGCCATGCGCGACGCGAGCCGGAATGCGAAGCGCGCTCCGGGGCAGGCAAAGCTCGAAGCCGTGGACGGTTCGCTCTCCGGTAAGCTTGTCATCGAGGCGAAGGGCATCTCAAAGGCGTTCGACGGCAAGACCATCGTCGACAAGTTTGGCATCCGCATCCATCGCGGCGACCGCGTCGGCATGGCTGGCCCCAACGGCGCGGGCAAGACCACGCTGGTGAATATGCTTATCGGCAAGCTTGAGCCGGAGGAGGGATCGGTGCGTCTTGGCGCCAACCTCGAAATCGCGAGCCTCGAGCAAGGCCGCGACAGCCTCAAGCCGGATTGGACGGTTGCGGACGCTCTCACCGGCGGCAGCGGCGACCTCGTCGTCATCAATGGCTTCGCGAGGCATGTCGCATCTTATATGCAGGACTTTCTGTTCATGCCCGAGCAGGTGCGGACGCCGGTCAAAGTTCTGTCGGGGGGAGAGCGGGCGCGGCTCATGCTGGCCCGTGCGCTCGCCAAGCCGTCGAATCTCCTCGTGCTCGACGAGCCGACGAACGATCTCGATCTCGAAACGCTCGACGTGCTCGAGGAGATGCTTTCGGACTATTCGGGCACGCTCATCCTCATCAGTCACGATCGCGATTTTCTCGATCGCATCGCAACTTCGATCATCGCTCCGGAGGGCGGCGGCCTCTGGGTGGACTATGCGGGCGGCTATACGGACATGGTTGCGCAACGGGGCGGCCGCAGCTTCGCGGTGGAGACTCCGGCTAAGACCGCGAAGCCATCCCAGACCACCAGGGAACGGGCGGACGCCAGCGGCGAGCCGAAGGCGAAAAAGCGGCTCAGCTTCAAGGACAAGCACGCCCTCGAAACCTTACCGGCCAGAATCGCGAGCCTGGAAAAAGAGATCGCCGTGCTTCAGACGAGGCTCTCGGACACGGCTTTGTACGCAAAAGACCGCCAGGCGTTCGAGCAAGCGAGCGCCGCGCTTGTAAAAGCGCAAGACGACTTGGCGGAGGCGGAACACCGCTGGCTGGAACTTGAAATTCTGCGCGAGGAGGTAGAAACGGCGCGCGAAATTTAGGATCGCCAGGAAAGCATTCTTCAATCACCTCAGAACTAACAAAGAAATGCGCATCATCGCCGCCCCGGCAATAGCACGTATATATTCCATTGCTCATTAAATCAGCCTGATTGTATGCAAGATTCTTGCAGCGTTACTTCTCCGCCACACACCCATAAGTTCCGGGTTAGCTCCAGCCAAGGTTGCTGGACGAATCACATGCACAAGGTCGACGTTCGAAAAAGGATTTTCGCATCTAGTGCAGAGGAACAGAGATGCTTCGGAGAACTTCGCTTTGCGTCGCAGGCGCGATTTCCTTGATTGCCTCCGCTCATGCTGCTGATCTCTATGGCCTAGCTGGCGGCTACAAGGATGCTCCCGACGTGCCGGTAACGACATGGACGGGATTTTATGTCGGTATGAACGGTGGTTACGGTTGGAGCGATAGCAACTCTTCCCTGTATGCCGAGGCTCTTTCCGATTCCGGTTTCCGTTACGGCCCGGACGTTGCGACCTCACCGACGGTGCATTTCGACAAGGCTGGCGGTTTTGTCGGTGGTCAGGCTGGGTACAATCTACAATGGAACCAGTTCGTCCTCGGCGTTGAGACCGACTTCCAAGGCGCCGGCATCGATGGTAGCGCCTCTGCCTCCACATCTGTCACGCCCGCCCTTCCTCCATCTTTCAGAGGCGGCCTCTCCGATACTGTCTCCGCAAGCGCCTTCAGGGAAAGCACTCTCGACTATTTTGGCACAGTCCGCGGACGCCTTGGCTATACGTTCGGCCCGGCGCTCATCTATGCCACCGGAGGCTTTGCTTATGGCGGCTTTACCGGGAATGCGCTTGCGACCTTGGGGATAAACTCAAGGGGCGGCACAACCACCTACAATTACGCGGTCACCGGAAGCACGACTCGGACCGGCTATGTGCTCGGCGGCGGGCTGGAATACGCCCTGTCGCCCCAATGGTCGCTCAAGGGGGAATATCAATATATCGATCTTGGCGGCAACAATGGCTATGTTGGCTACCACCTCGATAACAGTCAAGGCGTCGTCGTCGATAGGGCGCGCGGATATTATACCATCGAGCAAAACTTCAATACGGTGCGTGTCGGCTTGAACTATAAGCTTCAGGCGTTGGTCGCGCCTCTAAAGTAGCTGCTGAAAAAGCATGAACTCCCGGCCTCATCCTTCGAAAAGCTCCGGGTGAGGCCGAGTTTTTTCAACGAGCACCCCTCATGGTGAGCTTGTCGAACCATGGGCAACAATCCGGATCGAGGCCCGCGTCCGGTATGCGCACACCGGTTTAGCGCTGCCCGTGCCTTCTGGCAGCGCTACCCCATCAATATTTTTAGTTGGCGTGACCGGCATCAAGCGCGGCCGTCTTGCCGGGCGTCTTCAAGTCGAACCAATTGTTGGCCTTCGGCAAAAGCCTGTCCTTCAGGAAGGCGAAGAACACGGGCGGCTTCACCATCTCGACGAATTCCCGCGCGGGGGGAGCAGCCAGCGCAACGGCCACGACAGCGACGGCCATCAGCGCAGAAGCCCGGAGCGAATGGTAGTCGAAGAGCTTGAGGGCGGTTCCGAAAGATTTCTTGATCTTTTTGCCTTCGACGTCGACCGAATAAACCTCGTCGAGCACCAGATGGATGACAAAGCCGATAAAGAGGAAGAGCCCGGTAAGCCATGCGAGTGCGGGAGGCTCCCCTAGGATATGGTCGAAAATATCGGCCGTTAATATCGCAAAGAACGATCCGGCGAGAATCGAATGAAACACGCCGCGATGATGGGTGCGTTTTTCGAAGGCTTTATAAACGCCGTATCGCGTCACGAAATAGGCGCCAAGCCAGATGATCCAGAGTTCGGCGATGGAGTGCTTTTCGTTCAGGGTGAACAGCGCGATGAACGCAGCCACGATGCCGAGCACGCTGAAAAGCATGCGCGCTGGAACCGCCCTTTCGAGATCGATGTCCGGCAGAATGCCGCCGATCGTCCCGGCCATCGTCAGCGTCAAGAGATAATTGTTCGGCGCGGCGTGCCCGGCCAGCGCGACTGTTGCGCAAAGCCCGCTTCCAACTGACGCGACAGCTAAATGCGTATTGAAATTTGCCATATGTGCCCTCCGTTAACGCGAGACTAACCGATTCGCGTTCTCGGGCATGTGGCCGGGCGGCGCTTGTCCTCAGCTAAGCGCTAACGAAAAAAGCCGGAGACGCCCCGGCAAATAGCCTCTCATAGCCAGCCAAAGGGAGATTAGAGTTAAAAGCCGAAGGGTGAGGAGAACGAGGAATAGTCCCGGCTCCGCCAACCCTCGCCGGCGCCTTGATGCCTGGACCGCGCGGACGCGGTGCTGGTTCTTTTCTTCTGTTCGTTGTTCTGTCCGTGCGAGCGCTTCCTTTCGCCGCCTTCATCCTTGTCGGCTGTGACGCTGCGGAAGGCGCCGCCGCCTTGAGGGTCGCCGCTCATGAACACGATGAAATCGGTGTCCTTGCCAGTGTCGCTGCCTGCTCCTTCATCGGAGATGATCAGCGAAGACCCTGGCAGCAGCGCCCCGGAAATGTGGTCGAGCGCTTCCTGCGGGATGCCAAGCCGTTGCAGCGCGCTTCGGGCCGCAGCGACGTCCGCCGGCTTCGTTTCGCGGTGCTTCTTCGATTCGAGCTTGGCCTCGGCATAGGGCTCGATGGCGGTCGCGTTCTTGTACATGGACACGACATTCCAGCGCATGCGTCCGGGTGTTCCCGTGTCGCTGAGAGCGGTAAAAACGAAGGTGCCGATCAATTTATCCGGGTCGCGAATCGTCACCGGGCCTTCGAACATAGGTTCTCTGCCTCTCCGGATATAGAGACGCTGCGCCTTGCGGCTGATGAAGATTGAAATGGGCCACGCGTTCTGTCTGGCTATTTCAGCCGCCTCGGCAGCCTCCCTCGACAAGGCGGCGGCGCCCTTCGCCTCTTCTTCGGCTTGTGCCGCGGCCTCTGATTTAGCCTGTGCCTCGGTCTTGGCCCTCTCAAGCTGCAACCGCGCCGTTTTAATCCTGGCAGCGGCTTCGCCATCTTCCATGCGCTTTGAAATGGTCTCTGGCAGGCGTTCGCCTGCGTCCGATGCCGCTTCCATGCGAGCCAGAGTGGCCGCCGCCGCCTCGGCCAAACGGGCTGCAGACGCAGCCTCGGCGCCTTTATAAACCGCGACAGACCGCGCTTTCAGCTCCCGCTGCCTTGCGGCCTCCGCCTCCACCATCTTTGCGTCCTTGACGACCTGGAGGCGCGCCTGTCTCTCCGCTTCGCTTGGCGCTTTGGTGGCATTTATCCCGGCGGGCGAAACGCCCGGTTCGGGAGGACGTCCGTGATCGAACATCTCAGGCTGCTCGATTTCCACCGGAGCAATGTCCTCGCGAACGATGACAACGCGCATGCCGAGTTTGGTCACCGGGTAAAACTTTTGCGCAAAGCCGTATGACAGGCGCGTGCATCCATGAGAGGCCGGATAACCCGGCACAGCCCCTGCATGCATGGCGATCCCGGTCCAGGTTAAGCGCTGCATGAACGGCATGGAGGCATCGTCATAAAGATTCGAGTGGTGGTCCTCCTCTTTCTCCAGAATGCTGTAAATCCCAGCCGGCGTGTCGCGGCCCCTGACGCCCGTCGAAACCGCCGCCTCCATGATTTTGCCCGATGCGCCATAGACGGAAATTCGCTGCTGCGCCAGCGCTATAACGGCTAAGAGGGGCGAACCAGCGGCGCGGGATTGAGAAGTGCGCTCGCCTTGCCGGGACTGCGTCGCATTTGCGGAGGAACTCCCATCCAAAGCAACCGCAGTAAAACCAGCCATGCAGAATATGGCCGCTCGGTTCGTGAATCCCATTTCTGGCCTCGGCTTCCATAATCCTCCCAGGAATTTGCCACAAAAGCGCCTTCTTCGAAAATTGTTCCGAAACGAGGGCCGGTCACGTTTAGGTGCATTGAGGACTTCCCCCTTTTTTACGGCTCCTCGCCCCGGGGGAACCCGGCTTTGTCGCCCGCGGTGATTTCCGTCGTGCGCAGCGCGTCGGCAAGGCGGGCTTTCGCGGACCCCGGCTTGAGCGGCTTCTGCTGGCTTTCGTGGGGAGCCCAGCCGCAGAGGTAGAGGATTTCGAAGGTCGCGCTCACCTTGCCGTCAGCGCGTGCAAAGTGACTGGCGTAAATCTCCAGCGCCCGGGCGAGCGTGTCGCGCCGCATGGGTTTTCGGGAGCGCGCAACCAGCGGATTTGCGGCGCCCATGGCTTTCAGCTCCCTGATGAGAGCCAGCGGGGTGGGGTAGGTTACGGTCAGGCGTTCCGCATCGACGACGGGCAGCGCGAAGCCCGCACGCTGCAGAAGGTTGCCCATGTCCCGCACGTCCGCCGTCGGAAAGACGCGGGGCGAAACGCCATCAAGCGTCTCCGTCTCCGCCATCATGAAGGCCTGCCTTAGTTCGATGAGCGTGTCGCCGCCAAGGAGCGCGCCGAGGAAAAGGCCATCCGGGCGGAGCGCGCGCCGGCTCTGAATGAGCGCGCCCGGCAGATCGTTGACGAGGTGAAGCGACAGCGCAGAGGTGACGAGGTCGAGCGAACCCTCCTTCAGAGGCAACGCTTCCTCCGTCGCAACGGCGCGCGGCGCCGGGCAGACTTTCGCAAGCGCCATCACAGGGCTGAGCGAGATGATCCTTATGCCGGGAAAGCGCTCTTTGAGGAGCAGCGCCATAACGCCATGATAGGCGCCGGCGTCGGCCGCCAGCCCGAAGGTTCGGCTGACGCCCTGGAGCCGGCCGACAAGCTCCTCGGCGACGTGGCGCAGCAGAAAATCGGTTTGAGAGAGCGTGCGCGCGGCTCGGGCCAGATTGGCTTGGATTATTCGGCGATCGAAGATGGTGGGGCTGTTCAAAGCTTTAACCCGGATGTATGGTGCATTTTAGAAAAAGTCATTTCTGATTGCGTTGCAAATGCTCCAGCATGTAACCAGGTTTGCCGCCGAGGGCTTGAGGTATTCCGCCGATCTTATTCTTCCGGCCGTTTGCGTCTCCTGCTCCACACTCATCACTCGCCACAACCTCCTTTGTCCCCGATGCTGGGGCGGCCTGCATCTTATCACGCCGCCTTATTGCGACCGGCTCGGCATTCCCCTTCCACCTTATGAAAGCACCGAGCCGCATATCTCAATGCAGGCGCTACAGAACCCTCCCACATTTTCGCGGGCGAGGGCAGCCGCGCACTACGCAGGGGTTATCCGCCGGCTCATCGTGCGCTTCAAGTTCGAGGATAAGCATGAACCGCTCCCATTGTTCGTAAAGCTGATGCGCGAGGCCGGTCGACCTCTGTTTGATAGCGCGGACCTGCTTGTTCCGGTTCCTTTGCATCCGCTCCGTCTGTTGCAGCGCCGTTTCAATCAGTCGGCTCTTCTGGCGAAGGGATTGAGCAGGGTTACAGGCGTTCCAGTCTGCGTCACGGCGCTCAAGCGCACGAGGCGGACCACGGCTCAGGTCGGCCTTGCCCAGGACGCCCGCCAACACAACGTCGCTGATGCGTTCGGCGTGAGCCGCGGCGGCAGATCCGTGATTGGCGGCCGGCGCGTACTGCTCATCGACGATGTGATCACGACCGGCGCGACGGCGAATGCCTGCGCCGCCGCGCTTCTGGCCGCGGGCGCGCGCGGCGTCGACGTCCTTGCCATCGCGCTGGTCGCGCATGGCTTTCAGGAGATGATGGAGCACGATGAAGCGCTATAAGCCGCAGCACCTAAAGCTGGACTGAGCCGGTGTGAGAGCCCATCTCTCTGCGCGCGAAAGCTGAAAAAGGAATACGTATGCCGCACGTGACGATCTACACAACGCCGACCTGCCCCTATTGCCGCCGCGCAAAGAACCTTCTTACACGCAAAGGTGTTTCATTCGAAGAGATGGATGCAAGCGACCCTCACGTTCGTGAGACGATGATAGAAAGGGCGCACGGCAGTTATACCGTTCCCCAAATCTTTATAGGTTTGAAGCATATTGGGGGCTGTGATGACCTGTATGCTCTCGATGCTAAAGGAGAACTTGATACCTTGCTGCAAAGCTGAGCAAAATAGAGGACAATGATAAGGGAGGCAGATAAAGCATGTCGGGCAAAAAAGATCGTTTTCGAGTGGGTCTCGTGCAAATGCGATCGGGGCGAGACGTTCGAGAAAATCTTTTGGAAGCCGAGGCCTTCATCCGCGATGCCGCCCAAAAGGGCGCTCAGTTCATCCAGACCCCCGAAAATACGCTCCTGATGGAGCTGGAAACTGCGCGCCTCTTCGAGAAAATCGCCCCGGAGGATGAAACGGAGGCGGTTCCCCACTTCTCGGGCCTCGCCAGAAGCTTGCGCATCTGGCTCCATGTCGGGTCGATCGCGATAAAGGTTGGCGAGACCCGCGCCATCAACCGCGCCTTCCTTTTCGCCCCCGACGGGCAGATCGCGCTGCGGTATGACAAAATTCACATGTTCGATGTGAATCTGCCCAGCGGGGAGACCTACCGGGAATCCTCGATCTACCTGCCCGGCAAGACAGCTTATGTGGCGCAGTTGCCATGGGGCGGGCTCGGGGTCGCCACCTGCTACGACATCCGCTTCCCCGAGCAATACAAGGCGCTGGCGAAAGCTGGCGCGAAGTTCCTCACCGCTCCCTCGGCTTTCACCAAGGTCACGGGCGAAAGACACTGGCACATCCTCTTGCGCGCCCGCGCCATCGAGAACGGCTGTTTCGTTTTTGCGGCGGCGCAAGGCGGCCGGCATGCGAACGGGCGGACGACGTACGGGCACAGCCTCGTCATATCGCCCTGGGGCGACATCCTCGGCGAAGGGGGAACGGAGCCCGGCGTCATCATCGCGGATATTGATCCTGCGGAAGTGGACGTTGTCCGCGCCCGCATCCCGGCGCTTGATCACGCGCGCGATTTCGACGTGAGCGTCCTGCCCCGGCCGAAGCTTGCGGCGCTTGAGGTTCAGGAATGAAAGGGTTCTGGGCATTTTTTAAGCGGAAACGGGCCGAGGCGGTAGCAGAACGCGCTCCGCCCGAGGAGAAACCGCTCAAGCCCGAGCATGGAAGGTTCAACCGGTTCATGGGCGGAGCCTGCGAAAAAACGCCGGATCTGCTGGTAGGCGTGCATGACGGGGAGCGCGTCGGATTTCGTAAGCCGGTTCAAGGCTAGCGCGTCCTGCGCAAAATCGGAACCGGTTGCGGGGCGCCGAATGCGCCGAGGCGCGTTCCGGGCGACGATCACGATGACGCCCGTATCCCGATTGAACGCGGGATGCTTTGAGGCTTCGCCAATCTGGCCATGCCATCTTGGACGGCGCTCGCCGCCCGCCTAAAGCACGTCATCCCGGAACGACGCCTGCGTCGTATCCGGGATCGCAACAGGCGCTTCGATTTGTAACTCCCCGGATATGCGCTGAGGCGCATTCCGGGGTGACGATCATCGGGACGCACGACGCTCTGAAGGTAAACCGTTCGTCAACCTCCCGTAAGCGTTAATACAACATGGTTAACGGGGGCGCGCCCGATTTATTTCCGGCCTGAGTATGCTTAAGAAAGCGTCTATCCGGCGCGAAAGGAGGAGCGCCGCGCCTTACGGATGGCCGTAGGCGGGCTCATATAAGCCATTGCAAAACAATAGCTTTCTGACTTCGCGCGATCGCCATTAAATAGAATTTAATGCCGGAATTTTGGCATTAAGTCGGCTCGCAAAAGTCCGTTAAATATGTTTGCAATTTCGCGAGTTAACCCTTTCGCCAGCCCGAAAAGCTGCGGCGCAGGCGGCGGCGATGGCGTCCCGTTCGCTATTTTCCCCTTGTTTAGCAAGGGTTGGAGCGGGCTCACGCCGCGTTAACCTGTCCGCAAGGCGATATCGCCGAAGATGTTTCAGATCAAGAAGTGAGGACGAAACCGTCAGGGACAGGTTGACAAGCAGAGGCCGCTTTGCGCAACGTGTATACAAAAATGTATCCAGCCTGCGTCCGATTAACTAAGGAGTGCACTGCTGCGAGGCGGTTGGATTGCCTTCATGCACGGAGCAATAAACCGTGCGAGATTGCGATCAAGAGCCATATCGCCGTCGCAGCTCTTGGCAGGAGTGCGCTTGAAGCCCATCCCTCGTTCATCGCCTTGTCATCGCCCCCGCCAGTGATCCCCGGCAGGCTTAAGAACGCGCCATTCTGGGCAGTCTCGGCTTCCCACTTATTTTTCAGCGCCATAATGGCGAGGGAGGCGGCCCTCACTGAAATGTAGGATCGGTGCGCGGTAAGGTATCCGAAGAAGCAGATCAGCATCAGGATGACGGTGCTGAACTTCAACCTCAGGTCTGTGATGTCACTTATGAACTCGTGCCAGGATCGTACAAACTCGAAACTCCCCGCACTTATCCTTTTCTGGTTCAGCAAGGCGTAACAACTGAACAGAAACGCTTGCGCTGTCAGAAACCAGGTCATGCGCACATTCATCAAATTGCTTTCATGCTTAATATAATCTCGGTACACGTTGTAGAGCGCGATGGCTTCGCTTTGCTGTATCGTGTTTCTGTCCATCGACAAGGTCCGTTGCGGAATATTACGCGGCAGGAAGCTCTTTGGGGGCGAGCCTCAATTTATCTATAAATGAATGACGTATCGCACGAAGGGGTCGACCGGCGCGATCTTGTTGTAAAGCGCCCGCGCGACCTCGTTATGCTGATGAGTATGCCAGTAGACGCGAGCCCAGCCATTTTCTCCGGCCATGCCAACGAGCCTCTCGATCAGGGATCTCCCGACGCCCGCGCATCGGGACTCTTCCACCACGAAGAGGTCTTCGAGATAGCACATCAGGCCGGTCCCCCAAGTGTAAGGATGGAGGACATAGTTTGCGAACCCGATGATTTGAGGTTTCTGGCGCCTGGAGACGGTTTCCGCCACGAGCGCGCCGATCGGCGGCCGCTCGTCCATGATCCTCTGCCACAACGTGTCTGTGACGTCTTTCTGGACCGTGACCTGGTAGAAGTCGCAGTACCCTTGCCACAAGCGCCGCCATGCGGCTTCATCCGCCGCCTCGACTGGGCGCACGCGCCATCCCCGGCTCACGCGGTCTCCCCCGACATGATGTAGTTCACCGACAGATCCCTATCCGAGAGGGACCACGCGCCCATAAGAGGCTTGAACACTATTCCGGAGCGCCGGCCGGCATTGAAACCCGCCTGCTTGAGCGCCGCTTCCAGCTCTTCGGGCTTTATGAACTTCTTCCAGTCGTGGGTGCCGCGCGGGGCAAGCCCGAGGATATGTTCCGCGGCTACGATGGCGAGCGCATAGGATTTCGGGGTTCGATTGAGCGTTGAAGCGATGATGAGCCCGCCAGGCTTACAAAGCGCGCGGCACGTCTTGAGGAACGATGCAATGTCGGCCACATGCTCGATAACCTCGGAGGCGACGACGACATCGAATGTGCAACCCTCGGACGCAAGAACTTCGGCGGGCGCCGCGCGATAGGCGATATCCAGGCCCTGCTTCTTCGCGTGAACCGTTGCGACGCCGACTGACTCCTCGACCGGGTCAATTCCTGTTACACTGCCGCCGAGCCGCGCCAGCGGTTCCGACAGGATGCCTCCTCCGCAGCCGATGTCGAGAACAGAGAGGCCGGTAAGGGGGCGAAAGGATTGGTTTTGCTGATCACGCCAACTCTGAACCTCCGCTACGATGAAGGCGAGCCGCGCAGGATTGAATGCATGGAGACCACCAAATTTTCCGCGCTCGTTCCACCAATCCTTGGCAAGCCCCTCGAAATGACGCAACTCTGCCGCGTCGAGCGATGGGCTATGCCGTGTTTCTGCCTCAATCCCCACCGATGGCGTTCCTTATAGCCTTGCGCGCTCAGCGTTTTCGCCGCCGCTTTCTGATTTCACTCTTGCACAATAGCTCACGAACATGCTCCTCGTCATGAAGTTTGGCGGAACTTCCGTCGCTGACATAGCCCGTATCAAGAATTCGGCGCTCCACGTGAAACGCGAGGCCGAGGCGGGCAATCGCGTCGTGGTTGTCGTCTCCGCCATGGCGGGACATACGAACCAGCTCGTTGGCTGGACCAGAGAGGCAAATCCGTTCCACGACACCCGCGAATATGATGCTGTGGTCTCTTCCGGGGAGCAGATCACGGCCGGCCTGATGGCGATCATCCTGCAATCGATCGGCGTAACCGCGCGGTCCTGGCAGGGATGGCAGATCCCGCTGAGAACGGATGACGCGCACGGCGTCGCCCGCATCGACCGCATAGAATCCGCGGAGCTCTCGCGCCGCCTCGATCAGGGGGAAGTCGCCGTCGTCGCGGGGTTTCAAGGGCTCAGCCCAAGGGGCCGGATAACCACGCTCGGCCGTGGCGGCTCTGATACGACCGCCGTCGCGCTTGCGGCGGCGTTGAAGGCCGACAGATGCGACATCTATACCGATGTGGATGGGGTGTACACAACGGATCCTCGCATTGTGCCCGAGGCCCGGCGGCTTCCCCGCGTGTCCTTCGAGGAAATGCTGGAAATGGCGTCCCTGGGAGCAAAAGTGCTCCAAACTCGTTCCGTAGAGCTTGCAATGGCGCAAGGGGTGCGTGTACAAGTGCGTTCTAGCTTCGATCCACCAGAAACCTGCGAACCCGCGCGTACCGGAGTACCGGAAAAGTGCGGGACGCTCGTTTGCGACGAGACCGAAATGTTAGAGCAACACGTTGTTAGCGGCATAGCATACGCGAAGGATGAAGCGAAGGTGACCGTCCTCAGCATCGAGGACAAGCCCGGCGTGGCCGCAAGCATCTTCATGCCGCTCTCCGAGGCGAACATCAACGTAGACATGATCGTCCAGAATATCTCCGATGACGGCCGCAGGACGGATCTCACGTTTACTGTCGCGGCGTCCGACCTTCAGCGCGCGCTCCAGGTGCTGCGCGATCGCAGGGACACGATCCGTTACAGGGACTTACGCGGCGATACCGACATGGTGAAGGTCTCGGTCATCGGCGTGGGCATGCGAAGCCACGCGGGCGTCGCCGCGCAGATGTTTCAGGCGTTGGCAGACAAAGAGATCAATATCCAGGCCATATCGACGTCAGAAATCAAGATTAGCGTCTTGCTTGGCGCTGCTCATACCGAGGCTGCCGTCAAGACGCTCCATAGCCTTTTCGGCTTGGATCGAACCTAAAAAGAAGCAGGCAAAGAAACCGAGAGGCGCACAAACGGAAAAGGCGCCACAAATTCACAACCAAAAGGTTATTGGAACCAGGCAGATGCCCTGGACAGAGCGTGCACCATGGGTGCTGATCCGGCAACTGCGGGCGATCATGGCGAGTACGTCAGAGCCCCAGGCGAAGCTGGACAGCATCGTCAAAGTGATAGCCTCGAACATGATTGCCGAGGTGAGCTCGATCTATGTCCGCCTGCCAGACGATTCCCTTGAGCTTTTCGCAACTGAAGGCCTCAGAAAAGAAGCTGTCCATACGCTCCGGATGAAGAAGGGCGAGGGGCTTGTCGGCCTTATAGCCGCCTGGGGCGAGCCGGTGAACCTCTCGGAGGCGCAGAGGCACCCCGCCTTTTCGTACAAGCCGGAAACCGGTGAGGAGATTTATCACTCGTTCCTTGGGGTGCCGATCGTCCGCGAGCGGCGCACCATCGGCGTTCTCACGGTTCAGAACAAGATCGAGCGGAAATATACCGACGAGGAGGTCGAGGCGCTCGAAACCACCGCGATGGTGCTGGCGGAGATGATCGCGTCGGGCGCCTTCGCGGGCGCGGTCGCGCCCTCGCCGAGCCGCCGGGAAACATCCATCACCCTAAAGGGCATCCCGCTTGCGGACGGCCTCGCTCTTGGCCACATCGCCCTGCACGAGCCCCGGCCGGCGGTTCTCAAGTTCTTTGCGGAGAACGTGCCGGCTGAGCTGAAACGCCTGGACGAGGCGCTCGACAGGGTCAGGGAGGACATCAACCGGCTTGTCTCCGACGATGACACGCCCTCGAACGGCGAGCACAAGGAGATCATAGAGACGGTGCAGATGCTCGTCCATGACAGGGGGTGGGCGCGCCGCATGCGCGATGCGGTATCCGCCGGTCTTACGGCAGAGGCAGCCGTCGAGCGCGTCCAGCAGAACATGCGCACCCAGCTCATGAAGACCGGTGAGAGCTTCTGGCGCGAGCGCTCGCACGACCTCGACGACCTTTCCAACAGGCTCTTGCGCACACTGCAGGGACACGATCACGGCGCGGCGTTGAGCAGGCTGCCGAACGACGCCATCCTTGTCGCTCACAACATGGGAGCGGCCGAGCTTCTCGATTACGATCCGAAAAAGCTGCGCGGCCTCGTGATCGAGGACGGGGGCGCGACTTCGCACGTTTCCATCGTCGCCCGCTCTTTCAATCTTGCCGTTCTCGTGCAAGTGCCCGATGTCGTAGCGGCCGCCGATCACGGAGACCCGGCGATTCTGGACGCTTCGACGGGGCAGTTCCATATCCGCCCGTCTCTGGAGCTTATCAGGGCCTATGCCGACAAGGCCCGCTTCCGCGCGAGGCGGCAGGCTCGCTTCTTCAAGCTGAGGCACGCGCCGGCGGTGACGAAGGATGGAGAGCGCGTCACTCTCAACATGAACGCGGGCCTCCTCGTGGACATGCCGCACCTCTATCAAAGCGGCGCCGACGGGATCGGGCTGTTCCGGACCGAACTGCAGTTCATGGTCGCGTCGACGTTCCCCAAGATGGAGCAACAGCGCGCAGCCTATGCCCGCATTCTCGACATGGCGCCGGGCCGCCGCGTGGTTTTCCGCTCCCTCGATGTCGGCAGCGATAAGGTGCTGCCTTATCTCAAGAAGCTTCATGAGGAAAACCCCGCGCTGGGGTGGCGGGCGATCCGCATGTCGCTCGACAGGCCCGGGTTGTTCCGGACGCAGATCCGGGCGCTTTTGCGGGCGGCTGCGGGGCGCGAGCTATCCGTCATGCTGCCGTTTATTGCGGATATTTCGGAGTTTCTGGCCGCGAAGGGTCACATCGACAAGGAGATCGAGCACGCGACGCAGCATGGTCACGAACTGCCGACCAAAATCCGCGTCGGCGTCATGATCGAGGTGCCCTCGATCATCTATCAGCTCGACGCCATTCTTCCGCTAGTCGACTTCGTTTCCGTCGGAAGCAACGACCTCCTTCAATTTCTTTTCGCGGCGGACAGGGAAAACGACCGCGTCGCGCGAAGGTTCAACTCTCTCAATCCTTCGGCGCTCAGGGTCCTGCGTAAAATAGCCGACTATGCCCAGGCGCAAGGCACGGACTTCTCTCTCTGCGGGGAAATGGCGGGCCGTCCGTTGGAAGCGATGGCGTTGATCGGGCTCGGCTTCCGGCAAATATCCATGGCGCCGGCATCGATAGGGCCCGTGAAGGCCATGATATTGTCGCTCAACGCTAAGAAGCTGCGTGAGACGCTGCTGGAGCTGATCGACCGGAACAGCACGAAGATCCGGCAGGAGCTCGCAGATTTCGCCCAGAAAGAAAACATTGACATTTAGCGCCGCGCCAGTGTCCCGTCTCCGAATTGCCGCCCAGTTTGAAACGAGTTCGAACGGCAATTCGGAGACTAAGGGACACTCGCAGAAACAAAAATCTCGTGTGGCTTATGTCTCACAATTGCCTATGAGCGCGCGCCCTAAACGGTGTAGGCAATTGCGAGACGCCATACGAGGCAGGCACGCTTTTTTCGAAGCGCGGCGGAGCAGGAATCCATGCCAACCATTCCACAGGAAAAATTAAACCGTCTCGTCAGCCACTGGGAAACGCTTCAGACGCAGCTCGCCTCGGGCCTCGATCACGAGACTTTCGTGAAGCTCTCGAAGGAGTTTGCTGAGCTGGACCCGCTCGTGGCCGCCATCAAGGCTCTCCAAAGCGCGCAGCACGAACGCGACAACCTCCGCCAGATGACTGAAGACCCAGCATCCGAGCCCGACATGCTCGAACTCGCCCGCGAGGAACTGGAAGCCGTTGGCCCGCGGGTCGAGCAGCTCGAGCATGAATTACAGGTCATGCTTCTGCCGAAGGATGCGGCGGACGAAAAAAGCGCCATTCTTGAGGTTCGCGCAGGGACGGGCGGCGAGGAGGCGGCATTGTTCGCGGCCGATCTTTTCCGCATGTATCAGCGCTATGCCGACCTGAAGGGCTGGAAAGTGCAGGTTCTTTCCGCCAGCGACGCGGACGCGGGCGGCTACAAGGAAATCGTGGCGAGCATCAGCGGCAAGGGCGTTTTCGCGCGAATGAAGTTCGAGTCCGGCGTGCATCGCGTGCAGCGCGTGCCGGAAACCGAGAACCAGGGCCGCATCCACACCTCGGCTGCAACCGTCGCGGTCTTGCCGGAAGCCGAGGACATCGACATTGAAATAAAGGCCGAAGACATCCGCATCGACACCATGCGGGCGAGCGGCGCGGGCGGCCAGCACGTGAACACCACCGACTCAGCCGTGCGCATCACCCATATCCCGACGGGCATCATCGTAACGTCGAGCGAAAAGTCCCAGCATCAGAACCGGGCGCGCGCGATGCAGGTGCTGCGCGCGAGACTCTTCGACATGGAGCGCACGAAAGCCGACGAGGCCCGGGCGGCGGAGCGGAAGGATCAGATCGGGTCGGGCGACCGTTCCCAGCGTATCCGCACGTACAATTTCCCGCAGGGCCGCGTGACCGACCATCGCGTGAACGTGACGCTCTATAATCTTCCGCAGATCATGGTGGGCGATGGCCTCGACACCATAATCGATGCGCTGATCACGGAGCATCAGGCAAGCCAGCTTGCGGCCGACACAGTCCATGCCTGATCCGGCGCTTCCCGAGATGGCCACTGAGCTCGGCGACGCCATCCGCGGGCTGGGCAAGGTTTTCCGGGAGGCGGGCGTGCCGGCGGCGGCGCTCGACGCCCGCCTTCTCGCGTCTCATGTGTGCGAGCTTTCGCCTGAGGAAACAATCGCAAAGCCGGGGTTTGCGCTATCGCCCGAGATGACGGCGCGGATCAGGGAAGCCGCGGAGCGCCGCCTGGCGGGTGAACCGGTTTCCCGCATCATCGGACGCCGGGAGTTCTGGGGGCTGGCGTTCAGCCTCTCGCCTCATACGCTGGACCCGCGGCCTGAGACCGAGCTTCTGGTCGAAGCCGTGCTTGGCTATGTCCGCGAAAAAGGCCTTTCGAGTTCGCAGCTTCGCATCCTCGATCTCGGCACGGGCTCCGGCTGCCTCATTGGCGCTCTCCTGTCGGAGCTGCCGCTGGCCCACGGCGTCGGGGTGGATCTCAGCGAAGGCGCCATTTCCACGGCAAGAGAAAATTTGCGGGGGCTGGGGTTGCTTACCCGCGTGTCATTCTTATGTGGAGACTGGGTAGGCGCTCTCGGCGACGCATCGTTTGATATTATTGTATCTAATCCGCCGTATATATGCTCCTCCGAGATAGCTGGGCTTGAGGCTGATGTGAAAGCCTTCGATCCCCATCTCGCGCTCGACGGCGGCAATGACGGGTTTATGGCTTTCCGCGCAATTCTGGCTCAAGCCTTCAGGGTGCTTCGGGCCGATGGGTTTCTGATATTCGAAACCGGCTATCTGCAGGCGCAAGCGGTGCGGAAAATGATGACGGAAGCTGCGCCGGAAAGGGATGGTTTGGAAGCCCGCGTTTTAGTCGATCTGAACGGAACGGAGCGCGCCGTTGCAGGAGTGCGACAGTTCGTGGACTGCGAGCCCAAGTCCAAAAAAAAGGTTGGAAATCCGGCTCTTTCGGGATAGGGTCAATGTGAGAGGCGACCTCGTCACGAAGACCCGCATAGGGTTAGAAGAATGGGACGAGGCCAAAGAACGCAGGGCTACCAAAAAATCGACAACTTGACCGGATGCTTCGTTGGTAGGCGTCGGGATGTCGTTGGCGCCACGTTTCTTGGATGGGCACGGCCCGGAAAATCTGTTTCCTAAGTTAGCGTCGGCAGTTTTCTGACGGCACGCGAAATCTAGAGTTTTACATTCGCACCCTGGGCCCAGAGTGAGCCAGTCGGGTTTGCGTGAAAGAGCAACGGTGACCTCAATTCAAGAAGGACCCATGAGGCAAGGACAGCAAAACCGGAGAGGCCGCAATCGTGGGGGCCGGAAGCCGCAAAACGCAATGAGCCGGAACTACGAGTCGAGTGGTCCCGATGTCAAAATCCGCGGTACAGCCATGCACGTCGCGGAAAAATACACCTCTTTAGCAAGGGACGCGATGTCGTCCGGCGACACGGTGGCCGCAGAGAATTACCTGCAGCACGCGGAGCATTATAACCGCATCATTCTCGCCGCGCAGGCGCAGAATCCGGGGATGCCCGGGTTCGAAGGCCAGCCCGGTATGAATGGAGGGGGCCGGTTCAATCAGTCCGAACCGTTCCAGCGCGATTATGATGGCAACTCGGACGAGGGCGAAGATGACTTCGTTCCCCCTCAACGGTCTTTCCCCGATCAGCGGTCTTTCCAAGAGCGCTCCGAGCGTCCTGAACGACCCGAACGCCCTGAGCGGGTCTACAACCAGCATCAACAGCCGCAGCCCTATATCCCGCAAAACGCCTTCCCGCAAATCCAGCCACAGCCGCAACCCGTCGTTGTTCCGGCGCCGAACGGCGCGCAGCCGGTCAGTGCACAACCCGTCGCGGGGGAGCCTTTTGGGGCGCCCCAGGGAGAAGCCGACAGAATGCCTCGGCGCCGCCGCAGGCGTCCGATCGGTGAGCAACCGCCCAAGACATTCAACGGCCGGAGCGGAAACGGAAGCTCCCAGGCTGCGCCGAGCACGGACGGTCCTCCCCAGCCTGTCGAGTCAAAGCCGGATGAGGCAGCGTCGTAGAGCCTGGTCCGCTTTTGATGGAATCAAAAGTGGGCTCTAAGTTTTTGTTTTGCCGTGCGTCTTCATCGTCCGGACGCACTGGAGGGCCGCGTGCGTAAAATCGGAACCGTAGCGACGCCAGCTCAACCGCGCGAGTGCTTCCCGCCAATCCGGCGGCTGCCATCTCCGACGGCGCCAGCCCTACGCCTTTCGGTTAACGCTTCGTTCGCAGCGCTGAGTGTTAATTTGAAACCGGTTAACGGAAGCGCCGCCGATTTAATTCCGGTCCAATCAACGCTTGATTAGGCTTAACCATGCATTTATCCGGCGCAGAACGCGGCCTACGAGCAGCGTAGGCAGGCGGTTCCAACGCGTTGAAACTGAATAGCTTTTTTATCGCCGACCGCGCCATTAAATAGAATTTAATGCCAGAATTTTGGCATTAAATGGGCTCTGAAAAGTCCGTTAAATATAATCCCCGATTCCCGTGTTAACCACGACGCGCCGAAGTCAGCCTGGCGGCTGCGCCGGGAGCGCCGTCCGTTCCGTAATTTCCGTAGCAATATCAAAGGCTTATTCGTTAACTTCCCGGCAAGGCGCTTTCTCGTAAGATCCAACACTGAAAGAAGATCCGTGACGCAAACGCAAGCGGAACGGGGATGAAGTGAGGTCCAATCATGCAGAAAAGCCTATCGAGGCCCCGATTAAGCGCGCGGCGCTTCAGCGGGATCGCCTCAGCTCACGCTCGCGGTGTCTCCGGTAGAAAGGACGCCGCTTCGAATCACTTTCGCATACAGGCCGAGTTTGTCGTGACCCCACGTGCGCAACAGCGCGGATGGGACGGACAAGCCGCGTCGCGCGGTCTTCGGGTCGACGCTGGTCGCCTCGCATCGCGCTGCTTCAGCAAACACTTTCAGGTGCACATCGCCGGAGACGATGGTCTTGCCGAGCCAGCCGCGCTCGTGCCATGCCGGTAACCCGTCGAAATAGACGTTTGCCCGAAAGCGGAGAGGATCGAGATCGATGCCCGTGACGCGGCTTACGTCGCGAACGGTCTCCTGGTTTACAAGGTGCAAGGCCTTCGTGGCGATGTCCGTAAAGCTATGCCCTTCGGCGCAAACAATTCGCGGCGGCCCCATCAAATCCGCCTTCATGTAACCTGCGAAAAACTGCTCGATAATCTGCCGGCCAAGCTTTGTCTTGAGCGAGCCCTTCGCAACCTGCTTTCCATCGCGAAACAGGGTCAGGGTGTGGCTTTCCTCGTCGAACGTCAGCGAAAGGCCCGCGAGCCGCTCGTTTCGCATGAGCTGCAAAAAGTGCGTCTTCGGAAGCCACCTCGGATTTTGGGCGTCGAAGCGGTGGCTCCCGTTTTCAATAGCGTAGAGGCGATCGAGAGGCATGCCTTGCCCTTGGATCAATGCCGCCTGAGCGGTTGCCAACCCGCTCATTCCCTTGACGGGGTAATGCATGAGCTTGGCAATTATCGTCGGCTTGGACATCGCCGGTGACCTTTTCTTGTCAGCCAATGTTGCCATATATCAGCAAATCAATGCTACCCCTGACACACGAATTGGCGGCCGGGGCGCCGCGGCCATTGAGGCGACAATGAATTTCGAGAAACTGACCGATCGGTCCAAGGGCTTCTTTCAATCGGCTCAATCGCTTGCACTGCGCGAAGGCCATCAGCGCCTGACGCCGGAGCATCTCCTGAAGGTTCTGCTGGATGATAGCGAAGGACTGGCTGCCGGGTTGATTGCGCGCTCGGGCGGCCGGCCCGGCGATGCGCTCGCGCGCGTCGACCAGGCGCTGGCCAAGGCGCCGAAGGTGTCGGGCGACGGCGCCGGGCAAGTTTATATCTCACCGCAACTCGCCAAGGTGCTCGATCAGGCCGAGAAAATCGCGGAAAAGGCCGGCGACAGCTATGTCACCGTCGAGAGGCTGCTCCTTGCGATGGCGATGGAGAAGGATGCCGACACCTCGAAGATCCTGGCGGAGGCGGGCGTTACGCCGACGGGGCTGAACGCGGCCATCAACGAATTGCGCAAAGGCCGCACGGCTGATAGCGCCTCGGCCGAGCAGGCTTATGATGCGCTGAAGCGTTACGCCCGCGATCTCACCGATGCCGCGGCGAAGGGTCAGCTTGATCCCGTGATCGGGCGCGATGAGGAAATTCGCCGCACCATTCAGGTTCTGTCGCGGCGCACGAAGAACAATCCTGTTCTGATCGGTGAGCCGGGCGTCGGAAAAACCGCCATCGCCGAAGGCCTCGCCATTCGAATCGTCAACGGCGACGTGCCCGAAAGCCTGCGCGACAAGAAGCTTCTCGCGCTCGACATGGGCGCGCTCATCGCTGGCGCGAAATATCGCGGCGAGTTCGAGGAGCGGCTGAAGTCCGTCCTGCAGGAGATCACCTCGGCGGAAGGCGGCATCATCCTTTTCATCGATGAGCTGCACACGCTTGTCGGCGCGGGCAAGGCCGAGGGCGCGATGGACGCGTCGAACCTTCTGAAACCGGCCCTGGCGCGCGGCGAGCTTCATTGCGTCGGCGCGACCACGCTCGACGAATACCGGAAATATATCGAAAAGGACGCCGCGCTGGCCCGGCGCTTCCAGCCCGTCTTCGTCTCCGAGCCGACGGTCGAGGATACCATCTCGATCCTGCGCGGGCTCAAGGAGAAGTACGAGCTGCATCACGGCGTTCGAATCACGGATTCGGCTTTGGTTTCCGCGGCCACTCTTTCAAATCGCTATATCACCGACCGCTTCCTTCCCGACAAAGCGATCGACCTCATGGACGAGGCCGGCAGCCGGCTGCGCATGCAGGTCGATTCGAAACCCGAAGAGCTCGATGAACTCGACCGGCGCATCATCCAGCTCAAGATCGAGCGCGAGGCGTTGAAGAAAGAGAGCGACCAGGCCTCCAAAGACCGTCTGGCCCGGCTTCAAAAAGAAGTTGCCGATCTGGAAGAGCGTTCGTCATCCCTCGCGCGCCGCTGGAAAGAGGAAAAGGAGAAGCTCGCGTCGTCCCAGAAGGTCAAGGAAGAACTCGACGCGGCGCGAAACGAACTGGATCAGGCGCAACGCAAAGGCAATCTCGCGCGCGCGGGCGAACTGTCGTACGGCGTCATTCCCGGTCTCGAAAAGAAGCTTAAGGCGCTGGAAACCGCTGCCGAATCAAATCGCGGCATGGTGGAGGAGGCTGTCACGCCCGATCACATCGCGGGCGTTGTGTCACGCTGGACGGGCATTCCGGTCGAAAAAATGCTCCAAGGCGAGAAAGACAAGCTTCTTCGCATGGAGGATGAGATTGGCAAGCGCGTCATCGGGCAAGCGGAGGCCGTTCGAGCTGTTTCGACAGCAGTGAGACGCGCGCGCGCCGGATTGCAGGATCCGCATCGGCCCATCGGCTCGTTTATGTTCCTTGGGCCGACCGGCGTCGGCAAAACCGAGCTGGCCCGTGCTTTGGCTGCTTTCTTGTTCGACGATGAACACGCGATGACGCGGATCGACATGTCGGAGTACATGGAGAAGCACTCAGTGGCCCGGCTGATCGGCGCGCCTCCCGGATATGTCGGCTATGAGGAAGGCGGAGCGCTGACCGAATCCGTTCGCCGCCGGCCTTATCAGGTCGTGTTGTTCGACGAGATCGAGAAGGCGCATCCGGATGTCTTCAACGTGCTTTTGCAGGTTCTGGACGATGGCCGCTTAACCGATGGCCAGGGCCGCACGGTGGATTTCCGCAACACAATCATCATCATGACCTCCAATCTCGGCGCGGAGTACCTCCAGACGCAACCGCTGGGACAGGATGTCAGCGCCGTGCGGGAGCAGGTCATGGCGGTGGTGCGCGCGCATTTCCGTCCGGAGTTCCTGAACCGCGTCGACGACATTCTGCTCTTCCATCGTCTGCGCCGCGACGAGATGGGCGCGATTGCCGATATTCAGCTCAAACGGCTGCAGAAGCTTTTGGAGGATCGAAAGATCACGCTTGATATCGATGACAAGGCACGCGCATGGCTCGCCGACCGTGGTTACGACCCAGCTTATGGCGCACGGCCTTTGAAGCGCATCATTCAGCGGGCTCTGCAGGATCCGCTTTCGGAGCTGATTCTGTCGGGGGCAATCAAGGACGGCGATACGGCTAAAGTGACGTCCGGCGCGGATGGCCTGATCATCAACGGGCGGGCTTTCAGCCTCGCCGCGTAGAACAGCGGCATCCCCGGACCGGCCAGCCCGCGTCCGGGATGCAAATCGCTAAGTGAAGTACTTCGGACACACCCACGGATCGCCGCCGCCGTCATCCTCGGACTTGATTACCACGATGCTTCCGCCCGCGTAAGAGCCCTTGAAAACCTTAGCGAATTTTCGTGTCATGGCCGGGCTTGAGACCCTCTGAAATGCCTCGTTCTTTCTGGATGGCCGCCTCGGAGGGCGGCCATGACCCTGGAACTGGCGGAAACACCCGGGTAATCAAGCCCCGGAAAGGCGCAAGCCCTATCCAGGATCATAAGATATTGAATCGCATATTTTCTTACGATCCCGGCTCGCGCTTCGCCGGGATGACGACAAAAAGCGAGGCGTCCGTCCCCCGTTGGTCTGTTGGCGAAGTTTGCTAGCGACAGTGGGTTATTTTTCGACGGTCGCGACCCGCGTCTTGACCGGAGGGCGGTGCATGAGTTCGTCAATCCGCGCCTTTTCGCGGCGAAACTCTGTCAGCAAGCGGCCCTGCAATTGACGGCTTTTCGGGATCTTGATCGAGAGCGGATTGGTGTGCTGGTTGTTGATCAGCACCTCGTAGTGGACGTGCGGGCCTGTCGACATGCCTGTATTGCCGAGATAACCGATGATCTGACCCTGCCGCACTTTTACGCCCTTCGTGACACCCGCGGCGAACCGCAGCATATGTGCGTAGACGGTCTTATATCCATTGGCGTGCCGAATACGGACGTAATTTCCGTAGTTGCCTTCGCGGTCAGCCATCTCGATGGTTCCGTTTCCGGTCGCCATGATCGGGGTTCCAATCGGTCCGGACCAGTCGACGCCCAGGTGAGCGCGGACGGTGCCCAGAAGCGGATGCACGCGATAGCCGAAGCCCGATGTAAGCGTCGCGCCGCGGACCGGGGTCCTCATGAGAAATTTCTTCGAGTTGGAGCCTTTCTCGTCATAATAATCTACGCCGCCGTCCGTTGCGCGAAACCGGTAATAGCCGTGCGTTTCGCCTCCGATCGTAACTCCCGCATAGAGAAGCTCTCCCGGTCTCTCGGCGCCGTTTTCGTCCTGAACGAGTTCGTAAAAGAGTTCGAAGCCGTCGCCGCTTTTGACGCGTTGCTTGAAGTCCACGTCGTAAGAGTGAACCCTGAGGAACTTCGTTACGAAATCATCTGGCAAATCCTGGGACTTTGCCGCTCGATAGGTGCTGACATAAACGCTCGCGTGCTCGCCGCTGCTTTCTTCGTAATTCCCTTCGGGCTTGAGAGGCTTGTCGCTCGCGCTATAGGCGCCATCAGCGCTGCGGGCCACCGTGACGACATGAGCGCCGTGGTAGAAGAGGCTCAGCTTGCCGACATCGATGGAGCTTTCGTCAACGATGGAGGGCGTGAGGCCAAGCCGCAGTTCTTCTCCCGGTCTCAATTTCTTGGAGTTTGTAACCTTGGCGACTGCTTCAGCGGCCAGCCCCGCCTGGATGGCGTCCACGCCCGCCCCCTTGATCAGACTATCGAGCGTTTCCCCTCCGTGGGCGGCAATCGTGCGACGGTCGTATCCGTCATCGTTTTCCTCTTCGTCGAACTTCTTGAAAAGGATCGTCGTGTTTTTCTCGGTTGAGGCTGCCGCTCCTTCTCCGCCGCCGCCAACTTCGATTTCCTGCGCGTTCACACCCGAAAGGCTGGCCTCGCTTTCGGT
>CAVXRT010000024.1:137500-238229 GCA_963764115.1 uncultured Alphaproteobacteria bacterium
GTCAAACCTTATCGGATTGGTTTGGCCGTGAAGCAGTCCCAGGAAATAGCCCCCCAAACGACCGTACCCTAAACCGACACAGGTGGACAGGTAGAGCATACCAAGGCGCTTGAGAGAACTGCGTTGAAGGAACTCGGCAAATTACCCTCGTAACTTCGGGATAAGAGGGCCTTCGCTTTGCGCAAGCATTGCGGAGGGGCACAGACCAGGGGGTGGCGACTGTTTACCAAAAACACAGGGCTCTGCGAAGCCGCGAGGCGACGTATAGGGTCTGACGCCTGCCCGGTGCTGGAAGGTTAAGAGGAGGGGTGCAAGCTCCGAATTGAAGCCCCAGTAAACGGCGGCCGTAACTATAACGGTCCTAAGGTAGCGAAATTCCTTGTCGGGTAAGTTCCGACCTGCACGAATGGCGTAACGACTTCCCCACTGTCTCCAACGCAAACTCAGTGAAATTGAATTCCCCGTGAAGATGCGGGGTTCCTGCGGTTAGACGGAAAGACCCCGTGCACCTTTACTATAGCTTCACACTGGTATTCGTGATTACATGTGTAGGATAGGTGGGAGACTACGAAGCGGAGCCGCCAGGTTTCGTGGAGTCACCCTTGAAATACCACCCTTGCGATCATGGATATCTAACCGCGGACCGTTATCCGGTTCCGGGACAGTGTGTGGTGGGTAGTTTGACTGGGGCGGTCGCCTCCCAAAGAGTAACGGAGGCGTGCGACGGTAGGCTCAAGCTGGTCGGAAATCAGCTGTCGAGTGCAAAGGCATAAGCCTGCCTGACTGCGAGACCCACAAGTCGAGCAGAGACGAAAGTCGGCCTTAGTGATCCGGTGGTCCTGAGTGGAAGGGCCATCGCTCAACGGATAAAAGGTACGCCGGGGATAACAGGCTGATGACCCCCAAGAGTCCATATCGACGGGGTTGTTTGGCACCTCGATGTCGGCTCATCGCATCCTGGGGCTGGAGCAGGTCCCAAGGGTTTGGCTGTTCGCCAATTAAAGCGGTACGTGAGCTGGGTTCAGAACGTCGTGAGACAGTTCGGTCCCTATCTGCCGTGGGTGTAGGAGAATTGAGAGGAGCTGTCCTTAGTACGAGAGGACCGGGATGGACACACCTCTGGTGGACCTGTTGTGGCGCCAGCCGCAGTGCAGGGTAGCTAAGTGTTGAAGAGATAACCGCTGAAGGCATCTAAGCGGGAAACTCGCCTCGAAACAAGTTCTCCCTTGAGAACCGTGGAAGACCACCACGTTGATAGGCTGGATGTGGAAGCGTGGCAACGCGTGGAGCTTACCAGTACTAATCGTTCGATTGGCTTCATCGCTCTCATTAGTCAATGCTCACTCGAAGAGTGGGTTGACGAAAAGACAAGACAGATCATTCTGAGCACAAGCGTTCCTGACGCTCGTGATCCAACATCCTTCGTTTGCCTGGTGATAATAGCGGAACGCCCCCACTCGATCCCATCTCGAACTCGACCGTGAAACGTTCCTGCGCCGATGGTACTACACTGTGGGAGAGTAGGTCGTCGCCAGGCATACCAAGGATGTGAAATCCCCTCCCCCCCCATGAAACCAAACCCCATCGCCTGAGCCATGGGGTTTGGTTGTGCCTATTCGATAACTATCTTAGGAGCTTTTGACGTCGCCTCATTGTTTGCGAGGCCCTGCCAAATCATTTCAGCGATATTCTTGTAAACCTTCGCGTTCATCGAAGACGGATCCGCGACAACAAGGGGATGACCTGCGTCAGACGTCTCACGGATTGTCATGTGCAGCGGCAAAGCCCCGAGGAAAGGCACGCCCAGTCGTTCAGCCTCGTGACGAGCGCCTCCATGGCTGAAAATGTCAGAACGATGCCCGCATTTCGGGCACAGGAAATAGCTCATGTTTTCAATGATGCCAAGGACAGACACATTCACACGCTTGAACATGTTAAGACCTTTGCGCGCGTCTATGAGCGCCAGATCTTGCGGTGTCGAGACGATAACCGCGCCGGAGAGTGGTACCTGCTGAGCCATTGTAAGTTGAGCGTCGCCAGTCCCGGGCGGCATATCGACCACTAGAATATCCAACTCGCCCCAAGCAACATCCTTTAGCATCTGGGTTAGTGCCGAGATGACCATCGGACCGCGCCAGATCATCGGCGTTTCTTCGTCCACCAGAAAGCCAATCGACATCACCTTCAAGCCGTACTTCTCGATGGGGGCGAGGACGTTGTCGTCGACGAGTTCAGGCTTGTTTCGAATGGCAAGAAGACGCGGCATGGACGGGCCGTAAATGTCGGCATCCAGTATACCCACACGGAGCCCGTTTTGTTGAAAACCAAGCGCCAAATTGACAGCTGTGGTGGATTTGCCCACCCCGCCCTTGCCGGACGCGACTGCGATAATGTGCTTGATACGGCCGATGCCACGGTCTGACTGCTGATCCGGGGTCTGGCCTTTGTCGTTAGCGTCTGCCGTCAACGTCGCCATCGCGTTCGCCACCCCGGGAAGAGCCTTCACCAGGGTTTCGGCAGCCTTTCGGACGGGCTCATAGACCTTGGCCTCCCGTTGGGGAACCGTGAGCGCAAAGTAGACTTTATCCTTGTTTATGACGATTTCCGAGAGAATGCCCAAGGTTACGATATCTTGGCCGGTTGGTCCTTTGACGCTCTTCAGCGCCTGGAGAATACTGTCTTTGCTAATGGGCTCGGTCATGGAATCCGCGGGTGAGATGGTTGAGAAAGCTATGCAAACACGTGAGCTTTATCTAGTGGGTGGCGCGGCGTTGCGGAAGTCGTCAGAATGAGATTGTGCAGCCGATGAGCGGCCTGTGGTTGAGTTAGCACAGAAACTTGACGAATTGGCAATCGCCGGGAATTTGAAGGGAAGCCGATCCGTGCTGGTGCACGCGCGCGGCAACCGGTGCAGAAAAGCCGCCTACACTGTTTCTAAACCGCCAGGAGACTCCAAAAGAGATCAAACGTCGCGTCGACGCAAAGGCGCTAGGTAAGGGCAGTAAGTGAAGACGGTAGCAGGCGTTATCCTTGCGGGTGGACTCTCTCGCCGGATGGGCGGCGACGACAAGGCGTTGCGCGCGCTCAATGGCAAGCACCTGATCGGCCACGTTATCGCGCGCCTCCGCGGGCAGGCAGCCCCGGTTGCGATCAACGCCAATGGCGACGCGTCCCGCTTTTCCGCTTTCGAACTGCCGGTAATCCCGGACGCAACATCGGAGTTTGCCGGGCCGCTGGCTGGGGTGCTGGCGGGCATGCGTTGGGCGGCCAAGGCAGCGCCGGAAGCGCGCGTCATAGTGACAGCGGCCTGTGACTGTCCTTTCTTCCCCCTTGATTTGGTGCAAAAATTGCTCGCCGCGAATGGGCTCTACCCCTGCATTACGCTCGCGGCCTTCGGGGGAAAAGCTCATCCAGTCTTCGGGCTTTGGCCAGTCGCGCTTGCCGATGATTTGGCCTTGTCCTTGGCAAAGGGGACGCGGAAAGTGCTGCATTGGACGGAGCGCCACCCGAACACCATCGTGGATTTCGCCTTCGCGGATTTTGGCGGGAAGGCCGTCGATCCATTTTTCAACGTCAATACGCCGGAGGAATTGGCAGAGGCGGCACGATTGCTGGAATGAGCGCCATGACGGTTCCATTTTTTGGAGTCGTTGGCTCGAAGAATAACGGGACATGCTCATGGCGAAGCTGTCACCGCTTTAGTCGCCGAGGCCCAAACGTCGCGGCAGTGAAGCAAGCTCAACACGATTCGTTACGGTACAGGGAGCGGGGGCGCACGCTTTCTCCAGGACGCGCTTCGCGTGTTGCGGAGCTCCGCGCAGCGGCCTTTAAAAGGGGCATCCGAAGCTCATGGTGCGTCGCCTCGATGCACGGAATCAGACACTGCTCGCGCCCGCGACCCATCTATTCTCAAGCCGATTTCGACAGTGAGCCGCCCGCCTAGCTTTGGAGTGGGCGATTGGAGACCGTCGCTTTCTCGACTGCACCCTCCGGCAGCGCTCCGATGAAGTCTTGAATCGAAGCCGCTGCCGAGGATTTCTTGGGAAAATTATAAAGTCAGCAGGAGTTGCAGGCGCGAGGGCCTTGTTGTGCCAGCCCGCGGATCTCTCTCGCACACGGGAGGCGTAACCCTATTGCGTCGCTTTGCCAATTCTTGCGCCTTCATCTTTCCAAAGGCCGCCGAACGAACTATATTAGGGATGCTGGTTCGCCAGCTATGGCGATAAATGGATATCGTAATAAGCCTATCGGACCCGGGGGCGGTACCCGGCGCCTCCACCACAAGCTGCTCTTCCTAGCAGAAACCAATCAGAGCAGCTTCTGATGGGGGCGAAATAGGATCGACGAGGGTGTAAAGGGTAAGCTTTCGCTCGGCATGGTTCCGCCGCATCGGGCCACTTTAATAGTTGCAAACGACAACTATGCTCCGGTTGCTCTCGCTGCGTAATGCGGCGCGACACTGGGAATCTAAAGTCCTAACGGCGTAGCTGCTGCTAGGCGCGGCTGGCGGCGCCGGGCAACAGAAGCCCGCCATTTTTTTGCACGGTCTTGGCGTGAACCTGAAATGCCTGAAGATCTGATCCGGTACGAGGCTCTCGTCCTAGACGCCCTGCGCGGCGTCGTGCGCTCCGTTTTGCAGCGCGTGCTCAAGCGCGGCGTTCCCGGTGACCACCATTTTTTTATCACCTTTGATACACGAGCCCCTGGCGTTGGTCTTTCGAAGCGTTTGAAAGATCAGTATCCCCAGGAAATGACGATTGTCCTCCAGCATCAGTTCTGGGACTTGGCGGTGACGGAGGACCGGTTTGAGGTTCGTCTCTCTTTCAACAACATACCAGAACGGCTTGTGATCCCATTTGGCGCGGTCCGCATTTTCCAGGATCCTAGCGTGCACTTCGCGCTGGCTTTGCGCTCCCCCGAGGCAGAGGCGGGTGAGAAGTCGAGCGAAGAGACGCCGCTATTGCCCGCGCCCGAATCAGGGGGTTCGCGAGCGGTTCCCACTCAGGATGAGAGCCATCCTGATGGGGGGATCGCTGCTTCGGCGCTTCCCGAGGCCAACCACGACCCGCAGGCGGAACGTCATACTGCCGAGGTCGTTAGTCTCGATAAGTTTCGCAAGAAGTAAATCGCGCTGAAGTTGTATCGTTTATTCCCCTGCGCCTGCATTTTAATTCGGCAGTTATAAAATCGTGTCATCATAGCAACATAGGCGGCGTAAAGCGGCAATACCACGGCAGTTTGGGGGCTGACGCGACTGCTCCTCTTCGCTATCTTTACTCCGAACCGCAAGCTGTGGCTGTAAGCGCATTCCGGCGAGGGAATGTGCATGCGGGCGCGATGCCGAAGGGTGGGCTGGGGGCTCACCGGGTGATTAATATACTGTCGAGCCATTGGAGGGGATTAAATGTCACGCCTTATGAAGCAAATTGCGATTGCCAGCCTCGCTCTGACAATTGCGGCGCCTGCTGCAAATGCGAATTTGCTCGATAGTTTCTTTGGCGGCCTTTTTGGTGGTGGTATGAGTGGGCCGTCCGGCCGGCACCAGGTAAGGCTGCACGGCAATTTCAATCCGGGCGATATTGTCGTGAGCTTCGGCGACCGCCGACTCTACTACATCGAGTTCGAAGGCCTCGGCCATCAGCTATGCCATTGCGATTCCCAAGGCGGAGGCGCGATGGTCGGGCGTGAGCTATGTCAGCGAGAAGCGCGAGAACCCTGTTTGGACGCCGACGGCTGATATGCGCCGTGAGAACCCGACGCTGCCCAACTATGTCGCGGGCGGCGATCCGCGCAATCCGCTAGGCAACCGCGCCCTTTATCTTGGCGACTCCATGTATCGCATTCATGGAACAGACGCGCCCTGGCTCATAGGGCAGCAGGTCTCTCACGGCTGCATTCGCATGTTTAACGAAGACGTCGCCGATCTCTACCGGCGTGCGAAAGTCGGCGCGAAAGTCGTCGTGACCTGGAATCACATGAACACGATTTGACCGTGGAATATGAAAGCTCAATTTAAAGGGCCGGGCAACCGGCCCTTTTTGTTGATCGCAGGCAGGTATCTCGAATGCAAAGATGACCCGCCAGATGATTTAACAAGATACGCTACCAGAACTTGGGAACGCAAAAAATCGTCATTGCCTGTGGACAGTTTAGACTTCCCAAACCATGGTGAGGCAAGATGTTGAACCCGTCATGGTTGTGGAGCGCGACATTTGGGCCTGAGAAATGCAACCAAAATGCACTTTTGATACAGTACGAACACAGTTGAGCGTTAGCATCGCCATGGTGATGCCTTGCTTATGTTCATCGCTGGACATGTGCTGCAAAAAAATGCGATCTGATGTCTGGAATATCGGCCATCCTCGGAACGGTGAAGGTGAGCTGCTTGTTGGGTAACAGGCGACTAATGAGTCTGCGTGGAAATACAACCACGTGTTTGACACGAGGTGACTAAAATGCAAAAACTCGCTCGTGGTGCTGGTAGCATGCAGGTTGTGCTTGCTCAACCTCGTGGATTCTGCGCCGGAGTGGTCCGCGCAATTTCGATAGTTGAACGTGCAATCGAAAAATACGATGCCCCTGTCTTCGTGCGGCATGAAATCGTGCATAACAAGCATGTCGTGGAAGACTTAAAAGCAAAAGGGGCTCGGTTCGTCGACGAGGTCGACGAGATTCCTGTAGGAGCCGTCACGATTTTCAGCGCCCATGGCGTCGCAAGGTCGGTCGAAAACTCAGCGGAGACACGGGCTCTTCCCGTTATCGATGCGACCTGCCCGCTTGTCACGAAAGTGCATCTGCAGGGCAAACGCTATGTGAGCCAAGGTCGTACCGTGATCCTCGTCGGGCACGCAGGGCATCCCGAGGTGGAGGGAACGATGGGACAAATCCCAGGCCCGGTCCATCTGGTGCAAACGGAAGATGATATTGCCGATCTGCCGATCCCGGTCGATGCTCCGGTTGCGTATGTGACACAGACGACGCTCAGCATCGACGACACACGCGGCATTATCGAAGCGATTAAGCGCCGTTTTTCCAATGTAGTTGGACCAGAGACAAACGATATCTGCTATGCGACGCAAAATCGTCAAACGGCGGTCCGAGAGCTGACTAAGATAGCGGATGTCATCCTCGTTGTCGGTGCGAAGAACAGCTCGAACTCGAACAGGCTGCGCGAAATTGGTGAGGAAGCCGGCGTCCCGAGCTACCTGCTGGCCGATGGAAGCGAACTCCGGCCGGAGTGGGTGAAGGGCGCTCACATCATTGGCTTAACCGCGGGGGCTTCCGCTCCTGAAGCCATGGTTCAGGATCTGATCGCAAGTCTTCGGCTTCTCGGCCCAGTCGACGTTACAAGCTTGCCAGGGGTCGAGGAAAATGTTGAATTCCGTCTCCCGGTAGAGCTTCACGCCTTCTAACCTCGAGGGGAACGCCCTTAGTTCCACTGGATTGTCCTGTCAAAGTCACCTACAACGCGCGTTCGCGCGGCTTTTTTTGAATTGGAGCAGTTTGCTATGGTCTTACCGTTTTTCCAGGAAAGACGGATCGGCGCCTATCTTCTCAAGCAGAAGATGAAGGGCCAGAAACGTTATCCCTTGGTGCTGATGCTGGAGCCGCTGTTCCGATGCAATCTGTCGTGCGCGGGATGCGGCAAGATCGACTATCCCGACCCTATCCTAAATCGCCGCCTGACCGTGAAGGAATGTCTGGATGCTGCGGAGGAATGCGGCGCTCCGATGGTGGCGATCCCGGGCGGCGAGCCTCTGATCCATAAAGAGATCGGGGAGATCGTCGTCGGGCTGGTGGCGCAAAAGCGCTTCGTGTCGCTGTGCACGAACGCGCTCCTGCTCGAGAAGAAGCTTCATCTGTTTGAGCCTTCGCCATACCTTTTCTTCTCGGTTCACCTCGATGGCCTTCGGGATCATCACGACAAGTCGGTGTGCCAGCCGGGCACTTTCGACCGGGCGTTCTCGGCCATCAGGATTGCGAAGGCGAAAGGCTTTGAAGTCAACGTCAACACCACGGTTTTCGATGATTATAGGGCCGAGGACCTCGCGTTCTTCCTCGATTTTTGCAAGGATCTTGGCGTCGGCGTCTCGATTTCCCCCGGCTATGCCTACGAGCGCGCGCCCGATCAGGAGCACTTTCTCAATCGCCGTAAAACGAAGGAGTTGTTCCGCAAGGTCTTCGCCCTTGGCAAGGGAAAGCGCTGGACATTTTCGCACTCACCGCTGTTTTTGGACTTTCTGGCGGGTAACCAACAGTTCTTATGCTCGCCTTGGGGCATGCCGACCCGCAATATATTTGGCTGGCAGAAGCCCTGCTATCTGATCGGTGAAGGCTACGCCCAATCCTTTTCTGAACTGATGGAAACGACGGATTGGGATGGCTATGGCACGGGGCGCTATGAGAAATGCGCCAACTGCATGGCGCATTGCGGCTATGAGCCGACTGCTGCGCATGCCGCCATTTCAAACCCACTCAAAATGATGGCGCTAATGTTGCGGGGTATCCGCACGGAAGGCCCGATGGCTCCGGAAATTCCCCTCGAGAACCAGCGGCGCGCGAGCTACCTGCACTCACTCCACGTGGAGCGGGAGATCGAGCGGGTCAAGAAGACTGAAGAACGGCCCGAGCGCCTGACGGCAGCGGAATAGGGATCTATTCGCCCTGCGGGCGTCGTCGGCCAGGCGAATGATTTCACTGACATCGCCAGGCCTGCGCATGAGGGAGCGAATCACGGCGAGTGCGTCCGTCGTGCCGTTCTCTCGCGCACCGACCGTGGCGCTGACCGGTATTGAGCGGTGAGCGGGATCGATGACCACTCTCAGGACTGCGAAAGGCAGGCCATGATACTGTGCGGCTTCGGCTGCCGCGCCGGATTCCATATCGACGGCAGCGGCGCCGGTCCCCTTCCAGAGCGATTCTTTCTCTAGCACCGTCATGACTGTGGCATCGGCGGCAAAGACGGGCAGGCCGGAAACAGCATGCTTGATGGCGTTTTGCAGCGAGCGAGACCAACGCAGGTCGGTGAGGAAACGCGCCCTCGCTGTGACAACGGAATTTGCGATAACAACATCACCCGGCTTCAATGATGGCGAAAGGCCGCCCGCAACGCCGAAACTGATGATTCCCCTCGCGCCTGCGCGGGCCAGATCATGCAGCTTGCGAATGTAGGCTTCGCGTTTTTGCCCATAAACCGCTCGAATTCCTGCACCCTTAGCAATACGTGCCTCGAAGGCCATGCCTGCGGCTACAATCACGGGAGCATCGTCGAAAAGCATCTTCATAGGAGTCAGTCCGCCGGTAAGTTTTGGGCGCAACGAAGACCGTCGCCCAACGAAGGCGTATACAAAAACTCCAGCTCAAGAACAAGTAAGCTTAACCCAAGGTTAAGTTCTTATCGCGAAGCGTGACGCATAAGGCACAAAAGCTACATGCCGAACATCACGGGTGATCGATTTCCGGCCCTGAGATTGCGATAGCGCGCAAGCGCCCAGAGCGGGAAATATTTCGCATAACCATGATATATAAGATAAAAAACGCGTGGAAAACCGGGGGCGTTATGCCGGTCCTCCCGCCAAGTGCCGTTTGCATCTTGAGTGGCCATCAAATAGGCAACGCCCTTCTCGACAGCGGGGTGATCCACCTCTCCCGCGGCCATCAGCCCTAGTAGCGCCCATGATGTTTGCGACGGCGTGCTCGGAGACTTCCCGTAGCCCTTGTAGTCGAGCTTGTAGCTTGAGCCATCCTCACCCCAGCCGCCATCCTCGTTCTGGATCGAAATGAGCCAGGTTACAGCACGGCGCATGGTCTGGGAGGAATGGCTTACGCCTGCCGAATTAAGAGCACACAGCGCCGACCAGGTGCCGTAGATGTAGTTCATGCCCCAGCGGCCGAACCAGCTTCCGTCCTTCTCCTGTTCGCTCAGGATGTAGTCGACGCCACGCTTCAAGAGCGGGCTCGTTTCGGTCGTTTCCCCGAGCTGCGCAAGCATCGAGACGCAGCGGGCGCTGACATCCACAGTGGGCGGATCGAGAAGCGCGCCATGATCCGAGAACGGGATGTTGTTCAGATAAGAATGTGTATTATCCGCATCGAAAGAGGCCCATCCTCCGTTCTTGCTCTGGAGGCCGGCAATCCACTCGCGCCCGCGGCTGATCCCTGTACCGTAGTCCTGCCGGCTGCCAGCCAGGTTCACCGCCCGATCCATCGCCATGACGACGACTGCCGTATCGTCGAGATCGGGGTAATGCGGGTTGGCGTATTGGAACGCCCATCCGCCTGGCCTGACATCGGGACGCTGGTCCGCCCAATCCCCCTTCACGTCGAGGACCTGACGCGGTTTCAGCCATTCGAGGCCCTTCAGGGCGGACTCACGTTCAGCCTCGCCCCCTGCTTCGAGAAGGCTGTGTGCGGCAAGGCCGGTATCCCAGACCGGCGACACGCAGGGCTGGCAGTAAATCTCGTTCTCGGTTTCGGAGAGCAGTTTCTCGATGGAATGGCGGGCGATGGCGCGGTCCGGATCGCTCTCGGGGACCCCAAGCGCATCGTACATCATCACGCTGTTGGCCATGGCCGGGAAAATCGCTCCGAGGCCGTCCTCGCCGTTCAGGCGCTCCTTCACAAAAGCGACGGCCTTGTTGATGGCCTTGCGCCGCATGCCCGAAGGAAACAGGGGTTCAACCACTCGCAGCACCTTGTCGATGGCCGCGAACGTGAAATACCAGGACCACTGCTGATGCGGGGCCCTTGGCCGCATGCCCACCTTCTTCGGCGAGACCAGGAACAACTCGTCCACTGTTACGGCACGTTTGTTCCGCGCCCGTGGCTTCAACGCAGCCAGGACGTAGAGTGGGACCATGACAGTCCGCGCCCAATAGGACACTTTCGTCATATGAAACGGAAACCACTTCGGCAGTAACATGATTTCAATGGGCATCACGGGTGCGGCGCGCCATGTGACTGCGCCATAGAGAGCCAGCAGGATGCGCGTGAAAACATTGCTCATCTCGGCGCCGCCGCGCGAGCGAATCGCTTCGCGGGCGCGAATCATGTGCGGTGCCTTGATGTCGTCGCCGATCATCTTGAGCGCGAAGTAGGCTTTCACGCTGGCGCTCATGTCGAAGGCGCCCTCATGAAAGAGAGGCCAGCCGCCATGCTTACCCTGAATGCGGCGCAGGTAGTTGCCGATCTTGGCCTCGCGTTCGAGGTTCGCCTCCTCGCCGAGATAATGCGTCAGGAGGATATATTCCGCCGGGATGGTCGCATCGGACTCGAACTCGAAGCACCAATGCCCGTCTTCCTGCTGATGGCGCAGAAGTGTGGTCGAGGCTCTCCGAATCCGATCTTCGAGTTGATTGACGATGCGCCCGCCCTCGGCGCGCCAGCCTCCCTCGAAGCGCTCCAGCTCGAAATCCTCATCCTCGCTCAAAGCGCGTTCGATCTTCTGCGTCATGCCTGCACTATCCCCTCATAGCCAAGTAGGCGGCCCGCTCGCCCGAGCGGATCGCCCCTTCGATGGTCGCGGGAAGACCCGTCTGGATCCAATCGCCCGCCAGAAAAAGGTTGCGCCACTTTGTTTTTGTGTCTGGTCGCAAAACATCCTGATCGGGACTAGCGGCGAATGTCGCTCGCTTTTCCTTAACGATCTGCCAAGGAGGAAGCTCCGCCGGTAGCCCCGTTACAACCGCAACGTCCCGCCACAGTTCAGCTGCCAACTCCTCGCGGGGGCGATCGATCAAGCGATCCGCCCCGCTGACAGTGATAGACAAACGATCAGGAAATGAAAAGATCCATTCGACTGTGCCGTGAATGAGGCCAAGAATTGAAGGAAAGTGCGGCAGCGGTGCAATGCTGAAATGCGCATTGAGTATAGCTCGAAACTCGGTTGGAGCATTTAAGCCGGGCAACAAGGACTGCGCGACCCAAGGCGGGACCGCGAGAATCACAGCGTCGTCTTCCCTGACGGGAATCAGCTCATCGGTGAACTTCAGAGTATGCACGCGCCCCGAAGCGAATTCGATTTCGCGAAGGCGCTTCCCGAACGCGATTTTTCCCTGATGCTCGCCCAGATAATCCAAAGCAGGCCCGATGAAGGCCGCCGAAAGCCCTTCGGCGATCAGCGGTCTGCATGCCACGCCGCCTTTCGCAAGCGTGTTTCGCATGACTGCCCCGGCCAGCCGCGCGGAGCCCTCGTGCGGGTCGGTATTCAGCGCCGCGAGCATGAGGGGCTGCCAGAGCCGTTCGTAAAGCGGGCCTGTGCTTCCGATTACGTCCGCTACAGTTTTGCGGGGGCCGGCCCACATCAGCGGAACGGCGCTCAGGTAATCGAGCAGTCTCGTCGCGGGCACACGGCGGGCGGGATCGAACAACCAGGACGGCCAGCGGTTCTCATTGATCTTGAGCGTCCATCGCTCCCCGGTCGCGACATCCGCGAAATCGAATTCAGCTTTCGATGGGCCACGAAGCTTGTCCGCTCCACCGATGAGGCTCAGATACCGGATCGTGGAGTCGTTGCCGGACAAAAGCAGGTGATTCCCGTTATCGATCACCGCGCCAAAGCCCGCATCGTAATAGGACCGGCAGCGGCCTCCGGCTTGGCCCGCAGCCTCGTAGACGGCCACCGCGCGCCCCTGCTTCGCGAGCCGGACTGCGGCGGACAAACCCGCTAGGCCAGCACCTATGATATGGACGGTGGCGCCCCTCATCCTGTCCTTCTCTCCATAAGAGAAGCAACGCAAGCTCGGTGTGCTCCCTCTGCCGTGGGAAGAGGGCTGGGGTGAAGGGCGGTGCATCGCTAGATTATAAAATGGCGCAGGACGATCATGACGATCCGGGACTTGCTCAGCCGGACCCGTTCACGAGGCGCTGCCCAGCCGCGGGCGACCAAGCCTGCGAGGATGCTCTTATAGGCCTCGGACATGACGCGCGGCGTGCGCACCATGCGCCTCGGTTGGGCGTTCATGATCTTGTCCGCCTCCGAGAAGCGCCATCGGGCGAGCGCCACGATGCGCTCGCAAACCTCGGGCAGAGCGGGACTGGACAGGACGGTCGCGGGGTTGGAGATTGCTATCCCGGCGTCGCGCAAGAACTCCTGAGGCAGATAAAGGCGCTTGATGGCCGCGTCCTCGTCGAGGTCGCGAAGAATGTTCGTGAGCTGCAAGGCGCGTCCGAGGTGCTCGGCAAGCTGCCGCCCTTCTTCCTGCGGCATGCGGAAAACGCGAACCGAAAGGCGTCCGACGGCGCTTGCGACGCGGTCGCAATAGAGATCGAGAGTAACGAAAGCGGGGGCTTGGATGTTCTGCAGGACATCCATCTCCATGCCATCGATGATGGCGCGGAAATCCTCCTTTTCGAGCTGGAAGTCGCGGACGGCCACCGCGAGCCCGCCAAGCCCGGGGCGCTTCTCGCCGCGATAGATCGCATCGATATCCTTGCGCCAGCGCTCGAGCTTTTCAAGGCGCAACTCGGCTGGCCCCTGATCGTCGGCGATGTCGTCAACCGCGCGGCAGAACGAATAGATCTCGAACATTGCCTCGCGCTGCCCCGGAGGCATGATCCGCATGGCCGCGTAGAACGAGCTGCCGAGCGCGCGACGCGACGCCGTCCCCTCTTCGGCTTCGACTTCAAGAACTTGGCTGGTCATCGATTCCCCGTAACGCAGCGGGCGCTCTGCCCGGTGAAAAAAGACGCCGCCCAAAGGCGATGCTGGCTGCCGTGATCAAGTTGTATGCAAAACCCCACTTATTTAAATGCACGGGCTCGCTTAGCGGGTCCCGCTCCAGCAGCATGTGCACAAGTTTCCGCGCCAGCCGCTCGATGGCCGCCACTTCCAGGCTCAGGCGCAGATCCTGGATGCCGCGCGAAAGATCGGCAGAGCCGAGCAGCTCTTTTGTCTCTGCGGCGAGTTCATGGATTGCTGCCAGCAATCCGGGCGATGCCTTCGAAGCGGCTAGCGCTTCGACCGGGATGTTCCTCTCGGCCAGTCTGTCGACGGGGATGTACACGCGGTCGAGTCGGCGATAGTCGGCGCCGCAATCCTGAAGGTGATTGATGATCTGCAGGGCCGCGCAGAGAGCGTCGTTCGCGGGCCAGGTGGCGCGGCTCTCGCCATGCACATCCAGTACGAAGCGCCCCACGGGCATCGCTGAATATGAGCAATAGTGTATCAAATCGTCCCAATCGGCGTAACATTGCTTGCTCGCATCCATGCGAAAAGCCACGAGCAAATCCTGCCCATGCTTCGGGGAAAGCCCGCGTTCGGCAATCGCCGCGCGAAGCGGCAGCGCATCCTTGATGTCGTCCGTCTTCCCAAGAAGCGTGTCCTCAAACTGATCCAGCTTGCGGATCTTCTCGCTTTCCGAAAGCTGCCGATGGTCGGCGACATCGTCGGCGGCCCGCGCGAAATGGTAGAAGGCCAGAATGACCGGGCGGTGCTGTTTGGAAATGAGGTGCGACGCGACGGGAAAATTCTCGTCGCGATGCGTCTTCTCGCCTGCCTCCCAAACCGGGCCCGTTGTCATGATGCCTCCGCACGGCGCGCCTGCACGCGCCCTTTCCAAAGCCCGCCCCTGCCGCGCCGATGCTGCAACGCCGAGTCGAGCGTGAATACCATATATAAAGCCGCAATGACAGGAAGCGCGGCGGCCCACAGTGGCGACAACCTGTAGAAGCGCACAATCGGAAGAAAGGCGAATGCCATCAGCCCCCAGGTCAAAGCGCCTACGGTCTGCGGAAGGCCGGTCCCGAAAATTGCGAACAGCGAGGGCAGCAAATAAGTGAGCAGCATCCCGATCACGGTGCCTGCGAGCAGCAAGGGCGAGTAGTTGAGTTGATCGTAGGCCGAGCGGGCCACCATGCGTCGGATGTCTCCCAGTGCTGGATAGGGCCGCAGGCTGTGCGCGCTGTCGGTCAAGCCGAGCCAGATGGGGCCTTGCTTCTTTAAGCAGCGGCCGAGAGCGCAATCGTCGATGAGAGAGGAGCGGATGGCCTGGATGCCGCCCGCAGCTTCGAGTGCGTCGCATTGCACCAGCATGCAGCCCCCCGCCGCGGCGGCCATTCCGCTGTCGCGGCGGTTCACCCAGGCGAAGGGATAAAGCATCTGGAAGAAGAACACGAAAGCTGGGATCAGCGCCCGCTCGGCAGGGCTCTCGCAGCGCAGTTTTACCATTAGCGAGGTCAGCACCAGCGAGCCTGCCTCTGCGCGGGCGGCAAGCCTGCGGATGACGCCCGGTTGATAGGCAATATCGGCATCGGTCAGGAGGAGATAATGCGGCGGTTCGGCGAGGGCGGAGGCGCGCGCCACGCCTTGCTTCATGGCCCAGAGCTTTCCTGTCCAACCCTGCGGCAGCGGCTCACCCTGCACAACGATCAAGCGTCCGTTCGCGCCAACCGCCTCCGCCGCTGCACGGGCCGTGGCAGTGGTGCCGTCCTCGCTCTGATCGTCCACCAGAATCACTCGCAAAGGCCTGGGGTAGTCCTGGCTCAAAAGGCTCGAGAGGCTTTTCGCGATGACATCGGCTTCGTTACGGGCGGGCACAACGGCGACGACCAATGGCCATTCGGCGGGCGGAGGCGGCAAGCCGTCTTCATCGCGGATGTCGGCACGCCAGAAGCCGCCCCTTGCAAGGAGCAGATAAAGCCAAGCCGCCAGGCCAAATCCGATCAGAGCTAATTCAACTGTCATCCCGATCCTATGTCAGCGCGCTTGGGTTTTCGCCTCCTAACATGGTTAACAGATATGCGATAGATCAGACGAGGATTCTGTCTGAATTTGCGGAGCAGTGCTGCGTGCTGCAAAGAGGGGGAGAGCCGTGTGAAAGAGAAGATGTGATGCTTGATGCGGCGGTCATCCGCCGCATCCATCGACTAGGGGCAGTGCAGGCTAGCGGTGCTGAGTTTCGGATCCCGATGATCCTGATGTTTCGTTCGATGCCTTGGCTTGCCTCTGCTGGTTCAGCTCTGAAATGGCAACCACGCCGCCTGGACTCAGGCTCATGATTGTAGGATTGCCATCCTTGTCCTTAGCCTGGACCACGAATGAGTTCTTGCAAGATCTTCACATCTGAAAACCCGGCTTTTTCCAGATCGTGCTTAAGCTTGTTGATTGTGAGAACATTGCTCTCGTGATTCTGTTTTTGTGTGCTCTGCTGAGATGCCGCTGTGCTCGGGGGCTGCGTATTAGCCTCTGATGCCGCCTGGGTAAAGGTTGGAGCGAGAAGCACCAGCGCGATAGTAAGCGTCGGAATTAAAGTCGTTTTCATGAGCATCTCCTGTAAGAGTAGCGAGTACACATGAAATATCGTGGAGCTGCCATTGTGTTCCCGCCAGCGCGGTACCTCCAGCCGAAGGTCATGAGACTAGAACTTAGCCAGTGAAAGATTTTTGACGATCGCTAGTT
The DNA here is from genome assembly GCA_963764115.1 of uncultured Alphaproteobacteria bacterium. Lineage (GTDB taxonomy): Bacteria > Pseudomonadota > Alphaproteobacteria > Rhizobiales > Rhodomicrobiaceae > Rhodomicrobium. The sequence goes on from CAVXRT010000024.1 coordinate 153,897, forward strand.
GGCGGCGGGCGATTGATTTATATAATGGGCAACCCTGGCGAAACCTGAGGTGATACGCCTTCGCTTATCGGCGGCCTGAGCCGCACGCATACATGGACGGAAGATAATCGAGGTTGAGGCAGGAATTGTCCCAGCCAGTAGCGTTGGACCTGAGCCGCCAGCCGCGGCAGTCCACAAAATCGCCGTTCACTGTCCGGCGCAGCGGACACGTGTTCTGGGATTTGGCGACATACCGGTGACGCGTATTGGTCTTGCCCTCGGCGGCTGCCCCAGCGAGCGACACAACAAGCATCGCTATGATTGCCGCGGTTGCTGTAAGGATTCGGTTTCCATTCATAAGAGAGCTCCCGGGAATGCCACCACTCTTGCTGGCAACATAAACTTTAGGGAAGCCATATACCCGTAAAGAGTTAGTTAAAGATGTGAGCAAAAAAGGTCAGCCATCTAAAGTCTTGGCGGTTAGAATCAATTTGCATCCATCTTCAGGGCGGCGATGAAGGCTTCCTGCGGGATCTCGACGCGTCCGAACTGCCGCATCTTCTTTTTGCCTTCCTTCTGCTTGTCCAAGAGCTTGCGCTTGCGGGTGATGTCGCCCCCGTAGCACTTGGCCGTGACGTCTTTTCGCAACGCAGAAAGCGTCTCGCGCGCAATCACCTTGCCGCCGATAGCAGCCTGGATTGGAATCTTGAAAAGGTGCCGGGGGATCAGCTCCTTCAGCTTTTCGCACATCATGCGTCCGCGCATCTCGGCGCGCCCACGGTGGACGATCATGGAAAGGGCATCCACGGGCTCATCATTGACCAGGATCGACATTTTCACGAGGTCGCCCGGCTCATAGCCTGTGATGGAGTAATCGAAGCTCGCATAGCCGCGGCTTATGGATTTCAGCCTGTCATAAAAATCGAACACCACCTCGTTCAGCGGCAGGTCGTAGACGACCATGGCCCGGCTGCCTGCATAGGTAAGCTCTTTCTGCCTCCCGCGGCGATCCTCGCAGAGCTTCAAGACTGCGCCGAGATGCTCGTCGGGCACGAAGATCGTGGCCTTGATCCAAGGCTCTTCCATGCGGTCGATTTTCACTACATCGGGCATGTCGGCAGGGTTATGCATCTCGATCCGGCGCCCGTCCGTCATAAAGAGATGGTAGATCACGCTCGGAGCTGTCGTGATGAGGTCGATGTTGAACTCGCGTTCCAGGCGCTCGCGGACGATTTCGAGGTGCAGCAGGCCGAGAAAGCCGCAGCGGAAGCCGAATCCGAGTGCGGCGCTGGTCTCCATCTCATATTGGAAGCTCGCATCATTGAGGCGCAGCTTCGCCATGGCGTCGCGCAAATCCTCAAACTGAGAGGCGTCCACGGGGAATAGCCCGCAAAACACCACGGGCTGCACGGGCTTGAACCCCGGAAGCGCCTGCACCGCCTGGCGCTTGTCCTCCGTGACTGTATCGCCGACGCGCGTGTCGGCGACCTCCTTGATGGCCGCGGTGAAGAAGCCGACCTCGCCAGGCCCGAGCACGTCGAGCATTTCCTGCTTGGGCCGGAAGATGCCAACCCGATCGATGGGGTGCACCGCACCGGTAGACATCAGCTTAATTCGCATGCCTTTTTTCAGAAGGCCATCCACCACGCGAACGAGCACGACTACGCCTAGATAAGGGTCGTACCAGCTGTCGATAAGCATCGCTTTTAGCGGGGCCTTCGCATCGCCCTTCGGCGGCGGCAGGCGGTGCACGATCGCTTCCAGCACCTGATCGATGTTGAGGCCCGTTTTGGCGGAAATCTCCACAGCATCATGCGCATCGAGGCCGATGACATCCTCGATCTGCTGTTTGACGCGGTCAGGCTCGGCGGCTGGGAGGTCGATCTTGTTGAGGATCGGCACGATATCGTGATTGTTGTCGAGCGCCTTGTAAACATTGGCAAGCGTCTGCGCCTCGACGCCCTGGCTCGCATCGACAACAAGGAGCGATCCCTCGCAGGCGGCAAGGCTCCGGCTCACCTCATAGCCAAAATCCACGTGGCCGGGCGTGTCCATCAGGTTCAACTGGTAAAGCTCGCCATCCTTGGCGCGGTAATCGAGCCGAACCGTTTGCGCCTTGATCGTGATCCCGCGCTCTTTTTCGATTTCCATGCTGTCGAGAACCTGAGCCTGGCCCGCCATCTCCCGGTCGGACATCCCGCCACAAAGCTGGATCAGCCGATCGGCAAGGGTCGATTTCCCGTGATCGATGTGAGCGACGATCGAGAAATTGCGAATTCGCGCAAGCGGCGTCACGCCTTTGGAGGCGGCCTCGCAGGGAGCGGCGTCTTGAGGGATCGGGACAGTGGTCATGGCGCCTTACATAATGGAAAACACGGCCGGCTGAAAGCGGTGCGCTTTGTTATTGCGCAGCCTCGGCTCAATCCGGCTTATGCTAATCCCGCTCTTCCCTTCCGGGGGAGTGGGTATTACGCCGGCGCCGCCGCGAGCGCCAGCCGGTCTGCAATGGCGTCCAGCGCCGCCTCTGCCCTCGCGCCGTCGGGGCCGCCTGCCTGAGCCATGTCAGGCCTTCCGCCACCGCCCTGGCCGCCGAGCGCTGCAGCCCCCGCCTTGACGAGGTCCACGGCACTATACATTGCCGTCAAATCATCTGTAACGCCGACAACAAGCCCGGCCTTTCCCTCTTCGGTCACGCCGACGATAGCAACGATGCCGGACTTGATCTGCTTCTTGCCGTCATCCACAAGGCTGCGTAGGTCTTTCGGCTGGATGCCATGCACGGTGCGGGCGAGCATCGTGACGGAGCCAACCGTCCGAACCGGGCTTTCGGCATTTGCTTGGCCGTTTCCGCCTGCACCGAGAGCAATTTTCTTTTTCGCTTCGGACAGGTCACGCTCGAGCTTTTTGCGCTCTTCGAGGAGCGAAGCAAGCCGGTTCGGGACCTCGGAAGGCTGAACACGTAGAAGGTCGGCAGCCTGCCGCAGCGCCGCATCCTGCGACGCAAGATAGCTGCGGGCTGCATTCGCGGTCAGCGCCTCAATGCGCCTGACGCCGGCTGCAACAGCGGCTTCCTGCACAACTTTGACGAGTCCGATCTCGCCGGTCGCGCGGACATGAGTGCCGCCGCACAATTCGACGGAGAAGACGCGCCCGCCCTTATCGTCATTCAAAGCCTCTCCCATGGAAACCACTCGGACTTCCTCACCATATTTCTCGCCGAACAGAGCCATGGCGCCTGCTGCAATAGCGTCGTCCACCGGCATGAGGCGCGTTACGACGGGGCTATCCCGAAGAATGACGGCATTGGCCGAGTCTTCGACCGCAGCGAGTTCTTCCTTTGAAAGCGGCTTCGGATGAGAGAAGTCGAAGCGTAGCTTATCAGGGTCGACGAGCGAGCCCTTTTGTGTGACGTGCGTTCCAAGCGTTTCGCGCAGAGCCTCATGCAAAAGATGCGTTGCCGAATGATTGGCGCGAATGGCCGTGCGCCGTGCGCCGTTCACATGAAGCTCGACAGCGTCCCCGACTTTCAAAGGACCTTTTTCGACAACACCGACATGGGCGAAAACCTTTCCGAGCTTTTTCTGCGTGTCCGTCACCTCGAAATGCACGCCTTTAGGAGCCATGATCACCCCATGGTCGCCCACTTGGCCGCCCAACTCGCCATAAAATGGCGTTTGGTTGACGATGACGACGCCTTCTTCGCCCTTCTTGAGCTGTGTGACGGGCTTTCCTTCTTTCACAAGAGCCAGCACTTCGCCTTCGGCTGTCTCCGTCTCATAGCCGAGGAACTCGGTTGGGCCGACCTGGTCCAGAAGATCGAACCAGAGCTTATCCGTTGCTGCCTCGCCCGAGCCGGTCCACGCCTTGCGCGCTTCGGCCTTCTGCTGAGCCATCGCGGTGTTGAACTGCTCGACATCGACCTCGACATTGCGCGCCTTCAGGGCGTCCTGCGTCAGATCGAGCGGGAAACCATAGGTGTCGTACAGCTTGAATGCCACATCGCCGGACAGGGTATCGCCGGGCTTCATGGTGCTGGAAGCCTCGTCGAGAAGACTTAAGCCCCGTGCCAGCGTCCTGCGAAAGCGAATTTCCTCAATTTTCAGTGTTTCGCCGATGAGCGCCTGGCCGCGGTGAAGTTCGGGGTAAGCTTGCCCCATCTCATGGACAAGGACCGGGAGAAGGCGATACAGCAGAGGCTCCTCCGTGCCGAGAAGATGAGCATGACGCATGGCGCGGCGCATAATTCGGCGCAGGACATATCCGCGGCCCTCGTTTGAGGGCAATACGCCATCCGCGATGAGAAAACTCGAAGCTCTGAGATGGTCGGCAATGACGCGATGGCTCGGAAGCGCCGCGCCCTCGGCAGGAACACCAGTCGCTTCGACGGAAGCCTTAATGATCGCCTGGAAGAGGTCCGTCTCGTAGTTGCTATGAACGCCCTGCAAGACGGCGGCGATCCGTTCCAGCCCCATGCCAGTGTCAATCGACGGCTTTGGCAGAGGCGACCGCTCGTCCTTGGAAATCTGCTCGTATTGCATAAACACGAGGTTCCAGATTTCGACAAAACGGTCGCCGTCCGCATCCTCGCTGCCGGGAGGGCCGCCTGGGATTTCGGACCCATGGTCATAGAAGATTTCGGAGCACGGCCCGCATGGACCCGTCTCACCCATCGACCAGAAATTATCCGAGGTCGGGATGCGGATGATCCGGTCTTCGGGTAGGCCCGCAATCTTCCGCCAAAGCCCAAAAGCATCGTCGTCCTCTGAAAATACCGTGACGAGCAGACGCTTTTTATCGAGGCCATACTCCTTGGTGACAAGATTCCAGGCAAGTTCTATGGCCACATCCTTGAAATAGTCGCCAAAAGAAAAATTGCCGAGCATTTCGAAGAATGTGTGATGGCGGGCTGTGTAGCCGACATTATCCAGATCGTTATGCTTGCCGCCCGCGCGCACGCATTTCTGGGCTGTCGCCGCGCGCTTGAATGGCAGGGTCTCCATCCCCGTGAAGACATTTTTGAACTGCACCATGCCCGCGTTGGTGAACATCAGAGTGGGATCGTTGCGCGGGACAAGCGGGCTCGACGGCACATGCTCATGGCCGTTCTTCCGGAAGAAATCGACGAAAGTCCCGCGGATGTCGTTGAGGGTGCTCATAACTAATTTCGTTTCCAGTGGGCTAGCGCGGTGTTCAATGTGGGTGAGGAACCAAACCGCACCAGTGATAAAGCATACCAGCTATATGAAGCGATACAGCAAATTCTCGTTACGGAGCAAGCAACCCACAGCAATTGCGCGGTTCCCTGCTTCCGGAAAAGTCTTACTTGGTTTACGCCGTGGATAGCTAGCGGCGCCTGCCTTTGCGCTCGGGTACGGCTTCTTCGGGCTCACCCATCTCCCCGTCGCTTATATCCTCTTCGCCATCGGCTCCGTCGAGGATGCGCGTCGCGATCAGGCCCGCATTCGCCCTGATTCCGCGCTCAATGGCTTCAGCCACCTGGGGATTGCTCTTCAGATAGGTCTTTGCGTTCTCACGTCCTTGTCCAATGCGTTGGCTGTCGTGGGAATACCAGGAACCGGACTTCTCGACGATGTTGGCTTTCACGCCAAGATCGACCAATTCGCCGGTCTTCGAAATGCCCTCTCCATACATAATGTCGAATTCGACCTGCTTGAACGGCGGCGCAACCTTATTCTTCACCACCTTCACGCGCGTCTGGTTGCCGACAACCTCGTCGCGTTCCTTGATCTGGCCGATGCGCCGAATGTCGAGCCGCACGGAGGAATAGAACTTGAGCGCGTTTCCGCCGGATGTCGTCTCCGGATTACCAAACATCACGCCGATCTTCATGCGGATCTGATTGATGAATATAACGAGGCATCTCGATTTTGAGATGGAGCTTGTGAGCTTGCGGAGCGCCTGGCTCATGAGACGCGCCTGCATGCCGGGCAGCACGTCGCCCATCTCGCCTTCGATCTCGGCCTTAGGCGTCAGCGCTGCAACCGAGTCGACCACGATGACGTCAATCGCTCCCGAACGGACAAGCGTATCGGTGATTTCAAGCGCCTGCTCGCCAGTATCCGGCTGCGAAATTATGAGCTCTTCGAGATTTACGCCGAGCTTTCTCGCATAGATGGGATCAAGCGCATGCTCGGCGTCCACAAACCCGCACGCACCGCCCTTCTTCTGCGCCTCGGCGATAACATGGAGGGCAAGCGTCGTCTTGCCGGATGACTCCGGGCCGAAAATTTCAACAACGCGCCCGCGCGGCAGGCCACCGATGCCAAGAGCGATATCCAAGCCCAATGAGCCTGTGGAAATGGCTTCCACCTCCACGGGCTTCTCGTTCTTTCCAAGCCGCATGACGGAGCCCTTGCCGAAATTCCGCTCGATCTGACTCAGCGCGGCCTCGAGGGCTTTCTGCTTGTCCATGATAGTAAGATTCCCTTCGATCACGCGGAATGGCGTATCAGTCATAAATCGTCGCCCTTTGTTATTCCATAGCGGTCATGGACTTGCAAACGACGCCGAATGTACACGTTTTGTTCCTGTGCGCAAGTGCAAATCTGCAACCTTTGCGCTTCCTTTTTTCGGAGCTCTCGCGGCTCTTATGGCTAAACCGAATGAGGCAGGCGTCCCCAGGTTCAGCTTTGCGGCTGACTAATATGACTTTGCCTGGGCAGGCATAACTTTCAAGCAGCCGCAGCCTTTACGGTCTCGGCAAGCTTCTTCAGCGTGAAAGGCTTCGGCAGGAAAACGAAATTCTCATCGGCGCTCAGGTTCTTGCGGAAAGCCTCCTCCGCGTAGCCCGACATGAAAATGATGCGAATGTTCGGGTTGCGCTGCCGCAGATGGCGCAGAAGCGTGGGGCCGTCCATCTCGGGCATGACAACGTCGCTGACGACGAGATCGATCTTGCCGTTCTCGCGATCCATGACCTCCAGCGCTTCGACGCCGCTTGCGGCTTCCAGCACCTTGTACCCGCGCGTGGCCAGGGCGCGGGATGCGAAAGACCGCACGGCGTCCTCGTCCTCGACCAGGAGGACCGTCCCCTGACCTGTCAAGTCCACGACCTTGTCGGGCGCCTCCGCCTTGTTCTCCAGCGCCTTGAGGTCCTGTTCGGTCTCGATATAGCGCGGCAGGAAGATGCGGAATGAGGTGCCGCTGCCGATTTCGCTATCGACGATGATCGTGCCGCCGGTCTGTTTCACGATGCCGTAAACGGTGGAGAGGCCGAGGCCAGTCCCTTTGCCCACCTCCTTTGTGGAAAAGAACGGATCGAAGATCTTCTTCAGGTGCTCGGGTTTGATGCCGGTGCCGGTGTCGCGGACTTCGCACATCACGTACTCGCCGCGGTCGAGCCCGCGGTCTTTCAGGGCAAGCGATTCGCGCTCGCTGAAGTTCGCGGTCGTGACCAGGATTTCGCCTCCGTCCGGCATCGCGTCGCGGGCGTTCACCGCGAGGTTCATGATCACCTGGAACAGCTGCCCCTCGTCGGCCTTTACGAACCAAAGATCGCGGCCATGCTGAACCCTGGCCTTAACCTTCTCGCCGAGCGTTCGGCCCATGGTCGCCTGGAATTCCTCGATCACATCCGTAATTCTCAGAATGGCTGGGCGCAAGGTTTGCTTGCGGGAATAGGCGAGGATCTGCTTGACGAGTTCGGCCGCGCGCGTGGCGTTGTTCTTGATGTTCATCAAGTCCTTGAAGGCGGGGTCGGAGGCGCGGAACCGGCGCAGGAGCAGATCGGAAAAGCCGATGATTGCAGTCAGCAGGTTGTTGAAATCGTGAGCGATGCCGCCCGCAAGCTCGCCGACAGCCTGCAGCTTCTGCCCTTGCACAGCCTGTTCGTCGATCACGGGGGCCGCCGCGCCGGTTTCCACCGCCGTGACGATCAGGTTGTTGTCGTTCGCCGCGGAGAAAATCACGAGCCTGACGCGCTTGTTGAGTGATCCCTTTAGAACCGCATGGAGTTCCACAGGCCCCAAAGCAGCCAGCCCGCTCGTGGAAAGGGCCGCGATCTTGTCACGGACATTCTGGGAGGAGGTCTCGGCGACGAGCGACGCGAGCGACCTGCCGCCGAACTCGGCGACAGCCGACCCCTCGTCTGGAGCGCCGCCGAAAAGGCGGCGGAACTCATCGTTCGCCGACTGGATGATTCCTCTTGTGTTGGTGAAGGCCATAGCCGTTGGCGCCCGGGCGAGCAGCGCGTCGAAGGTTTCGTCAAGGCTGCCTGCGGCGGGGTCGGCGGGGGTGACGAGCCAAATCTGCTCTTCGTTGATGTCCACTCCAAGATGCAGGGATGCGGCTCGGAAATAGCCGCTCGCGCTGACGATCTGGACGGGAACCGCGCTTCCCGCTCTTGCGATCATGTCGCGGAGCCTGGCGCGCGTGAGCGGGTTTCCCCGCCTCGTGCGGAAAAGTGACCACGCCTGCTTGCCTGTGGGCTCACACCCGGCCAGCTTTTCGAAGCCCTTGTTGGCGCCCTGGACAGTCAGGTCTTTGCCAACCGAAAGCGCTGGAACGGGGAGTGTGTCGAGACCCTGTTTCTGCTTTTCGCCGGTTACCGTCTTCTTTGCGTGCTCGATCTGCCAGATCAGGAGCGGGGGGCGCTTTCCCTGCTCCAGGAAGGGCGCCACCTTGAGAAGCGCAGGATCGCCGCCCGCGAAATTCGGAAGGCGAATGGATTCCGCGTGGGGTCTGCCGGCGCAGCCAGCCGCGAACAGACGGAAAATAGCCGCCGCGTTCTCTGGGCGCCGCTCACCGAGCCGCGAAAGATCGTGATCGGCGCCAACGCCGCTCACTGCGTTCACAAAGCTGTCGCTGCTCCATTGGATCAGGCCCCTGCTGTCGCTGACGGCGACCGCGGCCGGCAAGGCGCTGAAAAGGCGCTGAACGGGGTCGTCGGGCTTGCCTTCCGCCGGCTTGAAATGAAGCTGCCCAGCGGCAAAGAGAACCGACGCCGCCGCGCCGAGGCCGGCCAGCAGCGCAAGCGCAATCTGCCCCTGTCCGGCTGCGGAAAGAGCGATCGTGCCAGCCGCGCCAAGCCCGAACGCCACACTATTCCAATGTGGATGCCAGTGTGCGAAGGCCATTGACCGCACCGCCATTTTTAGAAACCTCGTTCTCGGCCGCGACTATGGAATGATTCGCCTTGCGCCGGGACAAGCACGCATAAACCCATCTGCGCCTTGCAAAAGTTAAAAATGTCTTGCGCAGAAGCTTGCGGTCGCATCTTTTGCCCCGGTGCAGCGGCATTTCATTGTCGCCCTGAGTGGCCAACCACTCCGGACTTTGACAAAAGGGGGATCGAATGGGCTCCGCAGGCTTCTTCATGGCCGGAATCGTCGTTCTTGCATTGGTTGCTGCTGGCGTCGGCTTCTACCTATATCAACGAAATGGGAATGGGGATACCGCACGCTTGTTTGCGCCGCGCGCGAAGCGGCTGGCTTATGTTGAACGAACAGCGCTTGAGGGGGGCAGGAAGCTTCTCTTGGTCCGGCGCGATGATGTGGAGCACCTCATCCTCATAGGGGGGCCGATCGACCTTATTGTCGAGTTGGGCATCCGCTCGGAAGCGGTGGCTGCCCCCCTCGTGAAGGAACAGAGTTCGGCGCACATGTCCTTTGAGCCTTCGGCTTGGCCGCTCGTTGATCCCGCGCCTGATGTGGAAAAGGTTGTGGCGCCGGAGCCGCACCTGCATGTTTTTCCCCAGGTAAAGGAAGACGACAAGGCGTCCGTTTTGGCGCATGTCCCGCAGGTGAAGGCGGCTGAATAGCGCGCCTCAAGATGCTAATATAGTTTATGGGACCAGGATCGGTCTCTCCTCCGAGGCAGCTCTAGCTCAGAGCAAAAGCGTGCACTCTTAATCGGCGTTTGTGTACGAGCTGCTGGCGTTTGCCTCTTCTTTCCCGGCTGCGCTTCGGATAAATTGCCTGAAGCAGTTTTGTGGGCTCGGATCCGGGGCGGATCGATGTCAATCTGGGGGAAACTGACGGGCGCGGCCGCGGGGCTCGCAGTTGGGGGGCCGATAGGCGCTCTTATCGGCGGCGTGGCTGGACATCTCGCCATCGATCAAGGGATCGGTTCCCAATCGGCTCATGATAAGCAGGTTGCTTTCACAGTCGGCGTCATCGCGCTAGGGGCGAAGATGGCGAAGGCCGATGGCGTCGTAACGAAAGACGAGATTGAGGCCTTCAAGGAAGTCTTCAAAATTCCGAAGGGCGAGGAGCATAACGTGGCCCGCATCTTCAATCTCGCGAAACAGGATGTCAGCGGCTTTGAGATGTATGCGCGGCAGCTCGACCGCCTGTTCCACAACAACCGCCATCTGCTCACGGACGTGATTGATGGGCTGTTCCACATTGCGGTGGCCGACGGGAAGCTTCTGCCGAGCGAGGACCAGTTTTTGTCCGAGATCGCCAAAGAGTTCGGGTTCAGCGAAGCCGAATATATGAGCATAAGAAGCCGCCATTGGCGCTGCGAATTGTACGATCCTTACAATGTCCTGAATGTTTCGCCGCAAGCGTCCGATGCAGAGCTCAAGGCGGCCTATCACAGGCTCGTGACCGAGACCCATCCTGACAGACTCATTGCGCGCGGCGTTCCCCCAGAGTTTGTGGAGATCGCAACGAAGAAGCTCGCAGCGATCAACGCGGCGTATGAGGAAATCAAGCACGCGCGGCCACCGCTTCACTAAAAGCGCCGTGCGCATAATCGGACGCGGGCCTCGATAGGCTTCTGCGTGCACATTGGACCTCACTTTATTTGGCTTCCCGCTTGCGTTTGCGTCACGGATTTCCTTGAGCGAGGATCGTATGAGAAAGCGCCTTGCCGGGAAGTTAATGAAATAAGTCGCTGATATTACTGTGAAAATTACAGAACGGACGGCGCTCCCGGCGCAACGGCTGGCTTATTTCGGCGCGGTCGTGGTTAACAGGGGAAACTGAGATTATATTTAACGGACTTTTCAGCGTCCATTTAATGCCAAAATTCCGGCATTAAATTCTATTTAATGGGGCGACCGGCGGCGAAAAAACTGTTTACTTTCAAGGCGTTGGAACCGCCTGCCTACTGCCCTCGTAGGCCTCGTTCTAGGCGGGATAAAGGAATGGTTAAGCCTAATCAAGTGTAAATTGGACCGGAAATAAATCGGCGGCGCTTCTGTTAACCAGTTTCAAATTAACGCTCGGCGCTGCGAACGAAGCGTTAAAGCGCGTAGCGATTTGCTGGCGCCGATGTCATGGCCGGGCTTGACCCGGTGGAGTTTGCCGCCCTGGATGGCCGCCTCGGAGGGCGGCCATGACAACAAGGGGATCGACGCGCTCTAACCACGAGGTATGCGGCGCGTCGTCGGAGACGGCCACCGGCAGGTGGTCGGCGCGGGCACACGCCGTTCCGCTCGCGTCGCCACGGCTCCGGATTTTTGCGCACGACGCGCTAGCAGCCTGCGGAGGCCTCGACCTTCGATTGGGATGCCCTATCCCACCGACCACGCCGCCGCAAAGCGGCAATCGATAACGTCCGGCTGCCGAAAAGCGATGCGTGATCGCTGCCCGTCCACGCCGAAGGAGCGGGATCGATAAAGGCGATGCCCTCAGGGTAACGAACCATTGAGTAGCGCTCAAGCGAAAAAAACTAACATCCTGCTTTTGGTGTAACTTCAGACAAGCGACCAAGAAGGGATGCAACGCACATGACCAGAGACGCCTTTCATATGCGAAAGTTCTTCGCTGAGTTAATTGGGACATTTTGGCTGGTGTTCGGGGGATGCGGGAGCGCGGTGCTTGCGGCCAAGTTTCCCGAGGTCGGCATAGGCCTCGTTGGTGTGGCCTTAGCCTTTGGCTTGACAGTTCTTACGATGGCCTATGCCATTGGCCATATATCGGGGTGTCATCTGAATCCCGCGGTCACGATCGGCCTTACGGCCGGAGGACGCTTTCCCATTGGGCAAGCCCTCCCGTACATCGTCGCGCAGGTGCTCGGCGCTATTTGCGCCGCCTACCTTCTCTTTGCCATCGCGAGCGGGGCGCCGGGGTTCGACCTGTCTCAGGGCTTCGCCGCCAACGGCTTCGGCGATCATTCGCCAGGGAAGTACACGCTCTTCTCCGGATTTCTCTCGGAGGTCATCCTCACCATGATGTTCCTCTTCATCATCATGGGAGCGACGCATGGGAAAGCGCCTGTTGGGTTCGCCCCTATCGCGATCGGCCTTGGATTGACGCTCGTGCATCTCATCGGCATTCCCGTCACCAATCTCTCCGTGAATCCCGCGCGAAGCACCGGGCCGGCTCTTGTGGTCGGCGGCTGGGCTCTTCAGCAACTGTGGCTCTTTTGGCTGGCCCCGATTCTCGGCGGCATAGCAGGCGGACTTCTCTACAGATTTGTCGTGGATGAGCCAGCCGCGGAAATCGTCGGTTTCGACGAAAGGCGCATGAAGCGGTCCCGAGCCTGACCCGATAACAGCAGCCGCTTGCGTGGACTGACCGCCGCTCGGTCAGTCCGATCAACCGTGATCGCGATCGTCACCCTGATTTTTCGGCGCTGGAAAAGGCTCGGCGAAAGCGTGCTCATCTTCGGTCCAGCGAAGCGTGCCGTCGTAGCGGGTGCCCATCTCGATGCCGATTCCCTGGTGGAAAATATCGCCCTCGACTTTCGCGGAGGACTGCAGCATCACGCGGCGGCCGCGGATTGTGCCTTTCACCATGCCCTGCACGACCACTTCCTGATTGGCGATGATTCCGCCATTCACGCGCCCGTTCGCTGTAACGATCAGCGAGGTGCAGTAAATGTTGCCCTGAATGTCTCCATCGAGAGTGACGCTGCCCCTGGACGACACATCGCCGATGATTGTCAGATCATTGCTGATGTTCGAATCGACGGTGGAATGCACGCTCTGGGTTGGCGAGATGGCCAGTAAGTTGGACGGCTGGGGAAAAGGGAGCGGTGTCGCCATGGCAGACCTCAAAGCGTGACCATACGGTGTTGATCCAGAGCGGGCGCGGCGCGGTGAGGCTGCCGTTCCTCTTGTCTAGCCGGTCATTCCAGGCAATTGCAAGGCAAAGCGCTGTGTGTTTTGCACAGGCAGATCGCTTCGCAGCGCGTGAAACTTGCGCTTTCCGGCCCAATCGATAAAAGCGCAAAGCATGAGGGCCGGTCTTTTCTCAAAATGGGGCGCTATTGCAGCGGTCGTCATCCTGGTTGCGGTTGAAGCCGCTGCCGTCAATTATCTTGGCCGCAACAACTACCTTCCCGAAGGGTCCGAACACTGGACCGAAGATTGGCTTATTCACTATTTCTCGAAGCGCCTTGATAAGCCCTATCCGGACATCGCGGTGGTTGTCGTCGACGCGGAGAGCTTGGAAAAGGCGGGCGTTCCGGCGACGGTTCCGGTTGACCGGGGATGGATGGCGAAGCTCATCGCCGCTGTCTCGGAGCAGGGGCCGGCCGCCATCGGCCTCGATTTCTACTTCACCTCTGCGATCGATCCCGCGAAGGACGAGCAACTCACGGCCGCGATCCGCGATGCCAAGACCCCGATCGTCCTTGCCGCGGTGAATGACGAATTTCTGCGGACGGAGAGCCAGCGCGGTTTCCAGCGCGCCTTCATTCAAAGAGTGAACCGGCCCGCCGGACACATCTATCTCCAGCAGTCGAAGGAGATCTTCACGCTCGGCGACAAGGCGACCCGGGGCGTCGATCACGGCTTCGCCGGAGGCCGTTACACCTCGTTTTCGAGCGCTCTCTCGCGCCTGCCTGAGGTGAAGTCCACGTTCGGCCCGCGGAAAATCCCCGGTGGAATACAGCGGATCGACTGGCTTCTTCCGCCCGAAGACGGCGAGACATTCACCATCATTCCCGCGCATGAAATTCTTGCGCCCGGGCCTGACGCGGATCTCCGCGCGCTCAAGAACAAGGTCGTGCTCATCGGACCGGATTTCGCCGGGCTCGATCAGCATAGCGTTCCCTTCTCACTTGGCAGCGAGCAGGACGATTATCCCGGCATCTTTGTGCATGCCCAGGCTCTCGCCCAAATTCTCGACAAGCGATTTTTCTTCAACTGGAATTCGGAGGGGCAGTTTCTCCTGCTTTTTGTAATCGGGCTTCTGGGCGCCGCGACGGGCTGGGCCTTTCACAATACGCGCGCCGATCTCATCCTCGGAATCGCCGGCTCTCTTGTGATCATTGCCTTAAGCATACCCTTTTTTATTGTACATGTTCCGCTTCCGACGGCGTTGGCGATCCTGTCCTGGGCCTTATCCATCTCGATCGCTCAGCGCATCCGTTCATGGCGAGAGAGCTCGCATTCGCTTAAAACCATTTCAGGGAGCCGGGTGACATGAAATTTGCAGCCTTTGTTCTTCTCGCTCTGTCAGCTGCGTGCTTGGAAACGAGTGCTGGCCTGGCGCAGCAGGTTGCTTCGCCGCCGGTTGAACAAGCAGCGCCGGTTGCGGCTGTTCCGCTTCCCGCGTCTCCGCCTGCGCCCGCCGTAGCCGCTCCGCCGGAAGCGCCGAAGCTCGCACCTGCCCCAGTCCATACGAGGTCGCTGAAGAAGCCCCCCTCTCTCGCCGCCCCAGCTCCCGCGGCTTCGAAACCGGAGCCCGGCACTCCCGATGTCGTCGTCGGCGGATTGCCCGGCAATGAATCGGCGACCGCCGTCGAAAAACAACCGTAGTTCAGTCAAGGCTTAGCTTGCCCTGCATCGCGCCAGATATGCGCCACGGTCATGGCGTGCGCCTTTAAGCCGCGCCGCGACTTGTTCAGAAAATTCGGCCAAATGGCCACTTCATTCGCAGATACGCATAGTTAACCATTGCCGCGCGCCATGCCTTAATGACATAAAGGGCGTCGGGGATGAGGCGCACGAAGGATAAAAATGCCGAAGCTTAACATCAACGGCAAGGTCATCGAGGTCGAGGACGGGATTTCACTGCTGCAAGCTTGCGAAGAGGCGGGGGCAGAGATCCCGCGCTTCTGCTATCACGAGCGCCTGTCCATAGCCGGCAACTGCCGGATGTGCCTCGTCGAGATCGGCGGCATGCCAAAGCCGATGGCCTCCTGCGCCATGAGTGTCAACGATTTGAGGCCGAACCGTGACGGATCGCCTCCTGTCATCAACACCGACACGCCGCTCGTGAAGAAGGCGCGCGAAGGCGTGATGGAATTTCTGCTCATCAATCACCCGCTGGATTGCCCGATCTGCGACCAGGGCGGCGAGTGCGATCTGCAGGACCAGTCGATGTATTACGGCTTCGACGGGAGCCGCTACAAGGAGAACAAGCGCGCCGTCGAAGAGAAGTATCTCGGGCCGCTCATCAAGACCTTCATGACGCGCTGCATTCAATGCACACGCTGCGTCCGCTTCATGACCGAGGTCGCGGGCGTGCGCGAACTTGGCGCCATCGGCCGCGGCGAGGATATGGAGATCTCGACCTATCTGGAGCGCGGCCTGCAATCGGAGATGTCGGGCAATATCGTCGATCTCTGCCCGGTCGGCGCGCTGACGTCCAAACCCTATTCGTTCACCGCGCGCCCCTGGGAGCTGCGCAAAACCGAGTCCATCGACGTCATGGACGGCCTTGGCTCGAACATCCGCGTGGATAGCCGGGGCCGCGAGGTCTTGAGGATTTTGCCGCGCAATAATGACGGCGTGAATGAAGAGTGGATCTCGGACAAGACGCGCGCCGTGGTCGATGGCTTGAAGAAAAAGCGGCTGGACCGCCCCTATATGCGGCGCGGCGGCAAGCTTGAGGAAGTCTCCTGGTACGAGGCGTTCAACGAGATCGCGGCGCGGGTCAAGAAAGCCGGTGGCTGGAAAATCGGCGCGATTGCGGGCGACCTTTGCGCGGTCGAGGAGATGTTCGCGCTGAAGACGCTTCTCGATGAGCTGGGCTCGCCGCATCGGGATTGCCGCCAGCTCGGGGCCAAGCTGCATCCGAAGCATGGCCGCGCCAGCTATCTTTTCAACGCCACCATCGCCGGTGTCGATGACGCCGACGCGGTGCTCCTGATCGGCACGAATCCTCGCAAAGAGGCGGCGGTTCTCAATACGCGGCTGAGAAAGGCGTATCTGCATAACCGCGCCCGGTTCGCCCTCATCGGCCCGGAAGCCGACTTAACCTATCCTTGTGAGTGGCTCGGGAACTCGTCGAAGCTGCTGGACGAGGTTGCGCGCGACGGAAGCCCCTTCCTGAAAGTCCTGAGCGGCGCGGCGCGCCCGCTGATTATTGTGGGACAGGCGGCGCTCAATCAGCCCGAGGGCGAGGCGATCCTGTTCAAGGCTGCCGAAATCGCCGCCAAGGTCATGAAGGGCAAAGAGAACGCAGGCTGGAATCCCCTCAGCATTCTTCATTCCAGCGCAGCGCTTGTTGGTGGGCTCGACATCGGTTTCCTGCCCAGCGTGGGCGGCCTGGATGTTGGCGGAATGCTCGAAGGAGCGGCGAGCGGCGATATTGAAGTGCTCTACCTCCTCGGCGCGGATGAATTCGATGTCAGCCGCACCGGCGACGCCTTTGTGATTTATCAAGGTTCGCATGGCGACAGGGGCGCGCGGCTCGCCGATATCGTCCTGCCGGGAGCCGCCTACACGGAGAAGAACGGAACTTACGTCAACATGGAAGGCCGCGTTCAGCTCGGCGAGCGGGCCATCTTTCCGCCGGGCGACGCGCGCGAGGATTGGACGATTGTCAGGGCGCTGTCGGAGCATCTCGGCGCCCGGCTGCCCTTCGACAGTTTGAGAGACCTGCGAACCGCGATATACAAGGCTCATCCGCATCTTGCAGCGGCGGACACGCTCCAACCGGAGAAATTCACGGCGACCCCGCCAAGAAATCTGCCTCGGCTTCCCGACGAGCCGCTGCCGGAGCTTGTCGAGGACTATTACCAGACGAACCCCATCGCGCGGGCGTCATCCGTCTTGGCCGAGCTATCGGCTATAAGTCAGGCGACAGAGAACGGGGCGGCCGGCACTCATGGATAACTTGAGTATATTCTGGGCCAAGTACGGCTTCCCCACGGCGCTCATCCTCGGGCAGAGCCTCCTGACGCTCGTCGCGCTGCTCCTGTTTATCGCCTACATTCTTCTCGCCGACCGCAAGATCTGGGCGGCGGTTCAATTGCGGCGCGGCCCGAACGTGGTCGGCGCGTTCGGGCTCCTCCAATCCTTCGCGGACTTCATCAAGTTCGTGCTGAAGGAACCCATCATCCCGGCAGGCTCGGACAAGTTCGTGTTTCTGCTGGCGCCGATGGTCACCTCTGTGCTGGCCCTTTCCGCCTGGGCCGTGATCCCGGTGGCGGATGGCTGGGTCGTGTCCGACCTGAACGTGGGCATCCTCTATATCTTCGCCATTTCGTCGCTCGGCGTGTACGGCATCATCATGGGCGGGTGGGCGTCGAACTCGAAATATCCCTTCCTGGGAGCGCTTCGCTCGGCGGCGCAGATGGTGTCTTATGAGGTCTCCATCGGCTTCGTGATGATCACCGTGCTTCTCTGCGCGGGTTCACTGAACCTGACGGAGATTGTGAACGCTCAGCGCGGCCACTATGGGCTTTTCAACTGGTACTGGTTGCCGCTGTTTCCGATGTTCGTCATATTTTTCATATCGGCGCTGGCGGAAACCAACAGACCCCCGTTCGATCTGCCTGAAGCAGAATCCGAGCTGGTCGCGGGCTTCATGGTTGAATATTCGTCGACCCCATATCTCCTGTTTATGCTTGGCGAATATGTCGCGATCACAGTGATGTGCGCGCTGATAACCATCCTCTTCCTCGGCGGATGGCTTCCGCCCTACGATGTTGCGCCCCTGACATGGGTGCCCGGCATCATCTGGTTCATCCTCAAATTCTGCTTCGTCTTCTTCATGTTCGCGATGGTGAAGGCGATCGTGCCGCGCTACCGCTACGATCAGCTGATGCGGCTGGGCTGGAAAGTTTTCCTGCCGACCTCGCTCGCGATGGTGGTGATAGTGGCGGCGGTTCTACAATTCGGAGGCTTGGCGCGCTAGCGTTGAAGCTCAAGGAGTGCATGAATGGGAGGCTTCGGCCAATCTCTTCAATCGGCGGTTCTGAAGGAGTTCGTCGCCGCTTTCTGGCTTGGGATGAAGTATTTCTTCAAGCCGAAGGCGACGATCAACTACCCCTTCGAGAAAAACCCCGTGAGCCCGCGTTTCCGCGGAGAGCATGCGCTGCGCCGCTATCCCAACGGGATGGAGCGCTGCATCGCGTGCAAGCTCTGCGAAGCGATCTGTCCGGCTCAGGCGATCACAATCGAGGCGGGGCCGCGCCGCAATGACGGCACGCGGCGCACGACGCGCTACGACATCGATATGGTCAAATGCATCTATTGCGGCTATTGCCAGGAGGCATGCCCGGTGGATGCGATCGTCGAGGGACCGAATTTCGAATTCGCGACCGAGACGCGGGAGGAACTGCTTTACGATAAGGAGAAACTGCTGGCGAACGGCGACAGGTGGGAGCGCATTCTCTCCAAGAATATAGAACTCGATGCGCCCTACCGCTAACCGTCCGGACAGCCGTCCAACACGATCAGCTTAAAAATCAGTCCATCCGGATTGGCTGCAACGCCCATCCACGAAGGACAAAAGACAAAACGTGCTCGATGCTGACGAGGGGCAGGGTGGAGCAAGCGCCGGTTCAATCAGGACTGGCATAATAATTCCCCTCGCCGAAACGTTGATCCGAGAGGGAAAAGGGAATCCGGCATTTCCTCCCTTGAAGAAAGACCGCATGAGGGGTTTCGCGTAAAAGAAAAGCGGCTTACGCCGCGCAATAAGAGATCGGCCGCGCATGACAATTGCTGGGTTCTTCTTCTACCTGTTTTCAATCGTGCTCCTCGGGTCGGGCGCGATGGTCATTACCGCGCGCAATCCGGTTCACTCCGTGCTTTTCCTGATCCTGGCCTTCTTCAATGCGGCCGGGCTTTTTGTGCTGCTGGGCGCAGAGTTCCTGGCGATGATCCTCGTGATCGTCTATGTCGGCGCGGTCGCGGTCCTTTTCCTCTTCGTGGTGATGACCCTCGACGTTGATTTTTCGCAGCTGCGCGCCGGGACGAGGCGCTATCTGGCCATGGGCCTTGGGATCGGCCTTATTCTGCTTGCGGAACTCGTTCTCATGGTGGGCACCTTCGCCGTGGCGCCTGGCGCCATCCAACCCATCCCTCCGGAGCAGGTGACAAACACAGCCGCCATCGGGCGCGTCCTCTATACGAAATATGTCTACTTCTTCGAGCTTTCCGGGGGCGTACTGCTCGTCGCCATGATCGGAACGATCGTGCTGACGCTCCGGCATCGGGTCGGCGCCAAGCGGCAGGACGTCGCCGAGCAGGTTGGCCGGCGTCGGCAGGATGCAATTGAAGTGGTTAAAGTCCAAACAGGGAAGGGGATTTCCTGACCGCCATGCCAAATACCATCTCTCCCATCGAGGTAGCGACCGGCATCGCGCTCCACCAATATCTGACGGTGGCGGCGATCCTGTTCACGCTTGGCGCGTTTGGCATTTTCCTCAACCGCAAGAACGTCATCATCATCCTGATGTCGATCGAGTTGATGCTGCTGGCCGTGAACATCAACCTCGTGTCCTTCTCGGCGTACCTGAACGACATCACAGGGCAGATTTACGCGCTGATCGTGCTGAACGTCGCAGCGGCCGAGGCCGCCATCGGGCTCGCCATCATCGTGATCTACTTCCGGAACCGCGGCTCCATCGCCGTTGACGACATCAACTCGATGAGAGGGTGAGGCGCGCCAATGTATCCAGCGATTCTTTTTTTGCCATTGGGCGGCGCGCTCGTGGCAGGGTTCTTCGGACGCACACTCGGCGACAAGATGTCGGGCTTTTTAACAAGCCTGTTCCTCGTCGCCGCCGCGGGTCTGTCCTGGCTCGCCTTCTACCATGTCGGCTTCCTGGGCGAAGAGGCGCGCGTCCCTCTCTTTCCGTTCATTGGCGTCGGCGATCTGCAGACCGCGTGGTCGCTGCGCATCGATACGCTGACGGCCGTGATGCTGGTGGTGGTGACGACAGTCTCCGCTCTCGTCCACATCTACTCTGTCGGCTATATGTCCGAGGACGACCGGCAGCCGCTTTTCTTTGCGGAGCTGTCGCTTTTCACATTCGCCATGCTTTCGCTCGTCACAGCGGATAACCTCGTTCAGCTCTTTTTCGGCTGGGAAGGCGTGGGGCTCGCGTCCTATCTGCTTATCGGCTTCTGGTATCACCGGCCGTCAGCAAATCAGGCTGCGATCAAAGCTTTCGTCGTGAACCGCGTGGGCGATTTCGGCTTCGCGCTTGGCATTTTTGCGATCTGGTACATTTTCCGCGATCTCAATTTTGATACGATCTTCGCCGCCGCGCGTGAGAAGCAGTCGGTGATGATGCCCGTCTTCGGGTATCAGGTGGATGCGCTGACTGTGATCTGCCTGCTTCTTTTCATGGGCGCGATGGGCAAGTCGGCGCAGTTCCTGCTGCACACCTGGTTGCCCGACGCGATGGAAGGCCCGACGCCAGTCTCCGCCCTCATCCATGCAGCCACCATGGTGACGGCGGGCGTATTCATGGTCGCACGGCTGTCGCCTCTGTTCGAGCTTTCTCCCATCGCGCTGACGGTCGTCACGTGTGTAGGCGCGATGACGGCATTTTTCGCGGCTACCGTTGGCGTCGCCCAGAACGACATCAAGCGCGTCATCGCCTATTCGACCTGCTCGCAGCTTGGCTATATGTTCGTGGCGATCGGCCTTGGCGCCTATGCGGCCGGCATCTTCCATCTGTTCACGCATGCCTTCTTCAAGGCGCTGCTCTTCCTCGGGGCAGGCTCGGTGATTCATGCGCTGCACGGTGAGCAGGATTTGCGGAAGATGGGCGGCTTACGCGGCCCGATCCCCTTGACCTTCGCGATGATGGTGATTGGCACGCTGTCGCTGACCGGTTTTCCCTTCACCGCTGGTTTCTTCTCCAAGGACGCGATTATCGACGTGGCCTGGGCATCCAACGCGCCGGCCGCCCGTTACGCCTACTGGGCGGTTGTGATCGCCGCTTTCCTGACGTCGTTCTATTCCTGGCGGCTTATCTTCATGGCGTTCTTCGGGAAGCCGAAGGATGAGCATGCGTTCGAGCATGCCCATGAATCGCCACCCGTTATGACTGGACCGCTCGTCATCCTTGCCATCGGGGCGCTCGGCGCCGGCTTCGTGTTTGCGAACTTCTTCATCGAACATGGCTACACCGAGTTCTGGCGCGGCGCTCTTTTCACCTTGCCCGGGAACAACATCCTTGAAGCAAGCGAGCATGTGGAAGCACCGCTCATTAAATGGCTGCCGACAATCATGATGGCGGGTGGCTTCCTGGTCGCCTACCTGGCTTACATAAGGGAAACCTGGCTGCCGGCCTGGACGGTCAAGAATTTCGGCCCCATCCACGCCTTCCTTTACAACAAATGGTACTTCGACGAGCTGTACCACTGGATATTCGTGCGGCCGACGGCATGGCTTGCCCGCGTCCTTTGGATCTACGGCGACGGCGCGATCATCGATGGGCTCGGCCCAGACGGCGTGTCGGCGCGCGTGATCGCCATCACCAAGCGCGCCGTCCGGTTTCAGACGGGCTACCTCTATCAATACGCCTTCGTCATGCTCATCGGCGTGGCTGCTATCGTCACCTATTTCGCCTATCTCTTCCGCGGGGCTTTGTTCAAGATATGAAAGATTGGCCCATCCTCACCACGATCATCCTTCTTCCTATCGTGGGCGCCGTATTTCTCGCCATTCTCAAGGGCAACGACGAAGCCGCGGACAGAAACGCGCGCTGGATCGCGCTTTGGACAACGCTCGTGACCTTCGCGGTCTCGATGGTTCTTCTCGTCCAATTCGACCCAACGAATAGCGGTTTTCAATTCGTCGAGCATCACCCCTGGCTTAGCAACACCATCACCTATTACGTAGGCGTTGACGGCCTTTCCTTGCCCTTTGTGATCCTCACCACGTTTCTTTTGCCAGTCTCGATCCTTGCGAGTTGGACCTCCATCACCGAGCGCGTGAAAGAGTACATGATCGCGTTTCTCCTGCTTGAAACGCTCATGGTCGGCGTGTTCGTTTCGCTTGACCTCGTGCTCTTTTATCTTTTCTTCGAGGGTGGCCTGATCCCGATGTTCCTCATCATCGGCGTATGGGGCGGCCCGCGGCGCGTCTATGCGAGCTTCAAGTTTTTCCTCTACACTCTGCTTGGCTCGCTTCTGATGTTGCTGGCGATCCTCGCGATGTACGGACAGGCGGGCACGACCGAGATTCCAACGCTCCTCAAGTATCATTTTGATCCCAGCCTTCAGACTTGGCTTTGGTTTGCCTTCCTTGCGTCGTTCGCCGTGAAGCTTCCGATGTGGCCGGTTCATACCTGGCTTCCTGACGCGCACGTTGAAGCGCCAACGGCGGGGTCCGTCATCCTGGCCGCGATCCTTCTGAAGATGGGTGGTTACGGGTTCCTGCAATTCTCGCTGCCTATGTTTCCGGACGCGTCCTTGGCATACGCCCCGCTCATGTTCACGCTCGGCGTGGCTGCGATCCTATACACCTCGCTCGTGGCGTTCGCGCAGAAGGATATGAAGAAGCTGATCGCCTATTCATCTGTGGCGCATATGGGCTTCGTTACGCTCGGCGTTTTCTCGGGTACGTTCCAGGGCGCTCAAGGCGCCGTGTTCCAGATGGTCAGCCACGGCATCGTGTCCGGCGCGCTCTTCCTTTCGGTCGGCGTCATCTACGACCGCATGCACACGCGCGAAATCGCGGCTTATGGCGGGCTCGCCGACCGGATGCCGATCTATGCCTTCGTCTTCATGGTCTTCACCATGGCCAATGTCGGGCTGCCGGGCACCAGCGGCTTCATCGGGGAATTTCTGTCGCTGCTTGGCACGTTCCGCGTGAACAGCGTCGTCGCGTTCTTCGCGACCTTCGGGATCATTCTCTCGGCGCTGTATGCGCTGACGCTTTACTGGCGCATCATGTTCGGGAAGCTGGAGAAGCCTTCACTCGCCAAAATCGCCGACATGAATCCGCGCGAGATCGCGATCATGGCGCCGCTCGTCATTTTGACGATTGTGCTCGGTTTTTACCCGAAGCCGGTCCTCGACATGACCTCAGGCGCTGTGAGGGCGATGATCGCGCCCTACGAGAAGCTCATGGTTGCGCAAACGAACGAGGGCGGAACGCGCGTTCTCGCCAAGCTTGAGAAATAGGCGGTATCGATGCTCCTCGACACGTACTCTAAGGCTACGACGGTGCTCTCCTATTACGCGCCGATCTTTCCTGAACTGTTCATCGTCCTGGCCTCCTTCGTCTTGCTTATGTGGGGCGTCTATCATCGGCGTGAGACCGGCTTCATCATCAGCGTCGTGTCGATCCTCGTGCTTCTCTGCTCGGCGATCCTGATCGCCCGCCATCCGCCGGTGTCTCAGGAACTCTTCAACGGCGCTTTCGTGGATGACCGTTTCGCGCGGTTTATGAAAATCCTGACGCTAGTTGGATCGGCTTTTACTATCATCCTGTCCTTCGACTATATGCGGCGCGAACGCATCCTGCGGTTTGAATACCCAATTCTCATCCTGCTCTCGACCGTTGGAATGATGCTGACCATTTCAGCGAATGATCTGATCTCGCTCTACCTTGCGCTCGAATTCCAGAGCCTCGCGCTTTATGTCGTCGCGTCCTTCCATCGCGATAATTTGCGCTCGACAGAGGCGGGCCTGAAATATTTCGTGCTCGGCGTGCTTTCTTCGGGGCTTCTTCTTTACGGCTCCTCCCTCGTCTACGGCTACACCGGCGCAACGGCCTTTGCCCGCATCGCGGAGGCGGTGCAATCGCATGGCGCATCCATTGGCTTCATCTTCGGGCTTGTCTTCATCCTGGCCGGACTGGCTTTCAAGATTTCCGCGGTGCCCTTCCATATGTGGACGCCCGACGTTTATGAGGGCGCGCCAACCCCGGTCACGGTTTACTTTGCGTCCGCCGCGAAAATGGCGGCGATGGCCATGGTCATTCGCGTCATCCTCGGGGCGTTCCCGAGTGCGGCGGAGCAATGGCAGCAGATCGTGATTGCGATTTCCATCGGCTCCATGGCGCTCGGCGCCTTTGCCGCAATCGGCCAGACGAACATCAAGCGCCTCCTTGGTTACTCTTCCATCGGCCATGTGGGCTATGCGTTGATCGGTCTGGCGGCCGCAACGCCCACCGGAGCCGGAGCGGAAGGCATATCGAGCGTTCTGATCTATCTCGCGATCTACCTCGCGATGACGGTTGGGGCGTTTGCCTGCGTTCTTGCCATGCGCCAGGGCTCCGTCATGAGCGAGGCGATCCAGGATCTCGCGGGCATTTCGAAGGAGCAGCCGCTCTACGCATTCCTGTTCGCGATGCTTCTGTTTTCGCTGGCGGGAATACCGCCGCTCGCCGGCTTCTTCGCGAAATTCTACGTGTTCAACGCCGCCATCCAGGCTCACCTGTATTGGCTCGCTGTGATCGGCGTGGTTCTATCCGTAGTCGGAGCTTATTATTATCTGCGCATTGTGAAGCTCATGTACTTCGACGAGCCAGGGACCAGTTTTGACCCGATGCCGTCGACAGTGCAGCTGACTCTTGCGGTCACGGCCGGGTTTGCGATCCTGTTTTTTGTCTATCCGAGTCCGCTTAAGGCCGCCGCCGACGCCGCCTCGCGCTCTTTGTTCTGAGGCCGTGAGCGCGCTTGCCGACATCCCTGTTTTACGCTTCGAAAGCCTCAATTCGACAAACGAAGAGGCGCTGCGCAGGCTCGCGGCAGGTGAAAGAACGCCGTTTTGGGTTGTCGCGGACGAACAGACACGAGGACGAGGCCGCAGCGGCCGCCGGTGGCAGTCGCCTGCGGGCAACCTCTACACCACGCTGGTGATTGAAACGAGCGTGAGCGCCGCCGTCGCGACCCAGCTATCCTTCGTCGCAGCCCTTGCCGTTCACGAAGCCACTGCTGCACACCTTGCGGCCGATCAGCGCCCCCGCTTGCGCCTGAAATGGCCGAACGATGTGATGCTCGGGTCTGCGAAACTGGCTGGCATCCTGCTCGAAAGCCTAACTCCCCCGAAAGAGAAGAATCTTGCCGTTATCCTCGGCATTGGTGTCAACGTCACGCATGCGCCCACCGGCATTGAGCGGGCTGCGACAAACCTGGGCCTGCAAGCCTCCGCCGTCTCGCAAGTTTTTGCCTCGCTGGCGGCGTCTTTCGATGTATGGCTCGCTCGGTGGGACGAGGGCCGCGGCTTTCCGGCCATCCGCGAAGCTTGGCTCGCCCGCGCGCTTGCGCTGAATGATCCCATCAGTGTGAATTTGAACGGGACCACAATTCGCGGTAGATTTCGAGGCGTCGATGGTGCGGGCGCGCTTCAGCTTGAAACGAAGCCGGGGGTTGTCATAACAGTGACCGCGGGCGACATTTATCCGGACGCGCTCGTCTAACCAGTAAAGCAAGGCGCGCCGCCTCAAACGCAGGACACCATAAAAAGAATGCCAACGACAGGAAAGCCTGCCACCTCCGAACTTGTGTTTTTGCCTCTTGGCGGCATCGGCGAGATCGGCCTCAACGTCTACCTCTACGGTCTCGGCCCGGCCGAGGATCGCCACTGGCTGATGATCGATTGCGGGATCACCTTCCCCGACAACACCGAGCCCGGGGTTGATGTTGTGCTTCCAGATCTCCGCTTCATCGAAGAGGAGAGAAAAAGCCTCGACGGCATTCTTATTACGCACGCGCACGAAGACCATATCGGAGCTGTGGCCGAGATGTGGCCGCGCCTGCGCGCGCCGGTTTACGCGACGAAATTCGCAGCCCGCCTCCTCAAAGGCAAGCTCCAGGAATATTCGTACGGCTCTGAAGTGCCGGTTATCGAGATGATGCAAGGCTCGCGGTTCAAAATCGGGCCTTTCGACGTCGATCTCATATCGATGGCCCACTCCATCCCCGAGAGCAACGCTGTCTTCCTGCGCACCCCCGCTGGTACGGTGCTTCATACCGGCGACTGGAAGCTCGACGATACGCCAGCCTATGGCGATCCTTCCGACGAGGCAAAGCTCGCACGCTGCGGCGAGGAAGGTGTCAGGGTGCTTGTCTGCGACAGCACCAACGCGCTCGCTGAGGGCACAAGTCATACCGAGGAGGCCGTAGCCGACAATCTGAAGGCCGTCATTGGCCGCCTGAAGGGCCGCGTCGCAGTCACAACCTTTGCATCCAATGTGGCGCGCCTCATCGCCATCGCGGAAGCGGCCCGGGCTGCAAATCGCGAGTTGGTTCTCGTCGGCCGCGCCATGCACAAGGTCGTGGAAGCGGCCCGCGATACCGGATTATGGCCGGAACACCTCACCTACGCGGATCAGGACACTTTCTCCTCGATACCTCGCGACCGGGTCGTGGCCCTGGTGACGGGCAGCCAGGGCGAGTCGCAAGCCGCGCTTGCCCGCATCGCCAGGGGTGAGCACCCCTTTGTGAAATTCGACATGGGCAACTCCATCATCTTTTCGTCGCGCACGATTCCCGGCAACGAAGACGGCGTGATCCGCATCCAGAACCAGCTTGCCGATCGGGGCATCGCGATCGTCACAGAAGTGCCCGACGGTCCCATTCACGCGTCGGGCCATCCGCGCAGGGGCGAGTTGACGAGGATGTATCGCCTGACGCGTCCAACCTATCTGGTCCCCATGCATGGCGAACCCCGTCACCTGGAGTCACACGCGGCCTTCGCCGAAGCGCATGGCATCATGGCGGTGCGGCGCGTTCGCGATGGGCGCTTGTTCCATCTCGGACCGAACGACCCCCATGTCATCGACGAGGACGTACCCGTCGGCCGGCTTTATCGCGACGGCAACCTTGTCCTTGAGGCTGGCGACCCCGCCATCATCGAGCGCAAGCGCCTCTCCTGGAACGGGCATGTCGCCGTCTCGATCGTACTGCACCGAAACGGCGAGATGGCCGCGGAGCCGGAAGTCGAGGTCACCGGCCTTCCTTCCCGCGATGCCAAAGGCTCCGACATGGGGGAGCGCGCGCTTGGCGCCGTTTATAACGCCGTCGAAAGCATTCCCAGGCAGAGGCGCAAAGACCGCGAGATGGTTCGCGACGCCGTTGCACGGTCGATCCGCGCCGAGATGAAACACGTCTGGGGCAAGAAGCCGGTGTGCTCGGTCCTCGTTTCTGTCATTTAACCCGCGCAGGAGGTTCGCCATGATCGGGCGTTTGAATCACGTTGCGATTGCCGTCAGGGATATGCAGTCGGCTGCAGCCGTTTATCGCGACACGTTGGGCGCGACCGTTTCGGAAGCGGTGCCTCAGCCCGAGCATGGGGTTTCGACGATCTTCATCACCCTGCCGAACACGAAGATCGAACTCCTGGAGCCGCTCGGCGCCAATTCCCCGATTGCGAAGTTTCTGGAACGGAACGCGGAAGGCGGCATCCACCACATCTGCTACGAGGTCGACGATATCGAGGCGGCTCGCGACCGGCTGGTGGAAAAGGGCGCGCGCGTTCTCGGCGACGGGAAAACGAAGATTGGCGCGCACGGCAAGCCCGTTCTTTTCCTTCATCCGAAGGATTTCTGCGGGACGCTCGTCGAACTCGAACAAAGGTAAGAGGCCATGAGCATCGCCCTGGCGATCGCGATCTACGCGATTTGCTGGTGGATCGTGCTCTTTGCCGTTCTGCCGCTTAAGATGGGGGCGAAGCCGATGCCCCCCCGAAGTGACCCCTTCGCCGAAGCCTCCGGCGCTCCAAGCACACCGAAACTGAAGCTCAAGTTCCTCGTGACGACGATTGTTTCGGCGGTGATCGCCGGAGCGATCTGCGCGGCTTTCACCTACGGGCTGATCGGGCTCGACAGCCTTCGCTAATTCGTCTTGCAAAATGAGAAAAACAGCAAGCGAGGCTTGCTGTTAGTTTCATTTCTGATGCTTTTTGTTAAAAGACCAGCGCGAAAGGGAGAGCGCCAGCCCATTTTCCTCCCTAGACCTGGGTGCAGCGTCCGTTTTGTTTCTCGACCATTCTCAACCCATGTCAAATTGGTATGGCAGAGTAGCCAAAATTGCAGGGCTTGTCATTAAGATCTTAACGCTTGATAACCGGAAAAACGGTCACATGCCCTACCTTTTTGCCGCGGGCGTTAATGCAGGCGAAAAGGATTTTTATGTTTTTGATAAAACCTGCCATGCGCATTGCGCGGGCTTCGGGAAAACGCTATGTCCCTGGCCAAAAGCCGCCATCATGTGCGGCGGCGGAGCGAATTCATGAGACTTAGCCGTTATTTCCTCCCGGTCTTGCGCGACGATCCCAAAGAAGCGGAAATCGTTTCCCATCGCCTCATGCTGCGGGCAGGCATGATCCGCCAGGCTAGCGCCGGGATCTATTCCTGGTTGCCGCTTGGGCTTAGGGTTCTGAAGAAGATCGAGCAGATCGTCCGTGAGGAGCAGAATCGGGCGGGCGCCGTCGAAATGCTGATGCCTACGATCCAGTCGGCGGAGATCTGGCAGGAAAGCGGGCGCTACGGCGATTACGGCGCGGAGATGCTGCGCATTAAGGACCGGCATGAACGCGACATGCTGTTCGGGCCGACGAACGAAGAGCAGATCACGCAAATCTTCCGGGACGCGGTGAAGTCCTATCGCGACGTGCCGAAGAACCTCTATCATATCCAGTGGAAGTTCCGCGACGAGGTGCGGCCGCGGTTCGGCGTCATGCGCGGGCGCGAGTTCCTGATGAAGGACGCCTATTCCTTCGATCTCGACGTGGAAGGGGCGCGCCAGTCCTATTACCGCATGTTCGTCGCGTATTTGCGGACTTTCGCGCGCATGGGGCTGAAAGCGGTGCCCATGAAGGCCGACACCGGGCCGATCGGCGGGGACCTCAGCCACGAATTCATCATCCTTGCCGATACGGGCGAGTCCGAAGTTTTCTGCGACCGGGACCTCATCGAAATGCCCGTCCCGGATGAGACGACGAATTACGCTCAGGACCTTCGCTCCGTTGTTGAGCGATGGACTTCGAAATATGCGGCCACAAGCGAGATGCACGACGCCGCCCGCTTCGAGCGCGAGGTGCCCGAGGAGAGGCGGCTTTCGGCGCGCGGCATCGAGGTCGGGCATATCTTCTACTTCGGCACAAAGTACACCGCGAAGATGAAGTGTCAGGTGCAAGGCCCCGATGGCCAGCTCATCACCCTGCAGGGCGGCTCTTACGGCGTCGGCGTCTCCCGCCTCGTCGCGGCGATCATCGAAGCGAGCCACGACAAAGCAGGCATCGTATGGCCTGAGCCGGTGGCGCCCTTCAGGATCGGCCTCATCAACCTGAAAGCCGGCGACAGCGCCTGTGATGCCGCGTGCGCCAAGCTTTATAAGGCGCTCGGCGGCGAGAGCGATGACGTCCTCTATGACGATACAGGAGAGAGCGCGGGCGCAAAATTCAAGACCATGGACCTGATCGGCCTGCCTTGGCAGGTCATCGTAGGACCAAAGGGCTTGGCGAGCGGCGATGTCGAAGTGAAGAACCGCGCAACCGGGGAAAGGAGCATGCTCGCCCTTGATGCGGCCATAAATAAGTTGCAACAGACCGTGACGGGGACGCAGACACTTCGGATGCAGGCGGAGCGCTGAAATCCCGAAGATTAGCCAGGATACGGGTCAGCGCATGACGACCAAAGCCGCAAGGGAGCCGATGGCTTTTGCGCCATTCGAATGGCTGCTCGCTTTCCGCTATCTGCGGGCACGGCGCAAAAAGGGCTCCGTATCCGTCATCGCCATCTTCTGCGTGCTGGGCATCAGCCTCGGCGTCGCCACGCTGATCATCGTGCTCTCCGTGATGAATGGCTTTCGCAAGGAGCTGTTCGACAAGATTCTCGGGCTTAATGGCCACGTGATCGTCAGGCCGCTTGCGCGGCCCTTTAATGATTTCGCCGCGACCGCCGACCAACTCAACGCCGTGCCTGGCGTCATGTTCTCCATGCCCGTCGTCGAGGGGCAGGTGATGGTTTCTTCGCCATCCAACTCCTCAGGCATTATCGTGCGCGGCGTGAGAGCGAACGAACTGGACTCCCTGAGAGCCATCTCCGGCAACATCCGCTACGGATCGCTCGCCAACTTCGACCAGTCTGGCGGGATCGTGATCGGAACGCGGCTTGCAAACTCGCTGAACGTTTTTGTGGGTGGAGAGATAACCTTGCTCGCCCCGCGAGGCGCGTCGACGCCATTCGGAACAGCGCCGCGTGTAAAGCGGTATCCGATAACAGCGATTTTCGAGATGGGCATGTCGGAATATGACGGCACCATCGCCTTCATGCCGCTGAAGGAGGCGCAATCCTTCTTCAATGTCGGCGACGCCGTGCATGTTTTGGAGGTGGTGATCGACAATCCCGACAGTGTCGACGCCATGCGGGCAAGCCTTCAGGATGCCGCCGGCCCTGATCTTATTCTGAACGACTGGCGGCAGCGAAACGCGACCTTTTACAACACGCTGAAGGTCGAGCGGAACGTGATGTTCGTGATCGTCATGCTGATCGTTCTCGTCGCCACGCTGAACATTATTTCCGGTCTGACGATGCTGGTGAAGAACAAAGGCCGTGATATCGCCGTGCTGAGAACGATGGGGGCGACGCGCGGGTCGATTATGCGCGTATTTTTCATCAGCGGGACGAGTATCGGCTTCATTGGAACCATGGCGGGCCTCATTCTGGGCGTGCTGATCAGCCTTCATATGGAAGACATCAGGCAATTCGTTTCCTTTCTGACAAACACGCGCTTGTTCGATCCGCAAGTTTACTTTCTGTCCAGCCTCCCATCGCAAATGGATCCGCTGGAAGTTCTCGTCGTTGTGATTGTTGCGCTCGTGCTGTCCATGCTGGCGACCATTTATCCGGCGCTGCATGCGGCTCGCCTCGATCCGGTGGATGCCTTGCGTTACGAATGACTTTGTCTTTGCACACCCTTGGCGTGCGCGGGAACGGCAAGCCTGATAGTGATAGGGAAGGGCGATTCGAGGTGTTGAACGGCGCGGCGCAGCCGAGCAGAGACGGCATGACAAGGATGATGCGTGATTTCGCAGGGACGAAGCCCGTTCTTCAGATCGTCGGGCTTGAGCGGACTTATTTCCAGGGCGATCGCGAGCTTCAGATCCTGCGCGGGGCCTGCGCCGAAATTTATGACGGCGAGGCCGTCGCGCTCGTCGGCCCATCCGGGTCGGGCAAATCCTCGCTCCTCCACGTGGCAGGGCTTCTCGAAAAGCCAGGCGGCGGCAGCGTGATCCTGAACGGCGTCGACTGCACCGCGCTTTCGGACAAAGATCGCACCCGCATCCGGCGCACCGAGATTGGGTTCGTCTACCAGTTTCATAACCTTTTGCCCGAGTTCTCGGCGCTTGAGAACGTAATGATGCCGCAACTCGTGGCGGGCGTCAGAAAGAAGGATGCGCGGGCGCGGGCGCTGGAGCTTCTGGTGAACTTCGGGCTCGAGGATCGCGCATCGCACCGCCCGCCCGAGCTTTCGGGCGGAGAGCAGCAGCGCGTGGCAATCGCTCGCGCCGTCGCCAACGGCCCGAGCGTGCTTCTCGCAGACGAGCCAACTGGCAACCTCGATCCTCGCACGGCGGATCGCGTTTTCGAGGAGTTGACCTATTTCATTCGCGCCACCGGCGTCGCCGCATTGATCGCCACGCACAATTTTGCGCTTGCCGCGCGCATGGATCGCATTCTGCAGCTGGATGAAGGGCTTCTGATCGAGGTGGGCCATAAGCAGGGTCCGGCGGAGCCTGAGGCCGCCTACGCAGCGCCGTCATCCTTCGGTTAGCCAACGGATGCGGCCCGCTCCGAACTTCGTCATCCAGGCCTTGCGAAACGCAGAGCCGGGATCGCAAAAATGTCGGCGGTTCAATTTTTTACGATCGCGGATAAGGCTTCGCCTTTCCGGAACTTGATTTCCATCGTCGTGGCCGCCCTCCGAGGCAAACCTCCAGAAAGTCACCGATGGCCGGTCAAGCCCGGCCATGACAGCAGAGCGAAAATTCGCCAACGTTTTCATGGGCTCTTACGCGAGCGGAAGCATCGGGGTAATCAAGTTCCGGGATGATGGGGCGGCGATCCGTTGGCGCGTCCAGCAAAGGCGCGGCCCCCGTTAGGTCGATTGGGATAACTCGGCCGGTTGCGCTGCCAAATCGGCCCGCACGCGCTATCTTTGATCCCGGCTTGAAACGAACCTGCGGGAGCCGATGACGAAGCCACGCTTCATTCACCTTCATGTGCATTCAGCCTATTCGCTGCTGGAAGGCGCGCTGCCTGTAAAGGCGCTGGCAAAACTGGCTGCCGCCGACGGGCAGCCCGCGCTCGCCATCACCGACAGGAACAACCTTTTCGGCGCGCTCGAATTTTCCGAAGCGCTCGCCGCCGAAGGGGTGCAGCCCATCCTCGGATGCACGCTGACTGTCGCCTTTCCGCAAGCCTCCGATGAGACGCCCCGCCCAGGAACGCGCGCCGCTCATCATGGCTCGCTCGTTGTGCTCGCCAGGGACGCGGCCGGGTACAGCAATCTGATGCGCCTTTCCAGCCAGGCTTTCCTGGATGCAGGCGATGGGGCGCCGCATGTCACGCTCGCACAGTTGGAGGAATGCGCTGGCGGTCTGATCGCGCTCTCAGGCGGCCCGGACGGTCCGGCGGACATAGCTTTCGCCGCCGGCAATGCCCCACTCGCCGAGTCGCGGCTCTCCGCGCTGACCGCCATCTTTGGCGCGCGGTTTTACGTAGAAATCCAGCGCCATGGCTTGCAGCGCGAGCGCCAGGTTGAACCCCAGCTTCTGCGCTGGGCCTACGAAAACGGCGTGCCGCTCGTCGCCACCAACGAAGCCTATTTCAAAAAGCGCGATGTCTTCGACGCGCACGACGCGCTCCTTTGCATCGCGGAAGGCCGCTATGTGGCGGAAGACGACCGCCGCCGTCTCTCGCCCGATCACTATCTCAAGACGCAGGGCGAGATGGCGGCCCTGTTCGCCGATCTGCCGGAGGCCATCGAGAACACGGTCGAGATCGCGATGCGATGCGCCTTCAGGCCGCAGCCCCGCAAGCCGATCCTGCCGAGCTTCGTTCCAGGCGCGGAAGACACCGCAGCCGCCGAAGCCGCCGAGTTGAAAGCGCAAGCCGAAGCCGGACTCGCCCGGCGCCTCGCCGCGATCCCGGAGCATCTCCGCGCGGCCAGCGAAGAGGACTACAAAAAGCGCCTCGCCTTCGAGCTCGATGTCATCACCGGGATGAAGTTTCCGGGCTACTTCCTGATCGTGTCCGACTTCATCAAATGGACGAAGGCCCAAGGCATCCCCGTGGGGCCGGGCCGTGGCTCGGGCGCGGGTTCGGTCGTGGCCTGGTCGCTCACCATCACAG
Organism: uncultured Alphaproteobacteria bacterium; assembly: GCA_963764115.1. GTDB lineage: Bacteria > Pseudomonadota > Alphaproteobacteria > Rhizobiales > Rhodomicrobiaceae > Rhodomicrobium. Next base: position 187,292 of record CAVXRT010000024.1, read on the forward strand.
ACCTCGACCCGATCCGCTTCGGGCTTCTCTTCGAGCGCTTCCTCAATCCTGAGCGCGTCTCGATGCCGGACTTCGACATCGACTTCTGCCAGGACCGGCGCGATGAGGTGATCGCCTATGTCCGCCAGAAGTACGGCGCGGACCGGGTCGCGCAGATCATCACCTTCGGAAAGCTGCAGGCGCGCGCCGTGCTCCGCGACGTCGGCCGCGTTCTGCAGATGCCCTATGGGCAGGTGGACCGGCTCTGCAAGATGGTGCCGAACAATCCGGCGAACCCGGTGACGCTCGCGCAGGCCATCGAAGGCGAACCGCGGCTGCAGGAGGCCCGCGACCGCGAGCCCATCGTGAAGCAGCTCCTCGACACCGCGCAGAAGCTGGAAGGTCTGTATCGGCACGCCTCCACCCACGCGGCGGGCGTGGTCATCGGCGACAGGCCGCTGGTCGAACTGGTCCCGCTCTACCGCGACCCGCGCTCCGACATGCTGGTCACCCAGTTCAACATGAAGTGGGTCGAGCAGGCTGGGCTCGTGAAGTTCGACTTCCTCGGCCTCAAGACGCTGACGGTGCTGCAAAAGGCATGCGCGCTCCTGAAGAAGGCGGGCAGGCCCATTGATCTCGGGCACCTGCCCCTCGATGACGTCCCCACCTACGAGCTGATCGCAAAGGGCGATACCGGCGGCGTGTTCCAGCTCGAAAGCACGGGCATGCGGGAGGCCCTGCGCAAGCTGAAGCCCGACCGCTTCGGCGACATCATCGCGATGGTGGCCCTCTATCGCCCGGGCCCGATGGACAACATCGAGACCTATGTCAACCGCAAGCACGGCATCGAGGAGCCCGACTACCTGCATCCGCTTGCAAAGTCGATTTTGGAGGAAACCTACGGCGTCATCATCTACCAGGAGCAGGTGATGCAGCTCGCCCAGGTTTTGTCGGGTTACAGTCTCGGTGAAGCCGACCTCCTCCGCCGCGCGATGGGCAAGAAGATCAAGGCCGAGATGGACGCGCAAGGCGCGCGCTTCGTCAAAGGCGCGATGGAGAAGGGCATCGAGGAGGCCCGCGCGCGCTACATCTTCGAGCTTGTCGCGAAGTTCGCAGGCTATGGCTTCAACAAGAGCCACGCCGCCGCCTATGCGCTGATCGCGTATCAGACGGCGTATCTCAAAGCGAACCACTGCCAGGAGTTTATCGCTGCGTCGATGACGCTCGATATGGGCAACACCGACAAGCTGTACAGCTTCACGCGCGAAGCCAAGCGGCGTGGCATCGAGATCCTGCCGCCTTCGGTGAACAAATCGGCGGTTGAGTTCGAGCCGGAGGGCGGCGGCATCCGTTATGCGCTGGCCGCGCTGAAAAACATGGGACACGCGGCTGCCGCCCTCATCGTCGAGGAGCGCGGGGAGAAGCCCTTCCGCGACCTCGCCGATTTCATGTCGCGGGTCAATCCGAAGGCGGTGAACAAGCGCGCGATCGAAACGCTGAACGCGGCGGGCGCGTTAGAGGATCTGGAGAAGAACAGAGCCAAGGTTGCGAAGAACGTCGAGCGCCTCATCGAGTTCGGCGCACGCATCGCCCAGGACCGCGCGGCGGGCCAGGTGGATATGTTCGGGGCCGCCTCATCGGGGCAGGCTGACCATCCGCTCGTTCTGGCGGATGCCCCGGCCTGGGGCCTTCTGGAGATGCTGGACAATGAGCTTGCGGCGGCGGGCTTCTATCTTTCCGGGCATCCGCTCGACGACTTCGCCGATCAGCTTTCACGCCTCAACGTCATGCGCTGGACCGATTTCGCCGCTCGCGCCGAAGCCCACGGCCGCGCCGAAGCCCGTCTTGCCGCGACCGTCACCTACAAGCAGGACCGCAAGGCGAAATCCGGGAACCGCTTTGCCTTTGCCGGATTCTCCGATCCCACCGGACAATTCGAGGCCGTAATTTTCGCTGACACGCTGGCATCGGCGGCCGACAAGCTGGAGCCCGGGAAGAATGTGCTGATCCAGGTCGAGGGCGAGGCCGAAGGGGAAGCGATCAAGGTCCGCGTCCAGACCGTGCAAACGCTCGACGAGGTTTTCGGCAAGGGCACGCGGCAGATGTCGATTACCGCGACCGAGAAGCTTCAGGTTGGCGATCTCCTGAAGCATTTGAGCCGCGACGGCTCCCTTGAGCTGAAGCTTGTGGTCGAGCTGCGCGAGGCGAGCAAGGCCGTCGAGATCGTGCTCGGAAACAACTTCTCGATTTCGGCCCGGCAACTTTCGGCGTTGAAGACGCTCCCCGGCGTGGTGCATATCGGCTGAGCAGATGTCCCAAGCAAGCCCCTGGTGGATAGTGAAGCCCGAAAGCGGTCGAGCCGGGTCTTGAAAATTGCTTAAGCAATGAAGTTCGCTTTCGGATCTGATGCGGGCAATCCGTGGGAACAACTTCGGCGCCAGTGCGTCCTGCCCCCATTCTACCACTCAACGCCGGCTAGATCGATGTGTACGCGGTCGGTGCGACCGTGCACAATGAAGAACACACGCAGCTCAGTGTCATCGAAATCATAGATCACGACAAAGGGCGTGCCAGCGACAGCATGCGTGTAAAGATCGATTTCAGGATCGCGAGGCTTCACTGGAAACTGCGCAAGGTAGTGGTCGATGGTATCGTAGACAAGTTCGCGCTTCCGGTCGGCGACGCCGGCGCCAAATTTCGCCTCGCCTTGTGCGAGGAGCGTGTTGAGTTGGTGGATGAAGCTTACGGAGTAGCGGACCTCCCTCATGCGGCCGGCAAGGCGCCGCGCAGCTTGGCGAGAAAGGCGGCGGTCATGGCCCGGGCTTCGCTGCTCGAATGTGTGCGACCCGCCTTGAAGTCCTCCCGCGCACGCGCGATGCCGGCGCGGTCCTCATCGGTGAGTGAGAGGGCTACGGGGGATTGCGCTAAGGTTTGCGCCAACTCAGCGAGCGTTGCCGCCTGCGCCTCGTTGAGGGCCGGAAGCGTGGCGGTGATTATGGCGATAGCTTCTGATCGTGTCATAATTTAACGATACCAGACAGGAGCGGTTTTTTCCAGACCGCTTCTGGTTTGGGATCCGGCAACGGTAGTCGCCAAGGCGCGCAGCCGCTGAACTGACACGTCCGTTCTTCGACCCAAGCCAGAATTGGGCATGACAGGCTTCCTGATCCCACTTAAGCCGATCTGGCTCTTTGAATGTCGGGAAAGTGAACGCGTAGGCAAGAACATCGGGCTCAGCTATGCCAACTCTTCTCATCGTCGGCGCTGCTGTCATGGACTGCGTTTACACCATGGACGAGCTTCCGGTCGCGGCAGAGAAATACAGGGCGAAAAGCCTCGCGCTGCGGGGATCATGGGGGCGCCGGAGGCGCGAGGCAGTTTATGGGAAGGGCGCGTGACGGCAGCCTCTGAAGATTTCGACGCCATCATTCTTGGCGCTGGCGCGGCGGGCCTGATGTGCGCGCTGACCGCTGGGCAGCGTGGCCGGAAGGTTTTGCTGCTTGAACGGAACGATAAGGCGGGCGCCAAAATCCTGATATCAGGCGGGGGACGCTGTAACTTCACCAATCTTGGGGTCGCGCCCGAACGCTTCTTGTCTGACAATCCGCATTTTTGCGTCTCGGCCCTTCGCCGCTATACGCAACGGGACTTCATCGGCCTCGTCGAGCGCCACCGGATCTCCTACCACGAAAAGACTTTGGGTCAGTTGTTTTGCGATGGCTCCGCTCGCGCCATCGTCGCCATGCTGCTGCACGAATGTGCCGGCGGCGGGGTGGACCTGAGATTGGGACAGTGCGGTCACCACCATCTCCAAGCCGGATGTTTTCCGGGTTGAAACGAGCTCTGGCGTTTTCACGGCGCCTGCACTGGTGTTGGCCACAGGCGGGCTTTCCATTCCAAAAATGGGGGCCACGGCCTTCAGCTTAGATGCGGCGCGGCGCTTTGGCCTGCGGATCACCGAAACACGCCCGGGGCTTGTGCCGTTCAGGGCCAGCCATGACGCGCCCGGTTTCGACCCATCTCTCGCAGGCGTTTCCCTGGAGGCGTCCGTGTCTTGCGGCATGCATGCGTTTCGCGAAAGCATCCTTTTCACCCACCGTGGACTGTCTGGCCCCGCGATCTTGCAAATATCGTCGTATTGGCGTCCTGGCGTTGCAATCGCAGTCGATCTTCTGCCGGGTTTCGATGCAACCGCGTTTTTCAAAGAGCGCAAACGCACGCGCCCAAAGGTTTTACCGCAAACCGTGCTTTCGGAGGTCTTGCCGGCGCGCCTTTCGCAATCCTTGACGGCGGCTCACCTTCCATCAGTCGAAATGGCCAATATACCGGACCGGACACTGGCGGGGCTGGCGGAACACTTGAACCGCTGGCAGTTCACTCCGCACGAGACGGAAGGCTTCGCCAAAGCCGAGGTTACCGTTGGCGGCATCGATACGCGGGATTTGTCGTCGAAGACGATGGAGGCTCGCAATGTGGGCGGTCTTTACGCCATCGGAGAAGCTGTCGATGTCACCGGTTGGCTCGGCGGATACAATTTCCAGTGGGCCTGGTCCAGCGGCTGGTGCGCAGGACAAGCGATTTAAAAGACGCGCTGCGTCTCTCTGCCCTTGCCTGCTTCAAACCAAAAAGAGAACCGCATCCGTTGGGACGTTCGTGCATATCGGTTAAATGTTAGCGAAAGCGTAAGCAAAAACATCGGGCTTAGCTATGCCAAAACTCCTCGTCGTCGGCGCTGCAGTCATGGACTGCGTTTACACCATGGACGAGCTTCCGGCAGCGGCGGAGAAATACAGGGCGAAAGACTTCGCGCTGCGCGGAGGCGGAACGGCGGCGACGGCTGCGGTCGCGGGCCGCCGCTTGGGGCTGGACGTGGCCTTGGCCGCCCGCGTCGGCGATGATGTCTTCGGCGCTGCGATTGTGGATGAGCTGGAACGGGAGGGCGTCGATTGTTCGCTTGTCCGCAGGTATCCCGGCCGCCAGTCCTCGGTTTCCGCCGTCGTGGTCGACGGCCGCGGCGAGAGAATGATCGTCAACTTCAAGGACCCCGGCATCGACGGCGGCGCGGACTGGCTTCCGCAGAAGCTGCCTGCCGAAATTGACGGCGTCTTGGGCGACCATCATTGGCCGGCCGGGACGGAACACCTTTTTCGTCTCGCCCGCGAGGCCGGAAAGCCTGCAATCCTCGATGCGGATCGCCAAACATCGATGCAAAGCTTAGGAAGCGCGACCCATATCGGGTTCTCGGCGCGGGGCTTGCGCGAACAGTCCGGCCTGGAGAACCTTCAGGAAGCGTTGGCCTGGCGCCAAGCCAAAGCGCCGGGCTGGCTGGCGGTCACGGATGGGGAAAACGGCGCCTGGTTTACCGAAGGTGGCGGCTTGGCGCATGAACCCGCGTTGCCATTGTCCGCCGTCGACACGAACGGAGCGGGCGATGTCTGGCACGGAGCGCTGGCCGTCGCGCTGCTGGAAGGGCAAGATGCAAGAACCGCGGTGCGTTTTGCGAATGCCGCCGCCTCGATAAAGTGCTCCCGGTTTGGAGGACGGTCTGCTATCCCCACCCGAAGCGAACTCGCGGCATTCCTTTAAACCGGGACGCCCATGCGCCCGAGCCTCCGTCAGCGTGCCAAGCGAAGCGCGAGCTAGGATAACAAAAAACTACGGCGGCGTGCGGAAAATCTGGAAGCGTAGCGGCGCAAGCTCTACCGCGCACTCGCGTCCGATTGAATGCAGGAGTGCTTCTCGCCATCGGGCGGCTGCTATCGACGGCGCCCGCGGTATGCCTCTCGGTTAACAGTTCGTTCGGGGTTAGAGCGTGCCGAAATTATTCGAAATCCCCTTCTTGTCATGGCCGCCCTCCGGGGGCATCCACAATTTCCAATCCTTTGGCTTTCAGAGAATCGATGGCCGGGTCAAGCCCAGCCATGACTTCAATTCCAGGGTAATCGCTACACGCTTTAACGGTTCGTTCGCAGCACTGAGCATTAATCTGAAACTGGTTAACGGGAGCGCGGCCGATTTATTTCCGGTCCAATTTACACTTGATTAGGCTTAACAATGCCTTTATCCGGCGTAGAACGAGGCCTATGAGGGCGGTAGACGGGCGGTTCCAACGCGTTGAAATTGAACAGCTTTTTTACCGCCAGCCGGCCCATTAAATAGAATTTAATGCTGGAATTTTGGCATTAAGTGGGCTCTGAAAAGTCCGTTAAATATAATCCCGGATTCCTCTGTTAACCACGACGCGCCGATGTCGGCCCGGCGCGCGCGCCGGGAGCGCCATCCACCCTGGAATTTTCGAAGCAATATCAATGGCTTATTCGTTAACTTCCCGGCAAGGCGCTTTCTCATACAATCCTCACTCAAGAAAAATCCGTGACGCAAACGCTAAGCGGGACGTCAATCCGGGGATAAAAGTGAGGTCCAATGCATGCAGAAAAGCGTACCGAGGCCCGCCTCCCGGTCAAGCGCACGGCGCTTTGGCATCTTTTGAGCGCTCGCGCGTCAGGCGCTTCACACGCGTGCGCCAGCATTGCTTGCCGCTTTACTATGGAACAGTTGATGCCGAACCGAGCAACTCAACGGCAAGGCGCTCCGCGCGGCGGCTCCCTGGGAAAAGAGGCCGCCAGCCGGGAAGGCTTGGTCAGTTTTTCACGCCGAGCAGTTCGACGTCGAAGATCAGCGTGGCGTTCGGCGGGATGACGCCGCCCGCGCCGCGTGCGCCATAGCCCATTTCGGGCGGAATGATCAGCGTCCGCTTGCCGCCCACCTTCATGGTCGCGACGCCTTCATCCCAGCCGCGAATGACCTGATGCGTGCCGATGGCGAATTCGAACGGCTCGCCGCGATCCACGGAGCTGTCGAACTTCTTGCCTTTCGCGCCGTTCTCGTACAGCCAGCCCGTATAATGCATAATGCAGGTCTGCCCGGTCTTAGGGGTCGCCCCATCGCCGACTTTGGTATCCGTGATCTGCAAGCCTGACGGCATAGTCATGGTCTTTCCCGTTGTTTCAGCCATTGCTTTCGAGGGCGCGCCGGAGAAGACGATGCCCGCCGACGTGATGCCGAACGCGAGCGCCAGCAGGACGCCTCTTCGTTGGGTGGCTCTCATATTGGGTTTTCTCCTTGTTTTTGGAGGGCGTTTGTGCGAGCCGCCTGTTTAGCCGCGCCAGAAGCAAGATCCTATCTTTTTCTGCCGTCGCCTCCGCCCCCCGATAAACAGCGCATCGCTTCTTGCCAAATCGCCGATCCCGCGCCAAACAAGGCACGCATCCACTTACAGCCACGACGGAGCAAGCCATGCCACAGGTGTTGACGCCGGATCTCTGCGTGATTGGCGCTGGATCGGGCGGGCTGTCCGCCGCCGCGATCGCCGCCGCTTTCGGAGTTCCCGTCGTTCTGATCGAGCGGGAAAAGATGGGCGGCGAGTGCCTGAATACGGGCTGCGTTCCGTCCAAGGCGCTGCTCGCCGCCGCCAAGCGGGTTCATGAAATCCGGGATTCGGCCAAGTTCGGCATTCACGTGGGCGACGTGAGCATCGACCATCGGGCCGTCGCCGCGCACGTCCAGGGCGTCATCGACGCCATCGCGCCGAACGATTCCGTCGAGCGTTTCAATGGGCTCGGCGTTGATGTCGTCAAGGCCAGCGCTCGGTTTATCGACAAGGATACGGTCGAGGCGGGCGATTGCCAGGTCAAGGCGCGCCGTTTCATTATAGCGACAGGCTCCAGGCCGCTGATATCGCCTATTCCAGGGCTTGATCGCGTCCCCTACTTCACGAACGAGACGATTTTCGCCAACAAGCATCGCTTCGCGCATCTCATTATAATCGGCGGCGGCTCGGTAGGACTGGAACTGGCGCAGGCCCACCGGCGGCTTGGCAGCGAGGTGACCGTTGTCGAAGCAGGCCGCGCTCTGTCCAGGGACGACGCCGAGCTCAGGGAATACCTTCTCAAGCGGCTGCGCGAGGAAGGCGTGCGGGTCCTAGAGAACGCGCGCGTGGAGAGGATCGAACCCTTCGGCTCGAACATCCAGGTGATTTTCGCAACGCTGGGAAAATCCTACTCCATAGAAGGCAGCGACCTGCTCCTGGCTGTCGGACGCGCGCCAGCGGTGGCCGGCCTCAATCTCGAAGCCGCCGGCATCGCCTATAGCGAGCGCGGCATTCAAGTGAGCAAGGGCCTCGTCACGTCCAACAAAAAGGTCTACGCCATCGGCGATGTCACCGGCGAAGGGCACTGGACGCACGCCGCCAATCATCATGCGACTGTCGTCATAAAGAATGCGCTGTTCCGGCTGCCGGCGAGGCCCGACCATGCGACCATGCCCTGGGTGACATTCACCGATCCTGAGGTGGCGCACGTCGGGCTGACGGAAGAGAAAGCGCGTGAAGTCTACGGGAAAATCTCGATCCTGCGCTGGCCGTATCACGAAAACGACCGGGCGCAGGCCGAGCGGGAGACCGGCGGCTTCCTGAAAGTCATCGCGTCGCGGAGAGGCAGGATACTCGGAGCCGGCATCGTGGGCGCCCAGGCAGGTGAAATCATCCAGATGTGGAGCCTCGCTATGCAAAAAGGGATATCGCTTGACGCGATGCGCAGCATAGTGTCACCCTATCCAACTCTTGCCGAAATCAACAAAAGGGCCGCTGTGAGTTATTTCGAGCCGCGCGCGCAACATCCTTTGGTGCGGCGAATTATTACCTTGCTTGCGAAATTCGGGTGATCGACGCTATTTAAGGAGAGAGTGCAAACAACGGACTCTTTAGCGCAATTGAATACTCGTCTCTCACAGAAACCGGAATATCCGGGCCAGGGGACCCCCGAGCTAGTCCGCCCGCCGAGGCGGCCCTACGGTGGGGTGTGGAGCATTGCGACGAGTTTGCCCTCCAAACTTCTCTTTCTCACCATCGCCTTCGTCATGCTGGCCGAGGTGCTCATCTTCGTGCCGTCTATTGCGAATTTCCGCCGCAACTGGCTGATGGAGCATGTCATGGCGGCGAAAATCGCTTCTTTGGCTCTGGAGGCCTCCGGGGGCGCCGAAGTTCCGGAGCGCTTGCGGCAGGAGCTTTTGAGTACCGCCGGGGTTCATGCCGTCTCGGTGAAGCGGCCGGAAATGCGGCGTCTCGTGCTCGGAATGCCGGATGAAACGGAGATCGCGTCTGTCTACGATCTGCGTACGGAAGACTTTATGCAACTCATACCGGATGCTCTCCAGGCGCTTGCGGCTCCTCCCGGCAGGCTCATTCGCGTCATCGCGACGCCCGACATAGCGGCGCCCGGCGAGGAGTTCGATGTCGCAATCGACGAGACTCCGCTCCGCGCCGCCATGTGGCGCTTCGCCCGGAATATCTTCTGGCTCTCGATCATCATCTCCATCATTACCGCAGCTCTGGTTTATTTGGCGCTGACGGGCCTTCTGGTACGGCCGATGATGCGTATCACACGCAACATGGTCGCTTATCGCGAAAATCCGGAAGATACGTCCCGGATCATCACGCCGTCGGGACGGCATGATGAGGTTGGCGTCGCCGAAAAGGAGCTAGCGGCGCTGCAAATGCAGCTTTCCGGTCTTCTGAGGGAGAAGGCTCGTCTCGCCAATGTCGGCCTTGCCGTCTCGAAGATCAATCACGATTTGCGGAACATCCTTTCAAGCGCGCAGCTTGTATCCGACAGGCTCGCTACAGTGGCAGACCCCACAGTTCAGCGTTTCGTACCGCGACTCATTCGTGCGCTCGACCGGGCCATCATGCTTTGCACCAACACGATGAAATATGGGCGGAGCGAGGAGGCTCCTCCGAAGCGAACCCGCGTGCCCTTGCGCGCTCTTCTTGCCGAGGTCAACGAGAGCCTGGGGGTTGAGGAAATCAGCGGCGTGCGCATGACAATTTCCGTGCCTCCGTCGATCAACCTTTTCGTCGATCGCGATCAGATATTCCGAGTGCTCGCAAACCTCATCCGGAATGCGTTGGAAGCCCTGCGCCTGGCAGAACCGCCCGTCACCGACCCCGGGATCGAGATTACGGCGCGGCAGGAAGATCAGACTGCGATCATCACGGTGAGCGACAACGGCCCCGGAGTGGCCGCCAACCTGAGGGAGAATTTATTCAAGGCGTTCCAAAGCTCTGCCAAGCGCGACGGCAATGGCCTCGGCCTCGTCATCGCCGCCGAGTTGGTCCGCGCCCACGGGGGCGATATTCATCTTGAGGGCACCGCTTCCGGGGCGTCTTTCGTGGTTATGCTTCCAGCGTCTGTTCTCGCAGGCACACCTTCGCTTTCCGGCGCCGCGGCGGTGTAGCGAAAGCTTGCACAAGACGCGTTTACCGGCTAGACATAGGAACCTTCGCAAGCTGCACTCGCGAGCTTGATGCACCGGTAGCTCAGCTGGATAGAGCACCAGACTACGAATCTGGGGGTCAGGAGTTCGAATCTTCTCCGGTGCGCCATTTAAATCAACGGCTTAAGACAAGCGATTGGCAGCAAAGGCGATTTCTGGGTTCCTATGGGTTCCGGATTAGTCAATCAAACCGAGGATAAAGGCGCTTGAGCTTGATGCGAGCGTCAGCGGTTGTGAAGCGCCAATCCACTTTGGTTTGGTTTTTATTGCGGCTGGCCTGCCAAGCAGCAACTTCTCGGCTCAGCGTTTTCTTGTCCGGGATGCGCCGGTTCAGGCACTGCGAGGAAAGCACGCCCAACTCGGATTCCGCCATGTTGAGCCAGCCGCCATGCTTGGGCGTGTAATGCCATTCGAAGCGCTCACAAGCCGCCTGGCTTCTGCGGGCGGAAAGGCTTCGTAGAGCGAGGCCTTGACGTGCGTGTTGAGATTGCCTGAACCAGAGCGATTTTCTTGGCGTGCGGGAAGAGAACGTCCGATAAGTCTTTGAGAATATTGGCGTAGTCGACAGCTTTACGATGGTCTGTGACCTCGACATGCCGAAAGCCTTCAAGCGGCGCGAACAGCATGAAGAGGTTGGCGGTCCCGTTTCGCTCATATTCGTAATCAACCCGCTCCGGCTGCTCCGGCTTCATCGGAACAGGCGTTCGCGTCTCGGAAACGAGTTGCTTCGAGGTTTCGTCCAGGCAGACAAGCGGCATGTCCGGATCGTGCGGGCCGCGTATAGATGTCGAGCACCTCTTCCATCGCCGCTACGAAAGCGCCATTCGCCTCCGGCGGAATGACCCACTGCTTTTTGCGGTGAGGCTGAAGCGTGTTTTTTTCAGAACGCGCCCGATCGTGTTGTCGCTGGCGCGCTCGACGATGCCAAGTTCCGCCACCTTGTCTTCTAGAAGCCGCAGCGTCCAACGCGCACGGCCTTCGGGGGGCGTCGAGCAGGCCAGCGCCACGAGCCGGGCCTCTTTCTCTCCGTCGAAAATGGGCGTGATCGCAGGCGTTGTGCGTTCTTTGCGGCTCAGCACAGCCTCGAGGCCTTCCTCCACCAACTGCTGGCGGACGCTAGTCACCATGGATTTGTTCGTATCCAAGGCCTCTATGATCTCACCATCGCTCCAGTTCTCGCCCTGCGCGCCAGCATCGGCCTTGAGCAGGATCCGGGCTTTTAGAAGCCGCTTGGCGGGGCTTTTTCCCTTGTTGATCAGGGCCAGCAAATGATTGCGTTCTGCTTCGCTCAGTTTGACGATGTATTTTTTTGCCGCGATTTCCCTGGCTATAGCGCGTCAATCTGGGTGAGATCGCGCATTGCTTCGCCTGAACTGTTCCTGACTATTGCTTCGTTGCCTCATCTGATTTGCTCCTCGGGGCCAGTTAGGATCGGGAGCGGCGATGAGGCGGGTAAGCATGGCGACGCGGGACGAGTTGATTACAGCGGTTATCAATCGGTACGGCGGCAGTGACCGCCGAGAGAAAACACGCATTCTGGATGAGTTTGTCGCGGTGACGGGTTTCCATCGTAAGCACGCGATGCGGCTGCTCGGCGGGAGGATGCCGCGCCGGTCGGCAGCGCGACCAGCGCGGAGGATTTACGGCGATGACGTCCGCGCGGCGCTTGTTTTAGTTTGGGAAGCCTCGGATCGGGTCTGCGGCAAGCGTTTGAAGCCGCTTATTCCAATCCTTGTCGAGGCGATGGAACGGCATGGGCATCTTAAGCTCGCTCCCGAAGTCGGCGCGCGGTTGCTTTCCATGAGCGCGGCGACGATTGACCGGGCGTTGCGCGAGGTGCGTGAGAAAGCCGGTCGGACCCGGCGCCGGCCAGCCGCGTTATCGATCATCAGGCGTAGCATTCCGATCCGCACCTTTTCGGACTGGCGAGATCCGCCGCCAGGCTTTGTCGAAGCCGATCTTGTGGCGCACAGCGGCCCATCGACACGCGGGAGTTTTGTTCAGACGCTGGTTCTGACCGATGTCGCCACAGGGTGGACGGAGTGCGCGCCGTTGCTGGTCCGCGAGCAGAAACTTTTAAGCGAAGTTCTGACGGAGCTTCGCAAGCTTCTTCCGTTCGATCTTCTCGGATTTGACACGGACAACGACAGCGTCTTCATGAACGAGACCGTACGAGATTATTGCCAGGGAGCCGGGATCGAGTTCACGCGCTGCCGCCCCTATCGCAAAAACGATCAGGCCTTTGTCGAGCAGAAAAACGGCGCCATCGTCCGCCGAATTGTCGGCTACCGGCGCCTTGAAGGGCTACCGGCGGCTGAAGCCTTGGCGCGGCTTTATCGGACGGTCAGGCTGTTCGTGAACTTTTTCCAGCCATCGTTCAAGCTGTCCGGAAAGGAACGCGATGGGGCCCGGGTGCGCAAACGCTACCATGCTCCGGCCACGCCCTGTCAGCGGGTTTTGGCGGATCGGCGCACGCCTGAGGAAGTACGCCGCCGCTTGAAATGCGTCCAGGCGGGCCTGGACCCGGTGCGGCTTTTGAGCGATATGCGAACGGCGCAGCAGCATCTCGTCGATATCGCGGACAGTTCCAGCGTTGCCTTCGAGGTTACTGCGCCTTCGATTGAGGAATTTCTGGCCGGTCTGCGGACCGCCTGGAAGGACGGCGAAGTCAGACCGACGGCGCGACCGAAGCCAGCGCAAAAGCGCGAACGGCGACGGCCAGATCCCTTTGCGCAGGTGACCGGTCAATTGAAGTCTTGGTTCGAGACGGAACCCTGGCGAACGGGACGCGAATTGCTCGAGCGGCTCCAGACAGAATATCCCGACGCTTATGCCGACCAGCTTTTGCGAACGCTCCAGCGCCGCTTGAAAATCTGGCGGGGTGAAATGGCGCATACCCTGGTTTTTGGCCTTTCGCACGACGTGGGGGCGGGATTAGGGGAGAAAGAACCGGGACTGGCCGTATAAAGCCGCAGATTCCGCTCCGACAGCTAAAAGACTACCGTCGTGCTCGCGCCCATCAAGGACAAGCCCTTCGGGCGGCCGCCAAAGAAGCGGCCGTCCTTGACAGCCGCTGCGCGCGACGGCAGCGCGTATGTGCTGATCGGGGCGGAAGAATGCTCGCGGCGCGGATCGAACAAAAGAATGCGGTGACGGCATCGGAGGTCAGGAGAAGCCGGGGAACATTCCCAATGAGGCAAACGACTTCCGCTGAGGAACATCATTGAATGAGGCAATACGAGTCTCACCTTGATTGTCGCGCGGCACCCTGGCGGCCATGGCCCAATCCTCGCTCCGGCTGGATCTGGCCGCCACGCCCGGCAGCCGGACATGCCGGATCCGACTTGTCCGCCTTTGGAAATCCCCTTTCGGCGCCATGAATTAATCTGCCGCGCCTGTCTCAAATTGGATGACGCGACCCACTAGCGCCACAGCGCCTTTCTGGTCTAAGAGTTTGTCCACGAAGTTCATGATGGATTACAAAGTCTCCTGAGCATAATGCGGATGGAAGCGAGTTTTACGAAAGTCAACGCTGTCCGGGTGAGGTTTTCAAAGTCCTTGGCGAGTTTGCGGCATCGGTTGAGCCACGCGAAGGTCCTCTCGACGATCCAACGTTTGGGCAGGACTTCGAAACCCTTGGCCTGATCGGAGCGCTTGACGATTTCGACGTTGAGCTGAGGCAGCGCCTTGGCGAGGGCTTCCCGAAATTGCGGTCCTTGATAGCCGCCGTCGGCAAAGAGCTTTTTCAGAAATGGGAACAGGCCGAACAGCGTCGACAGCACAAGGATGCCGCCGTCGCGGTCCTGTATATCGGCTGGATGAACGATGGCGTGCAGCAGAAGACCGAGCGTATCTACAAGAATATGCCGCTTCTTACCCTTGATTTTCTTTCCTGCATCGTAGCCATCCGGGTCGATCGAGGCCCCCCTTTTTCCGCGCTCTTCACGCTTTGACTGTCGATGATGGCGGCTGTGGGGCTCGCTTCATGTTCCGCCCGCTCACGGCATCTGACATAAAGCTCGTGATGGATACGCTCCAGTGTGCCGTCGTAGCTCCATAAATCCAGGTAGGCGAACACCGTGCTTCTGGGCGGCAAGTCCTTCGGGATCGCTCGCCACTGGCAACCCGTGCTCAGGATATACATGACCCCATTCATAACTTCCCGGACGTTCACCTCGCGCTTGCGCCCGCCGCGCTTGGTCGGCGCGATCAGCGGCTCAATAAGTTGCCATTCGTCATCCGTCAAATCGCTCGGATAGCGCAATTGGCTTCGGTCGTAGCGCTTACGGTTTTCAGCAGTCCACATCGGCGGCCCCTCCGAATCACAGCCGCCTCCCTTGAATCACAAGGGGGGGAGAAGGCTACAGAATACGGTATGCGCTCGCTTTAGGCGTAAAACCTAAAATAGAAAATAGAAAATACTGAAGAACAAATTGTGGCAAAAAATGTACGCCAAAATGAGCGAGCCGAACGCGAAAACCAAGCTTTCAAAAACAAAAATCGAGAAGAACAAATTGTGGCAGAAATTGCACGCTAAGCGAGTAGAACAGAAAGCGGAAAGTAGACAATCAAAAACAGAAAAACTGAGAGAACAAATTGTGGCATAGTTACGACGCCCCGGCGAGCGCCCCGGCACCCTCCTGCCGTCCAGGCTGAGCCAAGCTCATCCAGGTCGAGGCGGCTTCCAGGTCGAGCCCCCTTCCGGCCCCGGCGAGCGCATCCGGCTCCCTCCTGCCGTCCAGGCTGAGCCAAGCTCATCCAGGTCGAGGCGGCTTCCAGGTCGAGCCCCCTTCCGGCCCCGGCGAGCGCCCCGGCACCCTCCTGCCGTCCAGGCTGAGCCAAGCTCATCCAGGTCGAGGCGGCTTCCAGGTCGAGCCCCCTTCCGGCCCCGGCGAGCGCATCCGGCTCCCTCCTGCCGTCCCGGCCGAGCCAAGCTCATCCAGGTCGAGGCGGCTTCCAGGTCGAGCCCCCTTCCGGCCCCGGCGAGCGCATCCGGCTCCCTCCTGCCGTCCAGGCTGAGCCAAGCTCATCCAGGTCGAGGCGGCTTCCAGGTCGAGCCCCGGCGAGCGCATCCGGCTCCCTCCTGCCGTCCCGGCCGAGCCAAGCTCATCCAGGTCGAGGCCCGCGGCGAGGTTCTGTCTCGGCAGACAAGCCCCGTCTTGCGGCGAGGTTCTGTCCCGGCAGACAAGCCCAGCCCGCGGTGAGGTTCTGTCCCGATCGACAAGGCCCCGCGGCGAAGCATCCAGCCCGATCGAACCTCGGCCCGAACCCCGATCGACAAGCCCGGTGAGGCGTAGTCCGGGTTCAGCCCAGCCCAGCCCGGCCCCGTCCCGGCGAGGCCCCGTCCAGCCCGGCAAGCATCCAGCCAAGCCCCGGCCCGGTCCCGAAGCCCAGCCTCAAGCCGTCATGATAGTCCGTGTCATCCACTCGCACACTTTGGCCAAATCGGCTTTCGTTGCGAGAGCCCGGCCTGTCACGGTCCGCGCAAGGTCCGGCTTTAGTCGCACGACGCCGTGCGGCGGGACAAGGAAGTCATCGCGCCGCCATATGCGTGAAGCGAGAAGCGAAAGGATGCGCGTGTCGATGTCCGCGCGAAGCAATTCGAGTGCGTCATAGGAAAGGCTTGCGCGTAAGTCTTTGGGCTGATGTAGGTATCCGGCTGCGGCTAAAGCTTTTTTTACCATGTTATCAAAATGTTAGCACGCCTTTCTTGATTTTTTCTGTCTCTCGCCATCTACTCTGTTTCATATTTTAAACATAAGCTGAAGGCTTTACGTCGCTCATTTTGGCGTGCGAGCTTATCAGTGAAATTTATTTAAGGTTTTCGCAAAATGTCTTCTGCTGAAGTAATTCACCAAGTTCAATGTCTGAACTGTGGCCGTCGCGGGTCGGTCACATATCCCGCTTACGGTGCTGACGATTACAATTCCTTAGATCAAACTCGGGGCATTTGGCGCGGTTTCAAGCTCATCTTTGATCAAGTATTACAGTTGTATAGAATGGCTTGCGAGAGCTGTGGAAGCTTTTCAAAGAAGCGTTGGATAGACGGCCTCCGCTAACTTACTACTTTATTTAAATCGATTTGATAGCCCTAACATGTCCGCCCCATACCAATTATTGACACATCAAACTGAAGCAGTCGAGTTTATGCTTCAAAACAAGCGCATCATTTTGGCTGATGAAATGGGAATAGGGAAAACCCTTTCCGCTATTCACGCCGCGCGCGGTCGGACAATAGTCATATGCCCCGCAAGCCTGAAACGAAACTGGCATGCAGAAATAACACGTGCGGGGTCGAGCTTTTGCCAGACTGACGATAAAAGCCCGCCAAACATTCAAATTATCGATGGCAGGAAGCCTGTGGAGATAACGGCCGATTGGTTAATTATAAATTTCGACATACTGACCGCTCATGCTAACCGGCTTATCGCCGCGAAAGCGGGCACGATCATTGTCGATGAGGCTCACGAGTTACGCAATAGAAATTCGAAGCGCTTCTCGTCTGCTCTTAAAATCGTCTATTCCTGTGAAAGACGTTATCTTCTAACTGGTACGCCTATCTATAATAGACCAGCAGATATGCTTGCTTTACTGCAATTGTTAGGCAAGCTCAATTCAGACTTTGGCGGATTTTTGGAGTTTGTCGAACGCTATTGCTCCGCGCGTGATACCCCTTTCGGCTTGGATTATTCTGGCGCTTCTAACTTAGACGAATTACATGATTTGCTTTATAAGAAGAAAATTATGATGCGCCGCAAAAAGGCTGCCGTTCTCGCACTTACAGAAAAGCACCGCGAAGTTATTCGCGTCACAATTGACCCTACTCACCTTCATTCTTACGAAGAATGTGAAAAAGACCTCGCCGCGGCTATCATTAAGAACCCAGAATTGCTTGAACTGAAACGGTTCGACTTCCTGTCACATATCCGGCAAGCGGTCGGACTTTGCAAGATCGAGGCGGCGGCGGTATGGCTCGAAAAGTTTCTCGCCTCTTCGAACGACGGAAAGATCATCGTCTTCGCGCATCATGCCGCGGTAAGGCAGGAATTGACGCGTCGCTTCGCCGGGGATGTCGTTGCTTTAAGCGCCGATATCTCAGCACAAGAACGAGCAAAACGCGTACAGGAATTTCAATCAGGTACTAAACGCATTTTTCTTACATCGCCGCGCATCGGCGGGACTGGGCTGACGCTCACCGCCGCGTCGACTGTCTTATTCGTCGAACTAGACTGGACTGCTGCGGCAATGCTGCGAGCCGAAGATAGGGCGTATCGCATCGGGCAAACACGGGACGTGCGTGTAATATATCTATTCGCGGATGATACGATCGACGGCTTTATTCTCTCTTTGATCAATCGTAAGACGAAAATATTTAATAAGACGATCAAAGGCTTGTGCGATCAAACGTATTTATTACGGCTCGCCGTGAAGCATAAGAAGCGCATTGCTGCATAATAGGGTATAAGTAAAAGAAAAGAGCCTGCATTATCATCTTAACGCAGGCCATAAATTCAACAACGTTCGAATAGAAAGCCGCACGAAGTAAGATAACGTTAAGCGCGATCTTGCTTACATCATCCCAGCCATAATATCCGCCGTATCAAGATCACCTTCTTCCATGATATCAATTTCGCCTCTTTCCTCTTCCTCGCCGGGCTCACCTAATCCAGCGTCCGGCGATAACCACTCTGGAACGCTTGGCGCGGATAGCTTCACCTCGCATGTTGCCGAGTTGTAGTTAGGATTATCAGCCGGTAAAGTTGGAATAAGAAAACGGCATCGCAAGGCTTCGCCAGCTTTCAAGCATTCTTGCAGTTCTTTCGCCGTAACGTCGAACCATTTTTCTAACAACTTTAATTCCGTGAGCGATGGTATCTTAAGGCTAGGCCCTTCCGTAATTTTCGGGCTCATATACGCCCATTTAGGAAGACCTTCGAAAGTCCGCTTCGTGCCGGGCTCATGTACACTGAAACTTCGCAATTCTTTACACCAACGTCCGATTAACTTAAACCGTTCGCGCGATGCGCATGCTTCGCCAGCCGTTACATAATGGTTTATCGGATAAATTAGCTTTTCAATAATCGGTTTACCGTCCTTTGCAAGGAGCATAGGTTTTTTCCAGGTATTGAGCACGTCGACCGTGAAAAACTCTAGTACCTCTTTTCCCAAAAGGAATTTTTGGGGATCATAGCCGCGTGTTTTTGTTGTTTTCGCTTTTCCGTCTTCATCAAGCAATGCATAAAGCCCGCTCATTAAAAAGAAGCCGCCTGCAACGCTTTTCCATTCCCAGTCCCCGAGTTCGGCGTTGTCATCGCCTTCCGGTTTTACGTTAGCGTCTAAAGCGTGCGCCTCATCATGCAATTTACGCGTCGACGCAATGCCATCTGTCATGAAGGAGACGATTGCATGAGGGTCGCGTATCGCAAAACGTAATAACCGGGCTCGACACCAAGCCGTCGTTGCCGCAGCATAATAAGGGCAAGCCGAAGATGGCGGGCCGTCATTCGAGCCGACGCCTTGAGCCGTTTTCCCGTAAAGCGAATTGATTACCAGTTTGATGTTTTTCTGAGCAATATCGTGTAAACGCTTCATTTCCTTACGTGTGCGAAATAACTCATATATACCCTTAAAAGGTTTTTCATCATTAGCCGGATAAAAGCGCGACCATTTCTTGATACGTATACACTTGCTAATATCGCGCTTAGGGTACATCACTCTAAACCATTCGATACCTGCTACAAGCTCGTCACGCATGATCCAAGCTTTTCCCCTGTCAGGGAAAAGTATTTGCCCTTTCTTTTTCACACGATATGGAAATGGATAAAAGGGAACTGGAAGTCCGCTTCCGTCTATATGATCAAAATTCCATTCGACGCAAAACATGGAAAGCATATTCCAATCACCGAAACTGGACTTCGACGACAGAATTAAACCTTCGCCATGTTCCCAAGTCCCGTCTTTCATCGAGGGAAGCCTTACGAGTGCAGCCG
The DNA here is from genome assembly GCA_963764115.1 of uncultured Alphaproteobacteria bacterium. Taxonomy (GTDB): domain Bacteria; phylum Pseudomonadota; class Alphaproteobacteria; order Rhizobiales; family Rhodomicrobiaceae; genus Rhodomicrobium. Next base: position 206,593 of record CAVXRT010000024.1, read on the forward strand.
GGTAAGCACTTACAATATCGTAAACCCATAATTTTTTGTTTGGAGCATAGCCTTGTTTTATAAGTTCTATGCGTCCACCTACAAAGGCGTGATGCGCGCTCTTCTGTTGTGAAGTAAGAGCGGTCGAGGATATATCAGGAGAATAATGCTCGTCTTTTAATTTCTGTTTTTTAATCCACGCCCCTGCCGCCGCGCCAGAACCAGACCAAGCGGATAAACGAATATCCATCTTATCAAAGCCATCGCGCAATACAGTAAGCGCTTTTGAGAGTGCCTCCAATTCTAATCCGCAGTAGGTTTTGATCTGTTCAAATGGCACATTTACGAAATCGTCGCGTTTACCTTTGTTGTGTTTAATAATATCATGTTGCTCTTTTGTGATATAACCGTTCTGAACTAGACTTTCTGTCGCTTTAACAAAGGGTTCCTGATAGAAGCCTATAGCATCTTGTATATTTATATAGGCTGTATAATCTAATTCAGTGTCCGTTTTTCCATCTTTATAGACAATGTTTCCATTTTTATAAGTTTTGATGCGCCGCGGGTTATCGGGATCGCGTAACTTCCAAACCTTTAAATATTTACTTTTTAAATATTCAATGGCGTAGGGACCAACGAAGGTAGAACCCTTTATGTCTTTCTTAGTCTTAACTGTTTTTCGTCTGTTAATTGCATACACTTTCTCAAATGGTAAGCCTGCTAATATTTGCGTCGCATCATAGTTCAATGAAAACATAACGAAGTTCACGCCGTCAGAATAGCCGTTTTGAGGTCCGAATTTTTCTGGAAGCGATGTGAGCCATTCTAAGATTTCGAGCGATGATAAAGGACGCTTATCCGCTGATCCTAACCAATAATCTTGCGTACACTCGCCGTTTGTACGTGACAGAATTGGATTATCGGCAAGTTGTGAAGCTGTATAGGAACGCCTCCAACTCTTCGCGCCCCATAATATAGTACGATGTTTTGGATAAACATTTTCGTCTGGATGAGAACGTTCAATCTCTTTGAGCTGATCATGTGGTATAATATCGTGACGGGCTACTGGATTACCTAATGTGTCGACGACATTATGCTTTCTTATTTCATAATCGCACTCTATATCCATGCCTTCCGCATCGATGGCGACAAAAGGCCGATGGTAATTTCTATCCCCGCGTCGCTTCTCGTGTTTTTGCACGTTAGAGGGGTTCGCGTCTTTCCAGGCTTTGATTTGTCCGGTCCGGCGTTCGTTTTGCTTTTTGTTATGCTCTCGCACCTTATCAGGATTACGAACTTCATAGCGAAGCTTAGCGCGCGTCTTAGCTGGAAGGTCTAAAAAATCCAGCTCTTCTTGAGACGGCATGCCGCTGAAGATGATATTTTCCGTGCTCATGCTGCTAATCCCGGCGAAGTGAGATTTTTATCCGGTATAGATTTCAGGATACGAGCAAGCATAGGGTCTTTAGTTCTATTCGCCTCATCAGCGAGAACATGCCATTCACCATCCGGGATATGTTCGCCAGCGAGCTTGCGACGATATAAATCAGGCAAGCGTGTTCGCATTGCTTCAGTAGGTCGATAGGGCTTGTGCTGATTTGCCCAGGGCGAAGGCGTGACGCTATGAGGTCGAGAAACTTCCTTTTCAAATCGCGCGTAAGCCCTGTCTAGTTCTCTCTTCGCGAGCGGCTTTTCCTCCTCTTTAAGGATGCGCTCTTTTTTCTTAAGGCCCCGCGTTATTTTCTGCTTTTCGGCCGCTTCTTGCGTCTTTCGGCTCTTATAGAGAAGCTCACCCTCTTGACGTGCGGCCGCCAATTTTTCAGGTCCGGCCCCATGTCGTTTGATCGTGAATGCTCGCTTCGAAATTGTTATCGCGTTTTTAAAGAGGCGCTTTCCAATTTCGATGTAACGCTCTGATTTAGAGGATAGCCCGAGCTTCGATAGTTCAGTTTTGTTGAGCTTACGGAATGCGCCCGCCGGGGCGCTTTCGATGCGTTGTTGGGTCCGCGTTTTCTTAGTAGCCATGACGCGGCCTCCTTATGTCGGAAGCCGTTAAAGCGAGAAGTGTTCGCTTGTTTTCAGAAAAAATATATTGACCTAATAGGCCCGATAATATAGAAGAAATACACATCGCTTAACTCTAATCGCATACACAATAACCGGGCTGTCACACCCATTCTCAATTCAAGCCTGTCGATGCTAGCCACTTCGCCGGGCTTTTATTACATCTCGGTTTTCTAAATAAAAACTTACAGTTTAACTTCGCCTGCTTGCTCGTCTAGCAATGATTGGATGCCACGAAGGAAAGCATATTTGATGATCGCGGATCGTCTTGTGTTTTTCTCGTAAAGATTACGATAACCTCGACCGATCAAACTATCGATTGTACGAATGTGCGAAGGCGATAGGCTGACGCCTAGCAATCGCTCACGGTCTTGGACGGGCTCTTGTAACATGGTACACCTCTATAAATGAGCCGGGCGATTGAAGTGGTATCGATCGTCCGATGAATGAACATGGAACCTTTCGGCTAAGCGTGATCATATGTCCGGCCCGCGTATAGGCCAGTTATTCCGTGTCAGTTTTAATTGTGATGGTTACGCCTAAGTTAAGCAATAGTTGCTGAAAGCTTATGATTGAACGGCAGTCATGAAAAAACCGCATCAAATCAAGGAGATGATCGGATGCGGCTTAAAGACTGGTTAGATCACACTAGGCTTTAACCTGCATAGATTTTGCCATCGTCGCCGACATACAAATCGACGTTGCCGAACTGCTTCGAAAGCGCATCGAGCGCCGCGGCATGAGGCTCTTTCCAGTCGCCATCCCAGAACCCCGCGCCATGTCCGCATCGCGTCAGCCAAAAATCAAGACCGGCGCTTTCCTCAATGCTACATTCATAGCCTTGCCGTCGATCGGCACGCGCATCGCCGCTTTCGTCCTCGATCGCCGCTTGCCATGCAGGAGAAGTCTGGAAGCGCATCCGGCCGCGCGCCCCGATCCTCGACGCGGAGCTCAATACGATTTGGGCTAGCCCTTCTCTGCATGGCTCGCAGGTGGTGGCCGGACCTCAACGGCGAAAAGCATCGCTATGGCAGCCCACATGCAGGTTTATTGACGAGCGCCTAGTCGCAGCCTTTCGTTTGCGATTTGTCCGGGTCGGGTCGAATCCGGAAATCATGTTGCAAAAAATGCGCGGCAGCTTGACCCTCTGGTGCGGAAGTCGATAAAAAGTCGCACTCAGCCCTGAGCCCAGCTCGATGGCAAGCGGGTGGGAGTTTGGCGTGTTGCCGTAGTTTTTTTTACCTGGATATACGGTAGCGCATTTCATTATGGGTCTTCCGATGCTCGGCAGTATGTTCGTTTGGGCATTTTTGTCGTTCCTCTGGTTCAAAATCGCGTTTGATTTGACCTATGTTGTTGAGCTCAATAAGCTCGCCGCGGCGCTTATCGGTATCATGACCGCCATTTTCACTGTATTCGCTTCGAGGGTCTATACGAACACTCCTCGAGTATCATGGCCCGTAGCGTTTGTTTTGTTAACATTTGCCTATACCGTAATCGTGGCAGGTATTATTTTTAGCTTTTCAAAAGAACTTTACTCTTGGCTACATCTTGCAGTTACTAGTTGGGAATATCCCGGGTTTCGAGAAGACGTGTACAAATTCGCCGCGTTGTCCGCTGCCCCTATGATTGCACACTTCCTGTTTCGTGTTTGCGGGGCGCTTTATCGCCGGGCGGTCGGCGACATTCCAAGCACGCCTGCCCCCTCCGCTGTAGCCACGGCCCATGTGGTTATCTGCTTGAAATGCGGTCAGAAAAATCGGGTTCCTGATAGGTTTGGAACTGCAAAGTGCGCCAATTGTAGGGAGGTGATAGAAGTCAACTTACGGCGTTCATGGTTGGAAACGCTGCGCTGGCCGCCGCGCGCGCCAGGCTTGACGTGGGCATCGGTCTGGGCGTTGGCAATGGTCTTGGCCATCATGATCGAGGTGAATAAGCCGGAACGCCCTCGTGCAACCACGCTGCAACCATCCGCGCCTGCTTTTCCTCCTCAATCAAAATCTGCTCTGAATCCGGTAGAAGCGAATACCGGATTCTTCAGCGCGCCGGTTGGCCGGCGGCTCGCACCGATTACCATCAGGACGCGGGGACCATACAACTTCTTCGTGAGGCTATACGATCAAGCGAACAACATTGCCGCAGAGATTTACATCAGGGGTGGCGACACATTTTTCGATAAGATGACCCTCGGCAGTTACACATTACGCTACGCTTCCGGCACAACGTGGTATGGCCGCGCTGCTCGCTTTGGAGAAGGTACGAGCTACAGCAAAACGCTTGATGTCTTTGAGTTTCGAGGAACCTCGGATGGTTACGAGGGCTACACGATTGACCTTTATCGCCAACCTCACGGGAATTTAGCAACCACCTCCATTTCTGAGAACGAATTCGGCGAGTAAACCGCCGGATGTGATGCTGTTTAGTTTCCGTTTGTTTTCGGCATACCCTACGTAGGGGAGGACAAAGTCTTGCGCTATTTTTTGTTCATCAACATGGCGGCGCGGACGCCCCGTCCATGGCAGCGCCCCCCGCGATTTATCCCTGCCGAAGTCTGGGTAGTGGATGAAACAACTGCCCAAGGCGCGATTACGGTAGACAAATTCCCTTGGGGTTTTTTTCTCCCCGTGGCGGCCTGTTAGGGCAAACTCATGGTGTATTGCCTCGATATCGCGTCATGGCGAGCCGCGACCCCGAAGGAACTCAGCGCGTTCTATCGGGACCTGCCTACACGCGCTGCCAAAAGTATGAAGCCGCACCGGAGCCATCTCGTCGTCAGAAGGCATTTTAACCAAGCTGAAATGTACGCCTATTTGCGTGTCAGGTTCGGTACGCCTAACGGGTTTCAGAACTTTCTCCGCTCCAACGATAGCGACAATCTGGTGCACTGGGAATTTCATTTGAAAGCCGGAGAGATTGACGTCTGTATCTGGGGCTGGGGACGCGATGTCCACGTGCTCGTTTGCGAACGCATGACAGATGAGGACTGGAAGGCGCTCATATTGGCAATAAAAGCTGATTTTGCGCGGATTGGCCGCGAGAAATCTAATATGATGAAGTCGTTTGAGAAGTATGTAGTGTTTCAGAATAAGTTCGTAATCCTAGCAAGACTTTGCGCTGATCTACACGCCACCATTATAGATGCACCGCCGCCTATTCGCACACTTCCCCGATTAACTTCGAAGCGATCCTCGCGTCATCGGAGCGTGGTGATGAGAAAGGTTGCAGATCGGGCGAGAAACATCTACGGAGATTGCCTAAAACTTCGGCTTTTGACCCCTATCATGGCTGAAGCGTATCTAAATATGATAATCTTAATGTTCTGCAAGCCTGAAATCCGCAGCAACTCGCAGCTATATCAAGGCTTTGTGCGCGACAAGATTCCAAAAAAACTTGAGCTACTTGCTAACAATTGTTTTGGTTTCGCAAACGCTGTGGATTCATCAAGCGACGCCTACAGGGACTTCCTGCGGGTCATGAACGCACGTAATTTCAATATTCATGGGAATATCGATCCTCCACGGGAACATATAGAAACCGTTTATTTTGAAGGCAAGCGTCCCCTTTTTACAGCAAGTGGGGATCATCTCTTTAAATCTTTTGAATATCTAGAGACACTCAACGCACCGTATGAAGTTATAAAGGACTATAAATCGGTACACTTATTTTTAATCTATCTTAGGAACCTTCTTTCGCCTCGACATCGCGACTTTTTCGATCAGGTCATCAATGACCCTTTTCCTGGATTCGAGATGAAGGTAAAGGGCGTTACTAAAATTCTCCCCGAGCGCGTTAGCGAGGCGCAATTTCCAAATCAACGTTTGGACGAGGATTTGGAGGTCAACTGGTAGAACAACCGCCATTTTCGAGCATTCGGTCGTGAGCATGCAATTGGGCCTGATGGGCCGTTCGACCCGAGACGCGCGGGCTACCTACAATGCACAAATCGCGGCCAGCCATTTCGGCACAGGCGGGTTCTCTTGACTTCATCACAACATTCCCGAATGCACTATAAGTAAGATAAAGGACATAGGAGCTTTAAAAGTGAGCGAGCACCACGTAGAACCCTTGATAGAAGAAGGGCTTAACATTGTTCGTCGCCTCCTGATGGAACAAGAAATTGCTAACGCTTCATGGGCACAATTCACCGCCCTGCATCGTGCCGATTCAAATAACAAGAACGAATTCAAGACCACACTAAAGAGATTGTCCCTGTATTCTGGATTGCAAAATTTAGCTGACGCATTGATACGGGATACACTACTGGCGTTGTCTCGAATGACTGATGATCCAGGAAATAATCGCATAACGCTGTGCGGACTTTCAAAAATTTTGAACAACTCTACTCTTCAAGAAGAGAGGGTGCGCTGGCTTGAACAGTGCCCAATACCGAGCGGTAATATTTGCAAAGAAAAAATAAATTTTATTTTAGGGTTAGTACCACCCAAATGGGGATCAGACATCATCCTAAAAGATAAAAGGTTATCGGACTTCCGGTTGCAACTGAAGCCGATCCGAAACAAGCTTATAGCACATGCCTTGCCTTTTGAGAGCTTGCAGCTTGCCTTGCACAGTATCGATAACTTCCGCACTTTGGTCGAAGAGCTCGTATTATCTGCTCAGTTTATCTTTAGAGGCGCGGCAGGAATCGGTACATTCGAGACGAGGCTAACCGAGGCGGAAGAATTCTGGTCTTATATAGTGGAGGGATTTGTAGTCGAGCGGGCTCGACTCATTTGAACAGCGACCGTGGTGCGCGAGATGGGCCGCCGCCGGGCAATGACAGTTCATCCTCCATCAGCGGGCACTCTCCAAAATTGGCCCAAAGTCCGAAAACGGCCTCTCACTTCCTTTTGGAGAAGGGATACACCGGGGTCGTGGTCGCCGAATGTCGTGAAGAACCGAACAGGCTGCATGGCGTCGAACCGAAGGTCGGCCCGATATGGATACGCAGCCGATTAACCCTCACCCCCGGAATTCAAGCCGCAGCGTTCATGTAGTGACCTGTCATCCGATGTAGCTCTCAACTTTCTTAATCCGATTAGCAAGGTCCATAATCACAAGCGATTGCACCAACTCGGTGTGAATAGCTAGGATGCGGATATCTGGCGCAGTAAACTCGGCCGCGCGGGCAACGTTGTGAGCTGCAAGCCATGAAGCGCTTTTGAGATCGTTAAACGTCTTGCCAACTAATTTGGATGCGTTGCCATATTCAGCTTGCCGAACGTTGAAGAGATTGAGGTTGTCATGCTCAATCTTAGGAAGAGGCGATGGTGCCCAGGCCTCGAAGATCATGTCGGAGAATGTCCGAACCATTTGACTAGCAGCGGCATCGAACACCATTTCTCTCAAGAGCTGGTCATTTTCGCGATAGGCCAAGCGATCCACAGCGTGGAGAAAAAAGCCGCACGCTTCCAATGCAACCATCATCTGCATGTGCGTCTCAAATACGCCGTAAGGCGGGAATTCGGAACCGTGGACTATAGACCGTCCTAGGACTTGGGCAGTTATTTCGCTGATTTCTGCCTCCGCCCGCTCGCGCTTGCTCATACCGAACATTGTGAACTCCCCAAGCGATCAAAACACGAATAGAAACTCAGTAGACGGAGATTGATAGCAGATGTGGAAACTTAAGAATGATAGCGACCACGCTACAAACTCTTATCGGAGTTTGGTTCGCATTTCAGGTCTAAAAATTTCCGGCGGTTTATTTCAACTTTATAACTATATCGACATCATCCGCACGTCCGGTGAGATAAACCTCTCGGAATCGTATTCCCATCACTTTTTCTGTAAACTGCGTGGAGAATTCCAGCCATCGTGGGGCAGGCAGAATTTCCAACGGAGCTTCTATAAGGAGAATATCTCCTGAGTGAAGTTTCTTCCTCTCCGAACATAGCCCTATGGCGTGCTCAATGCACTTTATCACCTCCTCGGTCGAGTGGGCCGCATTTTCTGTAAAGCGCTCTTCTGGTTGATTGTCAGTAACACCGGCGAAATCGCGCTTGAATCCGGTTTCATTCAGCTCAATCTCCACGTCCGAATAGGCGGTACTTTCGAGAGCCATCGCGTCTTTGAAGCGCTCTTTTGGCTGATCGTCGGTTACACCAATGAAACCGCGCCCAAATCCGGTTTTATTCAGCTCAGTCATCAAGGCGTGACGTTCCCTTGCCTGGGCAACGGTTACCTCGATCTCCCAAACCTCTCCACTTGGGCGCGTGAGAATGCAGTCCGGATATTTTTCATCAAGATTAAAGCGTAACAAGTCCTGAGGCCCCGCCCATTTTGCTGAGAAACGGGCGACGGGGGTTATTTCGTCGCAAAGCCTTTTCGCCCGCCTCCTTGCAAGGCGATAATCCTCTGTTAGCCCGCGAGAATGAACGAATTCGAAGATCGCCTTATAGCGGCTTAGGAATGCTTCTACCGTCAGGCCCGTCTTCAGGCACTCATAAAAGCCGTCGAGGCTGTCGTTGCTCATGGTCAATTCGATGCCCATGTCAAACGATGTTTTTCGTCGCGCAGCGGCTCCTTTGCCCAGCGCTTCGACGGGATGATTAACAGCATTAAGCAATGCATCTCGCTATTCAGGTAGAAATATAGCATCTTTATTCGCGTTCCACCAGTCAACCCAGTTATCAAAAAGCTCTGTGCCCTTTTTTGCGGCCTCCTCATCGTCATTCGGCGAAGTTAGGAAACGTATCAAGTTTTCCAGGCCGGGTATGTATTCTTCGGCTACGTGGCGAGGGAGATCTGGGTGCATTTTGCGAAGAGTATACTGGTCCACGAGACGCACTTCGCTCAGTGCGGTCTCCTTAAGTACAAGTATTTTGTTGCGCTCTGCAAAGGTTAAACCCGTGAAGACATGATCACGAGCTAACTGCTTCGATTGAAGGTCTGCCTGTATAGAACGGATGAAGTGCCTACTGTTTGTAATTTCCTGCGCAGACCAGTCTTTCTGTGACGGCAAAACCGCACCAGAGGAAGATTGAAAAAACTCAAAATATGGCCATGCTAATGCTTTGTAGGTTGGGATGATTTCGCCGAAAGCTAGCCACTTCGCAAAACCATGCTCACGTGCGTATTGCCAGTTGTAATAAGGCACGAACATACCGGAAACCGCAATATAGAGGCCAAAAACAACAGAGATTATGACGCCGCCTGCATTGATGATAACGCGCATGACGATTCCCCGGCCGATTGGCTTACCAGCGGCGTAGGTAATCGGTTTTTTGCAGTCAAGTCCCTAGTTAGGTTTCTAACAAGAACTTCGCCGTGAACCCGCTTTTCAGATTCGGCCGGTGCGCGGACGGCGGCTCATCCCTCAACAGCGGGCGCTCCACGCAATCAGCCTGGGATTCCGCATTCCGGCCTTCACTTCCCCTTTTGATTTTCAACGTCGATTGCTATGCGTCCGAGGCACACGATTTGACGCTGGGAAAAGGTTCCCGTTTCCACGATCCCGAACGTCTATTGGTAGCTCGGGCTCAACATTGCCTTTATGAACGGCGGAGGATTGCCATACATTTCGAGCTTTCCGTCACCCCGCAGGATTGATGCCCAAGCATTCCCTTTATGATCGAACACAACCGCGACAGCATGGAAAGGACACATATGAGACTGGCAAGCGGTAGCGCGGACCATCTCATTTTTCACTTCGAATCTCGTCCCCGGCCCTGATATCGCGAGGTCGCGAGCCTCTTCAAATGCCTGTGCCGACATGATTTTCTTAAGCGCCGCCGTTGACGGTCGCAGTGAAAAAACCTCGCCTATCTGTTTCTGGTATACATATGCAGCCAAATCACCGCCGGGGGCACCTTCAGGCCCTTTTGGTTCGAGCGAAAGCGCCGTCTTTGTACTGGTTAGCGCGCCATCGCGAAAAGTGAAGGTTTCTGTGTTTTTCCCGTTAAGTGCTTTGAAAGCAACCACTAGCGCTCCGCCTGATACGGCTGCGCTTGTTATGCTTGCGCAGCCGCCAAAGCTTTCGCTGATTTTTGGTTCCGCGCTTGTCATATCAATAGCCTGAAATTCTTCCGAACAAACATTTCCCGCGGTCTTAGATAAAAGTAAAAATACACGACCATCTCCTTCATATATTCCATTAATTGAAATAAATGTAGAAAACTTGTCACGGATAAGTACTCTATCTCCTGCCACTACAATATGGCTATTACCATTATCCCAAACTTCTACCGGAACACCACGCACATAAACCTGCTTCATAACGGTTTCTGAGTGTCCGGTTTTGAAGGTTGGCGCTGAAGCTTTCGCACGAGCGGCCCCTGAATTGTCTCCCATTTCGCGAAGCTTGCGTTGAGCTTCCATCGCACGTGTATGTGCTTGGGCATTTTCTTGTTGGGTAGATGCAACCCTTTCTGCGGCGATACGTGCGGCAAGGCATTCCCCCGATGCCTCGATACTTTCGGCGAAACCTTTGTTTTCTGTTGCTTCACCCCGCAAACAGACAACCTTGGCGTATTGCTCAAATTGCTCCAACGTTCCGCAGCGGCGTTCGGGACCGTTGTCGCTTTGCCCAACGACAGCACAGCAAATGCCGCCCGGCATGCATTGCTGGTCTTGAGCGCATGCGAAATCGATGTTGGATGCGACAGTCGTGCCGATGGTGAAAATGATCAGAGGCACCGCTCTCATTCTTATTGTCCTCTCGCCCGAAACCGGGATTGCCTCAAAGGGCAGGAACGCAGCAACTTAAATCCGACCAAGCCGCCTCGATCATCGCCGCGCTTCCCACCCAATGCGTGACCGTAGCAGGATGACCATCGGGCTTCTAGCTAGAAAGATATGTAGAAATAGCGGCTATGTTTCAGGGCGTCTGCGCCGCTTCTGCAAGCTCTAGCGCTTCCGGGGCGCGTGTCACAATTTCAGTTTTCATCGTCGGTCTTTCGTATGATCTGAGTTGCTGCGTCGCCAAGCTCGCGAGCGTATTGCATCGCCCGCTTGCACCCTTACGTCTCGCTGCGTCGCCCTCCTTTTCTCGGGATCGGCCTCAATCCATTCTCGTGATTTTTCGCGCCGCAGTCCGCGATAGGCGGGATCGCTCATCCGTTGCGCGGGGCCTGCCTTGCCGGTTCGTTAATGCGGTCCTTGTTTTCGCTTTTGAGTGATTTCGCGCCTCGCCTCCGACAAAAATACAATTCTCCACAAGCATAGCTTTGATAGAGATACACGTTGCACAAAGAGCAAGTCTTATCATCCGATTTTTTGCTCCGCTTATGCGAAGAATAACGGGGTATGCTTTCTAGGAGGAACGATGATAACGCTTATTAGCTTCTAAAGGGCTTCTAACGTAAAGGATTTATGAATTTTTATCCCGTTGTCTTTCCTTTTTCGGTGGGACAATGCCGCCGTCATCAGTGAACCGGATGCCTTCGGCCTCGAATGTAAGCCGGATGACCGTCATCGTAGTCGCGTTAGAAGTTCCAATTTCGTTTTCGAAACGGACGACGGTGTTCGGGCTTATGCGAGCCTTCGCGGCCAAAGTTTTGACGTTCCAACCTAAAATGGCGCGGGATGCCCGGCATTGTGTCGCTGTAATCATAAGAGTTCGATAACGCTACGGACTGCTTGACGCAAGCCGAGCTTCAACATAAGACGATACGCGTTAGTTGAATAACGCTATTTAGGGTTTAAAAACCAAATTGGCTTCAGATACGCGCGCCGAAATCCACAATTTCGGCGGATGGCGAAGCTTTGCCGAAAGGGACGATATGACCAGCAACGATTTAATAACGGCTCGCACCTTGCTCACGCATGCGAAAGCGTCAGCGCAATGGGTAGCTTTGCTATTCTATGGCGCGGGCGATACGGCATCAGCCGCGCGGCTAAATGATCTCGTCACGAAGTTAGTTGAGTCAAGTAATATAATTAGTCGACTTATCCCGTAAGCCGCGTCATGCATAAATTGGACATTCCAGCCGAAACTTTATCCGGCATCTTGTCTGATCGAGCGCGAGGCATGGCCTATCGTCCTATCGCGCGAAAACATAACGTCAGTCTTGGAAGCGTTATGCGCCTCGTTGCGAGGCATATGCATGAAAAGGGAACGAACCTTCACGACATATCGCCGGACCGTGCGACGCACAAATCAAACCGGGGCCGGAATGGCGATAGTGTTTCACGTGTCGATATTATCCCGCATGACGAACCGGCGTCGGATGATAGTCTCTCGCCGGATAATGCTCCCGCCTCAGAATTAACGTTCGATGATTGTGAGCCTTATTGGCAAGAACCTCATATTTCGGAAGATCGCCGTCATCGTACCCTTTATGTCGGCGGTCGCGGCGCTTCGATTAACGTCCGGGATGCGCAACTTGTCGTGCGCGAAAACGGTCGTGAAGTGCTCTATATGCCCGGCATCCCTCCGTTTAAGACACTGCTTCTCGAAAGCTTTGGTTGTCATATTACGGGCGATGCCCTGGCATGGTTACACCGGCAAGGTGTCTGCCTCATTATCATGTGTGACGGGGAACCTGTCACAACTATGGGAAGTATACCCCCCGTCAAAGTCGAGCTTAGACAAAGACAATATGCGTGGCTTGCTCGACCCCTACCCATTGCGCGCGCCATTGTATTGCAGAAAATAAAGGGCGGAATGGGAAATGAACGCCTTACACTGGATGAGGTTGCGAGCATTGCGCGTGATCTTAAGACAGCAACTTCTGTAATGGATGTTCATTTGATAGAAGGACGCGCGGCCGCTCTTTATTTTCAACGCTTCGATGCAGAATTAAGCTTCGAATATAAAACGAATGGGTGGCCGTATACGTGGAAAAAATGGCCCGGTCGACTGCCACTTGGCGGACCTTCGCCGCGCAACGCTTTGCATCCTATCAACGCTATTCTTAATTGTGCCTATTCGGTCGCCGCCTCTCAACTCACACGAGCCCTATCCGCATCTGGCCTTGACCCCGCAGCCGGATACCTACATCAGCCCAAAGACTTACGCGCAAGCCTTTCCTATGACGCACTCGAATTGCTTCGCGCGGACATCGACACGCGCATCCTTTCGCTTCTCGCTTCACGCATATGGCGGCGCGATGACTTCCTTGTCCCGCCGCACGGCGTCGTGCGACTAAAGCCGGACCTTGCGCGGACCGTGACAGGCCGGGCTCTCGCAACGAAAGCCGATTTGGCCAAAGTGTGCGAGTGGATGACACGGACTATCATGACGGCTTGAGGCTGGGCTTCGGGACCGGGCCGGGGCTTGGCTGGATGCTTGCCGGGCTGGACGGGGCCTCGCCGGGACGGGGCCGGGCTGGGCTGGGCTGAACCCGGACTACGCCTCACCGGGCTTGTCGATCGGGGTTCGGGCCGAGGTTCGATCGGGCTGGATGCTTCGCCGCGGGGCCTTGTCGATCGGGACAGAACCTCACCGCGGGCTGGGCTTGTCTGCCGGGACAGAACCTCGCCGCAAGACGGGGCTTGTCTGCCGAGACAGAACCTCGCCGCGGGCCTCGACCTGGATGAGCTTGGCTCGGCCGGGACGGCAGGAGGGAGCCGGATGCGCTCGCCGGGGCTCGACCTGGAAGCCGCCTCGACCTGGATGAGCTTGGCTCGGCCGGGACGGCAGGAGGGAGCCGGATGCGCTCGCCGGGGCTCGACCTGGAAGCCGCCTCGACCTGGATGAGCTTGGCTCAGCCTGGACGGCAGGAGGGTGCCGGGGCGCTCGCCGGGGCTCGACCTGGAAGCCGCCTCGACCTGGATGAGCTTGGCTCAGCCTGGACGGCAGGAGGGTGCCGGGGCGCTCGCCGGGGCGTCGTAACTATGCCACAATTTGTTCTCTCAGTTTTTCTGTTTTTGATTGTCTACTTTCCGCTTTCTGTTCTACTCGCTTAGCGTGCAATTTCTTCCACAATTTGTTCTTCTCGATTTTTGTTTTTGAAAGCTTGGTTTTCGCGTTCGGCTCGCTCATTTTGGCGTACATTTTTTGCCACAATTTGTTCTTCAGTATTTTCTATTTTCTATTTTAGGTTTTACGCCTAAAGCGAGCGCATACCGTATTCTGTAGCCTTCTCCCCCCCCTTGAATCACAAAGGATTCAGACGATTCAAGAACTTTGTGAACGGACACTTAAACCACGTTCCCCCCGCGTTTTTCTGATTCAGGACCTATAGCTTCCGTCCTGCGGATTGATCCAGAACGCCGAGGTTACGCCCTTGTGACATGCCGCATTTAATGACAGCGTCATCGGAGAGGTCAAGAATGCGGCCATTGCAGCATGGTCTTTGCACCTGCAGGCGGAATATCCCGTCCAACTCATCAGGAGGAACAGCATGAAGACCGGGATTGTCGTCGATCGCAACGTAGACCTCGCGGTGGCCCAGGCGCAGGACATTCTGCACGCCACCCCCTTGGACCTATCCTGTCCGGGTCCGCGCCGGGGAGGCGGCCGATCTCGACGGGGCAGGTATCGTCGCGCTTGCGGCGTCGGACCGGCAAGCGCAGCGCCGGAAATGCTAAACGCGCTGTTTCTCGCAGGCGTCGATACCTTCCGGATGAATTTCAGCCGCCAGCCAGAAGCCCGGGGAGAGCCGGCTGGACCTTTTCTTTGCCGGGATCGTGCCGGCCGTCATAGCGGCGGCGCCAGACACCATCTTCCTGGTCGCGTCGAATCCGGTCGACATCATAACGTGGATTGTGACCGTCCTTGCTGGTCGGCACGGGGTCGCGCCCGAACGGGTGATCGGGTCTGGCACGATCCTCGATTCGGCGCGGTTGAAGTTCGATGTCGTCTGGCCGATCGTGGCGATTTTCTCGTATTTCTGCACATCGCTCTGCGCAATCACGCCGCCGGTGAGCTTTTGGTTCGCGTAGTTCTTGCGCGCCATCTCGAAGCCGATAGAGTTCTGATAGTGTTCGCCCGGTATGGGCAAGGCAAGGCGGCTTTCTCACCCGCTAAACCGCAAAGGCAAGAAGGCTTCCACGCAAAAGCGCTTTTCCCGGACCCATCCCCGTTCTCCCTGATCGCGGATTGATTTGGAGTGGGGGGGATGGCGAATCTTAGGCGAAACTGCTGCCGTTCTCGTCGCGCTTCTTGAAATCGACATAAATTCGGGCATCCGTCGACTGCACCGGATCTTTGAGCGCTTCCAATTCGCGAAGGCGCAACAGAGCTGGATGCGCGGCGCTTCCTCGCCTCCGCGCCGCAGCTGGCCGACCGGCTGCAAAAGCCTCAGCCGTTCGTTCGCGAAGCCAGACTTTTGCTGAGCGTCGCGATCAGTTCGTGGGCGCTGGGGTCAGCACAGGGTCGGATCGATAAAGGTCTGGGAAAAGACGCTTCAGCTGGCCGATCTTCGGCAGGTCGTTGATAACGATATAGGGGTGGTTCGGATGCTGAACGAGAAAATCCTGATGGTAAGCCTCGGCCGGATAGAAGATCTTGTTCGGCTCGATTTTGGTGACGATTGCTCCATCAAATACGCGCGCCTTGTCAAGCTGGCCGATGTAGGCTTCGGCGACGCGCGCCTGTTCCGCATTTGCGGGAAAAATCGCGGAACGGTATTGCGTGCCGGTGTCGGGCCCTTGCCGGTTCAGTTCCGTGGGATTGTGGGCGACTGAGAAATAAACCTGGAGAATGCGGCCGTAGCTGATCTTTCGCGGATCGAATGTGATGCGCACCGACTCCGCGTGCCCGGTTGTCCCCCTGCCGACACTATAATACAGCGCCGTTTCCTTCTCGCCGCCGGCATAGCCGGAAACGGCGCTTGTGACCCCCTCAACGTGCTGGTAGACGCCTTGGACGCCCCAGAAACATCCCCCGGCCAGAACTGCTGTCTCTGATGTTGCGGCGCCCGGGGGTTCGTCGATCACTGGCGCGGGTAACGCGCGCGCTTCCTCGGCGGAAGAGAGAGGGCCGGCTAGCAGCGTCATCAAAGCCGGCAACAGAAGCGCTGCTGCGAGGACAGAAGCACGGGAGAATAGTCTGATCGCTTTGCACATGAGATGCTCCGGTTTTTAGATCAAACCGCCTTTAATCGGAATCGATTAAAGGCGGAAACGTTGATCGATTTTGAAGTGCTAGGGCGGCTTATCCGAGTTTAAACGGACGCGGGCCGCTCTAGCCGAAAGTGAAGGCGTAGGCTTCGACGCCTGGGTCCAGGAACTGGATCTCGAAAGTTTGGTCCGTTATCGGTCCGCTCTGGCGGACAAGCTGGTAGAGCCTTTGCTCCGTCACAGCGCCTTCGCCTCCGGGGTCGACGTCAGAGCCGTGGCTCGCGCCCGGAGCCTTGCCGTCGATCTTGACGAGGAAGCGGACCTTTTTGCCGTCCGGCGGTGGACCGAGAACAAGATGCAGGTCGCGGGCATGGAACCTGAATACGATGCTGCCGTCTTTTTGATCGAGCACGGCATGTTCGGCCTTGATCGTCCAATCTCCGAGCAAGCTCCATTCATTCAACCGCGGAGAGCCCTCTGCATACGAGTGCGGCCTATTCCGTACCGCGCCCCCCGGGGAGACGAAGTTCTCCGCTCGCTCATAGCCGATGTAGGTCTCGGGCGAGCGGACGACCGCAGCTTCCGAAGCCGCCTCGGCGCCCGACGCCTTCACTGAGACAACGCCCGAGGAGACAGTCTTTTCACCGGCCTCCTGCAGAAGAGTTCTGAATGATCTTTTCAGACTCCTCGTACTCTCCTTCACCGAAATGATGGTGACGGATGCGGCCCTCGGCATCGATGAAATAGTGCGCGGGCCAGTACTCGTTGCCGAAGGCGCGCCAGATGGCGTAGTTGCTGTCGATTGCGACAGGATAGCCGATCTTCAGATCGGCCACGGCGGTCTTCACATTGCCGACGCTTTTCTCGAACGCAAACTCCGGCGTGTGCACGCCGATAACTACGAGTCCCTGGTCTTTGTATTTCTCTGCCCACGCCTTGATGTAGGGGATCGAGCGAAGGCAGTTGATGCAGGAATACGTCCAGAAATCGATCAGAACCACCTTGCCCTTGAGACCCTCCCGCGTGAGCGGCGGCGAGTTCAGCCATTCCACGGCACCCGAAAGCGGAGGCATGAACCCTTCAGAAGGAAGCTTGCCGGGCTTGCCCGCCATCATCATGCCGGGTCCGGGGCCATCCGTGACGACGGACGCTTGCGGATTGGACTGCCGCAGTTTATCGACCAGGCCCTGTTCGAGCGACGCGGTGTTTCCTAGCGAAACCTGCGTCAGGAAGCCCGTGTCGAAACCGAAGGCAATGGCGACGACGCCAGCCAAAACGGCCGCGCCCAAGCCGCGCCTTATCCATTCCCCGGTTCCCAGAAACCGCTTCATAGCGGCGAAAATCCGTCCCCCGGCGAGGAGCGCCAGCGCAAGCGATGTCGCAGCGCCCGCGGCATAGGCCAAGAGCAGGATAGAGGTCTTGAGGCTTGCCCCTTGCAGCGCGGCTCCGGTCAGGATCAAGCCCAAGATCGGCCCGGCGCAAGGCGCCCACAGAAGGCCCGTCGCGACGCCGAGCAGGAGCGAGGCCGCGATGCTCGATTCGCCACTCTGGTCGGCGGCCTGCGAAAGCCGGTTTCCCAATGCCACAACCGGTCTTGTCAGCCTGTCGGATAGCGCCGGGAAAAGCAGAATGAGGCCGAAGCCCGCGAGAAGCACGATGGCTGCGATCCGGCCATATCGATTGACCTCAACGGCCCAGCCGCCCCCAACGGCGGCAAGGGTCGCGACGGCGGCGAAGGCCAGCGCCATGCCAAGAAGCATCGGCAATCCGTTGCGAAGGAACGGCCTGCCTGCTCCCGCAAACACGAAAGGCAACACCGGCAGGATGCAAGGGCTGAGGATGGTCAGAACGCCGCCCAGATAAGCGAGGAGAAACAGGATCATGGCCGGCCTTCTGGTTACGCCGCCGCGGGTTTAAAAATCAACGCGACGCCATTCATGCAATAGCGCAGACCCGTCGGCTTCGGGCCGTCGTCGAAGACATGGCCGAGATGACCGCCGCAGCGCCGGCAATGAACGGCCGTGCGCACAATGCCGTAGGACGTGTCTGTTTCCGTTCCGACGGCTCCATCCAGAGGCGCCCAGAAGCTCGGCCAGCCCGTGCCGCTGTCGTATTTAGTGGTTGACGAGAAAAGATCGAGGTCGCATCCCGCACAGGCGAAATTTCCTTGGCGATGCTCATGCAAGAGAGCGCTCGTAAAGGGCCGCTCGGTCCCGCTTTGCCGCAGGACCGCATATTGATCGGGCGTCAGAAGCTTGCGCCATTCCGCGTCGCTGCGAGTGACCTCGAAAATCCCGGCCGCTTTGGGTTCGGCGCGCGATCTCAGCAAGATCGCAAGCCCGATCAAGCCAACGGCGCTCCTCATAAAAACCCGTCTTGCGATCATATTGCGATCTCCCCGTCGAGCCTGCCCCTTGAGGCCTCCTACAAGCAGATACGGCGGCGAGGGCCGTTTTGGTACGCGGAAAACGCCCATCACGCATATGTCATCGGACGTGAATGCCAGCGCGCGATTCCGGAGCCCGGCGGCCTGCCTGGCGCCGGCTTTTGCTCAGCGGCCGCGCTGGAAATAAGTTCAGGCCTTCAGTCAAGTTCTGGCGAGCCTTGAGGATAGAGTGACGCCGTTTTCTCCAAAATCACGAGCAATATGAAAAACTAGAGCTGAAGTAATATCTATTGCAAGGCTCGCGTTATATAAATCGCAATAAGTGTAATCATAGCTGCAAATCAAATTCTTATTACTTGGAGCGCCAGAAATGATAATTTATTTTATACTCGTCGCCGACATCGGTTGATGGCTGGCCCTGGTATGGCTCACCTCAGCTCAAAAACCCACAAGCGAAAGCGAGATCATGTCGCATCACCTCGACTCGCCAATTGCTCGCCAGGATGTTCGTCTTGACATTACGGATCTCTACGTCTTCCGAGGTGAAAGCGGCACTGTATTCGTAATGAATGTCTGCCACTCGATTGCGGGCAACATTCCTGTTCCAGGTTATCACCCCGAGGGGATGTACGAGTTCAAGATCGATCTCAACGGCGATGCCGTCGAAGACGTGACGTATCGCGTGACCTTCGGCGAACGCGATCATGCAGGAAGACAGCGCTTTACGCTGCGGCGCATTTCTGGCGCTGAGGCTGCCGATCCCCACGCCGCCGGAGAAGTCCTTACGGAGGGCGTCACCGACCGGGTCGCAACCGCCGAGATGGGCGAGCGCATCTGGGCGGGCAAGGCTGGCGATCCGTTCTGGATCGAGCCCGATGTGCTGCACGCGGTCGGTCATGCGTTCCAGGACGGAACAAAACTCGACTTGTCGGGCTGGGACGCGGCCAAGGCCAAAAACCTGTTTGCGGGATGCACCGTTTATTCGATCGTGCTGGAGGCGCCGGACGCCGCGCTTCTCGCTGGAGCGGGCAGCAACCGCCGCATCGGGGTTTGGGCCTTGTCCACCCTCGCGACCGACGCGGGAGGATGGCGCTCGATCAACCGATGCGGCCTTCCCATGATCCATCCGCTGTTCACCCAATACAACGAAGACCTCGGCAACCGCCTGAATGCCGGTCGTCCTGCAGATGATTTCGCGACCTATGGCGAAACAGTGATCAAGGCCGTCTCCGGCGCGGTTGCCGCCAGTGCAACGGCCGAAGACCCACGAGGCTATGCCGAAAAAGTCGCTCACAGATTTTTCCCGAATGTGCTCCCTTACACGGTGGGAACCACGGCCGTATTTGGGTTTGTAGAATGGAACGGCCGTTCGCTCACGGATAACGCCCCCGACGTGATGTTTTCGATCGCGTCAAACTCTCCCATTCATCTCGGGATAGGCAAAGAGTCGGTCGCCTCGAAGCCCTCGAAAGCGTTTCCGTACGTTCCATCAGCTCAATAAGAGGCGGCAAGACCCAGAGCGAATCCCCCCGGACTTCCCTTGTCCATTCGCTCCCTTGTCAATTCGAATGAAGCTCAACTAGGTAAGTGGGAGAGACAAGCATGACCTCTGAATATAAGCGACCGGGCGGCCTGACCGACCTTTCGAACGACGCGACGCGCGACATCAGCGCCGCTCTTCGGACGTTATTGGCCGACGTCTTTGCTCTCTACCTGAAAACCAAGAATTTTCATTGGCATATGAGTGGAGCGCACTTTCGCGATTACCATCTGCTGCTTGACGAACAGAGCGACCAGATCTTCGCGATGACCGATCCGATCGCCGAGAGGGCGCGCAAGATCGGCGGGACCACGCTCCGGTCCATCGGGCAAATCGCGCGATTGCAGAGAATTGCCGATAATGATGCAGACTATGTCGAGCCTCAGGACATGCTCGCTGAACTGAGAGACGACAATCTGCGCCTCACATCAGCGATGCGTGAAGTTCACAATACCTGTGACGGCTATGGCGACGTCGCGACGGCAAGCCTGCTCGAGGTCTGGATCGATGAAACGGAGCGGCGCAGCTGGTTTCTCTACGAGGCCTCCCATCGTCCGCCGCGCTCCAACGGCTAATCCTGGATGACATAGCTCAATCCCAAACCGGTCTGATGACCTTCAATGCGCGTCAGGGTCGTGGATTGCGCCATCACAAGCTCGATTTTTACCCGTAAGACGCAGGAAGGACAGACGAAAATGTTTGAGAACAAACAGGATCCTCTGGTGCAAGCGGATGATGAGACGCAGCCGGTTCGCGGCGATTGGGGGGCCTCGATCATGGGGCCGCGGAACGCGGCGCTGGAAGCCGAGAATCCTGATCTTCTGGCTTCTCCCTATACCGACGCTGGAACCATTCCGAACCTCAAATTCTCTTTTGCCGCTGCCCGCAACCGCCTCGCCAAGGGCGGCTGGGCGCGCGAAGTGACAATGCGGGAACTGCCCGTGGCAACAACCATGGCTGCCGTCGATATGCGGCTCAAACCGGGCGGCATCCGGGAAATGCACTGGCACAAGGAGGCGGAATGGGGCTACCTGCTGGCGGGAAGCGCCAGGATCACAGCCGTCGACGCGCAGGGCCGCACCTTCATTGACGACGTCGGCGCCGGCGACATCTGGAACTTCCCTGCCGGAATCCCTCATTCGATCCAAGGACTCCAGGACGGCTGTGAGTTCCTCTTGGTGTTCGACGACGGAAACTTTTCCGAAAACGAGACATTCCTCCTCAGCGACTGGTTTGCTCATACGCCACGCGAGGTGTTGGCCAAGAACTTCGGCGTTCCTGAAGCAGCTTTTGACAATATCCCTCAGGACGTCGAACATACCCGCTGGATTTTCGCCGGGACTGTGCCCGGTCCGATTGCTTCGGACACAATCCATTCTCCGGCAGGCAAGACGCCCATATCCTACAGCTATCGCCTGTCACAGCAACCGCCGCTGAAAGCAGCGGGCGGGCAGGTCCGGATTGTGGATTCCTCGAATTTCCCGGCGGCGAGCACAATCGCGGCGGCGCTTGTAGAGATCGAGCCAGGGGCAATGCGCGAAATGCACTGGCACCCGAACAATGACGAGTGGCAATACTACGTCAGCGGATACGGACGCATGACCGTATTCGCATCCAGCGGAAAGGCCCGCACTTTCGACTATCAGGCGGGCGATGTGGGCTATGTGCCTTTTGCCATGGGTCACTACGTCGAGAACACCGGTAAAGAGACGCTCCGGTTCCTGGAAATGTTCAAGAGCCCCATCTTCGCTGACATTTCGCTGAACCAGTGGATGGCTCTCACTCCCCCCGAACTAGTGCGCGCGCATCTCAATCTGGATCAGCCGACAATGGCCGCCCTCAGCAAGGAGAAGCCGGTCCTCGTTCGCTCCAAGATTTGAAGGCCCCCCGGGTGCGAACTTCGGACCGAAAAGGAGAAACCGACATGAAGCGCTTGAAAGCCTCCCACGTGATCGTGGCCGCGCTCGCTGTCATTTCGACGGTGACCGCCGCGAGCGCCGAAACGCTCAAGAACGTCGTCCTGGTCCACGGCGCCTGGGTGGACGCCTCGGGCTGGAAGGCCGTCTACGATCATCTCATCAACAAGGGCTTCCATGTCACCATGGTGCAGGAGCCCGAAACCTCGTTTGCTGACGACGTTACTGCGGCAAAGCGCGTTCTCGACCTTCAAGACGGCCCCACGCTTCTCGTAGGCCATAGTTATGGCGGTTCGGTCATCACGGAGGCAGGCGTTCATCCGAAGGTCGTGGGCGTCGTGTATGTCGCCGCGCATGCTCCCGATGTCGGCGAGGATGAGAGCGCGCTCGGCAAGAAGACGCCAAGCGTTCTGGCTAAGACCCCGGGCGCAATAAAGAAAACGCCGGATGACTTTACCTATCTCGCCGAGGCGGACTTCCTGACGCTGTTCGCGCCCGATCTGCCGCGCGAGCGGGCCGAATTCGGCGCGCGCTCTCAGGTGCTGGCCGCCGCCAAGGTTTTCACCACGCCGCTGACGGCAGCCGCCTGGAAGACGAAGCCGAGCTGGGGGATTGTCGCGGAGAGCGACAAGATCATCAGCCCCGATCTCGAACGCTGGTACTACGCCCGCGCCAAGAGCCATACGACCGAAATCAAGGGCGCGAGCCACGCCGTGTACGAATCTCATCCCGAAGAAGTTGCGGCAGTGATCGAGGATGCGGCCAGGAATGCCCAGAGGGACGCCAGCCGGAGCGCCAAAAAGTAGGGCAAACAGGTGTTTTGCCTCGGGGCCAACGGTCTCTCCAACATGGCCGGGAGGGACCCATGGGCTTTTTTGCAGGCGCATTGGACCTCACTTCATCCGTGGATTGGCTTCCCGCGCTAGCGTTTGCGTCACGGATTTTTCTTGAGTGAGGATCTTATGAGAAAGCGCCTTGCCGGGAAGTTAATGGATAAATCATTGATATTGCTGCTGAATTTACAGAACGGACGGCGCTCCGACCCACGCGGCGGGCCGGCTTCGGCGCGGTCGTGGTTAACACAGGAATCCGGGATTATATTTAACGGACTTTTCAGAGCCCATTTAATGCCAAAATTCCGGCATTAAATTCTATTTAATGGGGCGGTCGGCTGTAAAAAAGCCGTTCACTTTCAACGCGTTGGAATCACCTGCCTACCGCCCTCGTAGGCCTCGTTCTGCGCCAGATAAAGGCATGGTTAAGCCTAATGAAGTGTAAATTGGACCGGAATTAAATCGGCGACGCTTCCGTTAACCAGTTTCAGATTAATGCTCGGCGCTGCGAACGAAGCGTTAACCCCGAGGCACACGGCGAGCGTGTCGAATTATTCGAAATCCCCTCGCCGTCATGGCCGCCCTCCGAGGCGGCCATCCAGGATAACAATTTCCGATCTTTTGGATTTAGAGGCTGGATGGCCGGGTCAAGCTCGGCCATGAAAGAGGTTCCAGGTAATCACAACGCGGACGCAAGCGCGCGGTTGAGCTTGCGCGCCCGCCGCGCTAATAGCGATCCCGCCAGCGTTCCGCCTATGGCGTAGCCCCATACAAAGCTTTCAAACGGCCATGCGCGAACGCAAGGGCCGGGGGCATATCCATTCGTCCTCCGACAATTTCGATGTAAGCGCCGGGTTTGCTGTCGCGCGCCGCCTTCATCGAAGCATCGAGCTCACTGAGCGTGCCTGCGCGCGCCGTGAACCAATCGGCGCACCCCAGAGCCTTCGGCAATTCAGAGTACCGCCAAGGAGCCAGGTCGTTATAAGTCCAGTTTGGGTTCTCCTCCAATGCCCGCTCGATCAGATATCCCTCGTTGTTAAGCACGAAGACGACAATATTGGCGCCGAACCTGCCCATGCTTCCAACTTCATTGGCGGTCAACTGATGAGAGCCTTCGCCAGTGACCAGAACAACTCTGCGATTTGGGTCAGCGATCGCCATGCCCAAGGCGGCTGGCGTCGCCCAGCCAATCGACCCCCACAAGACTTGGGCTTCCACCCGGACGCCGTCGGCCAGCGTCATTGGCATCATGCCCAGGCTTGAGCTGCCTGTTTCCATGACAACGATATCGCCTGGCCGAATGAAAGCGGCAAAGCGTGGATAAAGAGCATCCATGGTAATCTTGTCCGGAGAAGCCCCATTTATTGCAGGGGCTGTCTGAGCCGTTCGTCTGTAGGGCGGCGCCGGGGATTTGACCTTCGAAAGCTCCGCAAGCATGTCGCCCAACCGCACCGAGTCGAAGACCTGATCGCCCACCGTGACATCGTTGAGGCCGACGGTGATGAAGCGCGCGGGATCGAGCCGGGCAGAGTAGCCGGCGGTGGTGATATCGTTGAGACTGACGCCTCCCAGATCAAGCACGAGGTCAGCCTCTTCAACGATTTGCCGTGTTTCCTCGGCGGAAGCGGCGCCGCCATACAGACCCGCGAACTGTGGGTGGCTTTCATCGATGATGCATTTTTCCATCGAAGTCGTGGCAAAGGGGCAGCCCAGTGCTTCGATCGCCTTTCGGGCCTGCTCCTGTAGCCCAAGGCGCGCGATGGTAAAGGCCGGCAGCGCAACGATCGATTTAGCGGTTTTCAGCCTCTCCGTGACTGCTTCCACTGCGCTCTTGAGCGAGGCTTCGTTCGATTTGAGCGCCAAGGGCTCGACCTTCGCCGGCGTCATTGGCGATAACGCATAGTCGGAAGGGACGATAATGTAGGCGGGCTGATTGTTGCGGCGCGCCTCCGCGATTAGCCGTTCCATCTCTATGATGCAGTTATCCGGATCGATTACCGCGTGGCAGCACGCAGCCTGGGCGGAAATATTGATGAAATTGCCAAAAACCCCATCGCCCAGGGTGTGGTGCGCGATCTTGCGGAGACGCTGATTCTGATGAGACGGCATCCCAACCAGGTGGAAAATGAGAGACCGCTCGGCCTTGGCGCCCATCACTCCGTTCAAGGCCGACAATTCGCCGACCCCATATGTGGTTACCAGCATCGCCGCGCCCCTTATGCGCGCGTAGCCATCAGCCGCGTAAGATGCGTTGAGTTCGTTTGAGCAACCGATCCACTTCACCTCCTTGCTTCGGTCGACAGCGTCGCAGAGCGGAAACGCATAGTCGCCGGCAACCCCGAAACAATGATTGATGCCCTCCGCAGCGAGCCTTTGGACGATGTAGTCAGCCACGCCGGTCTGTTTCAGCGCGCGGGGCGTTCCAGTCTCAATTCCGTCGTCAGCCATTTTGCGATCTCCTATGAGTGAGCAAAGCCTCGCCGGAATGCGAACAAGGGCCGCCATTTGAAGTGGCGCGCGCCTCAAACTCTTGGAAAGTCGCGAGACGATTCGAGGTTCCGGCGGCGGCCATTGGCTTCAGCGAGCTTGGTTTTTAAATTCTCAAAGCTTCGATCGAGCTTTTCCACCCGTGCAGTGCACCGTTTGGCGGCCTGATCACCCGTTCAATATGGCGCCTGGAACTGTCGCCGCGGTTGTGTCTCCGAAACCGGGGGACCGGCGCCGGTCATCCAAAGCGCGACAGCAGCACAATGGAGGCCATTGCGAGGACGATGCCGGCGCCTTCATAGCGGTTGGGCGTTTCATCGAAGAAAAGAAAGCCCATGACGGTGAGCATCAGGATCATGCAGACAGAATAGATCGCGCCGATCGTCGCGAGCTTCAGGTAACGCATAACGAAGACCCAGGCGAACGCCGTGGACGAGTACAGCGCCAACCCCACAAGAAAGGCTGGCGTGGCCAGTGGGCTTGCCTCGCCGCTCGCGCGCTTGAGGAAGTAGTCGCCGACAATGCCGACTGCGCTCATCGCCGCGGCCACGACGATCATGAGTGTCGTTCTGTCCACGTTCGATCCCTCCACTCGTGTCGTGCCGCTTCATCCTCAACAGGTGAAAATCCGGTAGGCCCCCCAATAGTTCGGCTTCCAGGCACAAACGCACCATAGGCCGTCGCTCAAAATCGCGGCTTGTGGGCTTTTCCGCCGCTATCCGCGGGGTCCGATACGGTCGGAACGCCGTTGCAGACGCCAGATCGCTTCAATCTCGACGGCATTGGCTCCAAGAAAAAGCGAGGCCAGCGCGGCCACGAGCAGGAGGGGAACGATCCCGCCAAAGTCAGACGCAGGTTGGCTGAAGCGTGAAATCCTGGAGTCTCGCGACTCTTCTGTGTGTGGGAGCATGGTTCCATTCCCTTTGAGAAGCTTAACGCGACGGTCTTCTCACTTCGGTCGGAACTCTGCTGTTCCCTATGGAACATGCCACTCGTCTCGGCGCGGGGTTGCCGCCGAACTTTGCCGCCCTCCGCTGCAGGTTGTTCACTCGGCCTCGAACCGGAGCGCCCTTTAGAGGAACGTATCGAGCGCTCCTCTTCCGCGCGGCAAATATTCGGAAAGGCGAATGGCCCTAGCGGGCGCTTGGCATTGCACGCCTGGCGGGACGGTCGAATATGATCTCTTGAGGCCCCGGCTCGACCTGGCTATTGGGCGTCGCTCTTGGACAATAAATGGCGTGCGGATCAAGTCCACAGACTTGAGTGAGCGCCCTTCTTCCATGGGTGTCCACTCCGGTCTGATCCATCGCTTCCCGCCCGCGGCCGCGACATGGATCGCCAAAGGGTTCTTCTGCTAAGTGGCTCTTTGGCGCGGATCATCTTTCTCATTGACGTATTCCAAACCGAGCGGCCCGATCGCTGTCACTTGCGTGATGTACTCGCCCGATTTCGCCCAATGAAAATGCGGTGTGTCCCCGGGCAAGACGATCACGCTGCCGGGCGGATAGGCTTTCACCTTGCCGCCATCGAACTCTTCGCCGAGCCCGATGTAAAAGACACCTGACATCACCGTATAGATCCGGTCTTCCGGGTGCTTGTGCGGCAGGAGCTTCGCCCCCGCCGGCGCCTTCACCCTGATCACATAAGGTCCCGGCTTTCGGGGATCTCCCACAAGGACGGCCAGGCGGACTTCCGGCGGGAACGCGGGAAATGGCTTCCATTCGATGTCTTCCGGCAGGATGGACCGGAAATTGGCCTCTCCGGGCTCGTGGGTTTTTTCCATTTCAGCATGCTCCGAAGCCTTTGTCTGGAGGCGTTTTCGCGCCGGTGAGGGCCGTTGGGTATCTCCGCAACCAGAGCCGTCCCCTCGCGAAAAATGATTGGAGTTGTGACAGTCGTCGCGGGATAACGCTCCTTGAGATCACTCCACGATTTTCAAAAGGTTAATACGCGAATGGGAGCCGGTTAACTCAATCCGCCGATTAGCCTTAAGGAACCCTTTCCAAGCGCACGTTCAGGATTTTGGGCTGGTGGGCGCCTTAATCCTGCGATGCTTGCGCGCTTTCACGCCGGGGGAGTCTCCAGTTCGGCCGAACGTAGTGGCAGGTATAGCCGTTTGGATAACGCTCCAGATAATTCTGGTGCTCGGGCTCAGCCTCCCAAAATTCGCTTGCGGGAACAAGTTCGGTAACGACCTTCCCCGGCCAAAGACCCGAGGCTTCGACATCGGCGATCGTATCCTCGGCAACCTTTTTCTGTTCGTCGCTCGTGTAGAAGATTGCCGAACGGTAGCTCGTGCCGCGATCGTTGCCCTGCCGGTTGAGGGTTGTCGGGTCGTGAATCTGGAAGAAGAACTCCAGGAGTGTCCGGAAGCTCGTTTTCTCGGGATCGAAAATGATCTCGAGGGCTTCGGCATGGCCGTCGTGATTGCGGTAGGTGGCGTTTGGCGCCGTCCCGCCGGTATAGCCGGCCCGTGTCGAGATCACGCCCGGCTGCTTGCGAATGAGGTCCTGCATACCCCAGAAGCAGCCCCCGGCGAGAACAGCCCGTTCATTGCTCATCGAATATCCTCCACCTGATCGAGATAGGCGCCGTAGCCCTCGGCCTCCATTCGGTCGCGGGGGACGAAGCGCAAGGAAGCGGAGTTGATGCAATAGCGCAAGCCCCCGCGATCTTCTGGGCCATCGTCAAAGACGTGACCGAGATGGCTATCGCCAGAGGCCGAGCGCACCTCGGTGCGGGTCATGCCGTGCGACGTATCTCGCAGTTCCTTGACGTTCACGGGCGTGATCGGTTTGGTGAAGCTTGGCCAGCCACATCCCAATTCGAACTTGTCGGATGAGGCGAACAAGGGCTCACCCGAGACGATATCGACATAGATGCCCGGTTCTTTGTTATCGAGATACTCGCCTGTGCCAGGGGCTTCGGTGCCGTTTTGTTGCGTCACCCGATACTGTTCGGGCGTGAGCCGGGAAACGGCATCAGCGGTTTTGCTGTAATCGGCCACTTGGTTCTCCGCCTTCATTGGTGTTCTG
The DNA here is from genome assembly GCA_963764115.1 of uncultured Alphaproteobacteria bacterium. Taxonomy (GTDB): domain Bacteria; phylum Pseudomonadota; class Alphaproteobacteria; order Rhizobiales; family Rhodomicrobiaceae; genus Rhodomicrobium. The sequence continues at coordinate 234,780 of CAVXRT010000024.1, forward strand.
TATGAGAAGAAGATTGGGAACGAATTGGGCGTGCGCCAGCCCCATTCAATGAGGCTGCTGCTTCGGAGATCAAGGCTTCAGCGTTCTGGCAACTCCAAGCCCGAGAGTGTGCCGCAGCGGCTCCCGCCTGTCCGAGGCGCGCGAAGAGCAGAACGATTGCCGCAATGACAAGAACCACGCCGATAACCGCGAACGAGGTTTTTCTCTCGCAACACACCGCCGGCCCATGCATTTCGGATCCCTTGGCAGGGGAGGCCGAACGCTTTCTCTCACGCCGACCGCGTTGACACGCATCGAGCAGGTTGATAGATCCGGCGCATGACGCAACCGACAGAGGACACGTTCGAAAAGGCTTACCGGGGCGAGGCTCCCGAGATGGGCGGGGGCGACCGTCCGCCGTGGAGCATCGGGGAGCCGCAGCCCGAGATCGCGGCCCTGATCGAAGAGGGCAAGTTCCACGGTGAAGTGCTCGACGCGGGCTGCGGTGAGGCGGCGGTATCGCTGTATCTGGCCGAGCGGGGGTTTACTACGGTCGGCCTGGATTTGTCGCCAACAGCCATCGACATGGCCCGCAAGGAGGCCGCTAGGCGAGGCTTGACCAACGCGTCGTTCGAGGTCGCCGATATCTCGTCTTTTACCGGTTATGACCGGCGCTTCGGCACCATCGTCGACAGCACGCTGTTTCACTCGATGCCTGTCGAGTTGCGCCACGGATACCAGCAGTCGATTGTGCGCGCCGCGGCTCCGGGAGCTTCTTACTTCGTTCTCGTCTTCAACCGCAGCAAACAGCCGGAAGGGGAGCTACCAAACCCCGTCACGGAAGATGAGCTGCGAGAGGTGGTGTCCAAGTACTGGGTGATTGACGAGATCCGGCCGGCGCGCATCCACGCCAACGTACCCGAGAACGCCAGGGATGCCCTTGCGGCGCGCATTGGCGTCGACATCCGCGACGAGGGCGACGGCCGGGCGTCGCTGGGCGCGTGGCTGCTGTCGGCTCATCTCGGTTGTTGACGATCACGACGTGCGATTCTGACCGGCCGCCGGCTCCAGTTCCCAAGTTTACCCTCAGACTTCGCGCCACCAATTTGCATTGCGCACAGACCCTGTAGCAGCCGGTCCACACAGCTTTACGCGACTGTATCGTAAATTGGCGTGGGAATTCATTATGCGTCGTGCTGGATTGTGAAACGGAAACTTCCGCTTTTGGCAATCCGTAGCCGAAGCAGTTGAACTTGGTTCGCAGCCGCACTTCGTCAGCTGCTCGGCCCGTTCTTGATATGCTCTATGAACGCCCTCAGTTTTGGTAAAACCTGAGAACGTTTGGGATAATAGAGATAGAAACCAGTACTGCTGCACGCGTATTGACTGAGCACAATTTCAAGTTTCCCGGCGCGGACTTGGTCTTTTATCGCCGCTTCCATAGTATAAACTATTCCGGCCCCGTCCGCCGCCGCATCCAGCATCAAAAGGGCGTCATTCATGATAAGAGACCCTTTGACCTGCACTTCAAATTCCTTGCCCTTGTCCTCGAACTCCCATCTCTCGTAAAGGCCTGCCCCCAGGCGTGGACATATGCAGTTATGTGACAGCAGGTCTTTGGGATGTTTGGGCCGCCCCATAGTGTTTAGGTAGGAGGGAGAAGCGACGACGACGAAGCGTATCGGGCCAAACAGCTTGAGGGCTACGACGTCCTTGGCGAGAATATCCGAGAGCCTGATTCCGGCGTCGAAGCCTTTCCCGACAATGTCTGAGACCTGATCTTCGAAAAAGAACTCCACTGTTATCTCGGGATGTTTTTTGGCGAAGCTCACGACCAGTGGCGCGATATAGGATGGGTAAACCTGCCGCGGCAAATTGAGCCGAAGCAAGCCCGAAGGCTTTTGAGCGTATGTCCCGACATCCTTCAGCGCCGCCAATATATGATCGAGGGCTGGCCCCGCTTGGCTTAAAAATTTTTCTCCCGCCTCCGTGAGGCTGGTGCTGCGCGTCGTGCGCGACAGAAGCGCGATCCCCAATCGCTGTTCAAGCTGCTTGATGGTCTGACTCACGGCGGATGGAGAAACGCCGAAGAGCCGGGCGGCTGCAGAAAAATTTCTGGTATCGGCAACGGCCTTAAGCGCTAGCAGGCCATTGAGCTGGTCGAGATGCATTATGAAGCCATACTTACAAGTTCATGAAGATAATTGCCTCTTATCTTAATACGGCACAAGCCTAAATTCGGGTCAAGGGCGCATGGCCGGCTTTTCCGGCGCGCAAGAAAACACAAACTGGAGGCTTCAATGCAAAAACGTAAACTCGGAACAAGCGGGCTGGAAGTCTCCGCCCTCGGCCTTGGCTGCATGGGCTTGAGTTTTGCCTATGGCCCACCCGTCGAGAAAAAGGACGGCATTGCCCTGATCCGGGCCGCTGTCGAAAAAGGTGTGACCTTCTTCGATACCGCCGAAGTCTATGGGCCCTATACGAACGAAGAAGTCGTGGGCGAGGCTCTGGCGCCATTCCGGGACAAGGTGGTGATTGCCACCAAGTTCGGCTTCAAGTTCGAGAACGGCAAGCAGGCTGGCCTCGATAGCCGACCGGCGCATATTCGAGAAGTGGCGGAGGCGTCGCTTAAGCGGCTCAAAACCGATGTCATAGACCTCTTCTATCAGCACCGGGTTGACGATGCCGTGCCGATCGAGGATGTGGCAGGCGCTGTCAAAGACCTCATCAAGGAAGGCAAGGTCAAGCATTTCGGCCTGTCGGAAGCCGGCGTGAAGACCATTCGCCGCGCTCACGCGGTGCAACCGGTTACGGCCCTGCAAAGCGAGTATTCGCTCTTCTGGCGCGAGCCGGAAGAAAACGGGATTCTGGCAACGGTCGAGGAATTGGGCATTGGCTTCGTACCGTATAGCCCGCTCGGCAAAGGGTTCCTGACCGGCAAAATCGACGAAACTACCAAATTCGATAGCACTGATTTCCGCAATATCGTGCCACGCCTGTCAGAAGAGAACCGCAAAGCAAATCAAGCTGTGGTCGGTATGCTCTATCAAATCGCAGGGCAGAAGAAAGCGACCGCCGCGCAGGTCGCTTTGGCTTGGCTGCTGGCGCAACAGCCCTGGATCGTCCCTATCCCCGGCACGACAAAACTTCATCGCCTTGAAGAGAATCTCGGCGCTGTGAATGTCGAGCTAACAGCTGCGGAACTTCAGCAAATCCACGACGCCGTCAGAGCTATGGCACTGCAAGGCGCGCGTTACCCTGAACATCTGCAAAAACTGGTTGGTCGCTGAGAGACGAAAGGAGGCTACCATGGGCAATGTTATCGTTGTTATCGGCGCTGGATCAATCGGACAGGCCATTGCGCGGCGCGTCAGTGCCGGAAAGAAAGTCTTGCTGGCCGATCTGCGTCAGGAAAATGCCGATGCGGCAGCCGCTGTTTTTAGCGATGCCGGGTTCGATGTGAGCATCGCC
>CAVXRT010000025.1:0-274911 GCA_963764115.1 uncultured Alphaproteobacteria bacterium
CACTAGGTCGCTGCGGAAATGATGTGCCCATGGTTCGACAAGCTCACCATGAGGGGCGTTAAAACACTCGGCCTCATCCTGAGCCTGTCGAAGGACAGTGTCATGCACTAGCGGTCTGATTCCGGCATTTTGACTCGCCGGTCAAGCTGGAGATGGCGCGGTGTGACCCGCCACGGATCTGGGTGGGCGCCAAACAAGGTTGCGCGCTCGATACAGTGTAACGGGTACGGTCCGTTGGCAAGCGACGGATGGATTACGGAAGAGTTCGTTAAGGCCGGTTGCGGCCATTTCGCCCTTTGAGCGGCACGTCTCCGGCTGAGGTCCTGCCGAAGTGAAATTCGCAGTCGGCATACACGCCCTTGGCTTGGCCACTCACCGGCTAGGCGATTCTCGGAATCGACCCTGTGGAATATCGGCAGGCGGGCACCACTTATTACGGCGTGCCTACAAGGCATAAAGCTTTCCTAAGGCCCAGAAAGGCAATCCACCAAACTGAAGAAGGCAGGCCCAAAAGCACAGGAGTTGAATATTGCAATCGACTATGTTCGTTCGTGGACGCAAACAATGACAGACAAGTCACCGATACGTATCAACGTCGATGGGCGGGATATCGCCACATCGCCCGATGTTTCGATCATCGAGGCCGTTTGGCAGGCGGGCGAGACCTTGGTGGCCGGCGTCGGCTGCCTGCAAGGTGTCTGTGGCTCCTGCCGTATCATGGTGCGTCGTGCCGGCTCTCGCGACGTAGCAATGCAACTTGCCTGTGAAACGATCGTCGAGCCCGACATGCAGGTGACGTTCCTGGGCTATCTCGACCACCACAGGCAACACGTGTACCAAATCGAGGATTTCGACAACGCATGGAATGTCCTTCAACAGGTCAACGATACGTTTCCGGAGGCTGCCCATTGCAGGCACTGTGGCGGCTGTGACGCCACTTGTCCGCGCGGCCTTAAGGTGCAGCGGGGCGTCAACCTGCTTGTCGTGGGCGGCGTTGAGGAGGCGAGCGACATCTTCGCCGACTGTGTGATGTGCAATCTCTGCACGCGGGCATGCCCCGAGAATATCAGTCCCAGTCGTTTGGGCATGCTCGGCCGGCGCATCGTCGCATCCCACGGGCTGCATTCGCCCAATCTTTTGCTTCGTCTCGATCAGATCCGCCGCGGCGCACTCACCGTAGACGTCGACGCCATTGAGGTCCCTGCGGGGAGGGGCGATCATTAAGGCGTTGAATACGTGCGCGTTGAACGGAGGGATACGACGCGAATGACCGGCATTCCTTATGAACAGGCGCTCGTTGCTTGGCGAAAGTCCTCCCCGGCGGTCGCGCGCGACACTCCGCTGCCTCCCGAAGACCTGCTCGCGCGCTATCACCCAGACTATCAGGCAGAAACCCTCACGACCCTTAAGGTTGGGCCGAACGCTGGCGATCCGTGTCACCGGCTCGTGGCCGACTGGTTGCATACGAATGCGAGAATTAACGAAGCCGCTCTGGCTGGCGCAACGGTGACCGACACCGATGTTCTCGTGATCGGCGGCGGGGGCGCCGGCTGTGCTGCGGCCCTCACCGCAACGAAAGCCGGCGCCAAGGTTCTTGTCGCGACGAAGCTCCGCTTGGGCGACAGCAATACGGTGATGGCCGAAGCAGGCATTCAAGCCGCTGTGCGCCCTGAGGACACGCCGCAACGTCACTTCGAGGACACGCTCCGCGGCGGCCATTTCAAGGGCGACAAGCAACTGGTGGCGCAGATGGTGATGGATGGGCCGGATGTGATCCGCTGGCTGATCCGGCTTGGCATGCAGTTCGACCGGGACGGCGGCGACCTCCGTGCGCGCCGACCGGGCGGGGCGACGGCCGACCGAATCCTCTGTTGCCGTGATTTCACGGGTCTCGAAATGATGCGAGTTCTAAGCGAGGCCGTGCTCAACAGCAGCGTCACGGTGTGGCATCGCAGCCCGGTCGTCGAACTCCTGTGCGATGAGCATGGCCATTGCGCTGGCGCCGTGGTCTTGTCGCTCGATCTTCGCCGCTATAACCTCGTTCGCGCCAAGGCGGTGATCCTGGCCACCGGCGGCAGCGGCCGATTGCATCTGAATGGTTTTGCGACATCTAACCATTTCGGTTCGACAGGCGACGGTCTTGTGCTCGCCTACCGGATTGGGGCGCGCGTGCGGGACCTGGACTCCTTCCAGTACCATCCGACCGGCCTCGCGGACCCGCCGCGGCTGGCTGGCAGCCTCGTTTCAGAGGCGACACGGTCCGCAGGGGCAACCTTGGTCAACGGTCGCGGCGAGCGCTTCGTCGATGAACTGAAGCCGCGCGATGAGGTCGCCGCAGCGATTATCCGCGAATGCGAGGAGGGACGCGGCGTCGTCAGCGGGGCCGGTCGCCGGGGGGTTTTCCTGGACACGCCAGCCCTGGAAGTTCGTGAGCCCGGCATTATCGCCAAGCAATTCGTGAGCATGCTCAAGCTGGCGAAGAAGTGCGGGCACGACCCCGCACGCTCGCCCTTCCTCGTCTATCCGACGCTTCACTTCCAGAACGGCGGCGTTGTCATCGACGCAAATGGCGCATCCTCGGTTCCCAACCTGTTCTGCGTCGGCGAAATCGCCGGTGGCGTGCACGGTCACAACCGCCTCGCGGGCAACGCCCTGCTTGAAATGCTGAGCTTCGGCCGTCGGGCGGGGGTCAAGGCGGCGGAGCGGTCCACCGCGGCCAATCCGCGTAGGATCCTGATCGAGCATGTGACCCGGCGTCAACGGGAATTGACGAAAGCCGGGCTACCCCTCGATCGTGTCGGGCCGCCCCTGTTCCCCGACTATGCCAACTTCGATAAGACCGACATGTACACTCCGCTAGCACGGCCTGGCGGAGGTTCCTGAGGCGAAAGCGCAGTCACATGAACACTCTCAATCAGGTCGTTTTGAATGAGCGTTGTCTCCTCGGACCGGACTTGGACCAATGGCTTGCCGGCCCCGGGGGCGCCGGTCTCGAGGCCGCGCTTGCGACCCCCAATCGACTGATCGCAACGATCGAAGCGGCGGGATTACGGGGTATGGGCGGCGCCGGTTTCCCGACACACCGCAAGTGGAGTTTTGTCGCCGCCGAGACCAGCCAAAACCAAAAGTATCTCATCTGCAATGGCAACGAAGACGAGCCGGGAACCTTCAAGGACCGGCTGCTGCTGGAGAAATCGCCGCATCAGGTGATCGAGGGGGCGCTGATCGCCGCCCTCGCCACCGCCGTCAACAACGTCGTGATGTACATCAATCCGGCACAAAAGGCCTCCGTGGAGAACGTCGGCAAAGCGATCGCGCAGTGGCGGGCGCACCCGCTGTTCGCCCGGTTCGAAAGCGCCATTGGACGGCCGATGACTCTGTCGCTGGTTGAAAGTTCAGGCCTGTACATCGGCGGCGAGGAGTCGGCGGCGATTGCGTCGGTCGAAGGCGGTTTTCCGTTCCCGCGGCGAAAGCCGCCCTATCCGGCGCAGAGTGGTGTCCACGGCTGTCCGACGCTGGTCAACAACATAGAAACGCTCGCGAACGTACCGCACATCATTCATCATGGCGCCGACTGGTACCGGGCGCTCGGGATCGGCGACGCCGCCGGCACCAAGATCTACACGCTCAGCGGTGACGTTGTTGCGCCGGGCGTGTACGAGCTTCCGATGGGAACGTCGCTGCGTGACCTGATCGAAGTGCACGGCCAGGGCATGCTGGCGGGCAAACGGTTCAAAGCTGTATTCACGGGCGGTCCGTCAAACACGATCCTGAAGAAAGAGGACATCGACGTCGCCCTTGACTTCAACTCCGTCCGCAAGCGCCGCTCAAGTCTGGGCACCGGAGCGATGATTGTTATTTCGGAGGAGACAGGCATCGTCAAGCGGGTCACCGACTACGTTGACTTCTTCGCCCACTCGTCATGTGGGCAATGCCCGCCCTGCAAGATCGGAACCCACCAGATGGCCCGCCTCCTGCGCAAAATCGACACCGGCCAAGGCACGCGAAGCGACATGAACGCCTTGATCAACCTCTGCAGCGCGCTCCCGGGCAGCGGGCGTTGCGCCTTGATTGATGGCGCCGTCACCGTCGTCAACAGCTCTCTTGATAAATTTCGCGAGGAATACGAGCACCAGCTGATTGCGTGATCTTGTTGCGTCAATAGGTAGGCTTCGGCCCCGGTTTTTCCTGACCCGCTGTTTCACGAACTGGCGCGTATTGCCGATGGCAATCGCTTGCTGTCAGGGGGATGCGAATGAGGAGTTCCTTCGGCAGGCCGTGACAGCGAGCCCGAGCTTGACCTCCCTTCGCCAAGTTCGCTCCCAAAGGTCTTGCGGCCTTAAGTTCACGTTTCTGGAAGGCTGGAATCGACCCGCTACAGACTTCGTTCGGGTTGGCGAAGCCATAGACGTTTGCCCGGATGTGAAGCGCTACAGCAAGCCTCGGCGGTTCAAAAACTACCTACATATTTAAATACTAAAGTTTTTGCAAAACGAACCCAATCTTAAGCCCTTTTTAAGGATCGCAGGGGTCAGGGAATAACCGGCAGGCAGAGGCTTGGACTGTCGCGCGGGATGGTCTGCGGCGCCTCATGTTGACGGGTTCAGTTGCGCGTCGCATCATGAATGGCGGTAATCCGTACACCCGCCGTTGGCGGCTGTCTTGCCAGTGGGCGGGCGTTCCCCAATATTTCCAATGCTTCCCACGGCAAAAGACCATGCCTCAAGCCGATGAGGCCAAAAAAGTGCGCCAAAAGGCGCCATTCACAACAGGAGGAACGCCAATGTTTCAGCAGGCAATCGAGCAAATATCGAGCAAGGTTCTGATCAGGGACCGGTATGACAACTTCATCGGCGGCAAATGGGTCGCCCCCGTCGAAGGCCGGTATTTCGACAATCCAAGCCCCATTACAGGTCAGAAGCTCTGTGAAGTGGCGCGCTCCTCAGCCGCCGACATCGAGCGCGCGCTCGACGAGGCTTACAAGGCGAAAGACGCCTGGGGCAGGACCTCCGTCAAGGAGCGGTCCCTCATTCTGAACAGGATCGCCGACAGGGTGGAGTCGAACCTCAACCTCCTCGCCCTCGTGGAGACGCTGGATAATGGCAAGCCGATCCGCGAAACCACCCATGCGGATCTGCCGCTCGCCGTCGATCATTGGCGCTATTTCGCCAGCGTCGTGCGCGCCCAGGAAGGCGGCATCTCCGAGATCGACCAGGATACGGTGGCCTACCACTATCACGAGCCGCTTGGCGTCGTCGGCCAGATCATTCCGTGGAATTTCCCGCTGCTGATGGCGACGTGGAAGCTCGCGCCGGCGCTTGCGGCCGGCAACTGCGTTGTCCTGAAGCCAGCCGAGCAGACGCCGCTGAGCATCATGGTCCTCATGGAACTCATAGCCGACCTCCTCCCGCCGGGTGTTTTGAACGTGGTCAACGGCTTCGGCGTCGAGGCCGGAAAGCCGCTCGCGCAGAGCAAGCGGATCGCCAAGATCGCTTTCACCGGCGAGACGACGACGGGGCGGCTCATCATGCAATACGCCTCCGACAACCTCATTCCGGTGACACTGGAACTCGGCGGAAAGTCGCCCAACATTTTCTTCGCCGATGTCGCCGACCACGATGACGACTTCTTCGATAAGGCGCTGGAGGGGTTCACAATGTTCGCCCTGAACCAGGGCGAGGTCTGTACCTGCCCAAGCCGCGCACTTATCCAGGAATCGGTCTACGATAAGTTCATGGCGCGGGCGGTCGACCGCGTGAAGAAGATCAAGCAGGGCCACCCGCTCGATCCTTCGACCATGATCGGCGCGCAGGCGTCCAACGACCAGCTCGAAAAAATCATGTCCTACATCGACATCGGCAAGCAGGAAGGCGCAAAGGTGCTGACCGGCGGCGAGCGCGCCCATCTCGAAGGCGAATTGGCTGAAGGATATTATGTCGAGCCGACAATCCTCGAAGGCCACAACAAGATGCGCGTCTTCCAGGAAGAGATTTTCGGGCCGGTCGTCTCGGTCACGAAGTTCAAGGATGAAGAAGAGGCGCTCCACATCGCCAACGACACGCTTTACGGGTTGGGCGCTGGCGTGTGGACCCGCAATGGAAACCGCGCGTACCGCATGGGCAGAGGCATCCATGCCGGCCGCGTGTGGACGAACTGCTACCACGCCTATCCGGCGCACGCGGCGTTCGGCGGCTACAAGCAATCGGGCATCGGCCGCGAGACGCACAAGATGATGCTCGATCATTACCAGCAGACCAAGAACGTGCTGGTCAGCTATTCCACCAAGCCGCTCGGCTTCTTTTAATTGGACAGGGTGTCATCCCGGCCAAGCGAAGCGCGAGCCGGGATCGCAAACAGCTTGGCACTTCAATTTGTTAAGATCCCGGATAAGGCTTCGCCTTTCCGGGATGACGACGGCGGCGTCTTTTGGCGCGTCCGGCAACTTTGAGGATCGTCGCAAAAGGGGACGCGGATCGCGAGGCCTGCGTCCTAGTTCAAGGCATTGAAGGTGCGTCCATGGTCAATCGCGTTGAGATAATGCCGGAAGCGGCGAGGCTCGTTGAAAGGCTGCGGGCGCAGCACGGACCGCTGCTCTTCCACCAATCCGGCGGCTGTTGCGATGGCTCCGCGCCGATGTGCTATCCCGAAGGCGATTTCCGCGTCGGCCCGCAGGATGTGTTCCTCGGCCGGATCGCGGATTGCAATTTCTATATCGGCGCGGCCCAGTTCGAATATTGGAAGCACACGCAGCTCATCATTGACGTCGTGCCGGGGCGCGGCGCCGGGTTCTCGCTGGAAGCGCCGGAAGGGCTGCGATTCCTGACCCGCAGCCGCCTTTTCACCGAGGCGGAGTCCGAGGAGCTGGAGGCAGCCGGACCGCCATCGGCCGCCGCCTGATCCGCCGATCTATTTCAGAGGCACGTAATCCGGTTGTCCGCATCCATTCGGGCCGCATGCGCTTGGAGCGGGGTAGTGCCCCCAATAATGTTCCGAGCCGTAGGTCCAGTTGGGGCTGGCCCAGTAGCCTTGTCCCCAATAGGGTTGATACCATCCTCCGTACCAGCCTCCTCCCCATTCCGAGGGGAAGCTGTGGGGCTGCCCGGGGGGATCGCCATACCATCCCGGCCGGCCGTACCATCCGCCGGGCAAGCCGCCGCGCCAGCCTGGTCCTCCGGGGCCATCATGGCCGCCATTCCAGCCGTTCGGGCGCCCTGGGTCATATTGAACGGGAACGATAGGGGTTCGCGCCCCGCCCTCAACGCTTCCTGCCGATGGAGCCCCTATTGCGACCATTGCGCCGACGGCTCCAGCATGAGCGGTCATGACCACCGTGCCGGCGAGCGCGGCGCAGGCCATAAACCCAACTATTTTCATGACAGGTTGACACCTTTCTACAAAGCGAATCGCAACTCTCCTCGGCACGAATATTTCGAAGACGCAACGGGGCGAACTAAAGACGCGGCGCCGCCGGAAAAGTGGCGGAAGAACGGCGCGCCCACCTCAGAATGAGCGTTAACGCTTATGCAAGGCTGGAGCGCGTCCAGGAAATCAAAGAGCCTTGTGCATAGGACCCGCCGGAGCGGATCGGGGACTTGAGCCTTCGAGGCCCCAGGCATCATATGAGGCAACGCGAAAGTGGAGCGGGCGAACCGGCAAATAGCGCTGGCCATCGCAGCCGCCCTCGGATAACAGAACCGCTCATGACAAAACCGATGTTTCAACAAGCCGCGCTGATCGGCATGGGCCTTATCGGCTCGTCGCTAAGCCATGCCATGCGCCGCGCCAACCTCGCGGCCCGGATCACCGCCTGCGCCAGGTCCGAAGCCACCCGCGCCACCGTCCGCAAGCTCGGACTCGCCGATGAGGTTTACGAGCGGCCGGCCGACGCGGTTCGCGGCGCAGATCTTGTTATTCTTTGCACGCCTGTCGGCACTTTCAGTGCGCTTGCGGCGGAAATTGCGCCGTTCCTGAAGAAGCGGGCGATCCTGACCGACGCCGGTTCGGTCAAGACCGCAGTCATTCGCGACGTCGGCCCGCACGTGCCGGAACACGTGCACTTCATCCCCGGCCATCCGATCGCGGGCACCGAGTTTTCCGGGCCCGAATCGGGCTTCGCGGAGCTTTTCGACGACCGCTGGACGATCCTGACGCCCTTGCCGGATGCCGATGAAGAAGCGGTCGCCAAGCTGAAGGCCTGGTGGGAAGCCTGCGGAAGCATGGTCGAGATCATGACGCCCGAGCATCATGACCTCGTGCTCGCGGTCACCTCGCATGTGCCGCACCTGATCGCCTACAACATCGTGGGCACGGTGTCGGACCTCGAGCGCGTCACAGAGAAAGAGGTCATCAAGTTCTCGGCTTCCGGCTTCCGCGACTTCACGCGCATCGCCGCCTCCGACCCGATCATGTGGCGCGACATCTTCATGAACAACAAGGAGGCGGTGCTGGAAATCCTGGGCCGTTTCACCGAAGATCTCGCGGCCTTGCAGCGCGCCATCCGCTGGGGCGACGGGGACGCGCTTTTCGATCTTTTCACGCGGACGCGCGCGATCCGCCGGGGCATCATCGATGCGGGCCAGGAGACGCCCGCGCCTGACTTCGGCAGGAAAATTCCACAAAAGAAAACTGCCTAGATGGAGATCGCGTATTCGCTTCGCGTTATTGTCCGGGAAGACTTGCTAGTGTCCCGTCTCCGAATTGCCGCCCACTTTGAAACGAACTCGAACGGCGATTCGGAGACTAAGGGACACTAGCAAAAAGAAGCAGCTAGTGTGGCTTATGTCTCGCAATTGCCTGTGAGAGCCAACCGCCAAGGCTGTAGGCAATTGCGAGACGCCACACTAGTTCGGGATCATAAAATTGGATTTATGGGTTTTTGCCTATGGGTCTCTGATGTGGCGGCCAGGTTTCCGTCACGAAGAAACTTCGCACGCGCTCATTGAAGGCGCCCATCGCGCGCTTTGCCTCTACTCCGTGGTGCATCGGGGCGTTCCCGCCGCGCCGGGGCTGGTTTTCGGCCTCGATAAGGGCGGCAAATGCGAAGGCATGGCCTTCCGTGTGGCGAGGCAGCGCGCACTCGAAACGCGCCATTACCTCCATCGGCGCGAGAATGTGACGAATACCTACCATGCCACGATGCGGCCGGTGAAACTCTTGGACGGCAGCGCGCGTAACGTCGACGCTTTGTGCTTTCTGGTCGACCGCCGGCATCCGCAATATGCGGGGCGCATTCCGTTGGAGGCGCAGGCCTGGCTCGTGCGGCGCAGTTCCGGCGTATCGGGCAGAAACGTCGATTATGTCGTCAACACCATGCTGCATTTGCGCGAGCTTGGCGTGCATGACGGCGAGCTTGAGCGCTTGATGGCGATGCTCGGCCACGGCCTCATGAAGGCGCGGTGCTTAAGCAAAAGCCGGTGATCCGGCCGGAGGATTGTCGAAGAGCGGTAAGGGTCAATTCGAGACGTCCCGCCCAGAAGCAGGCGCGGCGGCTTGACCCGCGCATGCGGAAATCTCCCGAAATTCCCGTAGACCCTGGATGGATTGCTCCTCCGCTTATAACACCCTGGCTCACCGTTGATCGCGTCACGCTGTTGGCGGGGGTGGAGCGGTAAAGGCGGCGAGGTCTGAAAGACCAAGGGCCCGCTCAATTCTTGAGATGCAGGCAATTGCGTCTTGGAAGCCGTCCTTGCCAAGTCTCTCGTGCTCGATGGCTTCGAACTTGTGGGCCAAGTCCTCACGCCTTTCATCCGATTGCATCAACTCCCAGATCGGGAAGACGACCGTGTCTTCCCACGCCGCGTGTTCGCTATACATCCGAGCCATTGAAGCCAGCGCAGTGGCGAGCGGCTCGGCTTCTCCAGCGATCGTGCCCCGCGATCCGACCTGGTAAAGGTAGTCCGTAATCTCCCTTCCGCGCTGATGCTGAAGCAGTAAGACCTCGACCACTTTCCGGTTCGGGCCGCCAGCAACGCTCATTTCCGGGAAGATGTAGGCCTCTTCCAGAAGCTCGTGGTAGTCCTCCCCGAAGTCACGAAAAAGTTTCGCGGCTTTTTGGAGCGCTATGGTGTCGATGTCGCCCTCGTTCCTTTGCAGGCGTTGCGCCAGTTCTGAATAGATGTTGAGGATCCTCTGCAATAGGCCGTGCTGGCGCATCAGATCTTCTGTGGCGGAAACGGACTCTCCGCCGTCCTTCTCCTCGTTTTTGAACTTTGCAGGAAAGGGAGCAACGGCTTGAGCAATGCCGCCCCAATCGGGGAGCACACCTGTCGCGAGCCCTGCCGCAAGCGCCATCGCGTTTCGGCGGCTCAATCTTTTCGAATGTAAACCCATGTCGAACCCCCTACTCGGCGCGATCGACTTGGAAAAAACATCGGAAAACGTGAAGATAAATGCGAGGTTGGTGAATGATGGGAATAGTAGGAAACTTATATATAGAGAGGCTTCACGCCGCATCCCGCAGTGTGAGATCGCCTCAAGCCTCGATCAAGACCGGCTTGGCGGCATCCAAGAGTGCAACGTAGGCGGCCTCCGCAGCGTCCCCGCAGGTTTCCGCGGCCGACATGTCTAAGCGCTCAGAAAGCCGCGTCCGCAGGTCGGACGGCCATTCCAGGTCATAACCAAAGAACCGTTTCAGGACCGTGAGAACGGACGGCCGGTCGTGCATTTGGGCGGCGTAGTTCCACAAGGCGTAGTCCGTGAATTCGTCCTCCTCGGTCGTGCTCCGGCGGTCCAGCGCAGCAAGGTTCTGGATGATCTCACGAAAGAGCTTGCGCTCGTTCGGAGTGCGGGCCTCCGCGAAGTGGGGAACCTGCTCCTTCATCGCGGCTCCGAAGCGATGATATCCCGAGGTTGAACTTCAGCTATGGTTTGCGTGCTCCGCAACTGTGCCTCCTCCGATCGTGCAATGCGGGCGCACTGCGTGCTACTTATATCAACGGCGCTCTCCGCCCCTTCGGTCGGAGGCGGAAAAGGGCGATTCCCAAGATTTGTATCCTCGAGCCCTAAGCGGGGCAATATACGATTGATGAAGGACAACTTTTGAAAAAGTAATAACGATGGACTGGTCGCTGGAATTGGTTCCAGCGACTGACCTCCTCATTGGCCGGAGAAAGCGCCATTGCCGAAAGGCACAAGGCTCGCCAGATTTGGTGCGAGGGCGCCACTCCCGCTCCACCTCTGACAAGAGAAGGCGCGACTGACAAGTGAAAGGTCCGAACTCGGCCTGCTACGGTCCTCGAGGGAAGAGCGCGGGCTGCCGGGCCCATTCTCGTAGGTTATCCGCGTGTCGTGGGGCAGCGTTAACCAGATATGGTTAATTTTCGCGCGCCGGATTTATTTCCGGTCAGCATGTGCGTTAAAAAATCCCTAAGAGTAATAGCAGCGCGTGTCCGGCCGGACGTAGGCGGGCGGACCAACCTATTGAAAATGAAGAGCTTTATTAGGCCAACTTGTAGGGTTAACCGATTGTATTTTTGGACGAAAGTGGACGCGGAAAAGTCCGTTAAATATAATGTGTTAACGAGCGCCACACCTTTCGCAGCCGTGGCGGCGCGGGCGCTGCCATAAAGTTCCCTTCTATATCAATGACTTGTCTTTGTTAACCTCTCGGCAAGGCGCTTTTTCTTATCATTCCCGACTAGGCAATGCAGACGCGCGCAAACCTGGTTCAACGAGCCCGCCGTTGAACGCCACTACAGCGACGGCAATATAACGGGGAGGTTTGCAAGGGAGAGCGACCATGCTGGAAGGGACGACGAACCGCGATCGCATCATCTCGGCGGCGCTGCGGCTGGCGGAGACGCGAGGCTGGCGCGATTTGAGCCTGGGCGAGATCGCGGCCGAGGCCGGCGTCCCGCTCGCGGAGTTTCGCAAGGAGTTCCAGAGCAAAGGGCAGATCCTCTCCGCGTTTTCGCGGGCGATCGATATGGCGGTCATCGAGAAGTTCCCGGCTCCTGGCCCCGACGTGGCGCGCGACCGCCTTTTTGATGTGCTGCTCACGCGCTTCGAGGTGATGCAGCCCTACAAGGCCGCAATCCTGCGCATTCGCGAGGATGTCGGCTCCAGCCTGGGCGAGTTGCTGGCGCAGATGCGGCCTCAGCTGAAATCGCAATATTGGATGCTGGCTGCGGCTGGCATCAGCGGGGAGGGCGGAACCGGCTTCCTTCGCGTGCGCGGGCTTTTATCGCTCTACGCTCGCGTATTCTCCATCTGGCTCGAAGACGATGACCCCGGCATGGCCCGCACAATGGCGGCGTTGGATCGACGGTTGCGCCGTGGCGAGTCCGTGATGCGTGGCTTCGAGCGTTTTCGCGACGGTCTGGAAAGCCTTGCCCGCAGCTTCCGAGGGACGCGCAAGACCGTAAAGGAAGAGCCGTCGGCGCCACCCGCCGAGCCAGATGCTCCGCCAGTTTCTTCCGCGCGGCCGCAGATATGACGCTCAATACGAGAGCGATTTGAGCGCCGTGGCGAGAATCTCGATGGTGTAGGGCTTCGTCAGGACTATGGCCTCCGACAGACGGCTGTCCGGCGCCCTGTCAATGGGGCGGCTGTAGCCTGACGCGAGAACGACCTTGAGGCCGGGGAAGCGGTCGAGAGACTGATGAGCCAGGTCGATGCCTGTCTGGTCTGGAAGGCAAATATCGGTCAGCAGCAGATCGACGCGCTCCGCATCGAGAACCTTCAGGGCTGAAGCGGCGTCCTTCGCCTCGAACACGGTATGTCCGAGTTCGGTCAGATAATCGGTCGTCGCTGCGCGGATTAGTGGTTCATCTTCAACCAGCAAAATGCGAAGCGGCTTTTCGAGCGCTCCCTTGGGTGCGTCCGGCATGTGGGAAAGCTCGTCCACGCAACTCGCGCCGTCTTTTTTGCCGTGATCGCCGAGGACATGGCGGATCTTCCGGGCAAGCGCCTCGCGCGTGTAAGGCTTGCTCAAGAGGTGAGTGCCTTCGTCGAGGCGGCCGCCATGGACGATGGCGTTGTCGGTATATCCCGATGTGAACAGGATTGCGACGCCGGGCAGCCGCTCGTGCACTTTTTTGGCGAGTTCTGTGCTGCGCAGCGGCCCCGGCATGACGACGTCGGTGAAGAGCAGGTCGATGGGCACGCCGCTTTCGATCACAACCAGCGCTGCTTGCGCATCCTTGGCTTTGAGGACGCGGTAGCCGAGGTCGGCCAGCAGGTCGACGACGGTAAGGCGCACGCCCTCATCGTCTTCCACGACGAGGATCGTCTCGGTCCCGCCGCCAAAGGGACTGGCGTCTTTCGGGAGAGCGGTGTCTTCCTCTGCGCGGGTGCGCGGCAGATAGAGCCGCACGGTCGTCCCCTGGCCCAGTTCGCTATAGATTTTCGCGTGGCCGCCCGATTGCTTGACGAAGCCGTAGACCATGCTCAGGCCAAGCCCCGTGCCTTCGCCTTCCGGCTTGGTCGTGAAGAAGGGTTCGAAGACCCGTTCGAGGTTTTCCGGCGGGATGCCAGCCCCGGTGTCGCTGACCGCGATCATGACATATTGCCCCGGCGTGATGTCCGGGTGACGTGCCGCGTACTGATCGTCCAGCAAGGCATTTCCCGCTTCGATCGTGAGCTTGCCATACCCCTTCATCGCGTCGCGCGCGTTGATGGCAAGGTTCAGGATCGCGTTTTCGAGCTGGGCCAAGTCCACGCTGGTGTTCCAGAGGCCGCCCATGGCGATCGTCTCAAGCTCGATTTCTTCTCCCAGGGCCCGGCGCAGCATGTCGTCGAGCCCTCTGAGATAGCGCCCGAGATTGACGACCTTCGGCTCCAGAGGCTGGCGGCGCCCGAAGGCGAGGAGTTGCGATGCGAGCTTCGATCCACGCGAGACGCCGGTTAAAGCGTTCTGAATGCGCCTTTCGGCGCGCTCGTTTCCGGCTACGTCTTTCGAAAGGAGCTGAAGGTTGCCGCTGACGACCTGCAAGAGATTGTTGAAGTCGTGGGCAACGCCGCCGGTAAGCTTGCCGATGGCCTCCATCTTCTGGGCCTGACGCAACTGCGCCGAGATCGCTTCGCGCTCTCTCGCCTCATCGAGAAGCTGATTATGGGCCGCATCGAGTTGGGCCGTGCGCTCCGCAACTCTTTCCTCCAGCGTCTCGTTCAGGCGGCGCAGAGCAAGTTCGGCTCTCTTCCTTTCACTGATGTCGACGCAGGCGCCGGTCATATAAAGCGGCCGTCCGGCCTCGTCCTCGAAGGTCACGCCCTTGTCGAGGAGCCACCGTTCGCCGCCATGCTTGAGTATGACGCGGTATTCCATATCGAAGTCCGCGCCCTGCGACACGCATTGCTCGCAGCGCTTGCGAATCCCATCTCGGTCTTCCGGATGTACAAGTGAGATGAACTTTTCGAGAGTAAGATTTCGCCCTGGCTCGATGTCGAAGAGCCTGCAAAGCTCGTCATCCCAGATCAGCGTATTATCGCTGAAATTCCACCTGAAGGTGCCCGTTCCCGACGCGGCGAGCGCCGCTTTCAGCCGTTCGCTCGTCTCGCGGATGACTTCGTTCGTTTCGCCCCGGAGTCGGGCGAGCGCGAGAGCCGCTTCCACGCGGGCGATCAGCTCGCGCGCCGAGAAGGGCTTGACCAGATAATCGTCGGCGCCGGCGGACAGCCCTTCGATGCTGGCCTGTTCCCCGGCCCTGGCGGACAGGACGATGACGGGCAGATCGCGCAAACTTTCTTTCGCCCGGATCGCTTTGATGAGCCCGAACCCATCGAGCCGCGGCATCATGATGTCCGTCAGGATGAGATCGGGGCGTCGGTGGAGCGCGGCCTCAAGCGCGGCCTGCCCGTCCGGCGTAGACTCAACGTCATGGCGCACCGAAAGCAGCCGGGCGACGTAGGCCCTCATGTCCGCGTTGTCATCGGCGAGCAGTATCCTTGCTCGCTTTGCAGCACTCGATGCTGGGGGGATGTCCGAGAAATCCGCGTCTGAAGCGAACTCGTCACGATCGGTAATGCCTGGCAGCCAACGAAGCGCTTCCTCGACAAATGCAGTCGTGCGAGCCGTTGGCGCTGCCGGAGAGGCGCCCGTGGACGGCACGTGGTCCGAACGCGCGCTTTCGAGCGGGATCGAGATCGTAAACGCGGCGCCCTTGCCTTCCTGACTTTCAACCGCGATGCGCCCCCCATGCATTCTCACGAGTTCCTGGACGAGAGCGAGCCCGATGCCGCTTCCCTCGTGGCTGCGTCCCCGAGCACCCTCAATTCGATGGAAGCGCTCAAAAAGCCTCGGGATTTCGGATTTCGCGATGCCGGCGCCAGTATCGCTCACCGTGAGCCGCGCCTCCTGGCCATCTGCTTGAAGGGCGACCCTGATCTCTCCCTTGAAGGTGAACTTGAATGCATTGGAGAGAAGATTGAGCACGATCTTCTCCCACATGTCGCGGTCGACATAGGCGGTGCGGGGCAGGGGAGGGCAGTCGATGACAAGGCTCAAGCCTGCCTGCTCGCATGCCGAGCGGAAATTGCTCGCCAAATCCCGCGTGAGCGCCGCGAGGTCGACAGGTTGAAAGTTGGCGGAGGCGCGGCCCGATTCGATGCGGGAAAAATCGAGAAGGGAGTTGACCAGCTTCAAAAGCCGCAAGCTGTTGCGATGAACGATCTTGAGCTGACCGCGCACTGCGGGTTCCACCCGGTTCGAGTTGCCGAGCAGGTCTTCCAACGGACCGAGCATCAGCGTCAGAGGAGTCCGGAACTCGTGGCTGACATTCGAGAAGAAGACAGTCTTTGCGCGGTCGATTTCAGCCAGGGCCTCCACCCGCTGGCGTTCCTCCGCATAAGCGCGAGCATTATCGAGGCTCGCTGCGATCTGGCCCGCGAGCAGATCGACGAAGCCTGCATAAGCCGGTGCGTAGCGGCGGAAAGGATTGATTGCCACGATCATGAAGCCGGCAGGCTGCTTCTGCCCTTGCTTTGAAAGAAGGGTCAGCACCCCATCGTGGGGCGCCGAACCATACGGGCTCCGGGGAAGCGGCTGATCGAAGTATTGCGATATGTTCTCGATCATGACAGGATCGCCGCTTGCAAGCGCCTCGCCGATCGGCCAGCGGTCCCATGCGGGCACGGTAGCAGTAGGGGCCGGGTGCAGACTGCCCGTTGTGCATACAGGCCGGCCCGAGTCGGGCCGGTCCCCCTCAAAAAGGTAGGTGAGGGTGAAGGGCAGATCCTTCATGTTCCGGCCTTGCAGCCGGAATGCCTCGAAGGTTTCTTCCGCCGTGCGAGCGAGCGAGAGCTGAGAGGCAAGATCGCGAAGCAGCTTTAAACGCCGCTCGCCGATCACGCGTTCCGTATCTTCAGTTACGACACAGAGCATCCCCTCGATGCGTCCGTCGTCGCCGGCGAGCGGGCTGTAGGAGAACGTATGATAAGTTTCTTCGCGAAAACCGCTGCGTTCGAGAAACAGGAGCAGATTCTCGTCGTAGGTGGCGGCGCCCGCCTTGAGAACTGTGTCGATCCTCGGGCCGATATCCGGCCAAATCTCCGCCCAGACCTTTCGCGAGGAAGCGCCGAGCGCCCAGCTTTGCTTGACGCCGAGCGTGGGCCGATATGCATCATTGCAGAAGAAGGTGAGGTCCTCGCCCCAGGCCATCCACATGGCATAGCGAGACGTCAGCAAAATACGAATGACCGTCTTGAGACTTTGAGGCCAGTGGTCGGGTGCGCCAAGGGGAGTGGCCGCCCAATCATGCGCGCGCATAAGAGCGCCCATTTCGCCGCCGCCACTCAGGAAGTCCGCCGTCTTGGGTGAATCGCCGCGATGCATTCGATTCTTTAAGTCAATTGTCTCCATGACGGTCGAGAACAATCTTTAGTCTGCAATACTACAGGAAGATCTATATGGCAACCACCCTCCGGGATAACAAGCCGCGCTTGAGCTAAAATATAATAACTTCGGTTTTATCCGGTCGACTTAATAATTGTATTGCTCCAATTTATGAAAGACTGGTACAGCTTAAGTTTTCAGCGGGAACGCGGCTGGACCTATTGCTTTGCTCACGTGTTATAGATGGGTGCGCCGCCTTAGGTGGGCGCCTTGAGGTTCGTAAATAGTTTGGAAAGAAGGTTTCTGCATGAAAATCGCTCAGATTGCGCCCCTTGCCGAAAGCTGCCCGCCGAAGCTTTACGGCGGGACGGAAAGGATCGTGTCTTATTTAACCGAAGAACTGGTCGATCAGGGCCATGACGTCACGCTGTTCGCGAGCGGCGATTCCATTACACGGGCGGAACTTGTCTCTTGCGCCGACGTTGGCCTACGGCTCAATCCCCACGTCGTCGATCCTATCCCCCATCACATTATGATGCTTGAGCAGGTACGGCGGCGTGCGCACGAGTTTGATGTTTTTCATTTTCATATTCACATCCTGCAGTTTCCGATCATTCATCAATTCGCCGGCAAAACCGTTACAACTCTCCACGGGCGCTTGGATCTTCCTGAATTGATCCCGTTCTATTCGACTTTCCCGAATGTCCCAGTCTCTTCGATCTCGTACGATCAGCGGGAGCCATTGCCGGAAAATGTCAATTGGGCCGGCAATGTTTATCACGGCCTTCCCAAGGACCTGCTGAGCTTCTCGCCCCGCCCGAAGGGTGGCTATCTCGCATTTCTGGGACGGATATCGCCTGAGAAAAGGCCCGACCGCGCAATCGAAATCGCGGCGCGCGCCGGGCTTCCGCTGAAGATCGCGGCGAAGGTCGATAAGCATGATCAGGCTTATTGGGACGAAAAGATTGAGCCCATGATCAAGGCTCATCCCAATGTGGAGTATATTGGTGAAATCGCCGAACATCAGAAGGCGCGCTTCCTTGGCGATGCGCTTGGGCTTCTGTTTCCTATTGACTGGCCCGAACCCTTCGGTCTTGTCATGATCGAAGCCATGGCTTGCGGGACGCCGATTATCGCGTTTCGGTCAGGATCTGTGCCGGAGGTCATCGACAATGGCGTCAGCGGCTTCGTGGTCGACAGTGTCGATGAGGCGGTAAGCGCGGTATCCCGGCTTTCCGAGATCGATCGCACCTCGGTTCGAGCGGCTTTCGAAGACCGTTTTACGGCCGAACGCATGGCGCGGGATTACCTCAAGATGTTTGCAGGACTGCCAGGGGTCCGAAAGAGTGGCGAGATCCGGCCCATGAACGGCGCTGAAATCTCCTTCGGCCTGCCGATGTAGAACACACCGAGCGTCGACGCCCGGTTCTTACCCTTAAGGCCGAGGCCTCACGCGCGGTGGTAGGGGTGACCTTGCATAATGGTCAGGGCACGGTAGAGCTGCTCGGCAAGGACAATTCTGACGAGGCCGTGCGGCAGGGTCATGCGTCCGAGAGATAGATGAAGGTGCGCCGCCTTCTTGAGGGCTTCGCCATGACCATCGGGGCCGCCGATAGCGAAGGCCGCATCGAGCGCTTCATCGCGAAGACGCGAGATCATGGCTGTAAACTCGTAGGACGTCAGCGTCTTGCCCTCCTCGTCGAGCACGACGAGCCGCGAGCCGCCCACCTTCTTCAGGAGTTCCTGAGCCTCCGCGTTCTTCCTCTCCGCCGCGGAATCGCTTCGGCTTTCGCCGATCTCGACCACGGCCATGGGCGGCATCTTGAGCCCGCGGGCAGACGCATTGAAGAGATCGAAATAGCGATTGAACTGCGCCTGCTCCGCGCCGCTCTTCAACCGGCCAACGGCCAGAACAGATACCTTCATTCCGACCGTCCTGTCTGACCGCTTTGTCTAGTCGGCGGCTTCCCGCTTGGGCCTGTCGGATCCCCACATCTTCTCGAGGTTGTAAAATTCGCGCGCCTCGGGGCGGAAGATGTGGACGATGACGTCGCCCGCATCGATAAGCACCCAATCGCAGAGGGGCATCCCTTCGACACGTGTATCGCGAACGCCATCCTCTTTCAATTTCTCGATGAGTCTGTCGGCGATGGCGCCCACATGGCGTTGCGAGCGCCCGGACGCCACAACCATCGTATCACCGAGCGAAGTCTTGCCCGCCAGATCGATGCTGACAATGTTGTCAGCCTTGGCGTCCTCGAGCGCGTCGACGATGAGTTGTGAGAGGGAGGCGGAAGCCGCGGGGGCGCGTTTTGCGCGGCGCGGTTTGAGTTCGGAGAACTCTGGATGCAGAACGTTAGGCCTCAGCGTAAGAACCCTTCTTTTGTATTGCTCCGGTTAGGCTTCAGGATCAACACTTCGACAGAGGAAATGTGCATCAGATTTGTTGAATTTTCAAGACAGTTCGGTTGGAGCCGGCAGGCCGCGATTAACAAGGTGCTCAAGTGTTTCATTCAATTAAAGGAGGCGCGTCATGCTGCCTCACCCAATTCCAACCCTTAAGGGCGATGTTTACGTCCCGAAGATTCTTCGTCGAAGTCGCCAAGCTTGTCGTGGTCGCAGCGAAATCGGAAGCCTTGCGAATACGCCGGGGAGCAACGCACACTCCAGATGCAAGCGCGAGAACTGCACCCGCTTTTCTGCTTACGGTCATGACCATAAAACAACTCTAAACTTTTTACTTGAGGTAAATCTGGGGCAGGAGCCCTCGAAAGCCTGGGAGGCGTCTAAATAAGCTCGTTTGTGGAAATACGGCGCAGATCAAGAACATTGAGGCGGAGGGAATTGCCAAAGATACAGAATAACATTACATCAGCGGAATGATTGGACAAAAGCCTGTCTCCTTTCCGCCCCGCAATCACGATCACGGCGTTTGCCTGCATGACGCGCTTAGCCGCGCGAAAATGCGATGCCTGGATCTCGGGATCAAGTGGACGGCGCTGCGTGAGCAGGTGTTCCGCCATGTCGCCCGGAGTCATAAGCCCATCAGCGCCTACGATCTGATCGACAGTCTCGCAAAAGACGGTAGACGCCTTGCGCCAGTCTCCATCTATCGCATTCTCGACGTGCTGCAGGGCGCGCGCCTTGTGCACCGCCTTGAAAGCCGCAACGCGTTTTTCGCCTGCATGACGGAGCACCCGGCGAGCCCGCAAACGATCACCCTTGTTTGTGAGGGCTGCGAGCGCGTCTCCGAAGCTGACGCACCGGATGCGTTCCGCGCAATCGAGCTTTCCACTCGGGAAAGCGGTTTTCGCGCACGACATGTGGTGATCGAGGTCAGCGGCATCTGCGCCGAATGTTATGACGCGCAGCGGTGGGGGGCTTCATGCTGACGCGCCCGAAGGCGGATGTGACCTGCGAGGCGAGGGGCGCTGGAGAGGTTCTCGCCGCGGCGCAAGGCGTTTCAATCGCTTTCCAGGGCAAGCCCGCGGTGGCGAATGTCAGCGTCACCGTCCATGCTTCTGAAATAGTGACGCTCATCGGGCCGAACGGAGCCGGGAAAACGACACTCGCACGCGCTCTTCTTGGGCTTACACCAGTCTCAGCGGGCCGAATCACGCGGAAGCCGGGCCTGCGCATCGGCTATGTGCCGCAGCGCTTTCCGATCGATCGCATCATTCCGCTTTCGGTGAGGCGTTTCATGTCCCTCAGCGAGGCCGTGCCGCGCGAGCAGGCCGCCGCCTGCCTTGCGGAGACGGGGGCGGAGCGTCTCATCGATGCGCAGATGTGCGAGCTTTCCGGCGGCGAATTTCAGCGCGTTCTGCTTGCCCGCGCGCTTGCCCGCGATCCGCAGTTGCTGGTCCTGGACGAGCCCGCGCAGGCGGTGGACTTTGCCGGGGCAGCACAACTTTACGAACTCATCACGGCGATCCGCGACAGTCGCGGCTGCGGGATTTTGTTGATTTCCCACGATCTGCATGTGGTGCTCGGCGCGAGCGACCGCGTGGTCTGCCTCAACCGGCATGTTTGCTGCGAGGGAAGGCCCGGCATGGTGGCCGGGCACCCCGAATATGTGCGCCTGTTCGGCCCAAAAGCCGCCGCGAGCCTCGGCCTCTACGAGCATCACCACGACCATACGCACACGCTTTCGGGCGATGTCGTCTGCGATGGGCATCACCATGGTTGACTTCCCTGCGTCATCGTGGAAACGGCAACGTCGTTATCCGGGTTCGTCTCAAACCGTAGCGCTTGGAATGATCCCGGATAAGCCGCGTCCCGCGCCATCCACACATGACGCCGAAACGCTTTCGGTGTCGTCGGCGGGCTCGACCCGGCCGCCTAGCCGAACTCTTCACTCCTGGATGGGCGCATCAAGGGCGCCCATGGCAACGCATGCTCGATGACTTTCTCACGCGCGCCGCCGTAGCCGGCGTGGGCGCGGCCATCTTCGCTGCTCCGCTCGGCTGCTTCGTGGTCTGGCGGCGCATGGCTTATTTCGGCGAAACGATCGCCTATTCCGGCCTGCTCGGAGTTGCGCTCGGCTTTCTGCTCGGAATCGACCTCACGCTTGGCGTCATCGCCACCGCCGTCGCCATGGCGCTGCTCCTGGCTGGTTTCCAGGCGCAGCGCGCGATCCCCTACGACACGTTGCTCGGCATCCTCGCCCATGCCGCGCTCGCCGCGGGCGTCATCGCGGCAAGCTTCGCGGGCGGCGCGCGCCTCGACCTGATGGGCTATCTCTTCGGCGACATCCTCGCCGTCTCGAAGGCCGACATCGCCTGGATCTGGGGCGGAGCGGCGGCGGTGCTGGCGGCGCTGGTCTTCCTCTGGCGTCCGCTCCTGGCCGTCACTGTGAACGAGGAACTCGCCGCCGCCGAGGGCGTGCCCGTGCGCCGCACGGAGACTGCCTTCATCCTTCTCATCGCGGTGACGGTGGCGCTCGCCATGAAGGTGGTCGGCATCCTGCTCATCACCTCGCTCATGATCTTCCCAGCGGCTGTCGCGCGGCCTTTCTCGAAAACGCCGGAGCAGATGGCGGCGCTGGCGGCCGTTGCGGCGGCGGCGGCGGTGCTTGGCGGCCTTTACCTGTCGCTCAAGCTCGACACGGCGGCGGGGCCGTCCATCGTGCTCGCGCTCGCCGCGCTGTTTTTCTTTGTGGCAGCGCCCGCGCTCGCTTGGCGGGGGCGATAAAGCTCGGCGAAGGTCGCCTCATCCGTTATCCCAGGGCGCCTCGGGTATTATGTGCGCTTTCGGAATAACGAGGTCCTGGGTCGCCTGGCCCTGGCCCGAACCGCTGTTTCCCTGGATCGCGCCTGGCGAGGAGCTGGATCCGGAGGCGCCTGAATCGCCTGTGCCGTCCGAACTTCCGGCGTTAGCTTCATTAACCGCTTGCTGGCTGGGAGTGGTCGCGTTCACGAAATAGGCGGAGGCGCCCGCCGAGGCGGTGTTTGCCGAGGGGGGCGAGGTCGACGTGTTCGTCAGGATAAAGGTGTAGAAGGGGGGCGGTACCTGAAGGCCAAGGTCGGCCGATCTGGGATCGCTCCCTGCCGCATCTGATGGACTGACCTGCGCAACCGCCGAGTCATGCGGCGCTGCTCCGCCAGATCCCGCTACGCCCTGCGCCGCCATCAGCGCGACGCCGCTATAGGCAGATGCCGAAGCAGAAGCAGTTACAGACACACCTATGACAGCTGTCATCGACGCACCCAATCATTCGCAACCCTAAGCCGGTCTTGGCCCTGCGGCATCCTTCAAGCAACGCTGCCCTTGACGGCGCATGAGACCGGCACTCCTTAGCCTACTGTACATGCGCCAGCTTAAGCTAAAGCTACCGGCAGGCGATAAATTGTCCGCTGAAGGGTAACGTCTTATTAACCGGCGCGGGCGCTGGCTGAGCTTGCCGATTCCCCAAAGCGGCGACCGCCTTTCGGACCTTGAAGGCCATCTGCCCGCTCCTGTCGCGGCGCTGCTTTGCGAGGACGTTGACACCTTGGACCAAAACTCTGCTTGTGTCGGACCACCAACTCTGATGGAGCCTGGATTATCGGAGAAAGCGCCTTGCCAAGGGGTTAATGGCGGTAAGCTATTGATATAAAAAGGAAAAATAAGGACAGCGCCTGCGCCGCGCGGCTGGGGAGGGTGCGGCGCTCGTTAACACATTATATTTAACGGACTTTTGCGCGTCCACTTGCGTCCAAAAATACAATCCGTTAACCTTGCCTCCTCAGGCTGAAACGGTTAGCGTTTTCAATAGGTTGATCTGAATTTCGCGCCCCCGCGAACGCCGGGTGCTTTCATTCTTTGATGCTTTGTTAAGCAAGTTCTGGCCGGAAATAAATCCTTGGCCGCCGAAGTTAACCATTTTGGGTTAACGCTGGCGCGCGGCGGCATCCGTGCGTTCGTAGCCGTGCCCGCACTGGCGTTTCGCGGAAGGCGGCAAGAGGAGTTTCGCCATGACCAGCATCCCGCCCGAAGGTACGGAAGCGAAACTGCACTGGCTCGAAGCGCAGGCTGAAGAGGCTTATTCCCGGATGTACGATGCGGAATTCGGAACGCCCGCCGCCGCGCATTACAGCGACGCGAAGGAATTCCTTTATGACGCAATCGGCTTGGCGCAACGGCTCGGCAAGCCGGCCGAGGCCGATAGGCTGTCCAACCGTTTGGCCCACATCAAGGCGGTTTTTCGCAGCCAGTTTCCGGCCTGAACGAAGACCGCGCTGGCGCTTGCGCCTTACCCTTGCAGCTCCTTGATCTTGAACCTGGTCTTCACTGCGAGCAGACCGAGGAATATGAGGACGGCGCTTATCGGAAACTGCGGCAGCGTCTCGACGAAGGTAACGCTGGGCGGAATGTGCAGCTTGCCCGCTGGATCAGTGTAGAGACATTCATGGGCTTGGTTCACGAGCGCATCGCGGTGTCCCGCGAAATCAAGGTGGCGGAGACTTCATTCGAGGCCGGCCGCCACCAAGTTCTTAGTGGATTTCGATCCAGCGGCCTTCGCGCCAGAAGCCGCGGCCCTCATGCTCGCGCCAGCGGAACCTATCGTGCTCGTGTTCGGCCCATCTCCAATCGTCGGGATGAATAACGACCCCGTGTTCAGGCTGGAAATGCTGGGTCTCCCTGACATGCCAGCAATCGCCTTCGCGATTGCAAGCGATTTCAGCGGATGCGGTGGATGCCATCAAAGTCAGCCCGCATGTTGCGCCCAAGATTGTGGCGAGGACAGCTTTCATAAGTAACCTCCAAAGTGGTTTGTGGGATCCGCTGAACACGTGGGCTAGGCGATATGTTTCCTCAATGAGGGGCGTTGGAGGCCATTCCGATAAGCCCTCGCTTCACGTTTTTGCGTTCGGGCGGCTTAGCTCACGCCTTACTTAGTTTTCGTCATGACCAAATACCCAACCTTGGTCGTCAGGAATAGCGCAGTTTGCAGTGTCGTGGATGCAAGTGGTGGAGCGGTTCAAGGATCGCGATAAGGGCGAAGGCGCTTTCCGCGATGACGGTTGAGGGGGCTATTTGATCTTGAACCTGTTCTTCACCGCGAGCAGGAACAGGAAGATCAGTACCGCGCTCAGCGGCACCTGCACGAAGGATTCGACGAAGCTCACGCCATCGGGGATCGAGCTTCCGAACAGGCATTGATAAGCTTTCGTGATCCGGTCATTCTTGCCGCCGCTCGACAACACCAAGGCGTTGCGGCCTGAGATGTAGAGCGATTTGACGAAGATCGAGCCATCGCCCGAAACGCAGCGATCCAGGGCATTCTTGCCTTCGGGCAGATACAGAACCGCAAACACAAAAACGCTGAGAACCCAGATCCCGAAAGGCCGGATTATCGAGCGCCCGCAATCGGCGGACCAATCGTAGCACCAGCCGAAAAACCCTTCGGGATGCCAGAACGTGTCGATCTTCCACCGCCGCGATCGCATTTCGCCCTTGAAGGCCTGCTGCTCCCGGTCGTAGTCGGCGCTTTGGATCGCCATGCGCCGTATCGCGCGATATTTCGGGATGAGTTCTTCGTCGCCGCTCATCAAAGGTTCGGCGGGAGGAAGCGGAAAATCCACGCCGTCAAGGTCTGGCGCTTGCTTGAAGTCGGCCTGGCAGAAGCTCGGGACTTTGGAGAAATACGTCCCTGTCAAGTCGAAGGCACGCTCCACCTTGATCGCTGTGAAATTCGCATCCGCCTTCTTTTCTTCCGCCCCAAAATTGGAGTCGCGAAAAGATGTGCTCTTTGTGAAGGTGGCGCTGGCGAACCAAGCAGTCTCTTTGAAGATAGCATTGTCGAACCAAGAGTATCGCTCAAAGGTTGCATTATAGAACGCCGCATCTCGCACGAAGATGGTGTCGTCGAACCGAGCGAAGCCCATAAAAACGGCGTTGACGAACAAGGCAGTGCCTTTGAAACTAACGCCGGAAAATGGGCCATGTCCACGAATGTGGCACCTTTGAACCAAGCGTCACCCGAAAAGGCCGCGCTGTTGAACGAAGCCTCGCCCGAAAAGGTTGAGGAGCCAAACTCGGCTTCCGCTAGGAACTTGGCCCAGCTAAATCGAGCGACGTTTGAAATGCGGGCGTTGGCGAATGAAGAGTAAGCGGTAAATGCGGCGTTGGAAAATGAGCCCCCTCCTAAGAAATTGGCTTCGTTAAACCAAGCGTTGCCGTAGAAGCAGGCGTTGTTGAACGAGGTATACCCGGTGAAACTGGTGTTGTTGAAGGAGGCATCGCCAGGAAATATAAAATTACGAAAATCCAGTTCTGCGTCGACAACGACGACTGTCCTGACGATCCCTTTTTTGTCGCTAACAGCTTCTTTGACTTCTTCGCTGGAATCTGGAACCCTTTTGGCGTCCTGGGTAACAAAGACGCAGTGAGAGAAGTCGGCTTCAGCCGCCTCCATCCAATCGTGTGTTTCGTTGTTTTTTGCTTCCCTGCTGCCGGTGCCATCTTCTTCAGACGCCCAACGATTGAAATTTTCAAGGTTTGGCGATCCGCTAGCATTTTGTTTGCCCAGGCATTCCAATGCATCAATGCTGCCCTATTCGCCGCACCATTCGCATCGGCTTCGGATGTGCCTTTTTCAAGATTCAGTGCTCCGCGTTTCCTTGCGCTTCGCCTCGCACTCAAACAAGAGCTTAATGGTGTCGTCCCGGTTCATCGCCGTGCCCCACTGCAAAGAATGCGTAAAGCTGTAGCTTAAAATTATTCAGTTTTTGCAAATGCAGATGCCGTTACCAGTCTTGCGTTAAACCACGAAAATGACCATTATGACTATCAGAGTTTAGAAGTTGGGAGGCGGCCATGG
This sequence comes from uncultured Alphaproteobacteria bacterium, assembly GCA_963764115.1. Lineage (GTDB taxonomy): Bacteria > Pseudomonadota > Alphaproteobacteria > Rhizobiales > Rhodomicrobiaceae > Rhodomicrobium. The sequence continues at coordinate 26,070 of CAVXRT010000025.1, forward strand.
ACGACATTTGGACGGTCGCGGAGGCGAAGGCGAAGTTCAGCGAGGTGCTGGACCGTGCGGTGTCGGACGGCCCGCAGACTATCACGCGCAACGGAAAGACAACCGCCGTCATCGTATCGGCGGAGGAATGGGCGCGCCGCGCGAAGCGGGAAGGCACGCTTGCGGATTTCTTCGCCAGCTCGCCCTTGCGCGAGTTTGGGGTCGAGATCAAGCGCCTTAAGGAAGTCGCTACGCCGCCCGACCTATGAGCTTTCTCCTCGATACGAACGTCGTTTCGGAATGGACGAAGCCGAAGCCCAATCCGAACCTGATCGCGTGGCTCGCCTCGGTCGATGAAGACCGGACATTCTTGAGCGTCATGACGATTGCCGAAATCAAGTTCGGGATCGAGCGCCTCAAGCCCAGCCAGCACCGCGCCAAACTCGAAAGCTGGCTGCACGGGAATCTCGCGGAACGTTTCGAGGGAAGGCTTCTGCCGGTAAACTCCACAGTCGCCGAAACTTGGGGCAAGATCACTGCGGCGCGGGCTGCGATAGGGCGGCCGATCCCCATCATGGACGGCTTCATTGCCGCGACCGCCACAGTATTTGGCCTTACGCTCGTCACCCGCAACACCGGCGATTTCGAAAATACGCCCGCGCCGCCTCTTAACCCTTGGCGCAAACCCAAGAAATAAAGGCCCCCCGCGCCAATTCGAACGCTAGCGCGCGCCCGCGTTTTTCTCTATGTAGAACGGCAAACCCCCCGGCGTCCCACCCCTGGAGAGCATCCATGACCGACATGCGCGAGGCGAGGCACATCACCATTCCGGTGAAGGTTGGCGGCGTGACCGTCGGCGGGGGCGCGCCCATCGTTGTGCAGTCGATGACGAACACCGACACCGCCGATGTGGACTCCACCGTGAAGCAGGTCGCCGCGCTCGCGCAGGCGGGTTCGGAACTGGTGCGCGTCACCGTGGACCGCGAGGAGGCGGCGGCGGCCGTGCCGCACATCCGCGACAGGCTTCTCGCGATGGGCATCGATGTGCCGCTCGTCGGCGATTTCCACTATATCGGCCACAAGCTGCTGGCGGCGTATCCGGCCTGCGCCGAGGCGCTCGCGAAATACCGCATCAATCCCGGCAATGTCGGCTTCCGCGATAAGCGCGACAAGCAATTCTCCGACATCATCGAAATCGCGCTGAAGCACGACAAGCCCGTGCGCATCGGCGTGAACTGGGGCAGCCTCGACCAGGAGCTGCTCGCCCGCATGATGGACGACAACCAGAAAAGCCCGAAGCCGCGAGAGGCGCGCGAGGTGCTGCACGAGGCCATCGTGCATTCCGCAACCGCCAGCGCCGAGCTTGCGCAAAGCTTGGGGCTGGGCGCGGACAAGATCATCCTGTCGGCCAAGGCCAGCGCCGTGCAGGACCTCATCAGCATCTATGCCATGCTCGCGTCCCGCTGCAATTATGCGCTGCATCTCGGGCTGACCGAGGCCGGCATGGGGTCGAAGGGCATCGTGGCGTCGTCGGCGGCGATGGGCATCCTGCTTCAGAAGGGCATTGGCGACACGATCCGCGTCTCGCTCACGCCGGCGCCGGGCGGCGCGCGCACCAAGGAAGTCGAGGTCGCGCAGCAGATCCTGCAGACCATGGGCTTCCGCACCTTCGTGCCGATCGTCGCGGCGTGTCCCGGCTGCGGGCGCACCACGTCCACGCTTTTCCAGGAGATGGCGCGCGACATCCAGACCCATCTCGTGACGAACATGGCGGAGTGGCGCAAAACCTATCCGGGCGTCGAGACGCTGCATGTCGCCGTGATGGGCTGCATCGTGAACGGGCCGGGCGAGTCGAAGCAGGCCGATATCGGCATCTCGCTGCCGGGCACGGGCGAGTCGCCTGCCGCCCCGGTGTTCATCGACGGCCAGAAGGTCGCGACGCTGCGCGGGCCCACGCTGGCGCAGGACTTCATGGCCATGGTGCAGGACTATATCGAGAAGCGCTTTGGGCAGGGGCAGCATACGCCTTTGCGCGCTGCGGAGTAACATCCCATCGTCATGGCCGCCCTTGAGGCGGCCATCCAGGAAAAACAGGCGGATTCATTCGCTTATGGATGGACCATTACGCTCTAACTAAGCCACAAGCCCGAGATGCGGCGGCGCTTTGTAACCGGGGAAGACGCCCGCGCCGAGCGGCGCGCCGCCGTGGAACCCCAGAAGCTCCGTCAGAACGTGCCGGTAATCGGTCTTCACCGCAAGGTCGACGCGCTCATCCAGCGCGCCCTCTTCCAGCCCTGGCCACGGCCCGAGAATCCGCCCGCCCTTCACGCCGCCGCCCATGACGATCATCACGCCGCCGCGCCCGTGATCGGTGCCGCTGCTCTTGTTCGCCCTGAGACGGCGGCCGAACTCGCTGTAAGCGACAAGGGTGACCCGGTCGTGCCAGGCGGCGATATCGTTCCAGAATGCGCCGAGCCCGCTTGAAAGCCGCTGCACATTGTTCTGGAAGCGTCCGGGCTGGCCCTCATGGGTGTCCCAGCCGCCGACATCCACGCTCGCCGCGACAAGGCCGGCATCGAGCTTGATGAGACGGGCCACGGTGCGCAAGCCCCGCCCGATGTCTCCCGCCTTGTCGTAGGTTTCCTTCTGGTCGAGGTAAGGCGCGAATTTCCCGTCCGCGCCGCGAGGCAGCTTGTCGGAAACGAGCTTCGCCGCTTCGAGCGCGCGCACGCCTGCGGCGCCAACCGGGCCCTGCGCCTGCTTATAAAGCCGCTCAACGGCGGCGGCGCCTTTGGCGTCCCAGGGCAGCGGAACCCCATTCGAAAGATCCGCCACGGAAAACGCGCTGCCGAAGCCCGCAAACTCGCCTGCGAGTGAACCGGATGCAGAAACAGCCGGAAGTCCCGCCTTTGCCTGGCTCGGCTGGGAGAGGTAGCGCGCGAGCCATCCCCCTTTGATATGGGCGAGCGAGGAGCCGTCGGGCGCGCCGTGGTCCATGATGTCGCTCGCGACGAAATGGCTGCGGTTGGCCTCGGGAATGCCTGCCGCATGCACAAAGGCGAGCGTGCCCGATCGATAGAACTCGGCGAGTTCCGGGGCGGCGGGATGAAGCCGCCAGTCGATGTTGGGCGTCGCCGCGGCTTTGAGGGGAAGGCCGGGGTGATCGCCATCGGGGAGAACGCGGAGCTCCGCCGGGCGCGCTGCGATCAGGTTCCTGTCGTTGGCGGGGCAGACGAGATTGAGGCCGTCGCACGCGCCGCGCATGTGCACGACCACCAGAATGCGCTGTCTGGCTTCGGGCGCCGCCGCGAAAGCGATCTGGCGAAGCGTTCCGCCGTCGAGCGTCAGGAGCGCGCCGCCCGCGAGCGTGCGCCTCAGGAAATTGCGGCGGTTCAATCGCATGACAGCCTCACGTGATCTGGAAATGGGGCGCGGCGGCGCACAGCGCGGCGATCTGCGCGATGCGCTTTTCATCGCCTGCCGCAGCTGCGAAATCGAAACCGAGATCGTTGATGAAAACGTCCGCCCGCGCGCCCGCGCCGGCAAAGACCGAAAGCCAGCGCTGGGCGACATCGCCGGTTCGCGCAGACCCGTTGGCCTGCGCCTTGAGCGCTTTCGGCTGACCCGTGTTCCACGCATTGGCCGCGAGCCTTGCGAGAAGCACCCAGCGCTCGCGAAGATGCTCCGCCGTGCAATAGTAATCGATGCTTGTGGGCCGGCCATCGGGCGAAGGCCATCCGAAAAGGCGCTGGCCGCAGAGTGCGAGCTGATGGAAAAGCGGCTGCGTTGGCGTCAGATCGATGCCGGTGAGCCGCGCAAAACTTGCGGCAAGCGCCAGCGGCGACCTCGGTTTTGCGCCGCGCGAGGCCGCGAACTCCTTCGACAGCGCGATATGCCTGATGACGGCCGCAATCTGAGCGGGGGTCTTCGCGTTCTCAATCCAGACTTTTGCGGCGCTCTCGACGAGGCTTTGGGGCGGCGCGTCGCTCACGAACCGGCGGCAGAGTTTGAGACACAGAAAGTGCGCCGTCGCCGGGTGAAACGCGACAAGATCGAGCACCTTGCGCCCGTCGGCCATCGGGGCGGCGAAAGGCGGAAACTCGGTGGCGAGCACGCGCTTCTGATAGCCGTCGTGCCATCCGTCGATATAGATGAACTTGCCCGAGCGCGGCAACTCGGTCGCGGCATCGAGGCGCTGGCCGTTTTCGATCGTCCACCCGGTGAACGCGCGCGCGGCCTCGTAGACGTCTTCGTCGATATAACCTTGCGGCGCGCCGTCGCCCGAGCCAGGCACATCGCGCCAGCGGTCATAGCGGTCGTTGAGATAGGCATCGCGGCCAAGCGTGTGCAGTTCCATCAGCTCGCGCGCGTAATTCTCATTCGCAGCGCCCGCCCGTGACGACGCATTCGAAAGATAGAGGAGCATGGCCGGGCTCGATGCGACGGCTTCGAGCAGGTCGCGAAAGTTTCCAAGCGCATGCGGCCGGATCGCGTCGCGGTCGTAAGTTGGAAACGCGCAGCCAATCCTCCTGTCATCGCTCGCGAGAACATTGAAATGGTCATGCCAGAAGGCGACAAGCTGCTCGTAAACTTGCGCTTTGCTGTGGACGGCGCGGATCGCGGTTGCAGCGGCGACCTCGTGGTAGGGCCGCGCCTGTTCCTCCTGGGGCCGCGGGCCTTTCGGCTCGTGCAACGCCCAGGCCGTCTCGATCGGCGCGTCGAGATAGGTCAGCGGCCTCATCTCATCCACGGCGGCCCAATTGCGCGTTTCGCCGTTTGGCGCAGGCTGGCCATTGCCTGCCGCGTATTTGATCTGCAGCTTGAACGAGCGAAGGCGCGCATCGAGAGCCGGGTCGCTTAAGGCTCTGGAATCGAGCTGCCTGCCAAGCCACGCGGCCAGCCCCGACTTGGTTACCTCAACGCCATCTTCCGCGTGAGGCGCGTAGCAGAGGCGCGACAAGGGAAAGTCTAAAGTTTCCATGTTCAACTAAACCACTAAACCATTTTCAGAGCCGCCACGACGCTAACGTTGGTTCAAGCCTGGTTTGTGGCAGTAAGCAGCATTATTGTCTCGATCCTCGTAATTTCCGGAAGGAGTCGACAAAGCAATACGCTTTTTGAAAACCTGACAGGTGGTTCCGCAGGCAACGCTACGACTTGCAGTTGATCGTGACGCGCTCTGCGTATTGGTAGCCCAGGTTGCTCGATGGATCGATGTTTTCGCCAAGCTGGGCGAGCGTCGTTTCCTTGGCCTTGGCCTTGGCCTTCGATGTCCGGTCTCCGACGCTCGCCTTGCAGGACACGGGCTTTGCCGATGCAATCTTCACCGGTTCCTTGCCGCTGAATGTGAGCGAGACATACATGCCGGGGTCGTATACGGCGAAGCTGAAATCCTTGATCTTCTCGTAAGCGATGGGCTTTTCGAGCGGCAGGGTGAAGGTCAGCGTCAAAAGCTTGTCCTTGTAGTCCAGGCGGTAATCCACCGGCGCCTTCGCCGGAAGTTTCGTCTCTCCGAGAAATGCGAAGGTGAAATACTCGAACTCCTTCAGCGCCTCGATATTGGTTTGCGCGAGAGGCTTGAGTTCCTCCTCGCTGTAGATGCCGTCTCCATTTGCATCGAGCCCGTCGATGGCGAAGTTCGTATACGCCTCATCGAAGGTCCATGTGTGCCGGAAGCCGGTGATCGCCCTGTTTTGATCGAGCAGGACTTCAGTCGCCATCGTCACCCACACGTGGGGATGCGCAAAGGCGAACCCTGTCGAAAGCGCGATCAACATCAAAACAAGGCCAAGCTTTGGGAGATTCAAATATCTCATGGGCATCTGATTTGATACGGGGTTTGTGAAAGGCAATGCTTCAATTCGGGCTTTTTTACAGCCCGGGGCGTCCCGGCAACGGCTCACAGGCCGGCTTTCATTCATCGACAGCTATTGAGCGCTCACGTCTTACTTCTTTCCTGAAAGCTGCTACAGAAGGACTTGGCGTAGCTTGTACGAGTCGGGCAAACCTTGCTGCGAGGGAGACGACTATGACAGGGACGTTGATCAAGGCCGCGATGATCGCCGGCTTGACGAGCGCAATCGCCGCCATGTCTCCGGCGGGCGCGAGCGAGACCGTAGCCGTCGGGCATCTGGATTGCGGCATCAAGGGTGGCGTTAGCTTCATCTTCGGTTCGACAAGGGAACTGCGCTGCGTCTTCCGCTCGCGGCTGAACACCGAAGGCGAACTGTACGAAGGCCAGATCAAGAAATACGGCCTCGATGTCGGCATGACGAACACTGCGCGTCTCACCTGGGTCGTCCTGGCCCCAACGGACCTCCCCGTCAACGAGGGCGCTCTGATGGGCCGGTATGTCGGCGTTGCCGCTGACGCTTCGGTCGGCTTGGGCGGGGGCGCAAATGTGCTGATCGGCGGGTCGAATGACACCATCTCCCTGCAACCCGTCAGCGTTCAGGAGCAGACGGGCTTAAACGCGGCCTTCGCGGTGGCGGAGGTCTTACTCGTTCCTTACCATGAAGATCACTGATGATGCGCTCGGTAGCCAGCTCAATGCGAAACATCACGGCAGCCGCCTGCGTGGCCCTAATCTGCGGCCTTGCCGGGCCCGCAGCGGCGGATCCGGATTGTGCGGACAGCCGCTGCGCTCAGATCCATCAGATCCCACCCCCTAGAATCCGGCATGGCGCCCACAATTTTCGCAAGCAGATCTGCGGATGCGAGGCGCCTCCCGGGTGGGGATGGTTTCTCCGTCAGAAGTTCTATCACGATTGCAGCCAGCCTCTTGTCGTCTCCGACGAGCTTGGCGGCAACGTCTCGGTCCGCGAGAACTGGTAGGGCATCGATCAGGCCGGCCCAATCTGCCTTTACTGGGCCGCCCCGGCAAGCGCCGGATGCCGCGCATCCCCGCGCTTGTTCTGCCGCCTTACGTAGGTGATGGTCGAGTCCGGCTGCTGCGCCTTGGCCTTCAGCGCAGCGATAAGCGCGTCCTCAGCAACGACGTTAATGTGCCCGGTTTTACCCTTGAGCTTCAAACCAACAATATATTGCATAGACGCTCCTATCATCTCCCCAGCGTTAACCAGTGTAACAAGCCTTCGGCCGATGTCCTAAGCGCAAAAGCTTGGCATTTTAGATATGCGGACGCCGTGCTATGCTGAAGGTGACGCTCCAGAGCATTATCGCCTGGAGCGTCACGCCTCTCATCACGCGTAATCGTCGCCGCCGCCTCCGAAATCGTCATTGCCTCCGAAGTCGGTATCGCCGCCGTAGTCGGCCTGATTGTCCTGGTCGCCGCGGCCGCCTTCCCGATCGTCATAGTAATTGTTCACGACGGTCGTTTCGGTCAGGCTGTCCTGGGGGGTGATGCCGGATAGAGCGCTGCTCGAAAGCCCGTGGTTGCCCGCGAACATGGAGTTGATGCCCTGGAACAGAAGGGCGCCCCCTGCGACGCCGAGCGCTGTGCCGGCCGCCCCGCGCAGGAAGCTTCCCGTCTGCGACGGCTGCATGACCGGGCCTTGTGGCGGCGGGCCATAGCCGTAGCCCTGGCCGGGGCCTGCGCCGTAGCCCGGAGGCGGCGCGTCCGGTTGTCCCCACGGGTTTACGCGCGGTACGCTGCCCGGCGACGATGTGGAGGGCTGCGGCGATGGCGATCTGCCGAACAACCCGCCGAGGAAGCTGCCCGGGCGCTCCTGCTGAGGCGGCTGCATTTGGCTGAGCTGGCGCTGCAGGTCTTCGATCTGCGACTGCGCGTTTCTGAGAGCGAAGTCCTGCATGATCACGGTCTGCGCGAGCACATAGGCTGTATCGGGGCGTTCCGCCGTGAGTTGGCGAATGAATTGCTCCGCCTCAGGGTCTTTTTGCTGAGGTGGAACGTTCCTGACGCGCTGGGCCAGGGCGCTAAGAAGCTGCCGTTCTTCGGGAGTCATGCAAGTTACCTCCAGGGTGTAGGCGAAACCAGTCGGATCGGGTCTTCGCCATCTGCTGGCGCTCGTGCTCGCTCCGCATGCCTCTCATTTGGAGCGGCGTTTGAATTTGAAAAGAGGAGCTATCGCGAGTGAAGCCGGTTGCCGCTCAGCACGAGCTCATCGGACGCCGATGAAGATGCCGCCTGCGCGGGCGGAAGGCGCCTCGACACCTCAAAGCTGCGTCATTTTATCCAATAACACTGGCGCCCGACCATCTTCGCAATCCTGGGTGGATGCTGAAAGGGCGCCAGATGCCTGCAAAGTGGGCAACTCTTGCGGCGCAAGAGCAGCTCGCAGCCGCGTTCCGCGCCGGCGGCCGGGACATAATTAATAGTTAGGCGGGAACCTTATCCGGCCCCAAATGTTGCCGCCACGCCTTCCAACTCTACGGTCAGCGCCGTGACAATTCCGAAAGGAGCAAATCTTTAGACGTTAGCGATGGAAATAGTTGAGGACATGTCGCGGCAGCGGCGAATTGAGGTTGCCTCGGCACCCTATGGTCATTATCTTAGCCGCATCGATTTGGCCGGACGATTTGGGCCGTTTCGCCTCGCCTTTCGCGCTAGGCCGCACGTGTTCCTACTCTCTCCAAACATCGAAGACCGCTGCGCCGCGCATACGGTTCAGCATATCTATCTATCAGCGAAAGGGACTCCCCCATGAATATGGGTGTCGTGAAATGGTATAACAGTCAAAAAGGCTACGGTTTCATTCAACCCGATGACGGCGGCAAGGACGTTTTCGTCCATGTCAGCGCGCTTGAGCGCGCAGGCCTTCGCGGTTTGGTCGAGGGCCAGAAAGTCTCCTTCGAGATCCAGACGGATCGTCGGACAGGCAAGACCTCGGCGGGCAATCTTCAGATTGCGTAGCAGGTTTTCAGGAGATTCCAGGGCGCGGGAAAACCGCGCTCTTTTTTTATTTTTTCTCGATTTCCCTGCTCGGCCCAGCCTGCGTTCGGGCTTCGGCTCCGTTCGGAACTTTATATGTTCTCTGGCCGCCCCTCCTGCATAAAGGATTTCCCGGGTGACGCGCTCGTAACTTGATCTCTCGAGAAGGTTGTGCTTTTCAAGCAAGACGCTGATGCTTATTATTTAAGCGTTGGGGCCGATGTGCATGTTTTCGGCATCGGGTTTGCATAGGAACGTAAAGTTCCAGATTGGCGACGGGTTTAAGAATTGGATCGAACTTCAAATCAGACGCTTAATTCTCGTCCGAGCGAATGGACCCCTTTCCATTGGTCATCCAACGAACGACATAAAACTAAGGCACTCTTCCACGACATATTGATTGGGGAGTATCGGCCGGAGCAGATTAGCCGGTTATACGCATCCTGGCCTTGAGCGGGCGGAAAAAACCCGGAAGAGGTTGCGCGCTCGCATGCCAGGATTAGGGAGCAACGACGATCAGCGGGGTCGCGATGTCTGACTTGTTTGACACCTATGCGCGCACATTCGAGGCACGGCGCGAGACGGTGATGACGGTGGCGGAGTACCTGAAAGGGTGCAAGTCCGATCCACTTATGTATGCCTCGCCACACGAGAGGCTGCTCGCCGCGATCGGCGAGGCGCAAATGGTGGATACGTCGAAGGATGCTCGCCTTGGGCGCATCTTCATGAACCGCACCATCCGCATGTATCCGGCCTTTGCAGAGTTCTACGGGATGGAGGAGACGATCGAGCGCATCGTCGCCTTCTTCCGCCAGGGCGCGCAGGGCCTCGAAGAACGCAAGCAAATCCTTTATCTCCTCGGGCCTGTCGGCGGCGGCAAATCGTCCCTTGCGGAGCGCATCAAGGCGCTGATGGAGTTGAAGCCCATCTATGTCTTGAAGGCGGGCAATGACATGAGCCCGATCTTTGAGAGCCCCTTGTGCCTGTTCGACCCGGAAGTCATGGGCGAAAGGCTCGAGAGCGAGTACGGCATCCCCACCCGCCGCCTCACCGGGCTAATGAGCCCCTGGTGCCTCAAGCGACTCGACGAATTCGGCGGAGACATCACAAAATTCCGCGTCGCGAAGATCCTGCCTTCGCGCCTGCGGCAGATCGGCATCTCGAAGACCGAACCCGGCGACGAGAACAACCAGGACGTGTCCTCCCTCGTCGGCAAGGTGGACATCCGCCGCCTCGAACTTCTCGCGCAAAACGATCCGGACGCCTATTCGTACTCAGGCGGCCTGAACCGCGCGAACCAGGGCGTTCTTGAATTCGTTGAAATGTTCAAGGCGCCGATCAAGATGCTGCATCCGCTTTTGACCGCGACGCAGGACGGGAACTATGTCGGCTCCGAGAACATCGGGTCGATCCCCTTCAACGGCATCATCATGGCTCACTCCAACGAGGCCGAGTGGCGGAGCTTCAAGAACAACAAGACGAACGAAGCCTTCATCGACCGCATCTATGTGATCAAGGTTCCGTATTGCCTGCGCTTTCATGAAGAAGAGCAGATCTATCAGAAGCTCATTCGCACCTCTGAACTGGCCACGGCTCCTTGCGCGCCGGGCACGCTCGAAATGCTTGCGCGCTTTTCGGTTCTCTCTCGTCTGCGGCCGCATGAGAATTCGAGCCTCTACGCCAAGATGCGGGTCTATGACGGCGAAAGCCTGAAGGAGGTCGATCCCAAGGCGCGCACCATGCAGGAATATCGCGATCATGCCGGCGTGGACGAGGGCATGGACGGCATCTCGACGCGCTTCGCGTTCAAGACGCTGTCTGCGACCTATAACCACGACACGCAGGAGGTCGCCGCCGATCCGGTGCATCTCATGTATGTGCTCGAACAGGCAATCCGCCGCGAGCAGTTTCCCGATGACGTGGAAAACACCTACATCGAGTTCATAAAAGCCGACCTTGGGCCTCGCTACGCGGAATTCATCGGAAACGAGATCCAGAAAGCCTATCTCGAGTCCTACCACGATTACGGGCAGAACCTTTTCGACCGCTATGTAGCCTATGCGGATGCCTGGATCGAGGATCAGGATTTCAAGGATTCCGATACGGGGCAGCTCATGAACAGGGAGCTTCTCAATCAGGAACTTTCAAAAATCGAGAAGCCGGCCGGCATCGCCAACCCGAAAGACTTCCGTAACGAGGTCGTTAAGTTTACACTGAGAGCACGCGCTCAGCGCGGCGGCAGAAATCCGGCCTGGACAAGCTACGAGAAGATCCGCGAGGTGATCGAGCGGCGTATGTTCAGCCAGGTGGAAGACCTCCTGCCGGTTATCAGCTTCGGCTCGAAAAAGGACAGCGAAACGGAGAAGAAGCATAGCGAATTTGTCGAGCGGATGGTGACGCGGGGTTATACTGAGCGGCAGGTCCGAAGACTGGTAGAGTGGTACATGCGCGTAAGGCAGGCTGGCTAACGAATCGTGCACATTATCGATCGGCGTCGCGACGCGAGCGGCAAGAGTTTAGGCAATCGGCAGCGTTTCATTCGCAGGGCGAGGGCATTAGTTCGCCATGCGGTCCGCGAAGCGTCGAAAGGCCGCAAGATTACCGACGCCGGGCGGGGAGGGGAGATCACCGTCCCCGCTGATGGCGTGCACGAGCCGAATTTGCGGCGAAGCCACAAAGGCGGCATTCGCGAGTATCTTCTGCCCGGCAACAAGAATTACATCGAAGGCGATAGCATTGAGCGTCCCCCTTCCGGCGGAGGAAGAGGCGGCGCGAGTGCGGATGGCAGCGGAGAGGACGAGTTCCGCTTCGCCCTGTCCGACGAGGAATTCATCGACCTGTTCCTGGAAGACCTGGAGCTTCCGGACCTCGCGAAGCGGCAGGTGATGGGAGAGAAAAAGGAGCAGCCGCGGCGCGCGGGCTTCCGTTCCTCGGGACCGCCGGCCATGATCTCGGTTCCGCGCACCATGCGCCACAGCCTCGCCCGCCGCCTCGCACTGAAGCGGCCCAAGCCCCAAGAACTTAAAGACCTCGAAGCCCGGCTGAAAGAACTTGAGGAACGCGCAGACGCTGCGGATCTCGACGAGATTCGGACGATCAAGGCGGAGATTGTGCGCCTCGCCAAGCGTTCCCGCGATATTCCGTTTATCGATCCGGTTGACGTGCGCTATCGCCGCTTCGAGTCCGATCCGAAGCCCGTGGCCCAGGCCGTTATGTTCTGCCTGATGGACGTCTCGGGCTCCATGGACGAGCATTTGAAGGATCTCGCGAAGCGCTTTTACAGCCTGCTCTATCTGTTCCTGAGCCGCCGCTATCGCTATGTGGAGGTCGTCTTCATCCGGCATACGCATGAGGCGAAAGAGGTCGACGAGGAAACATTCTTCAACAGCCGCGAGACGGGCGGCACCGTCGTATCGACCGCGCTTGAAGAAATGATGCGCGTTGTCTCGGATCGTTTCCCTCCCGCGAACTGGAACATCTACGCGGCGCAGGCGTCGGACGGCGACAATCTTCCCATCGACAACGAAAAGACCGTCGCCCTTTTGAAGAGCTCCATTCTGCCGCTGTGCCAGTATTACGCTTATATCGAGGTCGGCCGCGAACCGGAGGAGCGCCGCCGCGGAATAGAGCCGCCGAGCACGCTCTGGCGGGCCTACGATCTCATCCTCTCTCCGCTAATACCGATGGCCATGCGCAAGGTCCGCGACCGGCGCGATATTTATCCTGTGTTCCGGGAACTCTTCGAGAGGAAAAGCAACGCAGCGTCAGTGGGGGCTTGATGACGATTACCGCAGCCGGCGACGGGCTTCTGTTCAAGGGAGCTGACTGGGATTTCGACAGCCTTGCCCGCATCTATGACGGCGTTTCCGAAATCGGTCTGGGAGAGTTGGGACTCGACATCTACCGCCCGAGAATCGAGGTGATCACGACCGAGCAGATGCTCGACGCCTACGCCTCGACGGGCATGCCGCTGTTCTACCGCCACTGGTCGTTCGGCAAGCAGTTCGTGCGCAACGAGACGCTGTACCGGAAGGGCTGGCAGGGGCTTGCCTACGAAATCGTCATCAACTCGAACCCTTGCGTCGTTTACCTGCTGGAAGAGAACACGGCGACGATGCAGACGCTGGTGCTTGCGCACGCCGCCTTCGGCCACAACCACTTCTTCAAGAACAACTACGTCTTCAAGCAATGGACCGACGCGGACGGCATTCTCGACTATCTCGCGTTTGCGAAGAATTTCATTGCCGCCTGCGAAGACAAATACGGCGCGGCCGAGGTGGAACGGGTGCTCGATGCGGCGCACGCGCTGCAAAACCAGGGCATCCACCGCTATCCCGGCAAACGCCAGATGGACCTGCGCTCGGAAGAGAAACGCGAGCGCGAGCGTCGCGAGCACGGGGAGCGTTTGTTCAACGATCTGTGGCGCACCGTTCCCGAGCAGGCCAAAAAAGCAAAGCGCCGTTCGGAGCGGGATCGCCGCCGCGCGCTTCTCGGCCTGCCGGAAGAGAATATTCTTTACTTCCTTGAAAAGACCTCGCCGCGCCTCAAGCCCTGGCAGCGGGAAATCTTAAGGATCGTTCGCCTGATCGCGCAATATTTTTATCCGCAGCGCCAGACCAAGATGATGAACGAGGGCTGCGCCACCTACACCCACTACGAGATCATGCAGCGCCTTCTCGACAAAGGCCAGATTACTGAGGGCGCATTTTTCGAGTTCCTGCATTCCCACACAAACGTTATCGCGCAGCCCGAGTTCGACGACAGGCGCTATTATGGGCTCAACCCTTACGCGCTCGGCTTCGCGATGATGAAGGATATCGAGCGCATTTGCGTGGATGCCACCGAGGAAGACCGGCACTGGTTCCCGGACATTGCAGGCAACGGCCAGCCGATGGAGACCCTGAAGGACATCTGGGCGAACTACCGCGACGAAAGCTTCGTTTCGCAATTCCTGAGCCCGACGGTGATTCGCAAGATGGGCCTGTTCCTCGTGGTCGACGATCACCGCGAGAAGGACCTGAACGTGAGTGCGATCCACAATGAGCGGGGCTATAGCCGCGTGCGGCGCGCGCTCGCCCGCCATTACGACGTCTCGCGGCATGACCCGGATATCCAGATCGTTGACGTCGATCTGGAAGGCGACCGCCGCCTGGAGCTTCGCCATCATGTCGTCGATGGCATCACGCTTGAAGAGGATGACGCCGAGCGCGTCCTTCAGCACCTCGCCAACCTCTGGGGCTACGAGGTGCACCTCGTCGAGACGAACGACCAGGGCGACCTCGCAACCAAGCATCACGCCGAGCCCATCCATCCCTTCGTCTGAGCAAAGTTTGCCGGACGCGCCCCCGGATCGCCGCAAGCGGCTTCCGGGATGGCGATCCTTGGCCAGACCGGTCAGCAGCTATGACTAAGGTTGATAGCGGGGCGGTTTCGCTTGACTTAGGGCATAGCCACCCGTATCTCGTGCAGCGGGACACCTCCCCCCACCGGGAGGCAACTATCTGAAAGGGTAGACCGCCATGACGGCTCCGAAGCCTGCTGCGCGCCCCCATGTGGCGCATTTTTCTTCTGGCCCCTGCGCAAAGCGCCCCGGCTATTCCCTCGAAAATCTGAAAGGCGCCGAACTCGGCCGGTCTCACCGGTCGAAGCCGGGCAAAGCGAAGCTCAAGCTGGCCATCGACAAGACGCGCAGCGTTCTTGGCGTGCCGGACGATTACCTGATCGGCATCGTCCCTGCATCAGACACCGGCGCCTTCGAGATGGCCATGTGGTCGATGCTCGGCGCGCGCGGCGTGGACGTGCTGGTCTGGGAGGCTTTCAGCAAGGACTGGGCCACCGACATCACAAAGCAGCTCAAGATCCCCGGCGCGCGCGTTCTGGAAGCCCCTTACGGCGAACTGCCCGATCTTTCCAAGGTCGATTTCAAGAACGATGTTGTTTTCGCCTGGAATGGCACGACATCCGGCGTGCGCGTACCCGATGCGAACTGGATTCCGGCGAACCGCGAGGGCCTGACGTTCTGCGACGCGACCTCCGGCGCCTTCGCTCAAGACCTCGACTGGTCGAAGCTCGACGTTATCACCTTCTCCTGGCAGAAGGTGCTCGGCGGCGAGGGCCAGCACGGCGTCCTCATCCTGTCACCCCGCGCGGTCGCCCGGCTGGAAAGCTATACGCCGACCTGGCCGATGCCGAAGATTTTCCGCATGACCAAGGGCGGCAAGCTCAACCGCGAAATCTTCGAAGGATCGACCATCAACACGCCGTCCATGCTCTGCGTGGAGGATTATGTCGACGCGCTTCTCTGGGCCGAGGGCCTCGGCGGATGGAGGGCGTTGACGGCGCGCTCCGACGCGAATTGCAAGGTCATCGCGGACTGGGTCGCGCGCACCCCATGGGTGGATTTCCTCGCGACCGATCCGAAGGCGCGGTCCAACACCTCTGTTTGCCTCAAGATCGTCGATCCCGATATTCCATCCGCGGAAGCGCAGGCAGCCGTCGCGAAGCAGATCGCATCCGCGCTGGAAAAAGAAGGGGCCGCGTTTGATATCGGCGCCTATCGCGATGCGCCAGCGGGCTTGCGCATCTGGGCCGGCGCGACCATCGAGAGTTCCGATCTCGAGGCGCTGATGCCCTGGCTCGACTGGGCTTTCACCAACGCCAAGGCGGGTCTCGCCAAGGCCGCTTAAATTCCCCTTTTTCGTCATGGCCGGACGTGATCCGGCCATCCAGGGCTGGAACCTCCAGAGCCCGCCGCCTGGATGCCGGGACGAGCCCGGCAATGACATTAACCATTCGTCTCTGGACTCTCAGGAGACACCATTATGGCCCCTCGCGTTCTTATCGCAGACAAACTTTCACCAGCCGCCGCACAGATCTTCAAGGATCGCGGCATCGAGACCGACACCAAGATCGGCCTCGATAAGGATCAGCTCGCCGAGATCATCAACCAGTATGACGGCATCGCGATCCGGTCCGCAACGAAGGTCACTGAGAAGGTGCTCGCCAAGGCGGAAGGCCTCAAGGTGATCGGCCGGGCAGGGATCGGCGTCGACAACGTCGACGTGCCAGCCGCTACGAGCCGCGGCATCATCGTCATGAACACGCCGTTCGGCAACTCCATCACGACGGCCGAGCACGCCATTTCGATGATGATGGCGCTCGCCCGCCAAATCTCCGAGGCGGACCGCTCCACCCAGGCCGGCAAGTGGGAGAAGTCGCGCTTCATGGGCGTCGAGGTCACCTCCAAGACACTTGGCATCATCGGCTGCGGCAATATCGGTTCCATCGTCGCCGACCGCGCGCACGGCCTGAAGATGAAGGTCATCGCCTACGACCCGTTCCTCACCGAGGAGCGGGCGGTGGACCTTGGCGTGGAGCGCGTCAGCCTGGAAGACCTGTTCCGGCGCGCCGATTTCATCACTCTGCACACGCCGCTCACCGAGAAAACGAAGAACATCATCAATGCTCGGTCCATCGCGACCATGAAGAAGGGTGTGCGCATCATCAACTGCGCGCGCGGCGGACTGATCGTCGAGTCGGACCTTGCCGACGCCATCAAATCGGGCCACGTCGCTGGCGCCGCCCTTGACGTGTTCGAAGTCGAGCCGGCGAAGGAGAACGTGCTCTTCGGCCACCCGAATGTGATCTGCACGCCGCATCTCGGCGCAAGCACGAGCGAAGCGCAGGAAAACGTGGCTCTGCAGGTCGCAGAGCAGATGGCGGATTTCCTTCTCACCGGCGCCATCTCGAACGCGGTCAACTTCCCATCCATCACGGCGGAGGAAGCGCCGAAGCTGCGGCCCTTTGTGAAGCTTGCCGAGCAACTCGGCTCTTTCGCGGGCCAGTTGATCGAAACCGCTCCGAGCTTCATCCGCCTCGAATATGCGGGCGATGTCGCGGATTTGAACACACGCGCGCTGAGTTCCGCTGCGATTTCGGGCGTGCTGCGCCATTTCCTTCACGTCAACATGGTATCCGGCCCGATCGTCGCGAAGGAACGCGGCATTAAAGTTGAGGAAGTCAAGCGCGGGCAGGAAGGCGCGTATGAGACCTATATGCGTGTGACCGTGCGGACCGAGTCCGAGGAGGTCGCGGTTGGAGGCACCGTGTTCTCGGACGGAAAGCCGCGCCTTATTCAGATCGACGGCATGCCGGTCGATGCGGAATTCGCGGCCAATATGCTTTTCACGGAAAACTCGGACAAGCCTGGCTACATTGGCGCGCTGGGCACGACGCTCGGCAACGAAGGCGTAAACATCGCGACCTTCAATCTCGGACGCGAGGCGCAAGGCGGCAAGGCGCTTGCCCTTGTCAGCGTCGATGAACCGGTTCACAACTCGACGCTCGAGAAGGTCCGTGCGCTTCCCCATGTCGTTCGCGCAGCGCGCTTAAGTTTCTGAGCGGGCTACAATTATCCCGGAACGGCGCTTGCGCCGTATCCGGGACCGTTAAAAGCATCGCCGTTGTAGCGCGGCATGCGCAAAATCGGAAGCGGTTGCGGGGCGCCGAATGCGCCAAGGCCCGTTCCGGGCGACGATCACGATGACGCCCGCATCCGATTGAACGCGGGATGTTTTGAGGCATGCTTCGCCGATCCGGCCATGCCATCCGTGACGGCGCTCGCCGCACGCCTAGAGCTCGTCATCCCGGAACGACGCCTGCGTCGTATCCGGGATCGCAACAGGCGCTTCGATTTGTAACGGCCCCGGATATGCGCTGAGGCGCATTCCGGGGTGACGATCATCGGGACGCACGACGCTCTAAAGGTAAACCGTTCGTCAAGTCCCCGTTAGCGTTAATACAACATGGTTAACAGGCGCGCGCCGGATTTATTTCCGGCCTGAGTATGCTTAAGAAAACGTCTATCCGGCGCGAAAGGAGCAGCGCCGCGCCCTACGGGTGGCCGTAGGCGGTCTCATCTAAGGCATTGAAAATAAATAACTTTCCGTCTTCACTCGATCGCCATTAAATAAAATTTAATGCCGGAATTTTGGCATTAAGTCGGCTCGGAAAAGTCCGTTAAATATGTTTGCAATTTCACGCGTTAACCCTTTCGCCAGCCCGAAACGCTGCGGCACAGGCGTCGGCGATGGCGTCCCGTTCGCTATTTTCCCCTTATTTAGCAAGGGTTGGAGCGGGGTCACGCTGCGTTAACCTGCCCGCAAGGCGATATCGCCGAAGATGTTTCAGAATAAGAAATGCGGACGAAATCGTCAGGGACAGGTTGACAAGCAGAGGCCGCATTGCGCAACATGCATACAAAAATGCATCCAGCCTGCGCCCGATTAAAGGCGCGATGCTTTATCATGAGCCGGATAAGGCTTCGCCTTTCCGGCGGGATGACGATTTTACGGACGTGAGCGCAAATCCGGTTCTCATCGAGGTAACGCGAGGCGCGGCAGTGGAAAGCCGCCACCGCGGGGCATTTGTGGTCGTCGATGCGTCCGGGAGAATCGTGCATGGCGCGGGCGACCCGCACATGCCGGTCTACCCGCGTTCGGCTGCGAAGCCGCTGCAGGCGCTTCCTTTGATCGAAACCGGAGCAGCGGATCGGTTCGGCCTTGCCCGCAAGGAACTGGCGCTTGCCTGCGCCTCACACAAAGGCGAGCCAGCCCATGTCGGAGCGGTTCATTCATGGCTCGCACGCATCGGGCTGAGCCATGCCGCGCTCGAGTGCGGGACCCAGCCGCCGCGCACGCCCGAGGCTGCGAAGCGAGCGATCCTCGCCGGGACTCCGCTGACCGCCGCTTATCACAACTGTTCGGGCAAGCACGCGGGCTTTCTCACGGCGTGCGTTTGTTGCGGTGACAATCCTTCCGGCTATATCGAACCCGATCATCCGGCGCAGAAGCGGGTGACGCAAGCGCTTGCGGAGATGACGGGCTGCGATCTGCATGCTGTTCCGATCGGGCGCGACGGCTGCGGCATCCCGACTTATCGCACGCCTCTCCAGAGCCTCGCGATCGGCATGGCGCGTCTTGCCGATCCATCGAAGCTGCCGAGAGCGAGAGCGGAAGCCGTGAAGCGGCTTCTCGACGCCATGGCTGCGCAACCCTTCTATGTAAATGGCACAGGCGGGTTCACCACCGAAGTCATGGCCGCTGTTCCCTCGGTTCGCGTGAAGGGCGGGGCCGAAGGCGTCTATGCCGCCGCTTTGCCGGAGCTCGGTCTCGGCATGGCGCTGAAGATTGACGACGGGGCCGCTCGCGCCGCCGAATGCGCCGCCGCTCACATACTTCGCGGGCTCGGTTGTTTCGGAGCGGCTGAAGAGCAGCGGCTGCAGACCTTTCTAAACCCGGTGATCGAAACCGATGCGGGCCGCGATACAGGAACGATCCGCCCCACGGCTGCGTTTCTTTCCTCGGTCTCGCATTGAGTTATTTTCTCGCTCCTGCTTATTCAGGTTCGGAATCAATCACATTTTGAAAGTTCGCGATTTGCACGACAGTCTTGAGTAAAGGCATACCTTGGTAGATAAAACCACCACCGGCGAGAGTAGCGGCCGGCCAGACCCGTATCCGCCCGGATTTCACTTCAAGGCGCCCTTCATCGACAAGGTGGACAAGCTCCAGGTCTCGATCGACGCGTTCCGGATCGATAATCTGCGCGTGTACACGGTCGATAATCAGTCGGTGCGGATCAGCGTGGGCGTAACCTACCGCATTCCGCGCGAGGCTGTTTTCAAGCTTCTCTATGACGTAGGACGGTCTGGAAATCTGGACATCAACCACAACATCGAACAGATCATCGCGGATCGCACGTTGCGCCTTTTTGCGAAGCGGAACACCGTCAAGATTTCGGAAGAACGCGAACAGATCGCGGGCGATGTTCGAAAAACCGTCAGCCAATCCGTGCGTGACCTGTTCGGCATCGAAATATTCGACTTGCAAATCCCATCAATCAGGTACTCAGATACTTTTGTCGCGTCGGTCGAGGCTGCGGTGAAAGCCAAGAACGACGCAATCGCCGCCGAAAACACCGTCAATCGCATCCGCTATGAAGGAGAACAGAAGGTTGTCACAGCCCGCGCGGAAGCCGAAGCGCAGATTGCGCGCGCTCAGGCACAAAAGCAGTCTCAAATCCTTGCCGCGGAGGGCGAGGCTCGTGGCATCGAACTTCGCACGGCGGCGGAGGCGCAAGGCATCCGCGTTCGTGGCGACGCCTTGAAGGAAAACGAGCGCGTGATCGAGCTCACGCTGGCGCAACGCTGGTCAGGGGCAGCCGCCACAGACAATTCTTGGTGACCGGGGCGCGGCGCCGTTCTTCAATATAGGAAATAGCATTAGCAATCAAACACAAGCGTCGCCGCCTCCGCGTTAAGGCTATATTGCGCTCCGCCTAAAAACGCGGCATGCTGCACTGCAAACACGATGAGCAAGTCGGCTGCGCGGCAAGGAGCGGTTTATGAGTGAGGTCGTTGCGTTGAAGCAATCCGCAACCCCGAATTCTGGAGGCGGCTTGAAAGATCTTTATGAGGTCGGAGAGATACCGCCTCTCGGCCACGTTCCGGAAAAGATGTATGCGTGGGCTATTCGCAAGGAGCGCCACGGCCCGCCGGATGAAGCGATGCAGATGGAGGTCGTGCCGACGTGGAATCTCGACAGCCACGATGTGCTGATCTTCGTCATGGCGGCCGGCGTCAACTACAATGGCGTCTGGGCTGCTCTTGGCATTCCTATTTCCACGCTCGATGGACACAAGCACCCCTACCATATTGCGGGGTCGGACGCGTCTGGCATCGTCTGGGCGGTCGGCTCCAGGGTGAAGCGCTGGAAAGTCGGCGACGAAGTCGTGGTGCATTGCAACCAGGACGACGGCGACGACGAGGAGTGCAACGGCGGCGATCCCATGTTCTCGCCCTCCCAGCGCATCTGGGGGTACGAAACGCCGGATGGTTCTTTCGCTCAGTTTGCCCGCGTGCAGGACCGCCAGCTCATGGCGCGCCCGCAGCACCTGACGTGGGAAGAAAGCGCCTGCTACACGCTAACATTGGCGACCGCCTATCGCATGCTGTTCGGCCATCGGCCGCACATCCTCCGCCCCGGCCATAATGTTCTCGTTTGGGGCGCAAGCGGCGGCCTTGGCTCATTTGCGGTGCAGCTTTGCGCGACGTCCGGCGCGAATGCCATCGGCATCGTATCCGAGGATGACAAACGCGACTTCGTGATGTCGCTCGGCGCCAAGGGCACGATCAACCGCAAGGGCTTCAAATGCTGGGGCCAGTTGCCGAAGGTCGGCACGCCTGAATATGGCGAATGGTTCAAGGAAGTCCGGAAATTCGGCGCCGCGATCTGGCAGCATACCGGTAAGGGAAACAACGTCGACTGCGTCTTCGAGCATCCCGGCGAGGCGACGATCCCCGTCTCGATCTTCGTCGTGAAGCGCGGGGGCATGGTTGTCATCTGCGCCGGCACCACCGGCTACAACCTCACGCTCGACGCCCGGTATCTCTGGATGCACCAGAAGCGCCTGCAAGGTTCGCATTTCGCAAATCTGCTCCAGGCGAGCCAGGCGAACAAACTCGTCATCGAGCGTCGAATTGACCCGTGCATGAGCGAAGTTTTCCCCTGGACCGACATTCCGAAAGCGCATATGCGCATGTGGAAGAACGAGCATCGGCCGGGTAACATGGCGGTTCTCGTCAGCGCGCCGCATACTGGCTTGCGTACATTCGAGGATGCAATCGAGGCATCCAAAGCGCGGTTCGGTTGACGACCCGGCTTCGTTCTGACTCCGCGCAACGCGAAAAGATACGGAGCCCAGCATGACGCGAGCAGAGGACTTATTGAAGGCGCTGAATGGCCTCAAGAAGGCGGCTGGTAACGAGTTGAGTGGCGAAGCCCATGACGAGGCTTTGCTTTATATCGAGGAACTGTTCCGGCTCGCCGGCTTTGACGGCGAAGATGCCGGCGATGGGGGAAGCGTATCGGCGCCGGCCTTTGCTGATGCCGTGACGGAAGTTCGGGCGCAGGCCGAGGGGGAGCTTTCCGGCAATGCGTTTTATGTTGCATCCAAAATGCTCGACGACCTCATCGGTTTGTCACCCCATCCTGCAAGCCCAACGGTCGAACACGCGCCAGAGCCGCTTGCGAAGCCGGCGCCGGCGGAGCCCGCCGCGCCAGTAGGCTTTACGGGCACGGCATCATCGGCGCCTGTGGAGACGGAGGCTGCGCCGGCTGGCGCGACCTTCGATGAGTTGGCCGCTGCAGCGAAGGCGCGCGTCGAGGAGGCTGCCGCGAGCCTTGGCGCGGAGATCGTTCATCACTCTGCGCCGGACCTTGACGATCACCACGCAGCGCACGAACAAGATGATGTGCTGGCCGGGATGGAATTCGAGAAGCGCAGTTCCGAGCCGTGCTCGATGCCGGAAATCGAAATAAGCTCGGAAGAACTCGCGCCTGAGGACTATGTTGCACGCCCGAACTCACTGGCGGCTGCCGAAGCGGAGGCTGCGCCCGTTGCCTTCGACGAACTGGCCGCTGCAGCAAAGGCGCGCGTCGAGGAGGCTGCCGCGAGCCTTGGCGTTGACGTCGCTGATCGTTTTCATGAGCACCACGAAGCTCACGAACACGATGATCCGCTCGCTGGGATGGAATTTGAGGAGCCAGTAACAGCGCCCGCAGCCGCGCCGGTTGTTGAAGTGATCGAGGCAGGATCTGCGCGCGAAGTCGCGGAAGCGGCTCACGATTTCGGATCCCCTGCGATGCAAGCCGAGCCGATGGCTGAATACGCCGCGCGTCACGAAGGCTACGAGCGTCAATCGGATGCCAGCGTTCAGTCTGAACCCGAGGTTCAGGCTTCCGCAGCGGCGCATGAGGCTTCGCAGGAAACAGAGCCTGCGGATGAAGTCGTCGAGGCAGAGCGCGTGTTTGAGCATCCTATCCCTGGCGGCCTTCAGGCTGCGGCTCCCATGTCAGCGCCAGAGACGCCCGTGGAGGCTGTGCCTGCGGCTCCAGAACCCGTCGCCAGACCGGCGGCGGAGGCTCCTTCGCGTGTGCGGGAGGTCCCGCCCGTCACAGTCATAAAAAAGGTCGAGACTGGTCCTAAAGAGGTGGAGAAACACCCGGAGAAGACGTTCTTCAGCCTGTGGCTCGACATGTTGTTCGGCCGGAGGAAATAACGGTGGCATAGCCCACTTGCACGGCGGGCTCCGCCAATCCCGAAAAAATGCGGCTGAAGTCGGGCATTTCGAGACCCGGTTTCAGCTTGGACGCTCCAAACTCGAAGACTTGCCTGAAAGGAGAAGGCCAGGATGAGCCCTACCGCCCAAATGAGCCACGCCACCGCCTCTCTGTTGGCTCCCGATCTGCTCCGCCTTTGCGACGAGGCTGCCGAAAATGCCGAGAGGCTTATACGGCGCGCTACGGTGGCAGTCCGGGCGAAGGTGAGCGCCGGCAATTCTCTCTCGAGCGAATTGATGGAGCGCGAGCAGCATGCGTGCCACGGCCTTGCGTGGTTCGCGACCTACGTCGAGGGCATCAAGCAGATGGCGGCTTATGCGCGCCGCCTTGAGGAAGGTCATCGCTTTGGCGAGATCGAAGCCCTTCTCACGCAGATCGGCATCGGCGAATATGCGGCGCAGATCCTCGGCGGCATTCCTATGAGCCAGTCCGAGTTCATACGCTCTTACGATCTCGGTCTTGAGCTGAGCGACCGCGAGATGTTCGCAAGCGATGCGGTGGTCACTCTCATCAAGGCGAACAATCCGCAGGCCCGGAAACGGCTCGTCGAGCTTGTGCAGCATGTGGTCGGCACCGGCCATTTCGGCGACGGCGGCCTCGACGACACGCTTGAGGCGATGCGGGGCGAGATCATCCGCTTCGTGGAGGCCGAGGTGAAGCCCTATGCCCATGAGTGGCATATGAAGAACGAGTACATCCCGCTCGAGACCATCGCAAAGATGAACGAGCTGGGTGTGTTCGGCCTGACGATCCCGGAGGAGTATGGCGGGCTTGGCCTCGGCAAGGAAGCGATGTGCGTGGTATCCGAGGAATTGAGCCGCGGTTACATCGGCGTCGGCTCGCTCGGCACGCGCTCGGAAATCGCGGCTGAACTTATCCTTGGCGGGGGGACGCAGGAGCAGAAGGAGAAGTGGCTCCCGAAGATCGCTAGCGGCGAGGTGCTGCCCACGGCGGTCTTCACGGAGCCGAACACGGGCTCGGACCTGGCTTCTCTGAAGACGCGCGCCGTCCGCGACGGCGACGTTTACAAGATCACCGGCCAGAAGACGTGGATCACGCACCCGGTTCGCGCCGATCTTATGACCGTGCTGGCGCGCACGAACCCTGCCGAGCCCGGCTATCGCGGGCTTTCCATGTTCCTGGCGGAGAAGCCTCGCGGCACGGACGGCAATCCATTCCCGGCTCAAGGGATGACCGGCGGCGAGATCGAGGTGCTCGGTTATCGCGGCATGAAGGAATACGAGCTGTCGTTCGACGGGTTCGAGGCGCCAGCGTCCGGGCTTCTCGGCGGCGAGGAAGGGCAGGGCTTCAAGCAACTCATGCAGACCTTCGAATCCGCACGCATCCAGACGGCGGCGCGCGCTGTCGGCGTTGCCCAGTCCGCGATGGACATTGGCTTGCGCTATGCCATGGACCGCCAGCAGTTCGGCAAAGCGATCATCAACTTCCCGCGCATCTGCGACAAGGTCGCCATGATGGCCGCCGAAACCATGATCGCCCGCCAGCTCACCTATTATGCGGGCCGGGAGAAGGACCAAGGCCACCGCTGCGACCTCGAAGCGGGTATGGCGAAGCTGCTGGCGGCGCGCGTGGCGTGGTCGTCCGCAGACAATGCGCTGCAAATCCACGGCGGCAACGGCTTCGCGCTCGAATATCAGATCAGCCGCGTGCTCTGCGACGCCCGCATCCTGAGCATCTTCGAAGGCGCCGCCGAAATCCAGGCGCAGGTCATCGCGCGCCGGATCCTTGAGGTGAAGAACTAACAGGGTAGGGCGCCTCCGCAACGGCTTGGCGATGTTGCAAGACCTCGCCAAGCCTGCGGCTAAGAAGTCTTGCTGATCCGCCTTGGTCGAAACCGGGCGTGCTGGTTTTCTCGCGGGCCATAAGCACCAAGGCTGCTTCGGGATCCTCCTAATGCGGCCTTCTCCGAAAAGGCCAACACAATTCCTCCCTCGACCGTTACGGGGCGCATCTCGCCCGGCTTGAGGTTTTTCATAGACAACTCCACCGTGCAAGCTGCAGGGTATTCGCGACCTCACAATAGGCATTCCTGCCGTCGAAACATGGCAGTGTGCAGAATGATACTGACTGCTAAGACGGCGATTGAAAAAATGGGCCAATCAAAGTGAACACCGTTGATTTGACGGAGATTTGCAATCGCGGCGCCGACGAGTGCGGCCGGGAGCCAATCCATTTGTCGAGTGCTATCCAGCCTCACGGTGTTCTCATCGGGCTCGACGGCAAGACTTTGGGCCTTGTCACCAGGAGTGCCAATACGGGCACGATCTTCGGGGATACGCCTCTCTCTGAAATTCCCAAATGGCTTCCACAAACGGTCATAGCGGTCTGCCGTGAGCTTGGGGACGTTGCCGGTGGGGAACGCACCCTGAGTGCAGAGTTTCCGGGAATAGGTAAAACCGAAGTGCATTGTTTTGCAGCATCCGGCATCGTGTTCTGTGAATTCGAGCTTCCAGCCATCGCTCCGCTCGAACCGTTTGCTCCGGAGGACGGATCGCTGCTCGTGGCGCAGGCCGTAAAGGACATGGAAGCGGCGAAAGATCTGCCCGGGTTGGCAGCCACTGCCGCCCAGTCGGTACGTGCGGTTTCGGGCTTCGAAAGGGTTATGGTCTTTCGCTTCGAGGTCGAGGGCGACGGCGAGGTGATCGGCGAAAGTCTGGCCGCGGATTGGGAGCAATCCTTCATGGGATTGCGATTCCCGGCGAGCGATATTCCACCCCAAGCGCGGGCGCTTTATCGTGTTTCCCATGAGCGCTGGATCCCGGTCCGTAACTATGAGCCTATCCCTCTCGAGCCCAGCCGGAGCCGGGCCGGCCAGCCGTTCGATCTTAGCCTTAGCCTCTATCGCAGCATCTCGCCCGTGCATCAGGCGTATCAGCAAAATATCGGTGTTGATGGCGCTATGTCTTTGTCGTTGCTTTGCGATGGGGCGTTGTGGGGCCTCGTCATCGGTAACCATCGGCAACCCCACCGGGTGAGCGCCACAAGCCGGAACCATGCGTCCGCCATCGCGCGGGCCTTCAATATGATGCTAGCCGGGCATCTCAACCGCCCGTCGAAAGTTAGGCGCGGAGTTGGCTTGCCATCCGACTCTGGGATTATGTCAAAGCTCGCCTTGGCCGAGGATTGCTTGAGCGCCTTGACCCAAGGTGAGCCTTCGATTTTGGACCTCTTACCGAATTGTGCCGGTGCAGCGGTTATCTGGAATCATAACGGCGCTGGCCAAGGACGCACCTTAGGTGAGACGCCGCCTGAGGGCGATATTTCCGCATTGGCCGCTTGGATACGGTCGAACGCCACCGGGCCTGTGTTCTTCTGCGACTGCATATCGGACCGCTTTCCTCTATTTCTCGCTCATCGCGAAAAGGCAAGCGGAGTTCTCGCCATCCTTTTTGAGGATGCTCGCCAACCGGTGTTGTTGCTCTTCAGGCCGGAAGCCATCCGGTCGGTATCGTGGGCGGGCAAGCCGGAGAAACTTGCCGGTCCCACTGGGACTTTCAGTCTGCCGCGGCGGTCTTTCGACCTCTGGATCGAGGCTAAGCGTAACCATTCGGAAATCTGGAGGCCCAATGAACTCGAGGTGGCGGCTGATCTTCTCGCCACCGCTAATTATGTCCTTGTTCACGAGGCTCAGCGCAAGCTTATGGAAGAGGCCTTGCACCAGAGCCAGGAGCGCCTGAAATTTGCACTTGAGGCCGGTGAAGTTGGAACCTGGGAACTATCGATCGAAATTGGAGAAGTTGCAGCATCTGACCGGGCCCTGTCTCTTCTTGACCTTCCACCCGGAGTTCAACCTAGTTGCGAAGAGGTTCGCGCCCGAATCCATCCCGACGACCGGATGCCTGTCGATGAAGCTCTGCAGCGCACTGTTCAGTCAGGGAATCCTTTTCAGATTGAATGGCGGAGGCAGCTCCCGGATGGCTCCGTCCGATGGCTGGAAACCCGTGGGGAGCGCCGAACTGTTTCCGGCAAGCAGGTAATTGGAGGATTGATCCAAGACATAACAACGAGGATCAAACAAAAAGAAGAGGTCGAAAAGGCATCCAAAGCCAAGTCAGAGTTTCTGTCCAACATGTCACATGAACTTAGAACCCCCATGCACGCCATCCTGGGATATTCGGAGATCAGCCTTGAGGCTATAGACGAAGGCAACACTCAGAGCATTCGAACATATCTTGAAAACATAGGGCGAGCCGGTAAAAGGCTACTAAATCTCCTGAATAATCTTCTGAGCTTGGCCAAAATGGAAGCGGGCCGTGAGGAGTACAAGAAAGAGCGCGCCGACCTCGAGGAGGTGATCGAGCACGCGCTCATGGAACTCGATCCCTTGATCAAAGCTAAGAATCTCAATGTGAGCGTTGACCTCGACCGGCATACGGAGGCCGCTTTCGACAAGCCCCATATGATCCAGGTGGTCGTTAACCTCCTGTCGAACGCGATCAAATTCTCAAGCGCGGGAGGGCAAATCCTCATCACGCTCTTTGAAGAACGGTCGGACGGCGGGGAGACGGCAGTCGGTTGCAGGATTACCGACGAGGGGCCAGGCATTCCTGATGACGAACTACAGACGGTGTTCAATAAGTTCATTCAAAGCACCAAGACCAAGACGGGCGCCGGGGGCACCGGTCTTGGTCTTGCGATCTGCCTCATGATTATCGAAGCCCATGGCGGGAAGATCTGGGCGGAAAACGCCAAGCCCAAAGGGGCGGTGTTCTCATTCGTCATTCCGAAAGGTATTAACGCGGTGTTACAGCTTCGTGCTGAAAGCGACCCTCAATGATTCCGAATAATTTTCCGGACATTAAAGGAAAGGAGCCCCCCACCGCGCAACTTTATGAATGCTGATGCTAAAGAGACTTGCAGGTGGAATCGTAAGCGCGAGCGGCGAGCAGGTCTGTTGCTTCTTGGCCCTTGTTGCCCGAAGCCCGCGCCTCCGCGAGTCGCCAGCTCATCCGCTTGAGAATTTTTTGAGACCCGCGTCTTCTACTTTCGGCCTTTTGCGCGCATTCTACGCTGCCAAAATCGCGTCGACGCGGGGCTAACGCATTCCATAAAAATTAACCATCTAATTTATGTGACTTTACTTCAAACAGAAACAAGAAGATGCAATTGTTGGAAAGAGCGCTTATGGGGGGCCCGTAAAATCAGGACTTTCAACAGCAGATACTTGTATACTTAGTTATAGGCTGTATTGCAAAACGAACACAATCTTCACCGGATTTTAAGCAACCCGCCGATAAGGCGAAAGAGCTTACGGAGGCAGGCTCACATGCGCTCGCGGCAAACTGGCGCTCGCTTCCCCCCTAAGGAAGAGACGCCTCCTGAAAAGTTGAAGGGCGGGTTCCGGCCTCTTGAGTTGGTTCAATCGGGGCATTGGGGGAACCCGGGCAACCATGATAAGAATGCGTCGCCCCGGCCCCTCACAGAGAGGACGCCAAGCTGAAATTGGCGCGACGGCGTTCCCTTCCATGGGATAGTCTCATCGGCATGGAGAAAAGGATGGATGATGTTCGCGGCCGCACCGTCTTGATCACCGGCGCATCGGCGGGCATCGGTAAGTCGTTCGCCGAAGTTTTTGCGGCCAAGGGCTGGAATGTGGTGCTCACCGCCCGCAGGCTGGAGCGGCTGCAAGCGTTGGCGGAAGAGCTTTCCACCAAGCACACTATCCAGGCGGCGCCCATCGCGGGCGATCTCGCTCACCCAGACGGCGTGAAGCGGCTGATCGAAGCGATCAGCGATCACCGGCTGACGATCGATGGCCTCGTCAACAATGCCGGATATGGCCTTCCCGGTTATTATGCGCGCACAAGGTGGGAAGACCAGGAAGCATTCCTGCGGGTGATGGTGGCCGCGCCGTGCGAGCTTGTGCATGTGCTCTTGACGCCGATGGTGCAGCGCCGTTTTGGTCGGATCATCAACGTCGCCTCGCTCGCGGGGCTCGTTCCAGGCTCGGCCGGACACACGCTCTATGCCGCGGCGAAAGCGTTCATGATCAAGTTCTCGCAGTCGCTCCTCCTCGAAAACCGCAAAGCAAATGTGCTGACCACGGCGTTGTGCCCCGGCTTCACCTATACGGAGTTCCACGACGTCCTGGGCACGCGGGACAAGGTGTCACGGTACGGGAAGCACTGGTGGACGAGCGCCGAGCATGTGGCGGAGGCGGGCTATGACGGCGTGATGCGAGGCCGGGCCGTGGTCATCACCGGCCGGCGCAGCAAGCAGATCGCGGCCCTGATGAAAGTCTTGCCGGATACGCTCGCGCTTGGCATGGTGGAAAGACAGACGAAGAACTTTCGCATAAAATAGCGAGCTCCCATGACCGCCGCCATCGTCATCCCGGCGCGATATGCTTCATCGCGCTTCCCAGGCAAGCCGCTTTGCGTCGTCTCCGGCCTCACCATGCTGGAAAGGGTGTGGCGCATCGCCAGGAGCGTGCGGCAAGCGTCGCGCGTGGTGATCGCCACAGAGGATGAGCGCATCCTCGCGCATGCGCGCTCCTTCGACGCTGAGGCCATCATGACCTCACCCGAGTGCACCAACGGCACCGAGCGGGTTTACGATACCTGCAAGCGCGTGGCGATCTCCGAGGACATCATCCTGAACCTGCAGGGGGACGCTCTTCTGACGCCGCCCTGGGTTCTGGAAGCGATGATCGACGAGATGACCATCGATAGGGCGCCGGAAATTGTGACGCCAGCCGTCCGGCTGGAGGGAGCCGCGCTCGATGAGTTCGCGGAGCAGAAGAAGGTGCGGCCGGGCAGCGGGACGACTGTTGTCTTCGATGTGAACAAGAATGCGCTCTACTTCTCGAAGACGATCATTCCGCACATCCGCAATGCGGGCCATGCGCACATTTATCGCCATATCGGACTTTACGGCTACCGCAAGTCCGCGCTCGACCGGTATATGAGGCTGGCGCCTTCGCCGCTCGAGCAGGCGGAAGGCCTGGAGCAGCTTCGCGCGCTGGAGCACGGCATGGTGGTTCGCGTGGCGGTTGTCGATTATCGCGGCCGGACCCACTGGTCCATCGACGCGCCAGGCGACGCGAAGATCGCCGAAGCAATCATCGAACGCGAGGGCGAGCTTCTCGACGCGCAGAGAGGCGGCAGGGCCTGATGCTGCTCCTGCTCGCGCGTCACGGCAACACTTTCGAACCCGGCGATAAGGTCGTCTGGGTCGGGGCGCGGACCGATCTTCCTCTGACGGCGAAGGGCAGGGAGCAGGCTGCGGCGCTGGCAGCTGGGCTCCAACCAGTCGCGGCACGCATCAAGCGCATTGTTTCCGGTCCTCTCCAGCGCACGCATGAGCACGCTTCGATCGCCGCCCGCGCGCTCGGATTCGGATCCGGGGTCTCGATCGATGAGCGCTTGCGCGAAATCGATTACGGCCTATGGGAAGCGAAGTCTTCGGATGAAATTCGTACTCTCGGCGGTGAAAGCGAGTTGAAAGCCTGGGATGAGCGCGGCGCGTGGCCCCTGTCGCCGGGGTGGTCGCCGCCGGACGGGACAATTTCTGCGAATGTGACGAAGCTCGCGCATGAGCTTGCAACGCCGCGCAGCAGCAACGACGTGGCCCTGCTCGTTACCAGCAATGGCGTCCTGAAATTCTTCTTGAAACTCGTGCCAGGAGCTTTCGAGGAGATGGCGGGGAAAGGCGCGCTCAAGGTTGCGACGGGGAACTGCTGCGCGCTCTCTTGCGAGCCGGGCAGCTGGCGAATCCTGTTTTGGAATCGTCAGCCTGCCAGCCTCGCTCTCGACCAGGCCTGGCTCGATTAGCCCGCCAACTTCGCCATGGCTTCCTCAGGCTTGATGGCAATCAGCCTCTGCATGACGCGGATCTTGTGGTTGGCGAAAAGAACGTTCGGAATGTCGATTTCCTGTTTCCTCGCGCCGGTCGTGATCAGGAGAAGGTCTGCCGCGCCAAGCCCGACCGCATGGCGGAAAACGTCGTTGCCGCGTTGCTCGAACAGCATCCCTCTTGTGTCGAAGCTCTGCTCGCCGCCGCCGATCATATGCTCCTCGGTGAGCTGGCCGGGCCTGAGACGCCAAAACACAAGCCGATCGAAGAAGAAGAACCTCAAAGCCCAAACGATCAGAAGAAGCGTCGAGAATGTCATGTAAAATCCAAAGTTCATATAAACGGTGAGTTGCGGGATGAGGGAGAAAATGCGGTCCCACCAGCCAAGCCAGGCAAACAAGACCGTCACGAATGCAACGGCGAGCAAGCCTACGACAGAATAAATGCCGCGCGCTCTCACATTTGTGAACATCATAATGAGAGCCAGAATAACGATAAAGGTGATCCCGAGCCCCGTATTGGGGTGAACGAGGATCGTGGTCCCATTGGACAGGGCGAGATTTTGTCCGCCTAAATACGTTATTGCCGCCAGGATGTACCCGCTCACCCATACCGGCCACCAGTAGAAAATTGTGGAACGGCTATAGATGCGAAGCTCCGGCAAAGCGTTCGGGTCGGGCAGATCGGACGGTCGAAGTTCGGATTGCTCGCCGCGATGATCTGCAGTTTGCACCGGTTCCTCTTCGAACCTGCGGGGCGCGGCGTCCTCCATTGTTTCCTCCGGGACATCGCCGCCGGAATGGCGGCATAAGTTTCTACGCAACACAAGGCTTGGCTTGCAGGTTCCGAATGCGCGCCCGCGAAG
Source organism: uncultured Alphaproteobacteria bacterium (assembly GCA_963764115.1). GTDB lineage: Bacteria > Pseudomonadota > Alphaproteobacteria > Rhizobiales > Rhodomicrobiaceae > Rhodomicrobium. The sequence continues at coordinate 57,760 of CAVXRT010000025.1, forward strand.
AGCAGCAGGACCTGCGCAATAACATCTGCGCGACTAGCGGCCCGGCGCCGCGACCAGCGCCCTTACTTTCTTAGGAATCTTTCGCTATATGTTGCGCAAGCACGACAAGGCTTTCACAATTTGATGACGGCAGATCATCGCGAAACCATCTCCGCTATGAAGGCCGAGATCCCACGTCTGCGACGCTTCGCGCGTTACATGACCCGCGACGCGGATTATTCCGACGACCTCGTCCAGGAGTGCCTCACCAGAGCAATCGCCAATATCAACTCCTGGCAGCCGGGCACGAACTTGCGAGCCTGGCTCTTCGTCATTCTCAAAAACGTCTTCCGGAACGACAAGCGGCGCGCCCAGCACGACCAGGCCTATCGCAGCGGATTGGAGAGAGAGGCCCCGCTTTATGCGCCTGCCCAGCAGCATAATCATTTGGTGCTATCCGAGGTTCAGGACGCCTTTTTGCTGCTCACGGAAGATCACCGCGAGGTGCTGATGCTGATCGCCGTTGAAGGGCTCCGCTACGAGGAAGCAGCGGCGGTTCTCAACATATCTGTGGGCACAGTGAAGTCACGGCTTTCGCGGGCGCGAACGGCGCTGCGCGCGCTCATCGATATTCCGGGCACGGCCGAGCAGGAGCAGCAATAGGGGCTTCCCCCTCACGCGGCGCACAGGGGTTCGCTATGCCGCCTCGCCCGGAACATGACCGCGTTTGAAGACAATGTTCCTGGACGTCATCACCTGCACCACCTCCCCGTTCTGATTTGTCGTCGTCGTCCTCAGCGTTGCAACGGCGCGGCCAGGCTTCGATGACGACGGTGTTATATCCAGGACTTCAAGCTCGACCGAGAGAACATCTCCCGGGCGCACAGGCTTCGGCCAGGTCAGTTCCGCGCCCAGCCCGATGGAGCCGCCAGCGAAAGGCATCGCGCCATCGACGAGCATCCGCATGGTCACGGCCGCGGTTTGCCAGCCGCTCGCGACGTGGCTCCTGAAGAAAGAGGTCTTCGCCGCCTCCGGGTCCGCGTGGAAAGGCTGCGGGTCGAACTCGCTTGCGAAAGCGACGATCGCCTCCTCGGTCAGCGTGATCGGCCCGGCTGTAAAGCGCATGCCGGGCGACAGATCTTCGAGGTAGAACCGATCTTTGGACATGCGCATAGCACCTCACAGCGAAAACTTCGGGGCGACATCCGTTCGAAAATGGTGAACAATGCGCATTCCACAACAGGGATGCAAACCGCCTTTCGACGCAGATCGATCAGGACCGGGATGATCTTGGCGCGCTTGCCCGGCGCAGGCGGTCGTTGATGGCTTCTCCGAGCCCGCTTTCAGGAATGGGCATGACCGCTATTCCGGAAGGCTGCTGAGCATCAAGCTTCCGCAGGTAAGCGAAGAGGTTGGCTGCGGCCTCGCGCAGGTCGCCGGCGCTGCTCAAATTGAGCACGGTCTTGGGCGCAAGCGGACCGAACCCCAACAGCGCCTCGCCTGGGAAAGCCGCCGCCGCGTTGAGCCGCAGCGCTGCTCGCGGCGCATAATGGCTGAGAAGCTGGCCCGGCGATTGCACCTTGCCTTGCTTGAAATCAACGAGCGGGCAGTTGAGAACCGCTTCGATCTCCCCGCGGGCGATCGCGCCGGGACGCAGCAGCGTTGGCTCTGGCGCAAGCGCAACGATGGTGGATTCGAGGCCAGCTTCCGCCGCGCCGCCGTCGAGGATCATGTCCACCGCATCCCCGAAGTCTTCCTCCACGTGCTCGGCCTGCGTAGGGCTCATGCGCCCGGATTTGTTGGCGCTGGGCGCTGCAATGGGAACCGCGGCGGCTGCAAGAAGGGCGCGCGCAGCGGGGTGAGCGGGAATGCGAATCGCGACCGTATCGAGGCCCGCGGTGACAAGTTCGCTGATGCGGTACCGAGGGTTCGTCGACAGCGGCAGAACCAGAGAAAGCGGCCCCGGCCAGAAATGGCGGGCGAGGGCGAGCGCCTTATCATCAAAGGCCGCAAGGGCGCAGGCCGCTTCGAGATCCGCGACATGCACGATCAGCGGATTGAAGCGCGGGCGGCCCTTTGCCTCGAAGATGCGCGCGACGGCCTCACCCTCAGTGGCGTCCGCGCCGAGCCCATAGACCGTCTCGGTCGGGAACGCGACAAGGCCGCCCCCCCGGATGATCCGCGCGGCCTCGAAAATCGCCGCCTCGTCCGCCTTAACGATCATGTCTTACTCATGCTGGCTCAGTCCGCGCCGCCTTTTTCGCGTTCGCCGCCGCAAGCCCCAGCGCCAACGCCAACGCCGCAGCTATAGCATCGCCGCCGCGACCGAGAAATGCGGCGCGGTGGGCTTAATGCTCTTCGTCGAGCGAAAGCGCGCGAAGGTCGCGAGCGCTGTTGAGCACGCGAATAATGATGGTTTCGTCATTCGTTACGCGAAAATAGATGCTATAGCGGCCATGCACGGACATGCGCAGCCCAGGACGAAGGCTTTCTCGCGAGACGGCGCGGTGGCCGAGGAAGGCAATCCGCTCGAGATGCTGGGCAAGCTTGGAAATGAAAGCTCGCGCGATTTCGCCGCCGCCGGCTTCCGCAATGTAATCGTAGATTTGGTCGAGGTCTCGTCGGGCCTGAGCCGTGATTTTCAGCTTCTTTTGCTTAATCGGGCTTCTCCCCGAGCGCCGATGTCCGCCGCTAGTTCCGCCGCATCCTGATAGGCATAAGTCCTCCCGGCCGCAATGTCCGAGTCGCCTTCATCGATAAGGCGGCGCAGTTCTGCCAATTCCGCCTCACGCTCTTCCAGCATGCGCACGCCAGCGCGTATCACCTCATCCGGTGAAGCGAAGTTGCCTTTCGCGATTTGCCGCGAAATGATGTCATCGGCCTCGGGGCCAGGGGAATAGGTCTTGGTCATGGGCTATAGTTTAAGTCCGGCGCGCCTCACGTCAATGCGCAGGAGCCATAACAACAAACCATATTTCGCGCGGGCGCGTTTGGGATTACTGTAGCGTTCGCCAGAATCCGGAAAGCGAAGCGCGCCAAGGCTGAGCCATATCCGGTCGCTCGGCATGCTGGGAGGATCAATGACCTATCGCGCGCCAGTCGCGGACATCGCCTTCACGCTCAATCACATCGCCGGATTTCCCAAGCTTATCGAGCGGGGCCTGTTCGAGGATCTCGACATGGACACCGCGCTTGCGATCCTTGACGAGGCGGCGCGCTTCGCCAATGAGGAACTCGCGCCCACGAATAGCGCAAGCGACGAGCACGGCGCGAAACTCGTGAACGGCGAGGTCGTGATGCCGGAAGGCTTCGCCGACGCCTATCGCAAGTGGGTCGCGGGGGGATGGGGCAGCGTGTCCGTGCCGCGCGAATATGGCGGGCAGGGGCTTCCGTTCTCGCTAGCCATGGCGCTCACCGAGATGTGGAACAGCGCGAACATGGCCTATGGCCTCAATCCGCTCCTCACCCAGGCGGGCGTGCATGCGATCATCGCGCATGGTTCTCCTGAGCTGAAGCGCAAATATCTGCCGAAGCTCGCGACTGGCGAATGGACCGGATCGATGCAACTCACCGAGCCGCAGGCAGGCTCGGACTTGCGCTTCGTAAAGACGCGCGCGGCGCCCGCTGGCGACGGCAGCTACAAGATTACGGGCACGAAGATCTTCATCACCTATGGCGATCATCCGATGACGGAGAACATCATCCATATGGTGCTCGCGCGCCTGCCGGATGCGCCTCCGGGAACGAAGGGCCTGTCCCTGTTCCTCGTTCCCAAATCCTTCGTGAACGACGACGGCTCGATCGGCGCCCGCAACGACGTCACCTGCGCCAAGCTCGAGCACAAGCTCGGCATTCACGGCAGCCCGACAGCCGTTATGAACTTCGGAGACCGCGGCGGCGCGACCGGCTGGCTCGTCGGCGCGCCGCATAACGGCTTGCGCGCCATGTTCACCATGATGATCGAAGCGCGCCTCGGCGTCGGCGCTCAGGGCGTGGGCATCGCGGAGCGGGCCTTTCAGCAGGCGCTCTACTACGCGCGCGAGCGCAGGCAAGGCGCGGCCGAGGGCGCAGGCGCGGACAAGTCTGCCGCCATCATCGAGCACCCCGATGTGAAGCGGATGCTGCTTACCATGAAAGCGAAGACGAGCGCCGCGCGCGCTATCTGCTATGCGACGGCGGTTGCGATGGACATCGCCCATCACTCAGCCGACGAAAGCGAGCGCAGGCACGCTCACGCCGAAGCGGCGCTCCTCACGCCGGTGGCGAAAGCCTACTCGACCGACATCGGCGTCGAGGTGGCCTCCGAAGGCATCCAGGTGCATGGCGGCATGGGCTATGTCGAGGAGACGGGCGCGGCCCAGCATTATCGCGATGCCCGGATCGGCCCGATCTATGAAGGCACGAACGGCATTCAGGCCATCGATCTTGTGACACGCAAGCTGCCTTTGAATGGCGGGGAAACCGTCTACGGCTTCATCGCGGGGCTGAGCGAGACCGTGCGCGCCATCGACGCGGCGAACGAGCCCGCGTTCGGCCAGACGGGCGAGCGCCTGGAAGCGAGCGTGGTGGCCTTGGAAGGAGCCACGGGCTGGCTTCTTGGGCGGCTTCCGGACGACAGGAGCGCGGCGCTCGCGGGCGCAACGCCGTTCCTGCGGCTGTTCGGTCTCGCGTCCGGCGGCGCTTATCTCGCCAAGGGCGCCCTTTCAGCCCTGCGCCAGTCCGACCACGGAACAAATCCGGAAGCGCACGTGTTGGAGGCGCGCTATTTCGCTGAAACTCTGGCGGGCGAGGCGGAAGGGTTGAAGCATGCCGTCATCCGCGCGCACGAAACAGTCAGTCGCGCCGAGGCCGTGTTGGGATCGCGTTAGTCATGAGCGAGCATATCAAAGTCAGCCGTGAAGGCGCCGTCCAGATCGTCCGGCTCAATCGGCCGGAGAAGAAAAATGCACTGACGGGCTCGATGTACGCCGCGCTGGCCGAAGCCCTGAGCTCCGCCAACGTGGATGACGGCATCGCCGTGACGGTGATCCTCGGCCAGCCGGGCATCTTCTGCGCAGGCAACGACATCGCGGACTTCCTGGCGGCAAGCCACGGCGGAGCCATGCTGCACGGCTTCGAGTTCCTTAAAGCTCTCGTCGAAAGCGAGAAGCCGCTTATCGCAGCTGCCGACGGTCCTGCGGTCGGCATCGGGACGACGCTGATGTTCCATTGCGACCTCGTTTTCGCCAGCCCGCGCGCGGTTATGCAGACGCCTTTCGTGGATCTCGGCCTCCTGCCCGAAGCGGGGTCGAGCCTGCTCGGCCCTCGCGTTCTGGGCCACGTCCGCGCCTTCGAACTCCTGGTGATGGGCGTGCCGTGGTCGGCCGACCAAGCGAAGGAAGCCGGGCTCATCAACGCTGTCGTTCCGGAGGAGGAACTTGAAAGCGCCGCGCTTGAGGTGGCTGAGGCGCTTGCAAAAAAACCGCGCGAAGGAGTTCGCCTGGCGCGACGCCTCTTGCGCTGGGACCCAGCCGCGATCAAAGCCCGCATGGAGGAAGAGGGCGCGCTTTTTTTGCAAAGAATCAAGTCGGATGAGGCCGCCGCGGCGTTTGCCGCGTTCTTGAAAAAAAGCGCCCGCCCCGCGCTTTAAGATGGCATAATGCTGAATCTTGGCAGATTGCGCGGGGGAAGAGAGGCGATCGCGACTGTCGGGACAGAACAAAAAGCAGAGGCAGCAGGTATGGGAACGCTCCATAAGAAAACGCTCTTCATCACGGGCGGAAGCCGAGGCATCGGCCTGGCGATCGCGCTTCGGGCAGCAAAAGACGGCGCGAACATCGCCATTGCAGCAAAAACGTCCGATCCGCACCCGAAGCTGCCGGGGACCATCTACACCGCCGCCGCGGAGATCGAGCAGGAAGGCGGAAAGGCGCTCCCTATCCTTTGCGACATCCGCTTCGAGGACCAGGTGCAGGCGGCCGTCGAGCAGGCCGCGAACCACTTCGGCGGCATCGACGTCTGCATCAACAACGCGAGCGCCATCAGCCTGACGCCGACCGTGCAGACCGATATGAAGCGGTACGATCTGATGCACCAGATCAATGGCCGAGGCGCGTTCCTGACCTCGAAAACCTGCATTCCCTATCTGAAGAAGGCCGAGAATCCTCACATTCTCATGTTATCGCCGCCCCTCGATCTCAATCCGCGGTGGTTCGCGCCTCATGTCGCATACACCGTTTCGAAGTATACTATGAGCTTGTATGTGCTGGGGCTGTCGGCCGAACTCAAACGCGATGGCATCGCTGTGAACGCGCTCTGGCCGAGAACCACGATCGCGACCGCGGCGATAGCCAACCTGCTCGGCGGAGACAAGCTCATGCGGGCGAGCCGGAAGGCGGACATTCTGGCGGACGCGGCGCATGTCATCCTCACCAAGCCCTCGCGCGAATTCACAGGCAACTTCTGCATTGACGACACGCTGCTCTGGGAGAACGGCAGGCGGGAATTCGACCATTACCGGATCGACCCGAGCGAGGATCTCGCGCCCGATTTCTTCGTGCCCGAGGACAGCAAAGCGCCCGTGCCGCTCAAGGCTCTTGTCAGCAAGCAGGCGGGCTAAAAGGACTTCCATGACCACGCTGCAGATAACGCACAGCTCCTTCCTCAATCACGACACGGGAGAGTGGCACCCCGAACGGCCCGACCGTATGAAGGCGATCGAGCAATCGCTGTCAACGGCCAGGTTTCAAAATCTCATCACCGTCGAAGCGCCGCTTGCGACGCCCGAGCAGATATCACGGGCGCACCCGAGAGCCTACTTCGACATGCTCGAAAAGAAGCAGCCGAAGACTGAACTCATCTCATTGGACGAAGGCGACACCATTGTTTCGCCCGGAAGCTGGGAGGCGGCGTTGCGCGCGGCCGGCGGGGCGATCTATGCCGTGGATGAAGTGATGCAGGGCCGCGCCACCAACGCGTTCTGCCGCATACGGCCGCCCGGCCATCATGCCGAGATCGCCAAGCCGATGGGCTTCTGCCTGTTCAACAACGCGGCCGTCGCGGCCTTCCACGCGCAGGCGGAACATGGAGCAGAGCGCGTCGCCGTCGTCGATTTTGACGTCCATCACGGAAATGGGACGCAGGCGATCTTCTGGAACAACCCGTCCATGTTCTACGCCTCGACCCATCAGATGCCGCTTTTTCCCGGCACGGGGAGCATCACCGAGCGCGGCGAAAGCAACAACGTAGTGAATGCTCCCTTGCGCGCGGGCGATGGCGGCAGCGAGTTCCGTGAGGCCTTCGAGTCGGTGATCCTCCCCAATCTGCGCAAATTCTCTCCCGATCTTGTGATTATCTCCGCGGGCTTCGACGCGCACCGCTCCGATCCCCTTGCAAACCTTAATCTTTCCGACGAAGACTACGCCTGGGTAACGCAAAAGCTGATCGATGTGGCCCGGGAACGCTGCGGCGGGCGCGTGGTTTCAGTGCTCGAAGGCGGTTACGATCTGGCCGCCCTGGGCCGCTCGGTGGCGGCTCACGTGCAGACGCTTTTGGAATCTTTTTGAGGGACGACAATGCAGGCCGAAGCAATCCAGGAGGCGGCGTCGCGCCAGCCTCGCATGCCCCTTGCCGACATCAAGGCAATGAGTTTCGAGACTGCTCTGAAAGAGCTCGAGCAAATCGTGACGCGGCTCGAGCGCGGCGATGTCGAACTTGAGCAGTCCATCGACATCTACGAGCGAGGCGAAGCGTTGCGCTCGCACTGCGACCAGCTCTTGAAACGCGCCGAGGCGAAGGTGGAGCGGATCACGCTCAGCGCGCAGGGAGCGCCCTCTGGCGCAGTCCCCTTCGACGCCGAGGTATAGTATAATCGGGGACGCTGTTTCCAGGTTGTAGTCAAAGGGCCGCGGCGTTAAGAAAAAGGTCCCCTTTTCGTCACATTTCTGTCATGCATAGCGGAGGCGGCGCTCCCCAAGGATGCGGAGCGCAATTTTTTTGCTGTGTCGCCTTGTGGCAATGCGACACGCTGGTTGTAGGAATGCGACGAAAAAATGCGTGTCATTCCAGAACCGATCGGCATAGGTTATTGACCAAGTGCATCTGAAGGAAACTGTTGACGTGACAATCAGCAACCGTACCCCTCTCCTCGACACCATCAAGAACCCCGAAGACCTTCGTAAACTGGAACCCGATCAGCTTCAGCAAGTCGCCGATGAATTGCGGACTGAGTTGCTCGACGCGGTTTCCGTAACCGGCGGCCACCTGGGGGCGGGTCTAGGCGTTGTCGAGCTTACGGTTGCGCTGCACTATCTCTTCGACACGCCGAACGACCGCCTGATCTGGGACGTCGGACACCAGGCATACCCCCACAAGATCCTCACGGGGCGCAGAGACCGCATCCGCACTTTGCGGCAGCCGGGCGGCCTCTCCGGTTTCACGAAGCGCTCGGAAAGCGAGTACGATCCCTTCGGCGCGGGCCATTCGTCGACGTCGATCTCAGCCGGCCTCGGCATGGCGGTCGGCCGCGATCTTAACAACCCCGACGATGGCCGGCATGTGATCGCCGTCATCGGCGACGGCTCCATGAGCGCAGGGATGGCCTACGAAGCCATGAACAACGCCGGCGCCATGGACAGGCGCCTCATCATCATTCTGAACGATAACGACATGTCGATAGCGCCTCCGGTCGGCGCTCTCTCCCAATATCTTGCGCGCATCACGTCGTCGGAGACCTTCCTCAAGGTTCGCGATATCGCGAAATACTTCGCCCAAAAGCTCCCGAAGGTGTGGGAGCGCCGCGCGGCTCGCGCCGAAGAGTTCACCCGGCATCTTTTCACGGGCGGCGTGCTGTTCGAGGAACTGGGCCTCTACTATGTCGGCCCCATCGACGGGCACAACCTCGAGCACCTGCTGCCTGTGCTGCGCAATGTGCGCGACGCTCATGATGTCGGGCCGGTCCTGATCCATGTCGTCACGAAGAAGGGCAAAGGCTACGAGCCCGCGGAGCAATCAGCGGACAAATACCATGGCGTGACCAAATTCAACGTCATCACCGGCGCCCAGGACAAGGGCAAGGGCGGGCCGCCGAGCTACACGAAGGTTTTCGCGCAAAGCCTTATCGAAGAGGCGCGCAAGGACGACAAGATCGTCGCGATCACTGCGGCGATGCCGGCAGGAACCGGCCTTGATCTCTTCGAGAACGAGTTCCCGGAGCGCTGTTTCGACGTCGGCATCGCTGAGCAGCATGCCGTGACCTTTGCCGCCGGCCTCGCCACCGAGGGGCTTAAGCCTTTCGCCGCCATATACTCCACCTTCCTGCAACGCGGCTACGATCAGCTTGTTCACGACGTGGCTCTGCAGCATTTGCCGGTCCGGTTCGCGCTCGACCGCGCCGGGCTTGTGGGCGCGGACGGCGCAACCCACGCCGGTTCTTTCGACCTCGCCTATCTTTGCTGCCTGCCCGGCATCGTCGTGATGGCGCCTGCCGACGAAGTGGAACTGAAGAACATGGTCGCGACCGCGGCCGCCATCGACGACAGGCCGAGTGCGATCCGCTATCCGCGAGGCGAAGGGTATGGGTATGAAATGCCGGCCGAAGGAGCTGTGCTGCCAATCGGCAAGGGCCGCATCATGCGCGAAGGCTCCGCGGTGGCGCTCCTCTCGCTCGGCACGCGGCTTCATGAAAGCATGAAGGCCGCCGATAAGCTCGGCGCCATGGGGCTTTCGACCACGGTGGCGGACGCGCGCTTCGCAAAACCGCTCGACATCGATCTCATCCGCCAATTGGCGCGGCACCATGAGGTGCTGATCACGGTGGAAGAAGGATCAGGCGGCGGTTTCGGCTCGCACGTGCTTGAATTCCTGGCGCGCGATGGCCTCCTGGATCACGGCCTCAAGGTCCGTCCGCTCGTGCTGCCCGACATTTTCATGGATCACGGCAAGCCGGAAGCGATGTACGAATCAGCCGGGTTGAATACGGGCGGCATCGTGAAGGCGGTCATCGGCGCTCTTGGCGCATCTTCTGTCGCATCGCGCGACGGGCGCGCCTGACCACCGTCATCCCGGACTTGATTATCCGGGTGTTTAATTCCCTCGTCATGGGCGCCCCCCGAGGCGGCCATCCAGAAAGAACACCGCATTTCAGGGTAGCTGGATGGCCGGGTCAAGGCCGGCCATGACGGCAGCGCGAAAATTCGCCAATGCTTTCATGAGCTCTAACGCGAGCGGAACCACCGTCGTCCCGGAAAGGCGAAGCCTTATCCGGGATCGTAACATATCGAGCGCCTGCATCTTCACGATCCGGCTCGCCCTTCGCTTGGCGGGGATGACCGTCGGGGCTAAGCGAGTTCGAGCATGATCTCGTTGCGGCGGAGCATCGGCAGCGTCCAGGGCGGATTGTAGAAGGCCAGCACCGGCTCGCCGACAGTCTTGAGGCTGTGCTTGGCGGCGTACCGTCTCAGTTCCTCCGTCCTCTCCTTGATGGAATCGTTTCGCGCAAGACCGGAAAAAGTCACAACGAGGAAGCGCCGCGCCGGCAACGGCTCCAGCTTTACGCGTGGATCGGACGGGACAGGCAAAGTCTCTATGGTCCAGGACTTCGGCATGATGAAGCGCACGGTCCAGGAGTTTTCCTGACCCTGCTGTTCGACCGGCGCGGTCATTGCGATCTTCTGGCTCTTCTGCTGCTCGACCGGGGCGGTCATCGCGATCTTTTCCTGCGGCTTGTTCTTGCCGAAGATGTAGCCCGCGATGAGCCGGAAGCCTTCATTGATCGCCTCCCTGCGTTCGCCCTCGACTTGCGCCTCCGCCGCGATCATCGGCCCATAGGAGCGGACCTCGATCGCCCCGTCCTTGGCGTCGACCTTGTAGTCGGGTTGTTCAACGCGGCTCAGGACGGGCCCCGCTGCGATCCCTGCAACGACGACGGCGGCGGCTCCGCCGGCAATCCATAAAAGCGCTCGTGGCAATGTCATGCATTTCGACTCGGTGATGGGACTGTCTTGTCCCCGAGATGTTGCTTTGCACGCCCGCAGGCAAGGCCCGGACGGTCACGGCCTTGCCCGCAAAGATCACAGCTGCGCGAAGCCTTTAGCGTTTGCCTCGCAAAAGTTCGCGAGATAACATCTCGGCCGTGTCCCGCCCTCCAGGTGATCCCATGAAGATCCTGCGAACGCGGATCGAGCTCGAGACCGTCGACCCGATCCAGATCCTCGACGTTACCGCTCAAATCCGCGATTGGTTGAAAACGACAGGGGTCCGCGAGGGCCTTCTCACGGTGACGTCGCTGCACACGACGGCGCGGGTCAACGTGAATGAGCGCGAGCCGCAGCTGCAAAAGGACATGGTGACTTACCTGAAGCGCCTTGTGCCGTGTGATGGAGACTGGCTGCATAATCTGGCCGCCGTAGATGGGCGCGACAATGCCCACTCGCATATCCTTGGGCTTTTCATGAACTCATCCGAGAGCATTCCGGTTGCGGGCGGCGAGATGATCCTTGGCGGTTGGCAGTCGATCTTCTTCATCGAGTTGGACGGTCCGCGGGAGCGGCGGGGACTGGAACTGCAAATCATGGGCGAGGCCTGATTGATGACGCCGGACGATATTCAAGGCTTCTACGCCAAGCGGCAGGACCTCAATCCCGAAGACTACATCGAACTGGACTTCACCTTCGAATGCGCAGGCGACCCGCGCGAGGCTGCGGCGCACCTCTGCAGCGAGCAGTCGACGGCGCAGTGGCGTCGCGTGGGTGTGGACGAAGACTTCCGCGCGCGCTTCGGGGCGAAGGTGCTCGACCTCGAATCCGAGCCGCGTCCTTCCGGCTTCAGCATCCCGGTGGAGTGCGCGGTTCAGGGGCCTGTGCATGCGGTGCGCGTCACCATCGCCCACCCGCACGGCAATTTCGGGCCGCGCATCCCGAACCTGCTCTCCGCCGTCTGCGGCGAGGGTGTGTTTTTCTCCCCAGGCATTCCGCTCATCCGGCTGCAGGACATCCGCTTCCCGGGGTCCTATCTGGCCGCGTTTGAAGGGCCGAGGTTTGGCGTCGCCGGATTGCGCGAGCGGCTGCAAGCTTTTGATCGTCCGATCTTTTTCGGGGTCATCAAGCCCAACATCGGCCTCGCGGCGGAGCCATTCGCGGAACTCGGCTATCAGAGCTGGCTTGGCGGCCTCGACATCGCCAAGGACGACGAAATGCTGGCCGACATCCACTGGTGCCCGCTCACAGAGCGCGCCGCCGCTTTGGGCGATGCGCGCCGCCGGGCCGAGCGCGAGACGGGCGCGCCGAAAGTTTATCTGGCCAACATCACCGACGAGGTGGACCGCCTAGCCTGCCTTCACGACATCGCCGTCGCGAAGGGCGCGAATGCGCTTCTCATCAACGCCATGCCGGTGGGCTTGAGCGGAGTTCGGATGCTGCGGAAGCACGCGAGCGTGCCGCTGATCGCGCATTTTCCGTTCATCGCCGCCTTCAGCCGCCTCCCTGGCTATGGCATCCATTCGCGGGTGCTCACGCGGCTGCAGCGGCTGGCCGGGTTCGACTCCGTCATTATGCCTGGCTTCGGTAGCCGCATGATGACGCCCGAGCATGAGGTTCTTGAGTGCGTTCGCGCCTGCCTGGAGCCGATGGGGCACATCAAGCCGTGCCTGCCTGTGCCCGGAGGCAGCGATTGGGCCGGGACGCTTGAAGGGGTCTACCGGAAGGTCGGGAGCGTCGATTTCGGCTTTGTGCCGGGCCGAGGGGTGTTCGGGCATCCGATGGGACCGCGCGGCGGCGCGGCCAGCGTCAGGCAGGCCTGGGACGCGATCGCGAAAGGCATCCCGCTCGCTGAGCACGCAGCAAGCCATCCCGAGTTGCATGCCGCCTTGGAGGCGTTTGGCGGGCGGCGCTGACGCTAGAGCGCGGTGCGCAAAATTCGGAGCCGCAGCGGCCGAAGCTCACCCACGCACTCGCGTCCGATTAAAGCGTGTTGCGATTACCTGGAACCGATGTCATGGCCGGGCTTGACCCGGCCATCTAGACTTAAAATCGAAAAGATCGGAAATTATAATCCAGATAGCCGCCTCGGAGGGCGGCCATGACACGCTCTAAATGCACGAGCACTTCTCGCCATCCGGCGGACGGCGCCCACCGTAGGCCTTGCGGTTAACGCTTCGTTCGCAGCGCTGAGCGTTAATCTGAAACTGGTTAACGGAAGCGCCGCCGATTTATTTCCGGTCCAATTTACACTTGATTAGGCTTAACCATGCCTTTAGCCGGCGCAGAACGAGGCCTACGAGGGCGGTAGGCGAGCGGTTCCAACGCGTTGAAAGTGAACAGCTTTTTTACCGCCGACCGGCCCATTAAATAGAATTTAATGCCGGATTTTTGGCATTAAATGGACGCTGAAAAGTCCGTTAAATATAATCGCGGATTCCCGTGTTAACCATGACAGCGCCGAAGTCAGCCCGCCCGTGCGCCGCTAGCGCCGTCCGTTATGAAACTTTCATAGTAATATCAATGGTTTATTCGTTAACTTCCCGGCAAGGCGCTTTCTCGTACAATTCTCACTCAAGAAAAATTCGTGACGCAAACGCAAGCGGGAAGCCAATCCGGGGATAAAAGTGAGGTCCAATGTGCAAAAAGCGTATCGAGGCCCGCCTCCCGATCAAGCGCACGACGCTTTAGGGAAACGCGGAGATCAGCCGTGCACACAATCCGGTAGCTGCAACTCGATCGGTTCAGCAAAGGGAATGGCGTCGCTGAAATGGGAGAGGAGCGGCTCGCCCCGAAGGATCGCTTGAATAAGTCGGATGGGGCCGGCGTGGGTGACGGCGAGCGCCGGGCTTGCACTGGGCTTCAGGCTCTTTAGCCACGCGTCGCATCGAGCCGCCATCGCGCTCAGCGTTTCGCCGTTGGGCGGAGCAGAGTCCGGCAAACCGTGGTTCCATGCTTCGATGGCTTCGCGGCCCAGATCCTGCCAGCGCCGTCCCTCCCAATCGCCGAAGTTCAATTCCTGCAGCCGGGGGTCCACGACGGCTTCGGCGCTCAGCCTGGCGGCAAGATCGCGGGCTCGTCTCGCGGGACTGGAAAAGACGCGTGCGGTGTCCGCGATTGCGCCGAGCCTTGCGACGGCTGCTTCGACCGCTCCCGGCTCACACTCAAGATCGAGGCGGCCATAGCAAATTCCGGGCTCGTGCAACGGCTTGGGGTGGCGGACCAGGATCAGACGCATGCCGCGGCCGTCAGCAGGAATGCGATCTCGTAACTTTGCTCGATTGCTCCGAGGACATCCCCCGTGAAGCCGCCGAGCAGGCGTTTGGCGCGCCATGCCATGAAGATCGCGGCCGCGAAGGCGACAAGACATGCCCGGATGGCCGCCGGGAGCGGCAAAAGCAAAACAGGCGCGAGGCCGAAGCACGCGGCGACCGCGAGACCGCCGACTGTTATATTCGCAGCAAGCGGCTTGGCCTTGGCAGTGGACATGTTCCCGGCGTAAGGCAGGAACGGCATGACGCTGATCGCCGCGAAGCGCGCCCCGGCGTGAGCCGCGATGAGCGCCGCAGCGGCGGCGGCGGGAGCGAGCGCGGCCAGCGCGAACACCTTCAGCGCCACGCCGATCCCGAGCGCGAGAACCCCGAACGTGCCGAGGCGGCTGTCCTTCATGATGGCAAGCCGGGCGTCGCGGGTGGCCCCGCCCATGGCGTCGAAGAAATCGGCGAAGCCGTCCTCATGGAAGGCCCCGGTCGCCGCGATGCCTGCCGCCACCGCGAGGAGGGCGGGCAACGCGCCGGTCCACAAGGTGGACGCAGCCTTGAAGACCGCCGCGCAGATGGCGCCGACAAGTATGCCTGCGAGCGGAAAATACTTCACGCCTCGATCCAACCATTCCGGCGCAAACCCGTCCAGATGCGGAACCGGCAAGCGAGTGAGAAACTGCACCGCGCCGAGGAAATAGCCGAATTCGGCGCGAAGCATTCGCATCAGTTCGGGTGTGCGCCCGGCAGATCGGCCATCGTGGTCAAGAGCCCTTCCGCCATGCGGACAAGCGGGATCGCCAGCGCCGCGCCGGTTCCTTCGCCGAGGCGCATGCCAAGGTCGAGAAGCGGCTTCGCGTTAAGCCATTCAAGCAGGGCCACATGTCCGGATTCCGGCGAGAGATGCGCGAAAAGCAGATAATCCCGGATGTTCGGCTCGATCGCGACGGCGGCGCACGCTGCGGCGGTGGCGATGAAGCCATCGACGATCACAATCTGGTGGAGGTTGGCGGCGCCGAACATCGCGCCCATCATCATCGCCATTTCGAAGCCGCCAAACTCCCGCATGGCTTCCATGCCGCCGCGGACAGGCGCGCGGGCATGAGCGCTGGACAGAACCTCGCGCTTGTGGGAAAGGCCACCGGCGGACGCTCCGGCGCCAGGCCCGACAAGCGCTTCGAGCGGCAGTCCGGTTACGGAATGCGCGACAAGAGAGGCTGCGCTCGAATTGCCAATGCCGATCTCGCCCAGTGCAAGGATTTCGAACCCTTGGGCTTTGAAACGGCTTGCGACCGCGTGTCCGGCCTTTATGGCGTCCCGGCATTCGCTTTCCGTCATCGCAGGTTCGAGGAGCGAATTACTGGTCGAGCGGCGGATGTTTTTCGCAATCAGCGCTGGATGAGGCTGGGGCGGTGTTTTCAAGCCGGCATCGACGAGGAAGACGTCGGCGCCAGCGCCCCTAGCTGCGATGCTTGCCCCGGCTTTGCCATCGAGGACCATCTGCGCGATCAGGGCCGAAACCTCGGAGGGGTAGGCCGTTACACCTTCCGCCACGATGCCGTGGTCGCCTGCAAACACGAGGATCGCTGCTTTCCCGAGATCCGGCTTCAGCGAATTCGTGATAAGCCCGATATGGACCGCGAGCGCCTCGATACGGCCAAGAGAGCCTTTGGGCTTTGCTTTTGCGTCGATGGCCGCGAGGAGACGGGGCTCCAACTCGCGTTCAAGAGGCGTGACAAACGCGATTGCTTCAGCATTATCCATGGAGACACCGAGGGACGGAGGAAGGGAAGGCGATGAGCGGACAAGACCACAAGGGGCAGGAGCCAGTCAATCCGCGGATTGTCCCGCTGCCGCCCATCGTGCTTTTGCTTTTTCTCGCGGGCGGTTACGCGCTGCAACAAATTTTTCCCATCGGCAGCGGGAAGCCGGCAACCGAGAGCGTGATCGCAGGCAACGCGCTGATGGTCATCGGCTTCGTGATCGCACTTCTCGGCGCCTGGGAGATGTTCAAGGCGCGAACGACGATCCATCCGGGCGGCCCGGCGGCTGCGCTGGTAACCTCGGGCATTTATCGCCGCACGCGCAACCCGATGTATCTGAGCTTTCTCTTTTTCATTATTGGTTTTGGATTGGTCATGGCGAATCCCTGGATGATTCTCCTCGCGCCAATTCTGCTTTTGTACGTTCAGGAACGCATCATCAAGCGCGAAGAGGGCTACCTGACCCAGCGCTTCGGCCCTGAATATATCGCATACCGCAATAAGGTGCGGCGTTGGTTTTGACCTCCGGCTGCCGCCTTCAGGCGCGGTTCTTCACAGCCCGGTCAACTCTGAGAAACCTGCTTGCCCGTCTCGACATCGTCAGTGTAAGAATGGTCGCCCAAACCCGAGCTAAGGGTTTTTGACGGCTAAGTGGCAGGCTTTGCCCAATTTTGCGCACGGCTTTGTCATTCATCCGTACCGGAACTTTTGCTTCAGCATCGTGTCTTACCCCGTGTCTTTACCGGCACGGCGAACATGGGAGTTTTGAGCATGAAAACGACGCTTACGGCTGTTGCCGCCTTGATGATCGCGGTGAGCCCTCTTGCTGCGCAAACACCGAATTTCATCCCCGAGCAGAACCAGTCTGAAGTTCTTGGGACTGACTTCGTCGGAACACAGGTAGTGTCCAAGGACAACCAGCCACTCGGGAAAATCGCGAATCTCGTCTTCGACCAAAGCGGACACATTGAACTCGCCGTGATTGGCATCGGCGGCTTCCTTGGCATCGGTGAAAAGGAAGTGGCTGTGCCCTTCAATTCTCTGAAGTCTGAAGATGTTAACAACAAGCACGTCTTCTCCATCGACCTGACGAAGGAACAGCTCAAAGCGGCCCCAGCCTTTAAAACCCTGAACGACCAGGCTCGCCACGAGCTGATCGCTAAGTGGCGCGCCAAAGCGGAGAAGAGCTGGGCGGATCTTAAATCCAAGGCAGGCAAGACCTACGACGAGGCGAAGGAACGCGTGAACGAAGCGCGTGAAAAGGTCGAAGAGAAGGTGGATAAGGCAGAGGAGCCAAAGGCTCAGTAAAGAGCTGCCGAAGCTCGGTGATAAGACGCAAAAAAGGGGGCTTCGGCCTCCTTTTCCAGTTGCATGAATTGCGCGCCATCTTTCGGCGTAGCTGGGCAACCATAGGGTTTGTGATCTTCTCCTGAAGCGTGAGCTGGCAGCAGGGCGCAAACTGAACCTTCAGAAAGCATCACCCGGGCACATTTTGAGAACGCCGCCGCTAAACCATGAATAAGGGCAGACGGCAAATCCGAAAACAATTTATCCAAAATGTTATTAATCTTATTGAAATTAAGCTAAAGTTTTAATAAGTGTGCTTCGCTATCGCATCTAATTCTTCGGGGCGCACATGCAACTTGATGGCGTTCAGCAACTCAATCGCTTGTTTTCAACCCACCCGCTTTCTCGAGAAGAGCCCGCGAAAGCGTGGATGCGCTTTCTAAGGTGTCAAATCAGGAGCCGCCTTCATACAGAGGTTGTTTTCCAGTGGATTGGCGGTCAATCGTTACTGGTGCGCCGTGGTATGACTGGCGCGACCGGAAATATCTGCGTTGGCCTTCACGAATTTTCCGACATGATGGTCGCTTTGCACTTCCTTCGGGAAGGAGATTTGTTCCTGGACATCGGCGCAAACGTGGGAAGCTATTCAGTGCTCGCAAGCGGCGTCTGCCGTGCGCGCTCGTGGGCGTTCGAGCCGGACTCCATCACGGCAGAGCATCTTCGGCGTAATCTGAAGTTGAATCGCCTGGAGAGTTCTGGTGAAAATCCACCAATGCGCCCTCGGTCCAGAGGAGGGCGATGTCGGCTTTACAACAGGATTGGATATGGAGAACAGGGTTGCAGGCGCCGAGGAAGGCGAAGCGGACGTTCAGATTGTTCGCCAAAAACCTCTCTATGCGCTGGTCAAGAATGAAAATCCCCTGATGATGAAGATCGAGGTCGGAAGGCTACGAAACCGCCGTGCTCGCCGGTGCGGCAAAAGTGCTGCAAATGCCGTCCCTGAAAGTCATCGAAATTGAAACCGTAACTTCGAACACAGAGAGCTTGCTGGCCCGGAACGGTTTCGAGCGGGCATTTTACGCTCCATTCACGCTCGCGCTTAGTTTGAAACCAAATGGCGCAAATTCAAACAATTCGCTTTTTGTAAGAGATTTCCTATTTGTGCAGAAGAGATTAGCTGAGGCTCCTGCGGTCGAAGTTCTCAATCGCCAAATTTGAGCGATTGGGATTTTGCAACGATATAACACGAAAAGCCCGCGAGGTGGCTCGCGGGCTTCGTAGGTCGGTCGTGGATAGCTCAGTAGTCCATGCCGCCGCCAGGCATCTGCGGCATTGGCGCGTCCTTCTTGGGCTTCTCGGCGATCATCGCCTCTGTCGTGATCAGGAGACCGGCGACGGAAGCAGCATCCTGAAGAGCGATGCGGACAACCTTCACAGGATCAATCACGCCAGCTGCGACGAGGTCGACATACTCGCCCGTCTGCGCGTTGTAGCCGTAGTTGTAGTCTTTCTTCTCAAGGATCTTTCCGGCAACCACGGCGCCATCCTCGCCAGCATTCGCAGCGATGATGCGGGCCGGCGCCTGGATCGCGCGGCGGACGATGTTGACGCCAGCCTTCTGATCCTCATTAGCGAACTTGACATGGTCAAGAGCATGGATCGCACGCAAGAGCGGCACGCCACCGCCCGGAAGGAAACCTTCCTCGACGGCTGCGCGGGTCGCATTCAGCGCATCGTCAACGCGGTCCTTCTTCTCCTTCACCTCGACTTCGGTCGCGCCGCCGACGCGGATGACCGCAACGCCGCCCGCCAACTTGGCGAGACGCTCCTGCAGCTTCTCCTTGTCGTAGTCGGACGTGGTGTCTTCGATCTGAGCCTTGATCTGGCTAACGCGGCCTTCGATTTCCTTATGGTCGCCAGCGCCATCGACGATGGTGGTGTCGTCCTTCGTGATCGTGACCTTCTTCGCGCGGCCGAGCATCGCGACAGTGACGTTCTCAAGCTTGATGCCGAGGTCTTCGGCGATCATCTGGCCGCCGGTCAGGATAGCGATATCCTGCAGCATGGCCTTGCGGCGGTCGCCGAAGCCGGGAGCCTTAACGGCGGCGACCTTCAGGCCACCACGCAACTTGTTGACGACGAGAGTGGCAAGAGCCTCGCCTTCGACGTCCTCGGCAATGACGAGAAGCGGGCGCGCGGACTGCACGACGGCCTCAAGAACCGGGAGAAGCGCCTGGAGGTTCGAGAGCTTCTTCTCGTAAATGAGGATGAAAGGATCTTCGAGATCGACGCGCATCTTCTCCGCGTCGGTGATGAAGTAGGGCGAGATGTAGCCGCGGTCGAACTGCATGCCCTCAACGGTTTCGAGTTCGAAATCGAGGCTCTTGCTTTCCTCGACGGTAATCACGCCTTCATTGCCGACCTTTTCCATGGCCTCGGCGATCTTCGCGCCAACTTCGGTGTCGCCGTTGGCTGAGATCGTGCCGACCTGCGCGACCTCAGATGAGGACGTCACCTTCTTGGCCTTGCTTTCGAGATCCTTCACGACAGCGGCGACAGCGATGTCGATGCCGCGCTTCAGGTCCATCGGGTTGGCGCCGGCCGCAACTGACTTCATGCCCTCGCGAACAATCGATTGAGCGAGAACCGTTGCGGTCGTGGTGCCGTCGCCGGCGATGTCGTTGGTCTTGGAAGCGACTTCGCGCACCATCTGCGCGCCCATATTCTCGAACTTGTCCTCAAGCTCGATCTCCTTGGCGACAGTGACGCCGTCCTTCGTAATGCGCGGAGCGCCGAAGGATTTGTCGAGCACTACATTGCGGCCTTTCGGGCCGAGCGTAACCTTCACGGCATCCGCAAGAATATCCACGCCACGCAGCATGCGCTCGCGGGCGTCCTGGGCAAAACGTACGTCTTTAGCAGCCATATGCTATGACTCCTCGAATGGGTTGAATTGTTCAGCGGTAATTGAAGTTAGGCGGCTTTTTTCTTGCTCTTGCCTTCGTGGTTCTCGAGAACGCCGAGAATGTCGCTTTCCTTCATGATGAGCAGGTCTTCGCCGTCGATCTTGACCTCGGTGCCGGACCACTTGCCGAAAAGAATGCGGTCGCCTTCTTTCACATCGAGGGCGACGAGCTGGCCCTGCTCATTGCGAGCGCCGGGGCCGACGGCGATAACTTCGCCTTGCTGAGGCTTTTCCTTGGCCGTATCAGGGATAATGATCCCGCCCTTTGTGCGCTCTTCTTCTTCGAGACGACGCACCACCACGCGGTCATGCAGCGGCCTGAATTTCATGGCTATCCTCCAGAGACGATAAAATAGAATGGTTGGAACGGGTGCGGCGGTAGCGCTCGCGTTGCCCTTGGCGATGAGATATTTAGAACTGTTAGCACTGTCAAGAGGCGAGTGCTAATGTTCCCCTCTCTGTTTCAAAAAGCTATAGCGTTTCCGTAAATTTTTACCGAACACGGCCACATTCAGTCTCGCGGCCGTGGCGCTTGGCATTTGCAAGCCATACCGGAATTGATAGGAGACCCTCACTCAAGTCCGATACTGTTGTTTCCGCGGCATCGCTCGAAGATAGGAAGCAGCCTGAGAAAAGGAAGAAGCGGCGTGGCTCGCGTGGTGGTCTTTCTCGCAATGGCGGCCCTTGTCCTCGTCCCCGTCTGGTATGCAAGCCTGTTTGACAAGAAGCTCGCGCAGACTCCGAGACCGCGCTTCAGCATGCCGCCAGGGAGAAGGTCGAGAATGCGTTCTTCTTCCGCATCGATGGGAAGGATAAGCTCAAGCGCTTCGCCATGGAAAAAGTGCGGTAAAGACTGCTTGTGGGAGTTGCGCCCAGTATAGTTAACAGCAAGAGCCGCCGGGCGTGTTGGGTGGCTCTTGATTCGTCACGATCTGCTTAAGTTTTGTGCAACATGCAACTTTGGACGCCGGTGATGATTACGGCGCTTGTCGCTGAAGCATAACAATGAGATACACGGAACTGTCAGCACCGCCCCGGGGGCTGATAGTCCGATGCTTCCAGCGTCAAATAGAGCCGTCGAAAAATTCTGGCAAACATGGGCATAATCGTGTCCCAGCCGTGGCGAAGGCGCTCAGAAGGCATTGTGCTTCATAGATTTTCGCCGGTTTCATAGCGGAGCGTTTGTTATGTCCGAAACCCTAGCAGAGCATGAGTTCCGACCCGAACAAGAAACAGCCGGTCGAAGAAAAGAAGCCGATAGAGGTCCCTGCATGGTGGGCGATCGTCGCGCTCATCATGGCTGGTCTTGTTTTCCTACCCATCCAATACGCAAATAAGTACGCGAAGAAGGCCGATGCGCCGGCGGAGGCTCAGGTCACGCCGGCCGCCGAGCCCGCGTCTGCTGGACAGGCTGAGACGCAGGCGACACGTGCTGTTGACCAGGCGGCGCCGGCGAAGGCCAGTGTCGCCGAGACGGCGCCTCTGGCGAAGCAAGAAACTGAGCAGGCCGCAACACCGGCAAAGCCGGCCGTAGCCGAGGCAGCGCCTCCCGCCAAACAGGAAGTCATGCAAGCCGAGGCACAGCCAAAGCCGAAAGCGACCGAGGCAGCGCCCGCGGTGAAACAAGAGGAAACAAAGATAAAGCAACCTGTCGAGCAAGCAGCAACGCAGCCCAAACCGGTAGTCGCCGATGCAGCACCGGCGGCAAATCAGGACGTTGCGCAGCCGAAGCCGGAAGCAAAGCCGGTTGCGCTGCCGAAGACGCCCGCCGAGAAGCTCAAGGTTGATAATGCTGTGGTCTTCCGCGTCGACGGAAAGGACAAGCAGGGCAAAGCCGCCGCCTTCGATTTCATCATTTTGTCGAACGACTATGCCTGGGCAAGCGGAAGCGCGAACCGGGTTACCGCGAACGGAAAGCTTATTCCTGAGGGAGACGCGGCTAATCGCATTTTCGCTCCGAAAGTGCGCGAGACTCTTGCCGGCGCAAGCGATCTGATCGCGATCGGGCTTGCCTCGAAGGATGGGATTCGCACCGAGGAGGAAGCGCGCGCCTTGGCCCGCTCCAAAACCGTTGCGGGCTGGATCACAAAGGTCGCCAAACCCGAAACCGGACTTTGGGCGCTGACGCTGGGCCAGTATGGGAAGGCCTGCAAACTGCAGGAAGACAAGGACTTGAGCTTCGAACGCCCCGTGCTGTTTGTCGGCGTTCGCTCAAAAGCCGACGGCGCAAATCTGCAGGAGGCCCTGGCAAGCGCCCTTGGCAGTCACGATAATTTGCCGAGCCGCGACTGCTATTCGCGCTTCGACATCGAAAAAATACGCTAGCCCGGACCGAGAGTGCAAGAGCCGCCCGCTATGAGCGGCTCTTTTCAACAGCCCGCCATTTTCTCACCCTCGTCATCTCCGTGAAATGCGGCTATGGCACGGGCTCGATCCATTGCGGATCCCCGCTCTTGCCGTTTCGAGTCGTTCATGGATGTTCTGCCGAGGGTCCTCGCGGGCCTGCAAACCTGGAAGCTGGTCCTGATCGCCGCGCTTGCCGGCGCTCTTTCCGTCTTCGCGATGGCGCCGTTCCTCGCCTGGCCCATCATGTTTGTCACATTCCCCGTGCTGATCTGGTTGCTCGACGCGGTCGCTTTGCGAGGCGACGATCTTGCCCCCCTGAGTTCCTACCGTAAGCGAATCTTGAACGCGGCCGCGGTCGGATGGGGGTTCGGCTTCGGCTATTTCCTCCTGAGCACCTATTGGATCGGCTACGCCTTCTATGTTGATGCGGAGCGCTATGCCGCCTTGATGCCACTTGCGGTGGCCAGTCTTGCTGCGGCGCTTGGCCTGTTCTACGCGGTGGCAGGCGCGCTTTCCGCTGCGCTCTGGCGGCGCGGATATGCGCGCATCGCCGGATTCGTATTCGCATTTTTCTGTGCGGAGGCCGCCCGCGGCTATCTGTTCACAGGGTTCCCTTGGAATCTGTTCGGGGAGGGGGTCGCCGCCAATGATGCGCATATGCAGATGGCGGCTTACATCGGCGTATACGGCCTGACGCTTGCCGCTCTCTTCATCTTCTCAGCCCCTGCCGCCGCCATCTCAGCGCCGCAAGCGCGCCTTGCGAGGTTATGGACCCCGATTTCCCTGGCCCTCTTCGCTTTGTCGGCAAGCTATCTGTTTGGAAGCTATCGCCTCGGTGAGGTCGCGGGCGAAGTGGAAGGCGCGCGCGTGCGGATTGTGCAGCCGAATATCGCGCAGGTCGACAAGTGGAAACCCGAGAACCGAAGCTGGATCTTCGAGCGGGCGCTGGAACTGAGCCTACACGGCACGAGCGGCGAGGATATTTCCCGCTTCACCCATGTTATCTGGCCCGAGTCATCTGTCCCGGTGCTGTTCGGCTTCAACGACGGGATCTTCAGTCCACAGGTGAGAGACCGTCTCGCGGCGATAATCCCCCACGGGACGAGCCTCATCATTGGAGCCGAGCGCGCCGAGGGCGAGCAGCCGGCTCAGGGCGGCTATCGCTTCGATCGCGTTTTCAACAGCTTATTTGTGCTGGAGGAAGGCGCGAAAATAAACGCCGTCTACGACAAAAATCATCTTGTCCCCTTTGGGGAATATGTGCCTCTCCAAAACGTTTTAACTGCGATTGGATTTCGAGCGTTTTCGCATCAATTGGATGGTTTTCAGGCGGGTTTCAACAAGGCTACGATAATGCATACGCCGCGCGCCCCAGCTTTTCTTCCCTTGATCTGCTACGAGATTATATTTCCGGGCCGGGTAGAAAACGAAACAAAACGCCCTGGGTGGCTGGTCAATGTAACTAATGATGCTTGGTTTGGCGCATCAACCGGCCCTTATCAGCACCTTTACCAGGCTCGCATCCGCGCTGTGGAAGAAGGCTTGCCGGTGATGCGGGCCGCCAATACCGGAGTCTCCGCAGTTATCGACCCCTTCGGTCGCGTTCTTGCCCAATTAGATCTCGGCATAGCCGGTGCACTCGACTATGCGTTGCCGCGCGCGTTGCCTGTAACCTTTTATGAAAAAATGCGGTTGCCTGTGTTTATTGTATTATTTCTCTTTCCGCTTGAAATTTACCTGTTTATGGTTGCAACTATGAAGGTTGGTTGATTCTATTTTTACGAGTGGTTGAAGGATTTTATCGAAGCTGTAGAAACTGTTTCCTAGATGTTTGAAGAATGTTTTGCTTTTAAGATAAGAAGGTGCTTGACGGCTCGTACATGCGTAACTACAACTTTTAGGTAGTGGTAATTGGCTATGCGGCTACGTACGCACAACTTAAAGATGGCGGGAAGAGATGGGGCGGAACATGGGCATGGTGGAGTCTCCGGTGTCTATATTGGCTGATCGCGAAGAACTTTACGAGACGCAGGGGCGCAAGCCGAACCCTGTCGACGTGCACGTTGGCAGCCGCGTGCGATATCGGCGGATGATTATCGGCATGAGCCAGGAGAAGCTGGGTGAGAAGATGAACCTCACATTCCAGCAAATCCAGAAATATGAAAAAGGCACCAACCGTATCGGCGCCAGCCGTCTTTTCCAGCTTTCCAAGATTCTGGAAGTTCCGGTCGGATACTTTTTCGAGGATGCTTTTGCTAACAGCGCGCCTGCTCATGCAATGCACGGATTGCATGAGCCTGAGCAGGAAGGATATCTTCTCGATTTCCTGAATTCGCGCGAAGGCTTGGATCTCAACAAGGCATTCGCCAAGATCCAGGACCCGAAGGTGCGGCGCCGCGTCATCGACCTCGTAAGGGCCTTGTCAGAAGAAAAACCTGACGCTAAGGAAGGCCAGCCAGGAATCGCAAACGATCTCGGCTAACGTGGCTCAGGCCACGTTCCCCCCAGAACTTACAACGATTGGAACGAGCCTGTGTCTCGCAAGAACTATCTTTTTACGAGCGAGTCCGTATCGGAGGGGCATCCCGATAAGGTCTGCGATCAGATTTCTGACTCGATTGTCGATCTCTACCTCTCTGCCGATCCGCACTCGCGTGTGGCGCTAGAGACGCTCGCAACAACAAATCGAGTTGTGCTCGCCGGAGAGGTTCGCGGCCCGGCCAGTATTGGCGCCGACAAACTCATCCAGACTGCGCGCGAGGTCATTCGCGATATCGGCTACGAGCAGGCCGGTTTCGATTGGCGCAAAGCCGAGATCGATTGCTATGTGCATTCCCAGTCGGCTGACATTGCGCAAGGCGTCGACGCTTCCGGAAACAAGGACGAAGGCGCTGGCGACCAGGGCATCATGTTCGGCTATGCCTGCCGTGAGACGGAAGGCTACATGCCGGCGCCCATCTACTATGCTCACCGCATTCTGTTCGAGATGTCGAGATTGCGTCATTCGGGGCAGCTTCCCGAGCTTGGCCCCGATGCGAAAAGCCAGGTCACTCTCTACTATGAGAATGGCAAGCCGGTTCGCACGACCTCCGTTGTTGTTTCGACCCAGCACGGCGAGGACGTAAGCCAGGAGCGCGTCCGCGACATTGTCGGCAACATCGTCACGGAAGTCCTGCCGAAGGGCTGGATGTGCTCCAAGGACGAGTTCTACGTCAATCCGACGGGGCGTTTCGTTGTGGGCGGCCCCGATGGCGACGCGGGCCTTACAGGGCGTAAGATCATCGTCGACACTTACGGCGGCGCAGCGCCCCACGGCGGCGGCGCTTTCTCGGGCAAGGACCCAACGAAGGTAGACCGCTCGGCGGCCTATGCGGCACGCTACGTGGCCAAGAACGTCGTTGCAGCGGGGCTCGCGGACAAGTGCTGCTTGCAACTTGCCTACGCGATTGGCGTGGCGAAACCGCTGTCGATTTACGCCGACCTTTCCGGCACAGGCCGCGTGGACGAGAGCAAGCTTGAGGCGGTCATCGGCGATATCATCGATCTCAGCCCCCGGGGCATCCGGGAGGCGCTGGGCCTGAGCCGTCCGATCTACCGGCGCACAGCAAGCTACGGTCATTTTGGCCGCGCTCCCGAAGTGGATGGCGGGTTCTCGTGGGAACGTCTCGATCTCGTGGATGCGTTGAAGGACGCGCTCAGCTGATAAGCGAGGCGGAAGCCAGCGTCTCCGAACCGCTTCACAGCGGTTCGGCCACTCCCGAGCGGTGGCTCCGGTCTTTCGGACGGACTAAGGGGCGGAAGCTCTCGCAACACCAGTCGCAACTGCTGGCTGAGGTCCTTCCAGCCCTCAGGCTCGATATGAGCCGGGGGGTTCGCCCGGAGGAACTGGCGGTCGCTTTTCCAGAGCCAGTCAGTGAAGTCTGGCTCGAAGTTGGCTTCGGCGCGGGCGAGCACCTCGTCTGGCAGGCGGAGCACAATCCGCATGTTGGCCTTATCGGCGCCGAGCCCTACGTGAACGGCGTCGCGGCGGCGCTCTCGGCCCTGAAATCCCTAAAGCTCGACGGCCGGATAAAAATTCACCCCGAGGATGCCATTTCACTTTTGAACTGGCTTCCCGAGGCTAGCCTTTCCCGCGCCTTCGTCCTTTTTCCGGACCCCTGGCCAAAAAAGCGCCATCGCGAGCGGCGGATCTTTTCGCCTCTGCTCCTCGATAAGTTCAGCTGCTTGCTGCGCCCTGGCGCGGAGCTCCGCTTTGCTTCGGACATAAGAGATTACGCAGAGGCGGTTATCGAACATGCAGCGGCGCGCCCCGATTTCGAGGTAGCGCAAATTTTCACCTCCGCAAATCGGGAAATGGCGCCAGACTGGCCCATCACACGCTACGAAACGAAGGCGAGCAAACAGGGCCGCTCGTCTACCTTCATTTCGATCCGGCGGTGCGTGTAGGCATTCTCAGGAAGATGTTCGTCCAAAAGCTGGCACAGCGTATCCGCAGGAAGCGCTGTTTCGCGCCCTCAGCAAACGGGTCAGGACTTCCCGCGGGCGTACTGGTCTCCGCGCCGTTAGCTTCAGACAATGAGCTTGGAAAAGAGACGGGAAACCTCCGCGTAGGTCTCCCGAAGCCGAGCTTCCAACCGGCCGAGATCCGGTTCGCCTGTGGCATGAAGCAGGAGAGCAATCAGGTCGCGGGGCGCGTCCTTGGGATCGAAGCCCCCTTCCGTGCAGAGCCTCACGATTTGGCTGATGTCCTGATAGAGCGCTGAGGCTTTCAGGAGCGCATCCCCGTCCTGCGCGCTTAAGAAGCCCGCCGCCATCAGCTTGCTGAGCGCATTCGCAGTATTCTGATCGAGAATGTCGTGTGCATCGGCCGCATGAACGATCTGAAGGAACTGAGCGATGAACTCGACATCGATCAGACCGCCAGAATAGGTCTTGGTTTGCCAGATGTCGCCCGTGCCTTTCTCTTTCTCGATCATGGCCCGCATCTCGCGCACATCAGCGGCGGCCTTCGGGCGATCTCTCGGCGTCGTCAGAACCTCCCGGATGATCTGCCGGAGATGCTCGCGAAGAGCCGGCGGGCCTGCGATAGGCCGGGCGCGCGTCAGCGCCAGATGCTCCCAGGTCCATGCGTCGTTCTGTTGGTAGGACAGAAAGCCATCGAGGCGAACGGCAACGGGGCCGGCCTTGCCGGAGGGCCTGAGACGCATATCAACGGGGTAAAGCTCGCTTTCTGCTGTGGGCGCGGAAATTGCGCTGATGAGCCGCTGCGTGATGCGCGCATAGTGCTGCGAAGCCTGGGGCGTAGCTCGTGGCGCGTCGTAGATCACGATGAGATCCACATCCGACGACGCGGTCGTCTCGCGCCCGCCGAGCTTTCCCATAGCGATAACGGCGGGCGCGGGCAGGGCGCCGCCATAGTGAGCCTGGACCGCCTCGAGCAAGGTCTCGATAATGGCTTCGGCGATCAGCGAGTAGGCTTCTCCTGCCTGCTGAGGGCTGAGCTGCCCGGAAAGAAGTCTCACCCCGATCAGGAACATCTGCTCCTGGCCCACGACGCGCGCGCGGTTAAGCTGATCCTCATAGGCGCCGGCGTCGACGATCTCCTGCCGGATATATCGGCGCAGATCTTCATCGGTGGGCTTCTCGCCCAAATGACCGCGATCGAGGATTGCATCCATGATCCGCCTGCGCCGCGTGAGCAGCCGCGCGAGCCTTGGCGCGGACCCCATGATCTGGGCGATTAACTGCAGCAGTCCGGGATTTGTTCGCAGCATGGCGAAAAGCTGAAGCGCGGTCGGAACCTCGCTTAGGAATTTATCGAAGGTCGAAAGAGCGAGGTCCGGGTCGCCCGTGCGCCCGAGAGCTTCAAGCAGCGCGGGCGTAAACTCGGTGAGGTTCTCGCGGGCGCGCGCGCTTCGCATGGCGGGGTAGCGCCCGTAATGCCAGCCCTTTATCGTCGCGATAGCGGCCGAGGCGTTCTTGAAGCCGAGCTTCGTGAGGGTCTCCGAGGTTGCGGGATCGTCCGCGTCGCCGGTGAAAACGAGGTTCCCGCCTCGCGAAGTCGTAAGCTCGGGAACGCTTTCGAACAGCGCCGCGTAATGCTTTTGCACGGTTTGCAGTGTTTGCCGAAGGTCACGCTCGAAATCCTTAAGCTCCGAATAACCCGCAAACCGCGCAAATTTAGCGAGTTCTTGAGGCGGCGAGGGAAGCGTGTGCGTCTGCTGGTCCGCCATCATCTGAAGTCGGTGTTCCAGGCGCCGCAAATAACGGTAGGCTATGCCGAGATCGTCGCGCACCTTCGGGCTGATCCAGTCAAAGCCGGTAAGGCGATTGAGCGCTTCGAGCGTCTGTGGCGAGCGCAGTGCGCGCTGGCGTCCGCCCGCGATGAGCTGCTGCGATTGAACGAAGAACTCGATCTCGCGGATACCGCCGCGCCCGAGCTTAAGGTTGTGGCCTGCAACCGCGATTTGCCCGTGCCCCTTCGCGGCGTGGATCTGCCGCTTCATGGCGTGGATGTCGGCTATGGCGTTGTAGTCGAGATATTTGCGCCAGATGTAGGGGGCGAGCGCGTCCAGGAAAGCTTTTCCAGCGGCGATGTCTCCAGCCGCGGGCCGCGCCTTGATCATCGCGGCGCGCTCCCAGTTCTGACCGCGGCTCTCATAGTAGCGGAAGGCCGCCTCGGTCGCGATGGCGGCTTGGGTTGAGCCGGGGTCTGGGCGCAGGCGCAGATCCGTGCGGAAAACGTATCCGTCCGCCGTGCGCTCCTGCATGATATGGACCAGATCGCGGGTCAGGCGGACGAAAAAAGCGCCCGGATCCGCATGCGGTGCGAGTGGCGCGGCTTCGCGGTCGAAGAAGATGATGAGATCGATATCGCTTGAGTAATTCAGTTCGTGCGCGCCGTACTTGCCCATCGCAAGCATAATCAGGCCGCTGTGCTTCTCGGGAGCGGCGGGGGCCGGCGGAAGAAGCTGTCCCGCTTGCGCCGCCCGCGTCAGCAGGAAGCGGACGGCAACGCCCAGGAACAGATCGGCGGCCTCGCTCAGCCTGCGGGTCACCTCCTCCACTGTCCAGACGCCCCCGAGATCTGCAAGCGCGATCAAAAACGCCACCTCGTTTTTCGCCCGCCGCAGGATGCTCATGAGGTCGCGCTGCCTGGTGGCGGCCGCCGCCTCTCCGGTGGCGCGGGCGAGAACCTCCGCAAACCGCCTTTCCGGTGACTCTTTGAGCGCGGCTTCAAGCCGCCGAGGCTCACGTTCCGCCAGGCCGAAAAGAAACGAGGAACCGGCAAAAACGCCGCTTAGGAAGTTTGAGGTCCGTTCGGACAGGCCGCCGATCGGGGCTCCGTTTCGGTTGGCCGCTGCGAAGACCCTTTCCAGCGCCGCGCGGCCTGTTCCGGCATCGTCGTCGAGCGGCGCCGCCTGAAGACGGTCTCCGAGCGAGGCGGGATCAGCTTGCATGGCTGAGCAGAGTATGAACTTTGACCTCGGGCGCGGTCTTCGTCGCCGGAAGATTCTTTTTCAGTCTGAGGCGGATCCGCAACCCCGGATCGTTATCCTCCAGCGACACCGAGCCATCGTGTAGCCTCGCCACCGCCGCAACCAGGCTGAGACCCAGCCCGCTTCCGGGGATCGACCGGCTCGGTTGAAGGCGCACGAATCGCTGGAGAACGCGCTCGCGATCCTTCTTCGGGATGCCCGGGCCGCGGTCGGAAATCACGATGTCCACCGCATCCCCTTTGTCTTCGAGCCCGATGACCACGTCCGACTGCTTCTGCGGTTCTGCCCTGGACGCCGGAAGGGCATACTTGATGGCGTTATCGAGAAGGTTTGCGAGCGCCTGGCTGATCAGGTGTTTCTCTCCCGCCATCATGACATCCCCGGAGCAGGCAAGCCTTAAGGAAAGCCCGCGCTCCTCCGCGGCGGGTTCGTAGAGGTCCGCCACATCGCGGATCAGGGCGCAGACATTCAGAGGCCCGAAGGACTCCGACCGGGAGCCTGCTTCGAGCCGCGCAATACTCAGGAGCGCGTCGAAAGTCTGGATCAGCGTGTCGGCTTCCTCGATCACCGAGCCCAAGGCTTCCGCGAGCTTTTCCGGGGATCGGCCGGATTGCAGGGCCCGCTCAGCCCTTGTCCGCAGGCGGTGGAGCGGCGTCTTCAAATCATGGGCGATGTTATCCGAGACATTCTTGAGCCCCGTCATGAGGTCCTGGATGCGGTCCAGCATGGCGTTCAGGTTCTGGCTCAACCGGTCGAACTCGTCGTTGCGTCCCGTGATGGGAATGCGCTGCGCGAGGTTGCCTTGCATGATGGAGCGCGCGGCGTTGGACGCGGCGTCCACCCGGCGCAAGAACTCGCCGGCTGACGATAACAGCGCCCGCGGTTCCGATCATGAAAATAAGCGCGTATCCCAGAACCAAGGCCCTTCTCAAGAGCCTCTTCAGGGCTTCCTGGCTTTCGATGTCGCGGGCGACGATGAGATGAAGGTCGTCAGGGACACGGGCTACGATCCCGAAAGCCGGGCGCTCGGCTTGAGCGCTTCCGGGCTTGCGGTAGGAGAACTGAGCCGGGCCTTGAGTTTCCCACAAATCGGAGGCGACGCTGTTGAGATTGCCTGCAAGCAATCTGCCCTTGCTGTCGGTGAGAAGATAAAGCGCGCTATTGGACGGGGATGAATGCTCCGAGATCGCGTTTACGAGCGATGGCACTCCGCCCTCGTGATAACGGGCCATGAGGAAATCGTAATCGCCCTGCACGGCGCTCTCCGCCTCGTGGCTGAGAAACCCGAGCATGGCGATGTTGACGTAAATGAAGACGGCGGCGACGGCGGCGCAAAACAGCGACACATAGGCCGCGAAAAGCCGGAAGGGCGTCGCGAGTATCAGCCGCGGGATAGTTCTTACGAAGTCAACGGCGGTCATCGCGGATCATGTAACCCGCGCCCCGCACCGTTTCCAGAAGCGGTTTGCTTTGCCCTTTGTCGATTTTACTACGCAGCCTCGAAATGTGGACATCGATCACATTGGTTTGCGGGTCGAAATGATAATCCCACACATTTTCGAGGAGCATGGTTCGCGTCACGACCTGACCCGCGTGGCGCATGAGATATTCGAGAAGTCTGTATTCGCGAGGCTGAAGGAGTATGGTTTCTCCGCCGCGCGTGACTTTGTGCGAAAGGCGGTCGAGCACGAGGTCGCCGACGGCATAGGTGGTTACGGCGCCTTCCGATGGTCCCCGGCGCGCGAGCGCTTCAACCCGCGCCACCAGCTCCACCAGAGAATAGGGTTTCGGCAAATAGTCGTCTCCGCCGGCTCTGAGGCCCTTGACCCGGTCGTCGACAGCGCCGAGCGCGCTCAGGATCAGAACGGGAGTGCGGTCGCCGCGCGCGCGAAGCCGCTCTACGAGCGATAAACCATCGAGCTTGGGAAGCATCCTGTCTACAATAAGGACGCCGAACGCCGAAGAACTCGCCAGTTCGAGCCCGGTTTCGCCATCTCCTGCAATTTCGGTTTGATAACCGGCCTCACTCAGCGCTTTTGCGAGGAAATCCGCCGCTGTGCGGTCGTCCTCAACGATCAGAACTCGCATGCGAGCACCATTCCGGAGTGAAAAACAATGAGCAAACCGGGCAAGGGCTTTGCGGCCCTCGCCCGCCGCGTTGCTAGTGTTGCTTGCCGCGCTTCGGCGTGTCTTTGTTGGTGTTGGTATCGTCGTCCTTGCCGGCTTCGGGTTTTCCGGCATCGGGTTTCCCCTCTATCGGAAGGGCGAGGAAACGCTGCTGATCACGGCTGCGCACCTGAAGGAGAACATTCTTCCGGCCTTTTTCGCGCGCCTCCCGGATGGTGTCGGACACATCATCAGGGGTGGACACGGCTTTGCCGTTGACCTCGATAATGACGTCGCCCCGCCTCAAGCCCTGATCGGCGGCTTTGGAATTGGGGTCGACGCTCGAAACCGCCACACCTTCCTTCGATTTGCTTCCGGGAAATTCCGGCGCGGGAACCAGCGTCAAGCCCAGCTCTTCAAGTTCCTTTCCGGCCTCGTTTTCCTCGTTATCGCCGCCGCCAAGCGACGCGACCTTATCGTTGTTCGGGAACTCGCCGAGTGCGACGGTTACGTCGCGCTCTTCGCCATTGCGGAAGATATGCAGGTGGGCGTCCGAACCGGGAGGCAGGGCCGCGATCGTCCTGGCGAGCTCACGCGAATTGCTGACGGGCTTTCCGTTCACCTGCTCGATGATGTCGCGCGCCTTCAGCTCCGATTTCGCCGCTGGCCCCTCCGACAAAATCTTGGCGACAAGTGCGCCTTTCGCTTCCTTGAGACCTTGGCTCTCGGCGATGTTCTCGTCCACATTCTGGATCTGAACGCCGAGCCATCCGCTGCTGACCTTGCCCTGGTCCTTCAGCTTTTGCACCACGTCGCGGGCGGTCGACGCCGGGATTGCGAATGCGATGCCGACGCTGCCGCCGCTTGGGCTGTAAATGGCGGTGTTTACGCCGACAACCTTGCCATTGAGATCAACGGCGGGTCCGCCCGAGTTGCCCCGGTTCACGGCCGCGTCGATCTGGAGGAAATCATAAGGCCCGGACCCGATGTCGCGGCCGGATGCCGAGACGATGCCAGCCGTTACCGTGCCGCCAAGGCCGAAGGGATTGCCGACGGCGAGCACCCAGTCGCCCACACGAGGAGGCGTGTCCTCAAATTCCAGATAGTTGGTGAACTTCTTTTTCGCCTCGATTTTGAGAAGCGCAATGTCGGTGCGGCTGTCGCTGCCAATGATCTTGGCTTTGTACTTCTCTTCGTTCTCGAAGGTGACCTCGATTTCATCGGCTTTGTCGGCAACGTGATGGTTGGTCACGATATAGCCGTCCGCGGAAATCAGAAAGCCGGAGCCCTGAGCCCGGGTCGGCCGCCGCTCTGGCTGGCCATGCTTGAACTGGTCGAAGAAATCGCGAAGCGGGGAATCCGGCGGCAGATCCGGAACGGGGAAATCGCGGCTCGATACATCGCCCACAGCGCCGCGGGACTTCACATTGACGCTGACGACGGCTGGCCGGACCTTGTCGGCGAGATCGGCGAAGCTCGCCGGGGCAAAAGCCGGACCGCGCGTTTCTTGCGCGGCGGCGCTCGCGTCGGCAAAAAGCGTGACGGCCGGAATTCCGGCAAGAAAACTGGCGCTCAACAAACTTGCGCCGACGATGGCGCCCGCCGGCCGCAATCGCCGCCTTGACCAAGTCATGCCTGTATCATCCTGGAGTCGTCCGGATGCCATCAGCTTTGTACTCCCCTGAATCGATTGATCGTGGTGATCATATAAGAAAGCGAATGTTACAGACCACTTGCCGTTGAATTAAAAAGTGGTAAGGCGCGTGTTTATGCGCTTCTTTTTCCAAAGACGGTTCTTGAATTACCGCACCCGTTTCCTACGCCCTTCCCGCAACAATAGCTTCGCATTTTCAAGGGCTTGACCCCGCCACTTTGGAACAGGCGTCCGGGGCGTGCATTAGCATGGTGACCACCACAAGGAGTCACCATGACAATTGAGATCGAGCCGCAATCCGATACGCAGCGTCCCGACGAGGCCCGCCGCCGGTTGCTGTTGAGCGGGCTCGCAGGAGGAGCTGCATTCGCCATGTCCCAGAACGTTGAGGCGCAGGAAAAGGTCACAAGCGCGGGGCCGATCAAAGAGGGGAGGGGCAGTCAACTCACGGGAAAGGTCGCGGTCGTCACGGGCGCGGCGCGCGGCATCGGCCGCGCTATTGCGGTCGAAATGGCGGCCAATGGCGCGGATATCGCGGCCATCGACATTTGCGGCTTTGTAAGCACGGCATCCAATGCAAAGCCGGCAACTGAGGAGGACCTTGAGGAAACCGCCCGGCAAATCCGCCGCCTGGGCCGGCAATGCACACCCATCAAAGCCGACATCCGGGACCTCGACGCTTTGCGCAAAGCGGCCGATCAGGTCGAGCATGCGCACGGCCATATCGACATCGTGGTTGCGGACGCCGCGATCCAGCGCTGGAAGCCGCTTCTGGAGATGGATGACGCCGACTGGCGCGATGTGATCGACAACAATCTCAACGGCACGGCGAACACGATCCGCGTCTTCGCCCCGAAGATGGTGAGCCGCCGGTATGGCCGCATCATCGTTCTGTCGTCGATGCAAGGCAAGCATGGCACCAAGGACGCCAGTTCCTATTCCGCATCGAAATGGGGAATACTCGGGCTCATGAAGTCAGCCGCCATGGAGTTGGGGCAGCACGGAATAACGGTGAACGCGCTGATCCCCGGGCTGGTCGACACGCCGCTGACCAATTATCCGAAGCGCTTCAGCGAATCGATCGGTGAAACGCGTCCCAATCCTCCAGCCGATCCAACCCCTCAGGAGGCCTGGAGCGTGCGGGCGCCGACTGTGCCTCTGCGCGTCGGGTGGCTGCAGCCCCAGGACATTTCGCCCGCTGCCGTTTTTCTGGCGTCCGACGCCGCGGCCATGGTCACCGGAGCCGAATACGAGGTGACCGGCGGCGACAGTGCAAAGGACGTCTAAAAAGAGTTTGCCGGACGCGCCAATGGATCGCCGTCGCCGTCATCCCGGAAAGGCGAAGCCTTATGAATTGAAGCCTCTGTTTTTTACGATCCCGGATAGCCGCAGGCGGCTTCCGGGATGATGATCCGTTGGCCAGGTCAGGCATCGGAACGGCCAAGGCCAGGCTCGCAGACATTTTATCAACGAGAGAAAAGAAAACAAGGCGGCGCTCGCTTGCCGCCTGTTATGAAAGGAGAAGAAGCTATATAGTCTGCGACGGTGACTGATGAGTTGATCGGCTGACAGGCTCGCACAACGCTGTGGGTTGGGGGGGACTACATGGGCGTGTCAAGCGACACGACAGACCGGGCGATGATGGCCCGATGCATAGAGCTGTCTGCAATGGCGGTGAAAGAAGGTGAATATCCGTTCGGCTCCCTCATTGCGCTCGATGGCCGGGTCATCGCCGAAGCGACAAACCGCACCATGCGTGAGAACGACGTCTCGCGTCACGCGGAGGTATTAGCCCTTACTCATGCACAACAAGCCGTCGGGCGGGCCGACCTTCACCGGGCCACGCTTTACAGCAACGTCGAGCCCTGTGCGATGTGTTCCTACTGCATCCGCGAGGCCTGGGTGGGGCGCGTCGTATATGCGCTAACCTCCCCGATCATGGGCGGCGCAACCAAATGGAACATTCTCAGGGACAAGGATATTTCCAGCCGCGTTCCGATCTTCGGGCCGGCGCCCGAGGTCGTGAGCGGCGTTCTCGCACGTGAAGTTCAGGATTCCTGGCGCGCATGGAATCCGCTGGCGTGGGAGATGGTGCGCCTGCGCGGCGTTTTGACCGCTCCCGAGGCGCAGCAGGAAGCGCCAGTTGAGGTGCTCGCGCGCCACAGGAGATCGGCCTGGCACCATGTGATCTTCGCCTGTATGAAGTTTACGAAGAAGCCGAGGCCCGTACCGGTTCCGGCGCGTCGACAAGGGGTGGAACCATGATGAGCAACAATGCTGGATCGGCGATGACCGCTCAAGAGGCGGCGAGCGACGCAGGCGGAAGCGTGCTGGACAGGCGCGCGCGGCCCCACGGTCCTTTAAGAAGGGCTCTGCGCAATACCCTTCACTTTTTGTCCTATCATTTCGTGCTGAGCCGCCCGAAAACGCAGGTGGCGAGGGCGGCGGGTTTCCGGCTGACCGTGCCGCCCACCGTGTTCCATCCGGGCTATTTCATCAGCAGCGAGGCCTACGCGAAGTTTGTCGATGGTCTCGACCTATCCGGCAAGACGGTCGTCGATGTCGGAACAGGCTCCGGGATTATAGCCCTTGCCGCGGCCCGGGCAGGGGCGCAGATGGTGATCGCCACGGACATCAACCCGAATGCCGCCCGCGCCGCAGCCGAGAATGGTAAAGCAAACGGCCTCAAAGAGAAGGTGAGGGGGCTTTGCTGCAATCTTCTCGAAGCGATCGAGCCGAAACCCGTGTTCGATGTGATCATGTCGAGCCCGCCGAAGCATGCCGGCGACCCGAAGGATCTGGCCGACGCAGGCTGGCACGCGGGCGCGGGCAACAAGAACATTCTCAATCTTTTCGAGCAGGCGAGAGAGAGACTGAAGCCGGGCGGCCGCATCTATCTCATGCTGTCTTCGGATTCCGACCTCGACATGTATGGCAAGGCCATCGCCAACGCCGGCTTCAAGGCGCGGCTTGCTTTCGAGCACTCGATCATGTTCGAATCTTTTCCGCTGTACGAACTCACGTTGTAAAAAAGAGGCCCTGACTGTCGGAGGGATAGTCGCGGGCCGATTTCAGCCGGGCGCGCCAACGGGGATCGCCGCCTCCGTCATCCCGGAAAGGCGGAGCCTTATCCGGGATCGTAACGGGTTGGAGCGCCTGGTTTTTTGCGATCCCGGCTTGCGCCTCGCAAGGCCTCGATCGA
The DNA here is from genome assembly GCA_963764115.1 of uncultured Alphaproteobacteria bacterium. Lineage (GTDB taxonomy): Bacteria > Pseudomonadota > Alphaproteobacteria > Rhizobiales > Rhodomicrobiaceae > Rhodomicrobium. The sequence continues at coordinate 94,773 of CAVXRT010000025.1, forward strand.
AGTGGCATCCGTTGACCAGGTTGGCGACGTTTCCTTAGACTAGCAGGTTGCTGAAAAAGGATGTGGCCCATGGCCTCACGGTGAGCCTGCCGAACCGCGACAAGCTCACCATGAGGCGCAAGCCGTTGATGTCGCTCAACCTCATCCTGAGCTTGTCGAAGGATGAGCCAGGATTTCGGCCTTTTCAGCAGCCTGCTGGTTCGTTTTCCCTGGAACGCCAAAGCAATTCGCTCGCGCCGATAGCGGACCGTCTGCTGTTAGCGCGGCGTGCGCAAAATTCGGAACCGTAGCGACGCAAGCTCAACTCATCGGCGCACCCGCGTCCGATTGAATGCAGGGAGCGCTTCTCGCCCATCGGGCGACTGCCGTCTCCGACGGCGCCCGCCTTACGCCTCAGGGTTAACGGTTCGTTCGCAGCGCAGAGTCTTAATCTGAAGCTGGTTAACGGAAGCGCGGCCGATTTATTTCCGGTCCAATTTACACTTAATTAGGCTTAACAATGCCTTTATCCGGCGCAAACGAGGCCTACAAGGGCGGTAGGCAGGCGGTTCCAACGCGTTGAAAGTGAACGGCTTTTTTACCGCCGACCGCCCCATTAAATAGAATTTAATGCCGGAATTTTGGCATTAAATGGGCTCTGAAAAGTCCGTTAAATATAATCCGGGATTCCCCTGTTAACCACGACCGCGCCGAAGCCAGTTAGCCGCTGCGCCGGGAACGCCCTCGTTCTTGACTTTTCATAACAACATCAATGATTATCCATTAACTTCCCGGCAAGGCGCTTTCTCATACAATTCTCACTCAAGAAAAATCCGTGACGCAAACGCAAGCGGGAAGCTCAATCCGGGGATAAAAGTAAGGTCCAATGTGCATTCAGAAAAGCGTACCGAGGCCCGCTAACGGCGGTAGACGGGATGCACGGCCACGCCAGATAGAATAGGCGTGCATGCGTTTTGTTCTGGGCAAGCAGCTTGACAAGAAGCCATGCTGAAAGGCACGCACTTTGGACAGCCATTGCCGGAGGCCGCGCATGACAACCAGTTTGCAAAACCTAATCGACGCCGCGTTCGAGGACCGCCAGAACATCAAGGTTGGGCAGAAGGGCGAGATCGCCGAGGCGGTCGAGGCGGCGCTTGCGCTTCTCGACAGCGGAGAGGCCCGCGTCGCAGAGAAAAAGGACGGCGCGTGGGTCGTGCATGCGTGGCTGAAGAAGGCCGTGCTCCTGTCGTTCCGGCTGAACGACAACCGCATAATGGGGCAAGCCACGGGGGCTTCCGTGACGGGCCCGACATCGCCGGGGCCGTGGTGGGACAAGGTTCCCACAAAGTTTTCGGGCTGGACGGAAGACAGGTTCCGTGCGGCGGGTTTTCGCGTTGTGCCAGGCGCTGTGGTGCGCCACTCGGCTTACATTGCGCCAGGCGCGGTCCTCATGCCGTCCTTCGTCAATGTCGGCGCCCATGTCGGCGAAGGCGCCATGGTCGATACCTGGGCGACCGTCGGCTCCTGCGCGCAGGTCGGAAGGAACTGCCATATTTCGGGCGGGGCCGGGATCGGCGGCGTTCTCGAGCCGCTTCAGGCGAATCCCGTCATCATCGAGGATAATTGCTTCATCGGCGCGCGCGCCGAGGTGGCCGAGGGCGTGATCGTCGGCGAAGGCTCCGTCCTCTCCATGGGTGTCTATCTCGGGCAGTCGACCAAGATCATCGATCGTGCAACGGGAGAGGTTCTTTATGGGCGCGTGCCTCCCTATTCGGTTGTCGTCTCCGGCGCGATGCCCGGCAAGCCTCTTCCGAACGGTGAAACGGGGCCTTCCCTCTATTGTGCGGTGATCGTAAAACGCGTCGACGGCCAGACGCGCGCGAAGACTTCGATAAACGAACTGTTGCGCGACTGACACAGTTGAATAACCGAACACATGCTATCCAGCCTCGATGGAGGGACACATGAGCTGGGGCGACATCTTCTTCGGATTCCGGGGGCGCATAAATCGCAAGGTTTATTGGGCCGGAAGCGTGGCTGTCGGTGTCGCGGGCTTTCTTTTTGCTGCTCTGCTTGCTTATCTGGCGACCGGCAATCCGCTTGCGCCCGAGGTTTGGGAGAGACCTGCGGACAAGAGCAGCCTATGGGGTCCCGTCTGGCTCGCCTATTTCGGTTTCCTTGTCTGGCCCTCCACCGCGCTCGCCGTGAAGCGCCTGCACGACCGCGGCCGTCCAGCCTGGATCTGGTACGTCTACTATTGCCTGGCGCTTGCCGTGTCGCTCATGCCGATCAAGGCGTCGCTCGGCGCCGAGCCGGGCGCCTCATTCAGCATTCTTGGCATTCCGCCCGAAATCTTTTTGACTTTGGTCTCGGTTCTCGCGATCGCGCTGGCGTTTTTCGCCGGATATGTCTTCTTCGAGCTTGGGGTGCTTCGCGGAACCCCCGGGCCTAACGCGCAAGGGGAAGATCCGCTGCCGCCTGACTACTCGGGCGGCGATTACAATTTCTGGAGCTGGATGCTTGCGCTCGAGGGGCGCATAAGCCGCTCGAAGTGGTGGCTCGGCATGTTCGTTCTGGTGAGCATCCTCATCGTGTTGTCATTCGTGACCGGGCTCATCCTGAACGGCTTCATGTCGGCCCATCCCGAGCTTCAGGACCACATCAATAATCCGGAATGGTTCAACACCAAGGAGGCGCAGCCAATAATTTCGAGCCTCGGCCTTTGGATGATCGTCCCGGTGCTCATCATCGGGCTTGTGATGTGGAGCCTGCTTGCCCTTGGCGTGAAACGCCTTCATGACAGGGGACTGAGCAGCTGGCTCATTCTGGTCGTGGTCCTGCCGTTCCTCGGCGCGCTCGCTGCTCCCTCGCTTGTAGCGGAGTTCGATCTTCGCGAGAATGTCGTTCAATTCGCGCTGCTGCTTCTGATGGCGTCCATTATCTGGAGCGTCCTCCAGTTCGGCATTCTGAAGGGGGAAACCGGTCCGAACGAGCATGGCCCTGATCCGCTTGCGGGTTAGCCCAAGGCATGGACCGCTTCGCTTTCATCTGGCTTCACTTCAAGGGCCGCATTGCCCGGCGGACGTGGCTTCTTTTTGCCTTGTTGATTACGCTGCTTGAATATGCGGCCGAGCTCCTCTTGCGGCGCACGTTCCATTGGCCCCTTCCTGTGGAGACTGCCGAAAGCCCGCTTCTTTCTGTCTATCTGGGCGACGAGATTTCGCTCCTGACAGCGCTGATCTTCCTGTGGCCGTCGATCGCCATCGACGTGAAACGCTGGCACGATATCGGCCTGAGCGGCTGGATGGCGCTCGTGATCTACGCGCCAGTGGCCGTTTTTTACGGCCTCTGGCTCACGGACAATGGCGGAACCGTTGGCCATCCCGATGCGCGGGTGGACGCGGCTCTCTATCTCTTCGGCCTTGCCGTTCTGGTTTATTTCATCATCTTGGCTGCAAGGAGAGGCGTGCCGGCGCCGAACCGGTATGGTCCGCCGCCCGCATGAGCCAGACGCGATCATGACAAGCGCACTCGTCCACGCCCAGAACCTGATCCGCTGCCGCAGCATTACGCCGGAAGAAGGCGGGGCGCTCAGCTATCTGGAAAAAGAGCTCCAGTCCGCGGGCTTCGCCACCCATCGTCTTCACTTCAGCGAGTGGGGAATGCCCGATGTGGACAATCTTTACGCCCGCATTGGCGAGGGGCCGCCTCACGTCTGCTTTGCGGGTCATACCGACGTTGTCGCTCCCGGCGATGAAAAAGCCTGGAAGCACCCGCCGTTCGCCGCCGATATCCATGACGGGATCCTCTATGGCAGAGGCGCCGTCGACATGAAGGGCGCTGTGGCGGCTTCGCTTGCGGCCGCGCTCTCATTTCTCAGGGAATGCGGCGGCGCCTGCGAAGGATCGATCAGCTTCCTCATCACCGGGGACGAGGAAGGTCCCGCCGTCAACGGCACGAGAAAGGTCGTGGACTGGCTCGTGAAGCGCGGAGAATGCCCCGATTACTGCATTCTCGGCGAATGCACCTCCGAGGCCCAGGTTGGCGATACGATCAAGATCGGCCGCCGGGGTTCTCTCAGCGGCGAACTCAAAGTGCTAGGCGTACAGGGCCACGTCGCCTATCCGCACAAGGCGCGCAATCCTCTGCCGCTCATGATCGACGCGTTGAACCTTTTGAAAACAAGGCAGCTTGACCAGGGGAACGCACACTTCCAGCCTTCTAACTTCGAAATCACGAGCATTGACACCGGAAACCCGGCCTACAATGTCATCCCCGCGACGGCCAAGGCGCGCTTCAACGTGCGCTTCAACGATCACCATACCAGCGAGACCTTGAAGGCGTGGATCGAGAGCCAGATGCGTGCCGCGCTGCTCGAAACGGGCGTGGACTATGCGCTTGAATACGAGCCCGCCGCCGAAAGCTTCATGACGGACCCGGGCAGCTTCGTACAAAAGCTCAGCGCCGCCATCGAGGCCGAAACCCGGCAAAAGCCGGTGCTGTCGACAAGCGGCGGGACGTCGGATGCGCGTTTCATCAAGGATCTGTGTCCGGTCGTGGAAGTCGGCCTCTTGAATGCCACCGCACACAAGGTGGATGAATGCGTTCCGCTGGCGGACGTGGACAGGCTCTCGCGGATCTATGCTCGCTTTCTGCGCCTTGCCCTTTCATCATCGTGAGAGTGGCCGGGCGGTTACCCTTCGATAAAATTTTTCCTATGTTGGTAATCACGCGCGGAAACTGAACGCGCCATTCATGTCGTGTTCATGCTTATGTGGGCATTCTCTTCACGTCCGATCCCTGTAGGTAAACCATCACGAACCTTTCCTCGGCCTATTCTGAGAGGTATGAAATTCAGGGGTTTCATACCTCTCTTTATTTTTATCAGCATTCCCCATAGCCACGCTTGTCAGCGCTCCCGCGGCCACCTAGGTTCAGTGCGAGACCGAACCCAACGCAGCAAAGGAGAAAGCAGTGGCATTTCAATTGCCTGAACTTCCATACGCCTATGACGCCTTGCAGCCGTACATGTCGGCGGAGACGCTGCAATATCATCACGACAAGCATCACCTTGCCTATGTCGAGGCCGGTAACAAGCTGCTTCCCGGGTCAGGCCTCGAAGACAAGAACATCATCGACATCGTGAAGCTCAGCTACGGCAGAAATCCGGCGCTCTTCAACAATGCAGGCCAGCACTTCAATCACACGCAGTTCTGGAAGTGGATGAAGAAGGGCGGCGGTGGCACGAAGCTTCCCGGCAAGCTTGAGCAAAAAATCGCCAGCGACCTCGGCGGCTACGGCGCGTTCCGCGAGGCTTTCATCGAGGCGGGCAAGACCCAGTTCGGTTCAGGCTGGGCCTGGCTTACGTTCAAGGACGGCAGGCTCGAAGTGACAAAAACGCCAAATGGAGAGAACCCGCTTGTTCATGGCGGGACTCCCATCCTCGGCGTCGATGTCTGGGAGCACTCCTACTACATCGACTACCGCAACGCGCGTCCAAAATATCTCGAAGCCTTCGTCGACAATCTCATCAATTGGGAATATGTCGAGGAGCTTTTCGAAGAGACCCAAAGCTAGGCGTCGACCCAAGGGCCGGTGACAACCGGCCCACCCCTGCGGGCGCCGAGTGGCTCAAGCCAAGAACGTTCGTCTTCTGAACCAGCGTCTGCATGGCCTCCAACCGCACGATAACCTCCATCCTGAGGATGGCGGTCGCTATGTCACGGTAGAGCTTGGTTTCCGGGAGGGGACGGACGTTCAAGGATTCGAGCTTGGCCAGCGTGCTGTGTTGCAGCGCGGGCGGAGCTAACCCTTCCTCTTTCATGTCGTGGATCGCGAGAAGAACGGTCCGCCGCCTGCAATAAGCGCCATCGACGACCACGGCGCCATCGAGGTAGTCTTGCAGGGACGCGAAAACTTGGCCGTTTCCTCGCTCGCCAGTCAACATACTCAGAAACGTATGCGCGATCTCTTCGAACTTCGAAAGCAGGCTTGACTGAAGGCGACGCCGTCCTTCGGCCTCAGTCGTAACTTCTTTTTCATTCATGGGAGATGTTCCGTTTTTGGGCGAAGCTTACCAAGTATGCCACCTCAATTAAAAATTGCAAAAGATAACGTTCAAAAAATCTTCTGCAATTGGCGAGCCCCATTTCTGGCCGTCCGCCGTCTGAATTTACTCCTGCGCTTCCGTTACTTAGCGATCATCAAGTTCTTCATTCTTCATCCCCACAAGATCAATATTCGCTTCGATAGGCGCCTTTCGGGCCTCATGTCGGCGAATATGTCGCTACCGCCCGCGCGCAGGGCTGCGGATTCTCGGGTTGAGCGCCAGACTGATGCTACGGTGTGATCGTCGAGATGGCGAAGAGTGCGCCCGATGTCTTCGCTGCTCGCGAGGCTCGGACTTTCCTTCGCTTATCGCAATTTGCCCATCTCGGCCTCCTGTTGAGGATTATGCCGATTCTTCTGAGCTGTCGGTCAGGAAGTGACGAGCCGCGGAGCAGGCCGGTGAATTTTTCCCATTCGGTTGCCGCCAGACCTCCGTCATTGCGTGTCCGAGGCGCGATGGTTCTCACCCTCTTCCAGGGCCTGGCATTCATCCAGCACGAATGACGCGCCGGCCTCTTTGATTTCTGTCATTGTCCATGAGAAGCCGCCGCTCACCGCTCGCGGTATTGGCGAGCGCCTCATTGCGCGCTCAGCTCTTTCGGCTCGGCTTCAGGCTTTTGACGAGGATCAAGGAGTGCAACTCCGCAGTATGTGTAATATAATAACCATATAGCGCCGCTGAATAAGATAAAAAATATAAGGCTATCGACCGTAACCGATTGCAGCAAGCAGGAATTCTTGACTTGGCAAGAGTTGGGGGAGGGAATGTTCCAAATCCGCATCCATGGCCGGAGCGGGCAGGGTAATGTCACTGCTGCGGACATTCTTTCGGTCGCGGCATTTTTCGAAGATCGCCACGCGCAGGCCTTCCCGAGCTACGGGACGGAGCATATGGGCGCTCCGGTGGTGGCGTTCTGCCGGATCGCGGACAAGGCGATCCGCCTTCGCGAGCCGATCATAGAGCCCGATTGCCTCATCGTGCAGGAGCCGGCCCTGTTAAGAGCGGTCGATGTCTTCGCTGGTCTGCGGCCGGGCGGCTATCTTCTCGTCAACACCAACAAGGCATTTGCTGAACGCCATGTTCAAGAAATCGCGGATAGCCTGCCGAAGGGGCACGCCGTCGCCATCCCGGCGACGGACATCGCTCGAAAGCAAGTTGGCGCGCGGCCAAATACGGCGCTCCTCGGCGCGTTCGCGGCCGTGACGGGGCTTGTCCGTCTGGACAGCATCAAGCGCGCGATCGGGGAGGCTTTCCCTGGGGAGATCGGGGCAGCCAACATCGCGGTCGCCACGGAAGCCTACGAGTTTGTCATGACCCAAGAACGCGCCGTCAGCGCGGCCTGAGGAGCAAGCGATGCTGAAGCAAATCGAAGGGTCGCGCGCGATGGCCGAAGCAATAACCCTGTGCCGGCCTGAGGTGATTTGCGCCTATCCCATCACGCCGCAGACTCATATTGTCGAGGCTCTCAGCGAAATCGTGAAGGACGGCCGGCCCGAAAATTGCGAATTCATCAATGTCGAGAGCGACTTCTCGGCGCTCTCGGTCGCGATTGGCGCGTCCGCTGCGGGCGCGCGAGCTTACACCGCGACGGCGTCGCAAGGCCTCCTGTTGATGGCGGAGGCAGTCTACAACGCTTCCGGCCTCGGTTTGCCCATTGTGATGACGCTCGTCAACCGGGCCATTGGCGCGCCGGCCAATATGTGGAACGATCATTCCGACGCGATGTCCATGCGCGATGCCGGCTGGGTCCAGCTCTATGCCGAGACGAACCAGGAAGCCGCTGATCTGCACATTCAGGCGTTCAAGCTCGCCGAGGAGCTTTCCATACCCGTCATGGTCTGCGTCGACGGCTTCGTCCTCACTCATGCCGTCGAGCGCGTGGAGATCCCTTTCCAGGCGATGGTTGACGCTTATCTCCCGCCCTACGATCCCGTGCAGGTGCTCGATCCGGCGCAGCCCGTCACCATGGGCGCGTCGGTTGGGCCGGACGCCTTCACCGAGGTTCGCTTTCTTTCGCATTACAAGCAGACGAAGGCCTTACGGTTCATTACGCAGTTCGCCTCCGAATTTGCGAAAGTGTTCGGGCGCCAATCCGGGGGCCTCTTGCGCGGCTATCGCATCGAGGACGCCCAGATGGTCGTGATCGCGATGGGCTCTGTCTGCGGCACCATCAAGGACACGATCGACGAAATGCGCGGCGACGGCATCCCGATAGGCCTTGTCACACTCGTCTCCTACCGGCCATTTCCGATCGACGCCTTGCAGAAGATCCTCGAAGGCGCTCGGGAGGTCGTGGTGATCGACAGGAGCGTGTCCCTAGGCATGGGCGGCCCGCTCGCAAACAATGTCGGCGTGGCGCTCAGAGGCCTGCCCCGCCGGCCGCGCCTGCACTCGGTGGTGGCGGGCCTTGGCGGACGTCCTATCACCCGCCAGTCTTTGCACCGCCTTTTCCAGCAGGCGGCGGCCGAGCCCTGGGAGGGAACGCATTTTCTCGATCTCAATGAGCGCGTCGTAGGCAGGGAAATCCATCGCGCCGGCAAGAGACGCCGCACCGGCCCGACCGCTGAAGCCATCCTGCGTTATCTCGCGGAGACCGCTCCAGACCGGGCCGCCGAATGAAAGGCAAGCCATGAACGACCGCCCCCCAACGTTCGCGCCGGCTGAAGCCGCGGAGAAGCTCAAATTCTATCAAAAAGGCACTTTCACCGTCGGCAACAGGCTGGTGGCGGAAGAGGAGCGCTCCGTCCAGGCCTCGACGGAGCGCCGCAACACCATCACCTGCGGCCACCGCGCCTGTCAGGGATGCGGCGAAGCGCTTGGGGCGCGTTATGCGCTCGACGCGGCCATGCTCGCGACTGGCAATGATCTCATCGCCGCCACCGCCACCGGCTGCCTTGAAGTTTTTACGTCGCGCTACCCCGAAACATCCTGGCAGTTGGCCTGGGTCCATTCCCTGTTCGGCAACGCGGCTGCGGTTGCAACGGGCATCGCTGCCGCCATTCGGGTAAAAAAGCGCCGTACGAGAGTCATAGCCCAAGGCGGCGATGGAGCCACAAGCGACATTGGCTTTGGCTGCCTCTCGGGCCTGTTCGAGCGGAACGATGATGTGCTCTATGTCTGCTACGACAACGAAGGCTACATGACCACGGGGGGGCAGCGTTCGTCGGCGACGCCCCCAACCGCGGGCACCGCGACCACGCCGGCGATTGGGCCGGAGCCGGGCAACATCTTCGGAACGGGCAAGTCCGTGCCGAAAATCGCGATTGCGCATGGCATTCCCTACGTCGCAACGGCGTCGGTCGCCGATCTGCACGATCTTGAGCGCAAGGTGACGAAGGCGATGTCCATTCACGGTGCGCGCTACATCCAGATTCACGTGCCTTGCCCCTTGGGCTGGGCGGCGGCTTCGCACGATACGATCCGGCTGGCGCGGCTTGCCATCGAATGCGGTTTTTATCCCATCCTTGAGGCCGAGCATGGCAAGGTCACCCACGTCCGCAAAATCCGCCGAAAGGTGCCGGTGCAGGATTATCTGAGACCGCAGGGGCGCTTTGCGCATCTTTTTCGCGACGGCGAGGAGGACCCTCGCGTCGCCCGTTTGCAGGCAATCTGCGATGCAAATATCGCCGATTATGGTTTGCTGAACGGCGCTAACGTCGATTGCTGAGGATTTGAGGCCATGGAACCGTTCGCCATCAAGCTCGATCCCGGCACCTCGCTGATCAACCGCACCGGCTCGTGGCGTTCGCTCCGGCCGGAGTACGTTCGCCGTCTGTCGCCCTGCACGAATGCATGCCCGGCCGGCGAGGATATCCAGGGCTGGCTTGCCTATGCCGAGAGCGGCGATTATGAGGCGGCTTGGCGGAAGCTGACAGAGGAAAACCCGTTGCCAGCAATCATGGGCCGCGTGTGCTATCACCCATGTGAAAGCGCCTGCAACCGCGCTGTGCTTGATTCCTCGGTCGGCATCAACTCGGTCGAGCGGTTTCTTGGCGATCTGGCCATATCCAAGGGCTGGCGCCTTACCGCGCCTTCCACTGCATCCGGCAAGAAAGTGCTGATCGTGGGCGCGGGGCCATCGGGATTAGCGGCGGCCTATGATCTCGCACGGCTCGGCCATGCGGTGACGATCAGGGAAGCTGGGCCTCTGCCTGGCGGGATGATGCGGTTCGGCATTCCAAAATACCGGCTGCCGCGCGAGGTGCTTGATGCCGAGGTCCAGCGCATCATGGATATGGGCGTGCGCATCGAATATGGCGCGAAGGTCGAAAACATTCAGGAGACCATATCGGCAGGCGCGTACGACGCGGTCTTTCTTGCCGTCGGCGCGCATATCGCCAAGCGGGCCTACATCCCGGCTGGCGCCACGGCGAAGATCCTAGACGCGGTCCAGGTGCTTCGCTCCATGGAGGGCGAGGACAAGCCGCTACTCGGCCGGCGCGTTGTTGTGTACGGCGGGGGCAACACGGCCATTGACGTGGCGCGCACGGCAAAAAGGCTCGGCGCGGAGGAGGCCGTCATCGTCTACCGCCGCACGCGCGACCACATGCCTGCGCGCGACCTTGAACTCGAGGAAGCGCTAGAAGAAGGCATCATGATGAAGTGGCTTTCGACGATCAGGAACGTCGAGACCGGCTGCATCACCGTTGAGAAGATGATCCTTGACGAGAAGGGCTTTCCGCAGCCGACCGGAGAATTCGAGACGCTCGAAGCCGACTCGGTCGTTCTGGCTCTGGGCCAGGATGTCGACCTTTCGTTGCTGGAAGGCGTGCCGGGGCTCGAGGTGAGAGAGGGCGTCGTCCAGGTTGGTCCCGATATGATGTCCGGCGCTCCGGGCATTTTCGCGAGCGCCGAGGCGCCGCCTTCCGAACGCACCGTTACCGTCGCGGTCGGCCAAGGCAAGAAGGCCGCCCGAAACATAGACGCGTGGCTTCGCGGCGAGGTCTATAGCCCCGCGCCGAAGAATGAGATCGCAACCGCGGATAAACTCAACACCTGGTATTACGGCGAAGCCCCGAAGACGGTGCGGCCCGTGCTTGAGGTGGCCCGGCGAACCTCCAACTTCGAGGAGGTGGTGCAGGGCCTCGACGAGGGCAACGCGCTGTATGAGGCGCGACGCTGCCTGTCTTGCGGCAATTGCTTCGAATGCGACAATTGCTACGGCATGTGCCCGGATAACGCAGTGACGAAGCTGGGGCCGGGCAGGGGCTTCGAATTCAGGTACGACTACTGCAAGGGCTGCGGGATCTGCGCGCAGGAATGCCCGTGCGGGGCGATCGCGATGGCGCCCGAGGCGCTTTAGCGCGGGAAGCATCCGATCAACGCAGCTTCAACGAAAGATTGAATATTGGGTCAATGCGGCGCAAGGTCTGGTAGCAAAAATCTGTGGCCTGCGGCCATTCAGAGGTTGCGCGCCTGGAACATTCGAATAACCTGATAATCGCTCCGAAGGGGGCAGGGCGGGCGCGGCCTCAATTCGAGGAAAGGAAACCTGGCGTAGTTACCGCGCGTCCGCCGCTACTGCGGCGTGCACAAAATCGGAAGCGGTCGCGGGGCGCCGAATGCGACGAGGCGCTTTCCGGGCGACGATCACGATGACGCCCGTATCCGATTGAACGCGGGATCTTTTGAGGCATGCTTCGCCAATCTGGCCATGCCATCTTGGACGGCGCTTGCCGCACGCCTAGAGCTCGTCATCCCGGAACGACGCCTGCGTCGTATCCGGGATCGCAACAGGCGCTTCGATTTGTAACGGCCCCGGATATGCGCTGAGGCGCATTCCGGGGTGACGATCATCGGGACGCACGACGCTCTAAAGGTAAACCGTTCGTCAACTCCCCGTAAGCGTTAATACAACATGGTTAACAGGAGCGCGCCGGATTTATTTCCGGCCTGAGTATGCTTAAGAAAGCGTCTATCCGGCGCGAAAGGAGCAGCGCCGCGCCTTACGGCTGGCCGTAGGCGGGCTCATATAAGTCATTGATAAAGAATAGCTTTCTGTCCACGCTCGATCGCCATTAAATAGAATTTAATGCCGGAATTTTGGCATTAAGTCGGCTCGCAAAAGTCCGTTAAATATGTTTGCGATTTCACGCGTTAACCCTTTCGCCAGCCCGAAACGCTGCGGCGCAGGCGGCGGCGATGGCGTCCCGTTCGCTATTTTCCCCTTATTTAGCAAGGGTTGGAGCGGGGTCACGCTGTGTTAACCTGTCCGCAAGGCGATTTCGCCGAAGATGTTTCAGAATAAGAAGTGCGGACGAAATCGTCAGGGACAGGTTGACAAGCAGAGGCCGCTTTGCGCAATATGCATACAAAAATGTATCCAGCCTGCGTCCGATTGAAGGCGCGATGCTTTAACGCGCGGGGACTCGTTGGCCGTCAACTCGCCTACCTTGAAACGAATACGGGTTTGGCGCGGCTTGGCTCATCAGGGTGGACGGCGTTGTCCGTGCTGGCGTGATCGCGCGGCGCACCCCGTCGGCCTCCCTTCAGAAGCCTGCCGAGCAGGGAACCCGTACTTTTCTGGGCTTCGCCAGTGAACTCGCGCAGGAGGGGCGCGAGGCTCCGGTTAAACGAGGCCGCCTTTTGCATGGCCTTAATTCCCAGCGGCGCGGCCTCCGCCATCTCCCGGCTGTAAGAAATGGTGACGTCGGGTGCTTTCCCCGAGGCACGCGCGAAGTCGGCTTCCTTGAGACCGCCGTGCGGCATGACATGATTGACGACGTGCATGGTGTGCCGTTCCGAGGTGTCGGGGCCGATGACTTCGCTCCATCGCGCCAGATCTCGGGCGCCAGACAGACTGGCGTTGCTGACTAGAAGGCAGGTGCTCGGTATTCTGAGAGCCCAGGTCATCCTCATGGCGACGCTTGCGGGAACTTCGACGATCGTGAACCGATAGGACGGGAGGAGTTTGCTCAGAAGCCAGAGAAAGGATTCTTCAGAGATGGGTGCTTCGATATTCAGCGGCTCGAGCGAGGCGAACAGACTGAGGCGGTTGGTTATATGTTTCAGCCCGCGCTCGAGAAGGAGCTTATCGACGCGTTCCGGATGGCCGAGCGCATCGCAAAGCGCATGATCTGGGACCGCATCGAGCTGCAGGGCGGCGTCTCCGGTCTGGAGTCCAAGATCGACAAGGACGGTATGGCGTCGCTTGTGTTCAGCAAGCGACCAGGCGAGGCTCGTTGCGACGGTGGTCGCGCCCGCGCCTCCCCGCACGCCCACCACATAAATCAGCTCTCCCGTCCTGCGATCAGCCGAAAATCCGTCCGGAAATAAAATCGCTTTGCATGCAGCCCCGAGCAGATCCCTCTGCAGAGGAACGGGGAAATATTCGGATATCCCGGCGTTCTTCAATTCACGATAAAAACCGATTTCGTTCCGGTCGCCAATGGCGATGACAGCGACGCTTGGGTCGCACACGTCCGCAATGGCGCGCAGCTCGAGAAGGGGGTCTTCGAGCCCGCTTACGTCCAGGATCAAAAGTTGCGGCGAGCTCTCTTTCGCCAGACATGCAGCAGCGGCCGCCAGGTTGCCCGCCGTATACTGGGCATCCTTGACATCGAGCGCGGTCAGGCATTGGCGGATGACGGCTTCCGATTCCTTATCACGGACGAAAACCCTGGCAGTCGCCGCTGTAGGCCGCTCGGCATCGCTCGCACTCGGAAATGCTTGTGCCTTACTCATCTCAGCCTTCCCCCTGTGAGGCGACTTTTAATGCATTTTTCCTTATACAATCTTAAGCTGCAGATAAGGCGGCTTACCCAGCGCATTTTTGTACAATACCGCAACCAAAGATTGTGATTCTATCCTTACCTTGAACCGGACCTTGCGTCCACGACGCTGCCCACGAGCAACAATGATGGGAACCTTCCAACCGCCGGCGTTGTGGAGCTCAGGTTTTCCGCGGACTGCCGCGATAATGGCGGGGCTGACCGCATGCGCCGTTCTGGCGCGGCTTCCCTTCCGCTTCAACGCCGGGGTGGACGAGGCCTTCTACCTCGTGGTTGGACGCCAATGGCTTGAGGGGATGCCTCCCTACGCCTATTCGTTCGACGTGAAGCCCCCGCTGCTGTTCGCGCTGATGACCGGGGCGGAAGCGATGTTCGGCCCGGGCCTTCTGGCGGCCAAGGCGCTCGCCATGGCGTCAGTGGCCGCCGCGGCGTGCGCCCTCTATCTGTTCGGGCGGAGGTTCATCGGCGAGTTCACGGGCGTGAGCGCCGCGCTCTTCTACATCGCGTCGAGCATAACGCTCGGTGGCGCCTTCTCGCCGGCCGAACTCATGATGGCGCCCTTTACCGCCTTTGGCATGCTGCTCGGTTTCCCGGCGGCGTGTGCGTCTCGCTCGCCCACCATGGGGCGCCTCCTTGCTGCGGGGCTTTGTCTGGGAGCTGCGGCCTGCGTAAAGCAGACGGCTGTGTTCGAGGCTCTGCCGCTGGGGGCCTTTCTGTTTCTAGGGCGCCCGCTGATGGATAGCTTCAAGGCGGTCGCCGCTTTCGCGGCCGGTTTTCTCATTGTCCCGGCAGGCTTTGCCTTGTTCTTTCTCGCCGAGGGCCAATTCGGGGCCTTGTTCGCCGATGTCGTGGTCGCGGCGGCGGGACGCGTGAGCGTGCCATCCGGTGGTTGGAGCGAGACGCTCAGCGGGTTCCTGATCGGGCTTATGCTCGTGCTGCCGGTCATCATCCTGGCGGCGGCGGCTTGCGTCTCTCGCAGCGGAAAGGCAAAGCCTGTGCTCTGGTACCTGGCGGCTTGGGCGGTTGGCGCGCTTGTGGGCGTGCTGGCAAGCCGGGCCGCTCTTGTCATCTACTTTCTGCCGCTTCTTCAGCCATTGTGCCTGATGGCCGCCGCGTTCATCCAACGCTGTGCGGATCGCCTTCCAGGACGCAAACGCTTTTCGCTCGGGGCGGCGGCGATTGCGGTCGTGGCATCCTATTCGGCGTGCTTCACAGCGCCTTTGATCTTCGCAGGACGCGATAATCTGGCATCGGCGGACGAGGCAGCGGCGGCGATGCGGAACCTCGGCCTGGGAAACGGCGATCGCATCCTGGTCGCGGACCGCGACCTGATCGTCTATCTGGCGGCAGGGGTAAATCCTCCAGCACGCATCTTTCACCCTTTTCACCTGATGTGCGACTTTCCTTCCTCCACCGCGCTTGGGGACGCGCTCCAGAGCCGTCCCGCCTTCATTGTGGCGGCAAATCCCCCCTATGCCCGGCCCTGCGAAATCCCCGGCCGACGCCTTCAGCTGGATGGCGCCTTGAGCCGCGACTACTGTCAGGTGGGACGTTTCGACAGTACGCTGACGGGAGGGGGGTCAGGCTCGCTGCTTGTCTTTGGCCTCAGGGAACGGGCTGGCGTGCGATGTTTGTGAAAAGCGGCTTCGATCAGGCCGCGAGGCCTCTCCAGCCAGCGGCGCACCGCGCCTCCTTCCGGCCGATTGCGATCATGGCGAGTCTGGCAGCATGCGCGGTGCTGGTGCGGCTCCCTTTCCTTTCCGATGCCGGGACGGACGAGTCCTTCTATCTCGTGGTGGCCCGCCAATGGCTTGAAGGGCGCCCGCCTTACGCGAACGCCTTTGATGTAAAGCCGCCGCTTCTGTTCGCGTTGATGGCTGCCGCGGAGACTCTGTTCGGGCCGAGCCTGCTCGCGGCCAAGGCCCTCACCATGGCCTCCGTTTTTGCGACAGCCTCTGCTCTCTACCTGCTCGGGCGGCGCTCTATCGGCGAATTGTCGGGCGTGGCGGCTGCGCTTTTCTATATTGCGGCGAGCTTGACGCTGAGTGGCGCATTCTCGCCGGCGGAGCTGATCATGGCGCCCTTCACGGCCTTCGGCGTTCTGGCGGGATTGGGGGCGGCGTTTAGGCCTGGCCCGGCGCGATTATGGCTTGCACTCACGGCTGGCTTTCTTTTCGGCGCGGCGGCGTGTGTGAAGCACACAGCAATCTTCGAAGCCTTGCCGCTGGCGGTCTTTCTGTTTCTTCGCCGCCCGCCGGGGGATGGCCTCAAGGTGCTGGCTTATCTCGCCGCCGGGCTTCTTATGGTTCCGGCGGGCTTCGCGTCGCTTTTCCTTGCCCAGGGGCATTTCGGCGCGTTTTTCCGCGATGTTGTCGTCTCGGCTGTTGGCCGGATGGGCGCGGACTATGTCCCTTGGAGCGAGGCGGTCACGCGGATCGGCATAGAACTCATGCTCCTGCTGCCGCTCGTCATCCTTGGGACGGCGGCGTGGCTCTTTCGCGGCGCGCTTCGTCCGGCTTCGCCTTATTCTGTGCTCGGGTTTCTGGGGGCCTGGGCGGCAAGCGCTCTTGCCGGAGTGCTGGCGGGAAGAGCGATGTGCGACTTCTACATGCTGACCGTCCTCCCGCCCTTTTGCCTGCTGTCGGGAGCGTTCATCGAGCACGGGATCGCGCGCTCGCGAGCGAAAGGCGCGCTCTGGCTCGCGCGCGCGGTTGCATTTACCAGTGTTATCGTCTTCTTCACGATCGTCATCGGCTACCTGTCGCACACCATCGACGATGGGGCGGCAGCGGATGAGGCCGCGACGGCAATGCGAAGCGCCGGCCTTCGAAAGGGTGATCGAAATCCTGGTCGCAGACCGCGATTTGAGCGTCTATCTGACGTCAGGGGCCAATCCGCCGACTCCAGTTTTCCACCCGCTGCAGCTGCTTTGCAATTTCGCTTTCGAAGGCGCGGCCAACGCTTTTTCGGAGTCACTCAAGAGCCACCCGGCCTTCTTGGTCGTGGCGGACCCTCCGTTTCATCTCGCTTGCGAAAGGCCGGCCCTGAGGGCGCTACTTGAAGCCACTCTCGCCGAGGATTACCGCCTCCTCGGCCATTTCGGTGCGCGAACAACCCCGCGTCCTCAAACCTTCGGGGTCTACGCGCTGAAGCCTCATCCACTCACCCCCGCGCGATCGTCCTTTGCCCGGAGGACCTCCGAAAGTAGTTAAGGGAACCTCCGAATTATATGCAGAAGCCTACGCCTCGGCTTGGCGATAACTCAACTCTTGCGTGCTAATAAATGAGTGGTCACAACCTGTACGCATGGAGAGTTATATGCGCCGTCTTTTCAATAAGTGCAGATCCGCTTACGCTTGGTTGAAACTTAAATCCGAACGGGGCGCTGCGGCGATCGAATACGGGCTGCTCGCCGCTTTGATCGCAGTCGCGATCGTCGGCGCCGTCGGGGTGGTCGGAACGAACCTGCAAGGCGTCTTCAATGCGGTGTCGGCGAAGGTTCACAGCTAAGAGCTTCTCGCCGCTCCAGCCAGACCCGCGATCGCGCCGGGGAGAGGCATAGGCCTGTCTCTCGACGGCGCGCCGCGTCGATCGCGTCGAGGACAGCATGACCTTTGTTATCATACCGAAAATCCTCTGGGCGATCAGCCTGGCCGCGCTTCTGCTGAGCGCGGCCACCGATCTCAAACAACGCATCATACCCAACGAACTGGTGCTTGTGGTCGCTCTGTCCGGGCTTCTGCTAGGCCTCGCGATGCGTCCGGGGCAGGTCTGCATCAGCCTCGTTGTGGCCGCGCTGATCTTTCTGATGCTCGGCTTTCTCTGCCGCTACAGAGTATTGGGCGGAGGAGATGTAAAGCTGATGGCGGCGGTGACGCTGCTTGTTCCGCCGAGCGACATCGGGGAACTTCTGATCGGGATCGCTTTGGCGGGCGGCCTTCTGAGCTGCTTCTATCTCGGCGCGAGCCACTTTGCCAGGGACGCCTTGGCCGGGTCATGCGAACCAGCCGGAGAGCGTGTCCGGGTCGCATCGCGAACTGAGGCGCCCTACGCAGTCGCCATTCTGGGCGGCGTGATCTGGTATGTTGCTAGAGAGAGTTTCTCATGTTCTTCCGCAATGTCCTGTTTGTTCTAGGCGTCCTGTGCATCCTTGGCGGCCTTGGTCTCGGCTATCTGTGGCTGGTGAGCCAGGATGCTCCAGTCGAGGCGGCGCCGGAACCTCCCGCGCCGGCGCCCGTCGCTCAGGCATCCGTGCTGAGCGCGACCCACGACATCGCTTCCGGCAGCTTGCTCCAGCAAGGGGACGTCGTCTGGAAGGAGATCGCGTTGCCGGAGCTTCGGCCGGGCAACCTCGTCCGTGGGCAGGTCTCTGAAGCCGAGTTCATGGGCGCGCTCGCCAAACGCGATTTCGCCAACGGCGAAGCTTTTGTCGTAGGCGATCTTGTGAAGGCCAGCGACAGAAGGTTTCTGGCGTCAACCCTGAAACCTGGAACCCGCGCGATATCGATTTCCGTGGATGCCGCTCAGAGCGCGTCAGGCCTGATTGTGCCCGGCAACTACGTCGACGTGATTTTGACGCAAAGCCTGACCGATCAGCCCGGAGAGGCAAGGAAAAAAATCGTCGCCGAAACCATTTTGCAGAACATCCGGGTCATCGCGGTAGACCAGTCTTTCAACCAGGCGAAGGCGGCGATGGGACCTCAGGGGACGGAGGCGCGAATCCCGAAAACAGTGACGCTTGAGCTTACGAAGCGGCAAGCGGAAATGGTGTTCGTCGCATTACAACTCGGGCGGCTTCAGCTTTCCGTCCGTCCTGTCGATGAGGCATCGGGCACGGCAGGCGAGGCTACCGAGCAGCACCTCCCGACCTGGGCCGGAGATGTCTCGCCCGCTTTGCAGATGATAGCTCCCCCTCCGGCGCCGTCGCAGCCCTCCGCGAGCACTCTCGAGGGCGCTGTCCGCCGTCCGCCCGCCTCCTGATGATGCCAACAGTCCAGAACATTCGACTAACCTTTTCCCAGACTTTGCTTGAGCGCAGATGTTACGAAAAAGCTCCTTGCTGAGAGGTTAACAGCACGAAGTCATTGATAAATACAAGGAAATTATAGAGCGTGCTTGCGCCGCCGCCGCTGCGAACAGCGCGAGCATGGTTAACGGGCGCGCGCTGAATATATTTAACGGACTTTTCCGCGCCCACTTTCGTCCAAAAATACAATCCGTTAACCTTGCCGATCTGGCTGGAAAGGCAAGCCTTTTCAAGGTCTTGAGTGCTATTCGCTCCCGCCGACGCGCCCTGCGTTTGATTTTTCGCAATTTTTTGGCGTAAAATTCAGGCCGGAAATATATCCGGCGCGCCGCCTTAACCATGAAAGTGTAAACGCTACCAGCTACAACCTGGCACCTACCGTGGTTGCAGCGGCCCTACCGCGAACGGCCAGGATCAAAGGGCGTCGTGACTTATGGCGGTCCGTAGGGGAGGGGGCGCGATCCGCCAACCATGGACGCATGAGAAGGCCGAAAAGAGCCTATTGCTTCGCTACTGACGCTACGAGGCGCGGCCTGTAATACGACGTTGAGGAAAAGGTCAGGCCGCCTGTCAGGAACTCTCCGATTGTCGGCGTATAGGGGTACGACGCCTGTCCAATGATCACGCTTTTGCCGGAGCTGAGGAGCCCCGAGGGAAGCCCCTTATAGGCGGCTCCGCTCGCGGTGCAAGTCGCAGAACTCGACAGACTGCTCCAGGAGCAGCTCCACTGGACGGTGATATTGCTTTGCGTGTCCTCGGCGACGCTCGTGATCGTCAGCGCGAGCCCGGTCGAGGAAAAAGGCAACATCAGCTGGACCCCGATGCTGGCGATATCGTTGAGATTGGCTGTGGTGACCGTCGCCGACTGCGCGACCAGATCCGCGGTTGCGCTCGCCACATTCTGAACCCGCCGCTTCGCCGTGAAGGCCTGGCTGAATTCGATCATGCCGAGGAATATCATGGCCAGGACCGGCAGGATGATCGCGGCCTCGATAAGAACCGTTCCCCCTGTCGCGCTCGCCCCGCGCCGGACCCGTCGCCACAGCGCTATCGGGAGCGGCTCTTTCCAGAACTTGATTACCCGAATGTTTCCGCCAATTCCGTCGTCATGGCCGCCCTTGGAGGCGGCCATCCAGAAAAACACACGGTATTTCAAGTTATGACTGGATGGCCGGGTCAAGCCCGGCCATGACAGTAGAGCGAAATTCGCCAATATTTTCATGGCTTCTTGCGCTAGCGGAACCATGCGGGCAATCAAGTTCCGGAAACAAGATGGTCTCGCGATCATGGGCCGCGGCCTCGGTTTGCGGTTACGGCTCATTGCGAAATGCGACCGAGCTTTGAAGAAGGTAGTTGCCATCCGCGAGATTGGCGAGCGCCGCGCTGGTGAGAGGGGTCGTCAGGGGCCATTCGTAGAAGGAGGTGACAAGCACGATGGCGCCTGGACCGCCGGGCGAATAGGTGAAGTTGCTTCGAACCGTCCCGTTTGAATTGAGGGCGCTGGGGAGCGTGACCGCGGCGAAAGTCGAAAAGGTTTGAACGTTCAGCTGCACCTTTGAGGTGCAGTTGGAGAGGATCACGACGTTCTGGCAAAGCTGCGCCACCAATTGAGTGACGGTCCAACCCGCCGATTGCGCCTGGTTGGTGCGCACGAGCCTGGCGGCCACCACGGTGGCGTTTTCGAGTTCGTAACCGGCCCAGGTTACGAGGCCGACCTCGATGATCCCGATGAACAGCATGAAAAACGGGATGGCGATGATCGCGAACTCGAGAAGAGCGATGCCTCCCCGACGGCGTAAGAAATTGCGCAAATTCCTCGAACGGCAGCCTTCGGGCCGAGTGCAGGCGCCATGTCGACGATTCGGATTCACGTCCAGTATTCCCAAGAACAGGAAATCTCGCGGCTTGCGGCCTATGGGAGATAACTCAATGAGTTGCAATCTTGCATATACACACGTTATACGGGAGTATCCTACTCAAAGCTCTTGCAGGCTGCAACCATGTTTCGAAGCATCGCCAAAAAAGCGTCGGGTTTCGGCGGAGACGAACACAGCGTCATCGCGGTTCTGTTTGCGATCCTGATCCTGCCATTGCTGACGGTCATGGCGATCGCGGTCGACCTCGGTGAGTTTCTCGTCCTGAAGCAGCAGTTGCAGAATGCTGTCGACGCCGCCGCCTTGGATATAGGCCAGCAACCAACCCTTACGGATTCGGCTGCGAGCAGCGAGGTTCAATCCTTCATTGCGGCCAACTACCCGAATTTGTCCGTAATCGCAACGCTCCAGACGCCCAGCGTCTCGCGCACGTCCACCTCAGTCGTCGTCACCGCCAACGCGACGATGAACACGAATTTCCTACAAGTCATCGGCATGCCCACGCTGGGCGTCACCGTCAGTTCCCAGGTCGCCGTGAACCAGAACAAAATCGAAGTGGTTCTCGTTCTCGATAACACCGGCTCGATGAACCAGTACTACGGCGGCAGCACCGGGATCGCCGGGCTGCAGGCCGCCGCGACGACGCTGGTCAATACCCTTTTTGCGAGCGACCCGACCGGCCAATACGTGAAGATCGCCGTTGTGCCCTTCACCGCAGCGGTGAACGTGGGAACCCAGTACAGTACGGCCTCTTGGATCGATACGACCGGCGCCGGTTCCCTGACGCGTGAAAATCTCAACGTCCCCGCTGGCCAGGGACTTATCACCTTTGCCACCCAACTTAAAAATGCGTCCTGGGGCGGGTGTGTGCGCCAACGCAAGGAGCCCTACGATCTTGAAGATATAGCCCCCACGGCAGCGACTTCGGAGACGCTTTTCACCCCCTATTTTGCCCCTAGCGAACCGAACGGGTTGTGTAATCATTACTTGTCGGATGGTTCGACCGGGGGCAAGACCCAGGCTCAGATCCAGTACAGCGTGACGAAGTATAATGGCGGCAACGTGCAAGGCACTGCCGGCTCCGGCAGCGCCTGTCAGGGCACGACCGGCTTGGGGCCGAACTTCCTCTGTGCGGTGCAGCCGATTATCCCGCTTACGAACGACCAGACTGCAATTCTGGATGAGATCAACGCGATGCAAGCCAGCGGGGCCACTGTCATTCCGGCTGGCTTGATGTGGGGATGGCATCTCATTTCTCCCATTGTTTCTTCCGTGCTTTTTCCGAGCAACGCGGCCGCGCCCTATTCCGACACGACGACCATCAAGGCCATCATCCTGTTGACGGACGGCGAGGCCGACGTGCAATTGACCTCCAACTATCAGCCTCCGACCACCACCACCAACGGCTTCGACCAATCGCTCTTCAATGCCTATGGTTATGGCGCCGGCCCTCATCTCAACCTCCTGTCGCTCCCGTCTTCCCTGAATGGAGTTCAAGACCAGCCGGACTACAATCTCGACCAGAAAGAGATCCAGCTCTGCAACAACATAAAAGCGGTGACGGACGCTTACGGAAATGCGGGACGCATCCAGATTTACGCGATCGGGTTCGGCAGCGTTATCGATAGCAGCAGCCTTGAGCTTTTGGCGCAATGCGCAAGCAGCCCGTCGAACTACTTTTACAACCCGACGTCCGAGAGCCTGAACACGACGTTTCAGCAGATTGCGATCGGACTGAACCAACTTCGCATATCGCATTAGGCCGCACGGCCGGGCCGCTTTTTGGATGGAGGCCATGCAACCAAAGATTGTATTCGGGGGAGAATCGCCGCAAGTGTGGAATTTGGGCGCTGCCGGGCTTCCGTCAAAAGAGCAGGCGATGCCTGAGGTGTTTGTCCTGTCTGCGATTGACCATTGAGTTTGCGCCTCGGCGGGAGGTTAGCCGCCATCGCAGGGACAGGACGCTAAGGGCACGGGTCATGTGGCGGACGCAGATCAGAAAGTTTCATTCCCGCACAAAAGGCGGACCGCCGGGGCGGCGCCTATGCCAGATGGCGCTTTTCGTTTTTGCGGCGATCTGGGTCCAGACCGCAGAAGTGTGTTCGCAGGCCATGGCGATCGGAGACGGCGCCCCTGTCCGCCGCATCCAAGTGACGCGGTTCAAGTCCCGCACTTTCACTATGCATGCGCCCTTTTCCTCGGCGGTCGTCGGTTCTCCCGATATCGCCGATGTGCTGCCGATGTCCGATCGCGTGCTTTACCTTCAGGGAAAGAAGGCGGGCACGACCAACGTGTCGGTCTTCGGCCTCGATAAGAGACTGATGGGGGTTTTCGATGTCGTCGTCCTGCCCGACACGCAAGCGATTGCGGAGAGGATCCGGACCGATACGGGAAGCGGCGCCATCCGCGTATCGAGCAGCCACGAGCAAATCGTGCTCAGCGGAGAAGCCCCCAACTCGCTCGAAGCCGAGCATGCCCTGGAAATCGCCAAGAGCGTCTCTCCGGATACCCCCGTCATCAATCTAATGAAGGTCGCTCCAAGCCAGCAGGTGATGCTCAAGGTGCGCTTTCTCGAGGTAAGCCGCAGCGCGGAGCGCGATCTGGGCGTGAACATCTACTCCGCAAACGCCACCGGCACGAACGGCATAAACACCGGCGGGAGCCTCGCCAATCCGTCGGTGGCGCAGGGGCTGCCTGTGCTATCGACGATTGCATCTCTGGCCGGCGGGAGCAGCACACCGTTTGCGACGGCGATCGGCCAAATCGGTAAAGTCGACGTCCTGATTTCCGCTCTGGAACAGAAGGGGCTCGTTCGCGAGCTTGCCGAGCCCGACCTCGTGGCTTTGTCCGGCGATACGGCCAGCTTCCTGGCTGGCGGCGAGGAGCCGATACCTGTCGTCCAGGCTTCCGCAGGCACGGTGCCGACGATCGGGGTCGACTACAAGCCGTTTGGCGTTCAGCTCACTTTCCAGCCGACCGTCCTCGCAAACGGCATCATCAATCTCCGGCTTTCGCCGTCGGTCAGCGAACTCGACTGGACGGACGCGATCGTGGTTTCGGGCTTCAATATCCCGGCGTTCAAAAAGAGAGAAGCCCGCACAACCATAGAACTGCGTGACGGGCAAAGCTTCGCCATCGCGGGCCTGTTGCAGAGCATTGGCGCGAGGGACATCTCTCAGGTTCCGTGGCTTGGCACCGTTCCGGTTCTTGGCTCCCTCTTCCGCAGTTCGGCATACCAGCAGAATGAAACGGATCTGGTTGTCGTCGTCACCCCGCATCTCGTGGCGCCCATTGTGCCCGGACAGCGCATCGCGAGCCCACTGGACCACCATTTGCCGAGCAACGACGTCGATTTCTTCCTTCTGGGCCAGACCGAAGTTCCGAAGCAATACACCGAGTATGTGACGTCGGGCGGCGGTATGGCCGGTCCCTACGGTCACATTGTCCCGCTCAGCAACGACCCCCATTGAAAAGGTCCGGCACATGGTGAAATCGGCCAGTTTCAGCGCTCTCGTATTCGCAGCGGCGGCTTCAGCCGCGTTCGCGGGCGACCAGAGTCTCAAAGACTTCTTCGGCTCCTATTTTCATAGAACCGACACCATCGCAGTCAGCGCGGGCGACGCGAAGAATGTGAATGCGATGTCAGAAATGATAGACCCCTGGCCTCCAGGCGTCAGGAACCGCAATGTGCCGGCCAACGGCCCGCGCATGTCGGGAGCTATTCAGCGCTATGAGGATGTCCGCAGGCTGAAAGAGGCGCCGCCGCCGTTGTCCCCGGAGCCCATCAGTCCAACCGGATTTTCCAGCAACACGGGCGCGCGATAACGGAGGCGAACGGGCCATGGACGGGACTTTAGCCGCTCTCCTGGCCAGCAGGGGTATTTGGATCCGGAAGCTGGGCATTGCCGCGGTTTCAACGGTGATGGCCCTTATGCTCGCGGGATGTGGCGGCATGTTTGACGGCATCAGCCCTCTCACGACGCTGACCGTGCAGGAGCCGGCCAGCGAGAAATTTTTGCCGGCCGATGAGCCTTACCGCCTCGGGGCCGAGCATTTCAATCGCGGGGACTACGGGTTGGCTGAACGCTATTTCCGGGAGGCCGTCGAAAAGGCGCCGGAAGACGGAGCCTCATGGGTGGCGCTCGCCTCCAGTTACGACCGGCTGAGGCGTTTCGATCTCGCGGATCGCGCCTATGGCCGTGCGATCGAGCTGTGCGGGGAAACGGTTCAGATCCTGAACAATCAGGGATACTCGCAGATGTTGCGCGGCAACTTGAAATCCGCACGCGCAAAGTTTCTCAAGGCCGCCGCCCGTGATCCGGACAATCCGACGATCCTGAACAATATAAGGCTGCTGGACGGCAGCTATCCTTACATCGCGCCTGCTTTCGAGCAGGCTCAGGTTCAATAAGGCGGCGTAGGGCCCCGCTTTTGATTCGATCGGGGGAGCGGACAGGCTCTTAAGCAGAGTTTGCCGAACGCGCCCACGGATGGCCGTCGCCGTCATCCCGGAAAGGCGAAGCCTTATCCGGGATCGTCTTGAATTGAGGCCTCTGTTCTTTACGATCCCGGATAGCCGCAGACGGCTTCCGGGATGACGATCTGTTGGCCAGGTCAGTGCGGCACGCCGGATTTAAAGGTGTCCAGGATCTTGATGACAGCCGGGCCGCCGACAATCAAAAAGATCGTCGGCATGATGAGCAGCATGACTGGAAAAGTCAGCATAACCGGCAGGCGGTTGGCGCGTTCCTCCAGCGTGAGCAGCCTGTCGTTGCGCATCTCGGCTGCGGCTCCGCGGAGCGATTGCGCCAGCGGAGTGCCGAAGCGCATGCTCTGGGACAGCGTGCCGACAACCGATCGCAGACTTGGAAGGTCGAGCCGCTCCGCCAGATTGATGAGCGCCTGATCCCGATTGGGAAATATGCTGATCTCCGCCCAGGTCAGCGCCAATTCGCTGGCAAGAGCAGGTTGCGTCTCGCGCATTTCGCGGGAGACCCGCTGGAGCCCACTTTCCAGTGAAACGCCGGCATCGGCGCAGATGGCGAGCAACTCGATGGCGTCCGGGAGCGCCTGGGCGACCGCCGTCCGGTATCTCTCCAAGGCGATCCTGATCACAATGATCGGAATGAACCATCCGGCGGCGGCTGCGGAAGTCGCGATCAGCAAAGGCAGCGGCCAAGTCATCCGGAACGAGGCAAGGTAGGCAATTCCAGCGAGGGTGACGATCGCGCTAAGCCTGAAAAGCGTGAAGTACAGGATCGCAGGGTCAGGCGGCACATCATAGGCGGCAAAGAACCGGGCGATCTGCCGCTGCTCCGGCGCGGAAAGACCTTGCGTTCCGTCCGTGAACTGATGCTCCTCGCGCTCGGCGGGAGGTTTGGCGCCTGCTTCCATCTCGACAGATCGCAGTTGCACCATATCGACACGCCGCGCGATCGTGCGGGCGCGCAGGTTGATGCTGGCAAGGGTCAGCGCGGCTCCGCCGGCAAGGATCGCGCCAATCCCCAGGAAAGGCGCAATGCGGCTGAAGGCGGAGACGTGGACAACCAGCTGCTGATGCATCGCCCGAGTTCCCTCCGGTCAAATCTTTTCGATGCTTCGCATCATCTGCCGCATCACAATCGCGGAAATCAGAAGCCCCGCCGCCGCCGCCGCGAGGATGGCGTGGCCGCGGGGATCATGGAAGAGCGGGTTGAGGTAGCCGGGCGAGATTACAAGCAGGGCGCCTACCGTGATAAAAGGCAGGGAGCCCAGTATGTAGGCCGAAAACCGCACTTCTGCAGTCGCGGCTCGGGCCTTCGACTGCACCGCGCGCCGGGTCCGCATCATCTGCGCGAGCGCTTCAAGCGTGGGCAGCAGGTTGCCGCCTGCAGATTGCTGCAAGAGGACGGCCACCGCGAAGAACTGAAAATCGGGGAGGCGAATGCGCTGACTGCTCAGGCGGAGCGCGTCTTCGAGCGGCATCCCGATCCGGAGTTGGCCTGCCAGAGTTGCGAAAACCGCGTCAACCGGCGCCGGCGCTTCCTGACAAACCATCTGAAAGGCTGCCGTGACTGGAAGGCCCGCGCGCAGCATGCGGGCCACGGCGTCGACAGCGTCGGGAAAAAGAGCGGCAAAGGCCGAACTCCAGGCGGTTGCGTTCGCGGATGAAAACGAGTTGCAGGCCCAGATACGCGGCAAGGCCAGCCGCTGCCGCGCAGACGGCAAGGGGAGCGCCAAGCAGGCGATGACACTTTATGAAGATCGCGCCGCCAGAAGCGATAGCGGCGAACGCCAGCATTGGCGGGCTGACCTTCAATTCCCAGGGGTGGTTACAGTCCAGAAGAAGAAACCGCTGGAGTTTACTGACGTTCGTCTTCGGTTTCTCCGGAGCCTCAGAGGCGGCTTCGGGCTCTCGCTTTTCCGATGCGAGGGGAAGAAGGCTCAGACGGTGTTCAAGGTCAGACCGTGATTTCCGGGTCATCGTCACCGAGAAACCTAATGTCAACGCCGCGCATGCCAGGAAAGTCAAAAGAAGGATAGGGAAGAGCATGCTCAACCGTCCCGTCTTTTCTGGACGCCCAGCGCATTGAGGAGCTGTCCATCCTGGCCGAAATATTTGATGCGTGAAAGGAACCGCGGGGCGACTGGCGTGGACTTGAACTCGCCGTGGATGCCCCCGCCGGGCTTTTCTCCCCCGTACTCGAAATTAAAAAGCGGTCCGATCACGACGGTTTCGCTCTCGAGTCCCACGACTTCCACCACTTCGGTTACGCGCCGCGCGCCATCGCGCATGCGTTCGGTGTGAATGACGACATCGACCGCGCTGGCGATCTGTCCCCGTATGGAGCGAACGGGGATATTCGGGTTACCCATGAGGACCATGTTCTCAAGGCGCGCCAAGGCATCACGCGCCGAGTTCGAGTGCACGGTCGACATCGAGCCATCGTGGCCCGTGTTCATAGCCTGCATCATATCGAAAGCCTCGCCGCCTCGGACTTCGCCGACGATGATGCGGTCCGGCCGCATACGCAGCGCGTTGCGGACCAAACCGCCTTGATCGATTCTGCCACGCCCCTCGATATTGGCCGGGCGCGTTTCAAGCTGAATGACGTGTTTTTGCTGCAGTTGCAGCTCTGCGGCGTCTTCTATGGTGATGATGCGCTCGCCGGGATCGATCATACCGGAGAGCGCGTTCAGAAGGGTCGTTTTGCCCGAGCCTGTGCCGCCGGAGATGATGATGTTCAGGCGGCAGCGGGCGAAAATCTCCAAAGCGGTGGCGAGGTCCTCGGACATCGAGCCCACAGATGCCAGATGCCTGAGGCTGAGGATTTTTTGCGAGAACTTCCGGATCGATATCGAGGGACCTTTGAGGCTCAACGGTGGAATGACGACGTTGACGCGGCTTCCGTCCGCCAGTCGGGCATCAAGCATGGGGTTGGATTCGTCGACGCTGCGTCCGACATAGGATGCGATGCGCTGGGCTACGTGCAGCACATGCGCATCGTGTCGGAACTTGAGGCCGGTCAACTCCAGCTTGCCCCGCCTTTCCACATAGATCATGTGGGGTCCGTTCACGAGGATGTCGGACACCGTCGAGTTGTGCAGAAGCGGTTCGATCGGTCCGAGCCCGACCATTTCATCGACAATGTCGCGGGTCAACGCGTCCTGCTCGGACTGATTTAAGAGCAGTTTGCGCTCGTTCGCGATCTCAGCCACGAGGCTGTTCACGAACGCCGTCAGTTCCGGCTTGTTCAGGCGCACGGCTGCGACCGGCTCGATCCGAAGCAGGACCTGGTCGCGGATGAAATCCGCAGCCGCAAGCGCGGGGCCTCCCATTTGCGCAGAGCTTGCAAAGCTCGGAGCGCCACGGGCTGCCAGGGCGCTCCCGCCAGGTTGTGGTGTGCTTGTCTTTTTGCCGAAAGAGGCCACGGGATAAATCCGCTCAATCTGGAAACTCGTCCATTTTTGACAGGCGTGGGTTAAATTATAAGCAACGGCGCAACCTGGAATTGAGAAAACGCGGCGGTGGCCGGGATTACCCAGAAGCTAACGTCGTTTCGGTTTTGGCTTGCCTCGGGCGCCTAATGGCCCGGCGGCCGGCGGGACAAGAGTTCCTTCGGCGGCAACGAGAAATTGTGACCGTATCCCGGCTATGTCGCGAGGCTCACTGCATGGCGGGCTGAAAATGATGACAGCCGGCGCACCATGGATTGCAAGCGAGTTCACCTCCAGCGCTGACTTAAAAAAGCTATCTTGGCCATCCAAACAGTCGCGCGGCCTAGGGGCTTTACAGGTTTCAAAACGCTCTGTGTGAGTTGGAGCCGTAAAGCAACCGCTTTAACCCGCGAGTTGCACCGGACGTATCAATGAGACGGCAGGTATGAGGGTGTTTGACAGCGAGCGTTTTCGCTACGGCGCTTACGCAATTCTGGCGGCAGTGGCTGCGGTCGCATATTTTGGGCTGGATTCAGGCCCCGAGCAACTGCCCGCAGAAGGAGGCAGGAAGACCATCCAGATTGAAGAGCTTCCGGTCCTGCAGCCTCTTGACAGCGAGGTGGAACAGGAGGCTCGCCGCGACCTGTTCGCATTCGGAAGCGGCGGCCCGGTCACAGAGGTGATTCTGCCTCCGGCAAGCGCGGCGCTGGATCAGTCCGAGTCTCCGGCCGAAAAGCCCAGCCTTCTCGCCAATGTACAAGCGCTTGGCATCGTTCGCAGGAGCGAGTCCGTGACCATTCTCGTGAGGGTCGGAACTCAGCTGTTAAGCGTCGGGCTTGGGGAGCCTTTCGGTGAGGGAGACGCGCTGCAGGTCGAATCCATCGAAGGAAGAGACGTCGTGATCGTCGAAAAAAGTTCCGGCAACTCCCGCAATTTTCGATTGAGCGAGGAGTAGCCGGTTCGTTCAGCCAGGCGGACCGCGAATGACCACGTCACAAGAAGCGGTGAGGCAGGGAGGTCACTTCGGTTAACAAAATTTTAACGCGTTGATTGCGTTGGCTTATTTTGGCTACCCTCAGCTAGACTATCGAAGCCCTCTCGATTAGTATAATTAACATCTAGTTTTCGCGGGTTCCAGGGGTGGGGGCAATCGCTTCGCATATGCCCGCGGTCTTCATCAGTTTTGCGTCGGCTTAGGGCGAGCGCGAGCGAGTAGGCTTGCGTCTTCGAAGTCTCCGCGCCCGCGAGAAGCCGGATATTCCGTCCTGTAACGTGTTCAGTAGCGTCTCCGCTTCATCAACCGCAGGTCTGGGCGCCGTGGGACAGTATTATGTATTTCAGGATAGCAGTCGTTTTTGCGCTAAGCGCATTGATATCTGCGTGCTCGTCGGGCGGGGGCACGGGCGCAGGAGATATCGCCTCCCTGGCTGGACCAGATACAACTGCTAAACCATCTTCAAGCGCTCCTAACGATAGCGACGATCATCTCTACATCCGCCATGTGATGGAGCTTCGTCAGCGCTATCGCGGTTCGACCGACACTGGCGGCCTGGACGAAGTGCGCCGGGCCGAGACGGATGCCGCCAATCATTTTCTCGTGGCTGGCTCGTCGCTGGCCCGGGAAGGGCGCCACCAGGAAGCGATCGAAAAATACGAAATGGGCCTTCTTGCTCAGCCGTCCAACGCGGAGCTGCAACAGGCGCGGCAAACGGCGCTGGGCCGCAAGGAGGTGGCGCGCCTTTCTGCCGAAGGACAGCGGGAGAAAGCTGTCGGCAATTTCGACCTTGCCGAAACGGCGTTTCAGCGAGCGGCGAGTTTCGACACGCAAAACGAGGGCCTGAAACGCGAGCTCACCGATCTTGACCGCGCGAGGAAGGGCGAGGAGCAGCGCTATGTTCTGGCGGCTTTTCGCTCGCAAAATCCCGTGGCGCTGAATTTCCGCGATGCGAAGCTGAAAGACGCGCTGCAGGTCGTGTGCGAGCCCTACAATCTCAATTTCGTGTTCGACAAGAACGCCGACAATCTCGATGTGAGCGTCAGCGCCAAGAACATCAATTTCGAGCAGGCCTTCAACATGGTCTTGCAGGCTGCCAATGCGGGCTACAAGGTGCTGGGTCCGAACTCGATTTTCATCTATGAGGATACGCCGGAAAAAAGAAAACAGTACGCGGATCTCTATTTCAAGACGTTCCACCTTTCGACTTTGAAGGCGGAGCGCATGGCCGAGATTTTGAAAGGCTCCATGGAGATCAAGACACTCGTCGCCAATAACGACCTCGGCACCATCCAGGTGCGCGATACGCGCGATACGCTCGATGTGGTGGAAAAGCTGGTCGCGGCCAACGACAGGAAGCCCGCCGAGATCATGCTCAACGTGGAGATTATCGAGGTCGACCGCAGCAAGTCCGATCAGTTGGGCATCGACTGGGGCAACCAGATCAGCGTGACGCCGCCTCAGCCCGGCTCCTCGGCTTCGTCTACGACGACCACGACGTCCACGACGACGGTCGCCGGGCTGGCGCTGCAAGGCCTGATCCAAGGCGCGCCTCTCGTGAACCAGACCACGGTCACCCTGCCGGCCGTGACCCTGAATTACCTCAAAAGCGTCACCAATGGGCGCACGCTGTCCAATCCGCGGGTTCGCACCGTCGATGGGCAGGCTGCTAAAATCCATGTTGGCGACCGGGTGCCGTTGCAATCGGCCTCCATCCAGGACGCGACCGGGCAAAGCCGCACGCTCTACGAATATCACGACATCGGCATCGCGCTCGACGTCATCCCGAAATATCACCTCGACGACTTCGATCTTCGTCGACCTCAATGTCGAGGTCAGCTCGCTTGGCGCAAATCTGGGCACAACGGCGGCGCCCGCTTACGCCATCGGTACGCGCAACGTGCACACCACCATGATCCTGCGCGAGGCCGAAACGGCGGTGTTGGGCGGGCTTATCTCCGAGACCGAGCAGAAAAGCCTCAGCGGCATTCCCGGGATCGACCCCAACGGCATTTTAGGGCGCCTGTTCAACAACGACGGTTACACGGGGCAGCGGACGGAGCTGATCTTGACGATCACGCCCTATCTGGTGCGCTCGCAATCGCTGCCCAGGCGCAACAACACCGACTTTTACAGTGGCACCGAAGGCGGCTACTCAACGCGCGCAAGCTACGACTACCTGAACCGGACGCCGCCCGCCAAACAGCCGCCACGATACCAGCTTACGCCAGACAACAAGAAACCGGTGGACGAGGCCGCAAACAAAGGCGCCGCGAAAGGCGGCCTGCAGCCAACTGGCTTTGGCCAGTGATGCTGGGCCGGATCAACCCGCCTTTAGTCGGCATCGATCAAAGGCGGAGAAGTTGGTCGGTTTCGAAGCGCTGGAGCAGCTTGGCCGCGTCCTGGACACAGGCTGTTCTAGAGACCATCCGCTTTTGATGGAATCAAAAGCGGACTCTAAGTTTTTGTTTTGTCGTGCGTCTTTATCGGAAAACCGCTTCGCACTTTTCCGGACGCACTCCAGCGGGCCTTGGAGCTGTAACCTCGACTGATCGGCAGGATCGGCCAAAATGCGCGGGTCAAGCGGGAATTCCCTCATGGAGATGGTGGTCGTCCTCGCCATCCTCTCGCTGCTGGCCACGATGGCGGCGCCGTACGCGACAAAAAGCTTCAAGCGCGACAAGGAGATCCAGCTTCACGAAACGCTGCGGACCGTCAGAAAAGCGATCGATCAGTTTCACGCCGATATGGAAAGCGTGCCCGCCGACAAGAAAAGCGATTCCAAGAGCAGTGGAAATGGATATCCGGTCAGCCTTCAGGTCCTTGTCGATGGTATCGAGAAAGGCGGGGCGAACGGGGAAAAGAAGCGTAAGCGATATTTGCGCTCCTTGCCGGTGAATCCGTTTGCAGCGCCCGGCGCGCCGCTGGAAGCACAATGGACATTTGTGAGCTACCAAAGCGAAAAGGCCATCATTGCCTCCTCCTCTTATGGGGCGACGCTGGCCGAGGCTCAGCAGGCCGCGAAAGATATTTATGATCTCCATCCCAAAACTGCCGGAGTTGCTCTCGACGGGACTCGATATGCGGACTGGTAAGCCAGTACAGCCCGCGCCAAGTTCGCACCCGCCAGTTGCGAGCGCTTACGCGAACTTGCAGCGGAGAAGTTGTGCTCGTTTCAATAGGTTGCTAGTACGCCTTATCCGCTGGACGTCCTATCGACGCCCGCAGCATGCGGGTCAGGACTTCGCGCGGGGCGTACTAGCCCCGGCTGCTCCGTTTTCTGCAAAGCGTGGAAGCGCGGGTTTCACTCTCATGGAAATGGTGATCGTGCTGGCGATCATCGGCATCCTGGCCTCGATCGTTGCGCCACTTGTCATTACGGCGCTGACGCGGGCCCGGGAGGCGACGCTTCAGCAAGACCTCAGGACAATGCGCAAGCTCATCGACGATTATTATGGCGACAAGGGCGTCTTCCCGCCCACGCTCCAAGTGCTGGTGAGCCAGGGCTACTTGCGGGCTGTTCCTCGCGACCCGGTGAACGGCAACAGGCTGGATTGGAAAACCGTTGTTGCGAAGGAAGGCGGCATTTCGGATGTGCGCTCGCTCTCGAAGGATCGCGGCACGAACGGCATCCCCTATGCCGACTGGTAAAGAGCTGCCTTTTCGCCTCACCTGGCCTTATGGCGTCTTTTCATGACGAGATAAGCTCTCACTCCCTCGCCATCGTGCTCAAGGGAGACATGCTCGACCGAGACAAATTCCTCCAACTCGCTCAACCCAGCGATGAAGCTCCGGATGTTGATATAGGCGCCCCGCAAGGTAATCTCGAAAAGAGCCGTATCGACCGCGCCGCCCTTCTCTTCGTTTGGGGACGAGACCTGCTCGACCGCTGCGCCGCTCCTATTGGCGAGCGTTTCAATGTCGCGCACAAAAGCAGGCTCAGTCTTCGCCTGCCGCAATTTGCCTTCCAACGCCTCTGTCTGTTGCATGCGCAAAGCAAAGCTTTGCATCAGCCGGTCGCGCGCTCTTAATTCGCGAAGCTGAGCCCTGGCGCGCTCGAGCCTGTCATCAGCCTCCGCCGAGGCATCGCGCACCGGTTGCCAGACCAGCGCCGCGACCAGACCAAGAATTGCGAGAGCAAAAATCAGGATCAGAAACGCGGCCAGCGCCGCTGGATGCCGGGCAGCATGCGCAAAGCGGGCTTTTCCCTCCATCATGTGCGCGCTTCCACGCCGCCGAAGCGTATGGAAAGGCGGACCTGGTACGTGGGAGCAGAATTCTCCGTCGTTCCGGCCTGTTTTTTGTCAACGAGGCGAACAGACGCGAAGAACTTGCTTCGGCTAGCGACATCGAAAAATGCCGTCAAGTCGTCGCTGGACTCGGAAACGGCGACGAGTTCAAGAGCGCTCCTGCCTCGATCGTAATCCAGGCTTTCAAGGGCGACCGAGGGGGGCATAAGCTGCTCAAGCACGGAAAGCACTCGAACCACGGAAGGGGCTCCTGCAAAGTCGAGAGCATTGAGCGATGCTATGCGCTGGCGCAGCGCCTTTATCGCGGTGGCATCCGGCTCGTCCTTATGCTGCGAGAGGAGGGTTGCAAGCTCTGCGCCAAGTTCATCGGCCTGCTTCACGGTCTGTTCGCGCTCGGTCGAGCATTCGAAACTATCCCAAACGAGGACTCCGGTTCCGATGAGCGCCGCTATGGAGAGCCCGGCAAGAACGAGCGCGAGCACGAGCGAGGAGAGCCGCGTGTCACGAGAAAAATTCACAGGGGGAAAGACGGGACTGCTCATCCTGCCGCGGCCCTCCGAAAGGAGCGATGCTCGCCAGGCCAGTGCAGAAGTTTCAGACCAGCGGAGTACGTCATATCCGGGGCCATCGCGCCAGCCGCCAATCCGTCGATGTAGACGGCGACAGGGCCTTGCCTAGCCACGATTTGCGCATAGCGCCGGATGCGCGTCGCCATCCTGCGCTGCCCCTCCGGATCGTCCCGGGCGGGCCGGGTGACGGTTGCAAGATGGGCGAGGGCTCCTTGCTCATCCCACACGAGGATTGTTCTGAAGCCCTTCTCTTCGAAGAGTGCGATGCCGGGTGTTTCAAGCCGGGAGCGATCTATTTGCCCGAGTTTCAGCAAACAATCCGGGGCTACCATGTCGGCGTGAAGGCCTCTCGCAGCGAGCGCCTTTTCAATCTGCCGGAGCGTATCGCGCTGCATTGCGAGGCAAAGCATGCGCCCCGTGCTCGCCTTCGAGCTTTGCACCAGGCTTCCGACAATCTCCACCAAGCCTGATTCGAGGCGATGTTCGCGGCAGAAGCGCTGGGTGATGATGAGGCGGCGATCCGCTTCCGCTTTTGGGAGTTTCGCGAAGGTCAGAATGGCCGCCATGACGTGCGCCCCTTCGAGGGAAACGCAGACAAAGGGCGAGGTCAACCTCCTTGGAGGCAGAATGGCGGCCAGAACGGCATCAACCGCGTCGCCAAGCGCGGGCGCGCCGGAAGCCGTAAAGGCGGCGGCAGCCTCGGAACTTTGGCCGCCGCTCCAGCTTGCGCCATGCCAGACGCCGTGGACTTGATCGGAACTGATGCGAAGGAGGCAGGCGGAACGCTGCATGGTGTCGCTCAGGTAACCCTGATCACTTCGGGAAGCGAGGTGATGCCCCCCCGCGCCTTGCCGAGGGCCGCTTGGCGCATCTCCCTCAGCCCGTTTTGGAGAGCTGCTTTCCTCATGTCCTCGGTCGGCTGCCGGTCGACAATCATCTGCCTGATCTCAGGGGTCAGCATCAGGATTTCAGCCGCCACCGTTCGCCCTGAATATCCCGTGTTGAAGCAGGACTCACACCCTTGCGGCTCTCTCCATGTCTCGGACGCGAGGGAAAAATTGTCAAATCCCAGAGCCTCGACTTCGTCGATCGTGTACCGGCGCGGGCGCGAACAGAAGGGGCACAGGCGCCGCAAAAGGCGCTGCGCGACGATGCAGTTCAACGCGGCGACGAGTTCGTGGAGGTCGATCTCCATATGCGTGAAGCGGGAAATGACGTCGAACGCGTTGTTCGCATGCAGCGTCGTGAAGACAAGGTGCCCCGTCAGCGCCGCTTGCACTGCGATCGACGCCGTCTCGCGATCCCGGATCTCGCCGACCATGATCTTGTCGGGGTCGTGGCGCAGGATGGAGCGCAAGCCGCGTGCGAATGTCAGCCCTTTCTTCTCAGCGACGGGGATTTGAAGAATGCCCGGAAGCTCATATTCGACCGGGTCCTCAATGGTGATGACCTTCTCCTCGCTGTTGCTGAACTCGGAAAGACACGCATAAAGAGTGGTGGTTTTGCCCGACCCTGTCGGCCCGGTCACCAGCAGCATGCCGTTCGGCGAGCGCCCTACGCGCGCAAGCACCGCGCGGTCTTTCTCCTCATAGCCGAGCGCTTCCAGCGAGAGCGTGCTGCGCTTCTCCGTCAGATGGGCCTTGTCGAGCACGCGGATCACGATGTCCTCGCCGTGCACGCCTGGCAAGACGGACACGCGGAAATCGATGTCGCCTTGACGCCCTCTCAGGCGGAAGCGGCCATCCTGCGGGACGCGGTGCTCGGCAATGTCCAAATCCGCCATGACCTTGATGCGCGAGATCAGGGTAGCCTGATAGGCGGGGTCGAACGGGCCAAGCGCGCGCATCAAAACGCCATCGACGCGGAAATCGACGGACACGCCAGCGGCATCGGAATGGATGTGAATATCGCTGGCCTGCCGCTGCAAGGCGGCGCGGACAATTTCGTTCACGAGCCTCACGACAGGGGCCGCGTCGCCGCCAAAGGCTTCGAGATCGATGGTCTCGGAGTTGCCCTGCTCGGTCTCGCGGACAAGGGCGAGGCCGAATTCCGCGCTCATGTCCTCCAGCATCTTCTGGCCGTCGTCGCAGCGCTTCAGAACCTCGTCGATCGCGTCGGCGGAACTGACCACGAAGTCGATTTCGCAGCGGCACAGCAGGCTCAGCTTCTGCTCCAGTTCGAAATCGTCCGGCCGGCTTGTGGCGACGACGAGCAGATCGCCTTCCGACCGGAGCGGAACGACACCGAGGCGCCTGGCATCGGCGGCGGGAAGGCGCGCCAGAGCCTCAGGAGGAATTCGCACCCCGGCAAGATCGTCGAAAGGCAGGCCGAACCGCGCGGCTGTTTGTAGGGTCACTTGATAAGGTCCGTCAGCGTGAAGATTGGAAGGTACATCGCAATGACGACGCCGCCGACGAGAACGCCGGCAATGAGCAGCACGGCGGGTTCCATCATGCCTGTCAGTCTTGCGAGGCTGGTCGCGAGTTCTTCCTCCTGCTGCGCCGCAACGGCGGTGAGCATCTTGTCGAGGCTTCCGCTGGCCTCGCCGGCCTGGATCATCTTGAGAGCGATCGGACGAAATAAGCCGCCCTCCATCAACGCCTTCGCAAGCGCGTTGCCGTCTTTCACTGTCCGGTTTGCGTTTACCAGGACTTGAGCGAAGTAACGGTCAGAAGCACTGGAGCTCGCCACCTCGAGCGCTTTCGGCACCGTGGCGCCGGACGAGATCAAGATCGACAGCATGCGAGCGGTCGCCGCAGCAGCCGAGGCCCGCCGGAAATGGCCGACGACCGGAATGAGGAGAAGCGCCTTGTCGCGCGCGACTGCCCCTTCCGGTTTCGAGGTCCAGAGCCGGTCGAGAAGCCAGATTGAGCCTAAGACGCTGCCGATGGTGATCGCGATATAAGGGAAATTCTCCTCGACGGCGATCAAAACCTGGGTTGGCGCGGGAAGCGAGCTTCCCAGTTCCGCGTACATGGAGACGAAGTTCGGGATCACCTCCACGAAAAGGAATGTGAGCACGCCCGACAACACGATCAGCAGCACAATGGGATAGATCATCGCCTTCGAGACCTGTCCGCCGATCTTCTGCTTTAGATCCACATAGTCCTGGTAGCGCTCAAGGCAGACGGGCAGCGCGCCTGCCTGCTCGCCCGTCGCGACAAGCGCGCGGTACGGCGCATCGAACACGGCGGGAGCCTTGTTCATGGCATCCGAAAGCGAAGCGCCGCGCTTCACTTCGGCGGTGACGACTTGCAGCGCTTTCTCAAGCTTCGGCTGGCCCGGGCGCACAACGAGAAGTGAAAGAGATTCCGGAATTGAGATTCCCGCGCGCAGAAGCACGGTCAATTCGCGGTTGAAGTTGGCGATGTGCTTTAAAGGGGCCCGGCCGAGGGAAGAAGCCGCGCGGGTCAAGCGCCCTGCTTTGAGGATCAGATCGCGCGAAGAGAGGATGTCGCGAAGCTGCTCAAGGGAATCAGCCGTCTCCAGGCCGTCCGCCGTCTCACCCGTCAGCGTGAGCGCCTTATAGGAGAACAACGGCACAGACGAACGCTATTTGCTTGAGGCGGTTGCTGGCGCCGAGTCCCAGCTCGTTATATCGGCATCGTTGCCTGCCCCGCCCTCCCGGCCATCGGCTCCATAGGAATACAGATCGTACTTTCCATGCTCGCCGGGCGAACGATAGTTGTACTTGTTGCCCCACTTGTCGACCGGAACCTTCTCGCCCTTAAGATATGGACCGGCCCAATTCGAAGCCGCGGCCGGCTTGTGGATGAGCGCGTCGAGACCCTCCGCCGTGTTTGGATATCGGCCCGCGTCAAGGTAGAATAGGTCGAGCGTTTTACCGAGATTGTCGATTTCAATCCGAGTGCTCTTGACCCTACTCGTTTCGAGATAACCCAGCACGCGGGGGCCTACGAGACTTACGATAAGGCCGATAATCGCAAGAACAACGAGCAGCTCGATAAGACTGTAGCCCGGAGAGCCGCACGGCGCTTTGAGGCAGCGTCTGTCGTGACGAAGCCTTGGAAAAAAGCGAAACCGCTTAAAAAACGCGTTGCCGACGTCGAAAGAAATTCGCATCAATTCGCCTCTCCGGCTTATTACAAGAGCCGAATATACGTTTCGCCAAGGCTGTGCAATCGCGACTTCGAAGCTATCCACCGGCTCACCCCAGAAAACTGATAGCAACGCTGAAGCGGGCTTGAGAAAAACCGCATGCTTACTGAGATTGCTGCCGGAGCGGTATTCCTGTGGTGTACTGTGGCGATCGCCGCAGACGATTACACATTCAGGATCGTTCCCGATCGCATCCTGATGATCATGGCCGCGACGGGCGCGATCTACGGATTACTGACAGAGGATGCGCTTGGGCAACACTTGGAGGACACGATCTCCGCTCTTGCCTTCCGAGGCGCGATCCCAGGCTTGTCCACTTTGCTCGTTGCGATGCTCTATAAGGCCGTCCGTGGTAGGGACGGGCTTGGTTTGGGCGACATCAAGCTCATCGCGGCGGCAGGCATATGGCTGCCGGTCCTGTCGAGCTTCTACGCCATCGCCGCGGCCTCGGTCTTCGCGCTCATCTGCACAGCTGCGATCGCATTATGGCGTGGACGGGCGGCGGCGCCCCTTGATTCTCTGCCCTTTGCGGTGTTTCTCGCTCCAGCTTTCTGGCTCCTGTGGCTTCTGGAGGAAATGGGGTTGTTCCAGGCCGCAGGCGCATAAAAAGGCCGCAGGTGCGGAGCAGATGGCATCGTTGTCACCGGTATCGTCATGAGGACGATTCCTCAGTTTCTTGCACAGAGGCGTGAAAAGCTTTGCTCGTTCTCACGAAATCCAGGCACGGCGCCCTGAACGGACTTCGGAGCGGAGTCGTCATTTTACTGACTTCGGTCTTTTTTCTGATCTCGGGTATAACAACCCCAAGCTATAACTGGGATATCGTTGCCTATGTCGCGGCCGCCTATCACCAGGACGGGCTAAGCGGAAAGGAGCTTTCGGCGGCGACGTATAACGAAATTCGGCGCGAGGTTGATGCGGACACTTTCAAAGAGCTGACCGCAGGGGAGTATGTGGATGTTGTCTTCGCAGACCCGTACTCCCTCGAACAGCAAATGCCGTTTTATACGATCAAGGTTGCTTATATTCAGCTGATGCACCTTCTTAAGAAACTCGGGGTGAGTTACACGAGTTCAACTTATATCATCAGTGCGATTTTTACCTCGACGTCAGTCCTGATGATGGCGCTGTATCTGTTCCATTTTGGTGTGCCCATGGTCTGGCTTCCAGTACTGGCCGCGGTGTCAGGATATGGGACGACAGCCAGCTATTCGACGCCGGATGCAATGGGCTGTTTCTTTGCGCTCCTGCTTATCTATTTGCTCATCAGACAAAGAAGGGCATCTTACATAGTTTCGGCGATTCTGCCGGCTGTGCGTACGGATCTGGTGATATTGTCCATATTGGCGATGGCTTCCGATTTCTTTCGTAACAAAAGCTACTACTCAGTTCTGAGCGCTGCTACTGCGTTAACCTTGTATTTCGTCATAAATAGTCTTGTAGGCAACTACGGGTGGCTGAATTTATTCAATTTCACCTTTATTAAAATAACGCCCTATCCGAAAAGCCTGGAAATCTCACACGATGTCCGAGCCTATCTGGACGCATACGTCACGGGATTCCGGAATTTGATTTCCAGCCGCCACATTGTGATCTACGTCTTTGTTTCTTACATATTTTTTATAAGGCAGGGGTACAAGAGCCTGAGCACGGAGATCAACACCATAACCGCGACATGTCTCCTCTATATGGCGGCCCACTTTGCGCTTTTTCCAGTGTACGAAGATCGCTTCTTCGCCTTTCCGGCCTCTCTGCTTTTTCTCAGTTTGATCGTTTCGCTCTTCTATAGCGGTTCTCTATCGCCCCTGCAGAAGGGAAGGTGAGGGGCACTGTCATCCCCGGTTCCGAACTGCGCCCCCTCGAACCATTGTTCCGAAGCCCCGCGCACGACATCGCCATCCAGGAACTGAACATCAATCTCCCGCCCGCCTGACTGGCAATGACGGACGCCGATCACTTTCCCAATATCGGACGCCTTATAGCCAAGGCGCGTCGGACTAAATTTTCCCCATCTGACCCAGCACCCTATTTCCGCAGTCATATTTCCCCCCGAAGTTGGACCTTAGATCGCTGCATGCTCGTCGCATAAGAAAAACGACCGACAGTCCGTTTTTCTTCCGCGACTGGCAACGGGGGCCTTGAAAGAGCGAGTATGCCATCCAAATACCATCCAACCGGATGGTGAAAAAAATGCAAGGCAACGTGCACGAGCTGCGCCCGAAGACGGGCGACACAGAGAAAATCACGATCAATCTCGGCTTCGTCGATCTCGGCCATGTCGACCTCCTCGTGCAGGAGGGCTTTTATTCGAACCGCACCGACTTCATTCGAACCGCGATTCGCAATCAGATCGAGCGGCACGCGGACGTGGTCCGCAAAGCCGTAACGCGCAAAAGCGTCGACCTTGGTCTGCGGCATTTCAGCCGGGGCGACCTCGAAGCGGTCCGCGACGCGGGACAAATGCTCGATATTCGCGTGCTGGGTCTTGCCAGTATCGCGGACGATGTCACCCCCGAACTTGCTCGTGCGACTATAGCCTCGCTTGCGGTGCTTGGAGCCCTTCATGCAAGCTCAGCGGTGAAGGCGGCGCTTGCCGATCGAATGCAGTAGGTTTTGCCTCAGATGAGACGCCTGCGTTTGTTTTTCCCGCAACAGAAAGCACCCGCTATGCCCCTTCGAATCTCCCCCGATATGGCCGAGGTGACCCGTCTCACCCGGCTCGGCAAACTCGTGGAGGCGACGGCGCTCATTCAGCGGATGCTCGGGGGCGGACGGGCTACAACTGCCGAAGCCGGCAGCCCCATCACGATCGATGCGGAATACACCGCGGTGGAGTCCGGGCCACAAGGAGAAATGGCGGGGCCACGGTCGAAAACTCCACACCCTTCCAGGCCGCACGCGAGCCTCAAGGAGACGGTCGAGCGCGTCGCGGCGCTGACCAAATCCTTCCGGGAGGAACTCCATCCCGCCCCGGCGGCGCCGGAAGGGGCTTCCTTCACGACGGCGACCTACACCAATGCTGCCGGCGCCCGGCAATACAGGCTTTACGTTCCCGCCAACCGTAGCGATGAACGGCTCGCGCTGATCATCATGCTGCATGGCTGCGCTCAAACCCCCGACGACTTTGCGGCCGGAACGAGAATGAACGCGCTCGCCGAGGAGCACGGCTTCCTCGTCGCCTATCCCAGGCAGAACGCGCGGGCAAATATGAGGCAGTGCTGGAACTGGTTCAGGCCGGAGGACCAGCGCCGCGGCGAGGGCGAGCCTTCGATCCTCGCGGGGATCACCGAGGAGATCGTGAGCCAGCATGGCGTGGATCCGGGGCGGGTCTACATCGCGGGGCTTTCGGCTGGCGGCGCGGCGGCTGCGATCATGGGCGACGTTTACCCAGATCTGTATGCAGGCGTTTGCGTTCATTCGGGCCTGCCGTCGGCAGCCGCTCGAGACCTCGCGTCCGCATTCGACGCCATGCGGCTGGGCGCCAAGGTAAAAGAGCCGTCAGCGAAGCGTATTCCGACGATCATATTTCATGGCGAAAAGGATTTCATCGTACACCCTTCCAACGGAGAGGCTGTGGCGGCCAAGGCGCTGGGAGAAGCGCACGGATTGAGCCAGACAACGGAACAAGGCCGGACTGGCCGGGGGCGCGCCTATGTCCGCATCAGCTACGCCGATGCTGCCGGGCGCACCGTGTGCGAACACTGGCGCATCCCCGAAGGCGGCCATGCCTGGTCGGGCGGATGCCGGTCTGGCTCTCACACAGATCCGCTTGGTCCCGACGCATCGAGGGAGATGATCCGGTTCTTCTTCCAGCATCAAATCGCGTGAAGAAAGCGTAAATCCTAATTCCATCCTTCGACAAGCTCAGGATGAGGTCGAGTGTTTCATCTCGTGGTGAGCCTGTCGAACCATGGGCGACACCTCTTTTACCGATTGAGAAGCCGGTCGATGCTCCAAGGTCCTCCTCCCGCAGCGGCCATGTACAGGAAGACGAAGCAATAAAGGATCGCGGCGTCGCCGCCGTTGAGGGCAGGGTAGAAGTCTTTCGGTGCATGGACCATCCAGTAAGCGACAGCCATGTTGCCTGAAAGAATGAAGGCGACACCGCGCGTGAAAAGCCCGAGAAAGAGCAGCGCGCCGCCGACAAGTTCAATGATGCCCTGCCACCAATAAAGCGAGAAGAGCTCTGGATAGCCATTCGCTGGCGCCGCCGGAAATCCGAAAAGCTTCTGCGTCCCGTGCTCGATGAAGATCAGGGCCGCGACGATCCTCAAAATGCTCAACAGATGCGGCGCGAGCCGATCGCTTCGTGTATCCATAGTCTCATCCTTCCCGCATACGCAATTTACTTGAAATGGTGAAAACGGCCAAAGGTTTCGCTTGCCAGGTCACAGGCGGAGAAATTTCGCCGGACGGAGCTTCGTTGACGGCCCTGACCTAGAGCCCACCCGCTTTTGATGGAATCAAAAGCGGACTCTGAGTTTTTGTTGTGTCGTGCGTCTTATCGGAAAACCGCTTCGCGCTTTTCCGGACGCACTCTAGCTTGGCCAGGGCCGTATTGCCGCGCCGGTTGGTTCGGGCTGGAACAGACCGGCTCTCATTTGTTAATGTTTCCTGGGGTTCGTGATGGTGCTCCGCTGAAAGAT
The DNA here is from genome assembly GCA_963764115.1 of uncultured Alphaproteobacteria bacterium. Classification (GTDB taxonomy): domain Bacteria; phylum Pseudomonadota; class Alphaproteobacteria; order Rhizobiales; family Rhodomicrobiaceae; genus Rhodomicrobium. The sequence continues at coordinate 137,986 of CAVXRT010000025.1, forward strand.
CGCGCCTTTTTGCGCGATCTTTCAGTCCCCTCGCTTCATGCGAAGGGCGGCTGAAGCACTCCCGTCGCCGGCTGCGATCAGCGAAGGATCATGCCGCTCTTGCGAATTCGGCTTTGAGCCGCTGTTCGGCCTCTGGCGAGAGCGAGGTCTTGAGGATGCGTCCCCTGTAGGGTTTGGCCGCCCTCAGGATCCTGTTCTCCGTCGCGTTTTTGAGGAGAATGAACAATGCCGAACTGCCGCGCGGGATGGAGTGATCAAGGCTCGGATTAAGGAAGACAAGCCTCGCCATTGCGCCCCACAATCGCCCGCTTGAGGGCCCGCGTTCGTCATCAAAGGGCCGCCTCACAGCGCACCGCCCGGAAGCGGCCCGCTCCACAACGAAGGCATCGTCAAAGGCGGCCTCAGTGCGCAATCTTTTTAGCACCTCATTGGCAGCCCAGGAACGATCGAACCCAAATGCAATCAGACTTCCCATGTCTCATCTCACTTTCAGTTTCTGTGTTAAGGTGAGTACTCCTCGGGTTTCCTGATTGAAAGAGTTTGGATGGCAAGTAGATGCTGTTTTAACACCTAGAATATTCATGCCATTTATCTCAAGATTTTTATTATAGAATAGTTAACTTGGCCGAAGTGATGCAGCAACTTTGGGGCATTTTGGTGACAGCCTCGGGTGACACTTGAAATCTCTGTAGAATTTCTGTTCGAATGCGCCAGCATGGAAATCGGGGCAACCAACGAATGCTCCGGCTTCCTTCGCGCTGAACAGCGGTGGTTTGTGGCAAGCGGGAGGTTGACGAGGGCAACTGCAGCTTGTATCGAATTCAGGGGATACCCTTTCGATTTCACAGTTAGTTGACTTGGCAATTGTGGTAATCGGCGCAGCAAAGGCATCGCGCACAAAGAAACCTAAGGTCACGCAAACCAAGGGAGCCACTTATGTTCAGAGCACTACTGATTTTCGGTTCGGTTCTTGGCCTTTCGATGCCTGCCGCCGCCCAGGACAAAGAGGGGAAGCTTCCCGAAAACACGATCGATTGCAAGCAGTTTAAGAAGTCCGGTCCGCGGGAGTGGATCGAGGTCGGGACCGCCGTCTTCGATTTGGGAAAAGTCAGAGACATCAACCTCACCGATCAGCCGGTAACGCCTGGGTATTTCAGGTTCGGGGGCATTGAGCTCTACGCTGTGCTCGACGGGAAATGCGGAGCGGCCGCCTATGTGAACCGGGGCAGAAAGGATCAAGCCGGAGGCGACTTTGACAGTGCGCTCGCCAATTTCAATCAGGCGATCCGGCTCGATCCCAAGTTGGCGGAAGCCTACGATAGTCGCGGCGGCATTTATGACGGCAAAGGCGACTATGCCCGCGCCATCGCTGATTACGACGAAGCGCTAAAGCTTGATCCGAAACTTGAGAGCGCAACAAACCATAGGGCAATTGCTCAAGAAAAACTCGCCAAGGCATCCGCCTCGAACACACAAGCTGAGCCGCAGATAACGTTGGAACAAGCCGGCGCCGTTCTGAAAGAGGGGTTGGACGCCAGTCCAGACGCATCGAAAACCGTCCAAACTCCCGAAAAAACAGGCCAGGAACAAGCTTCGAAGCAGGCAAGCCAGGCACAAGTTCCGGAACAGATGAGCCAGGAGGAAGCTCCAAAACAGGCAAGCCAGGAACGCGTTCCGGAACAGATGAGCCAGGCGCAAGTTCCGGAGCAGGCAAGCCAGGCGCAAGTTTCGGAACAGGTGAGTCAGGAGCAAGCTCCGGAACAGGCAAGCCAGGAACAAGCCGCCCCGACACCGGAAAACAAAACTGTCAGCCTGAAAATTCAATCGGAAGACGGTGCGTGCCGCGCCAAAAAGCTGGTCTATGCCGCCAATGGCGCAGGCGATGCGGAAAAGGACGCATCGGTATTCGAGGTTATTTTTGAAGGCGCGGGCGCGGAACAATCGAGAGACGGCCCCGATTCGGAGTTCATTATTCGAGAATCCAAAAACAGTGAAATCCGGTGGGCTTACAAAGGAATATATATACAAAAGGAAAAATCCGGGTATTTCAAATTTGCAGAAAGCAGGAGGAGGAAACCCGTAGTTCTGAGACCGAGTTACATCAAACCAAATCGCGATGGCACGGGCGAGGCCATTCTGTTTCTTGGCGGGTTGGATGCTTTGTTGACCGGAGACAATGGTCACGGCCTCAAGTTTGAAGGGAAGCGCCCGACCGGAGTTTTGCCCGAGGTCTTCTATTTTGATCGATGCGAGTAGCGATAGCGCTTCGGCTCGCGCCTTCTCGCAAGGACGTGAGCAGGGTTAGATCGCCAACCCCATAAACCGGATTTGAAGCAAATCATCCTCCCCGACCCTGCCCGCCCGGGCAGCCTTTTGTCCTTCTCTAAAGCATCTTGCGTTTTATGGGACGCGTGCGTCCCGATGATCGTCACCCCGGAATGCGCCCCAGCGCATATCCGGGGCCGTTACAAATCGAAGCGCCTGTTGCGATCCCGGATACGACACAGGCGTCGTTCCGGGATGACCAGCTCTTAAGGATTGCGTCGCAACCGATCCCCATCTTACGCACTCCGCTCCAGGCGACGTTGATAGGCGCCTACCAGAAAGAGCGTTGAGCAAACCACACCGCTTTATCATCCCGGCCCGAAGTGGGAGCCGGGATGAAGGCGGTGGCGCGTCCGGCAAATTCGCTTAAGGGGACGGTTACGCCCACCAGCCGCCTATGCCATCAAACGCATGATCGAGGACGCGGATGACCTCCTGATCCCGGTTGGGGAACCTTTCCACGACCCGGTACAGGACATCGCTCATGGCGTCAGTGCTCCTGGTTTCCTCGAAAAGAGCAGTGCCGATCGCGCGCATGCCGTCCTTCAAGGCGCCGGGTTCGGGGTGTTCGAGAAGGGCGAGGGTATTCGCCCGGAAGTTCTTCGCGACCATGATCGCATCGGTCTCTCGACCGCGCACGCTGTCGCCCGATCCCTTCGCTATACGCTGTTTCTCGGACGCATTCTTATCGAGATAGAGCGTCATGAGCTGAGTGAGAGCAGATACGGCTTGGTCTTCCACGCCGTGAACACAGTCAATAGTCTCGCTTTTTCCAGCACCGTTCATGCTGAATGTCACTCCTGTTTGCTAGATACAAAACTGCTTTCGTTGAAGGAGGGGGTGTGTGCCGATGAATTTTGGCAAAAATGCGGAATGCCCCTCTTCCAAGCCCGGAGGATTCGAGGCGGCAAGCGTTCAAGCGGATGTTAAATAAGCTTGCGAAAACATAAGAGTACAGTATGCATAACAAGACTACATCAGCTTTACTTTATTTATATTTTTAGCGGCGCCGTTCTGCAACTCTTCCCCGCCGACGAATGACCTGTTCAAATTTCGAAAGAATGCCTCAGAGTTGCGGTCCGGGTGGCCGAGACAGGCTCCCCGGCCGGACAACCGGCGCCGATCTACTTTAGAATTTTGCGATCGAAGGCTTAGCGTAAGCCTTGTCGCTCCTTAAATCTCGTGGTGACGACGCGCCGGCCAAAGCCGCCTCGTTGCGAGAAGTTAGGGAGTGGGCTCAGTTAGGAGTATGGAGCATGGCAAATCTATATGAAATCCTCGACAGCGCGAGCGGTGGTGAAGCCAAAGAGACACTGGGACGTGAGTTAGGCCTGACACCGGAACAAACTCAGTCGGCAGTGACGGCGCTGCTTCCCGCCATATCCGCGGGTCTGAAACAATCGACGGCTACTCCCGATGGCCTCGGAAATCTGTTCGCCCTTTTGGGACTGCAGAAGGATCTTCCAGCTCTGTACGACGACCCGAAGCTTGCGCTTTCCCCCGAGGGGCTTGCCGCAGGCAATCAGGCGCTTGCCTTTATCCTCGGCTCGCCGCATGCAGGCCGGGATGTCATTGATCAAGCGCAGAAATTTTCGGGGGTGAGTTCGAGTATTTTAGAGAAATTGCTGCCCGCGCTTACCGGCATCGTCCTCTCCGGACTGTTGCGCATCGAACCAAAGGCGCCGCTCGCTGCACAGGCTTTCGGAGGAGCTGGCGGAGGAATGGGCGACATCCTGGGCCAGGTGTTGGGGCGCGTGTTGACAGGAGGAGGCTCCGCTCCTGCTCCCGCTCCCTCATCCGGAGGCCTTGGCCCGCTCGGCGACATCCTGGGACAAATCCTTGGACGGGGATCGGGGGGCGGGGCGTCCGCTCCGGCTCCCTCATCAGGAGGAACAGGCGATATCGGTGACATCCTGGGGCAGATTTTCGGGCGCGGGGGGCCGGGATCGCAAGGCGCGCCTGCGCCTGCTCCGCAGGCTCCGAGTTCTCCGGCTCCCATTCCCGTCGACACAGGCAACCAGGCTGGACCCGGCGGCGATTTGCTCGGCGCCATTTTTCGTGAGGTTTTGAAAGGAATTCAGAACGGAACCATCAAGCCTGTCATTATCGGCGGCGGGGGACCAATCCAGATGCCGATGCCGAGCGGACAGGACGGCTCCGGTGCTCCGCAGATCCCGGGTGGCGACATTTTCGGGAAGATCTTGCGCGATGTGCTTGGCGGAGCCATTGGGGGCGGCGCCCCTGCCCAGCTTCCGCAAGGCGGCGGAGCTCAGGCCCCTCAGGGAGGGCAACCGCCGGCGCCGCCGATCAAGGATCTGTCGATCTGACCAGGCAGCTCGGCGTGATGGGCGGCGTCGGCGCTGCCGCTTTCGGAGACCGGTTCGAGCATGGCCAGAATGTCGATCAGGGCCATCTCGACACCATCCAGGGCATCCTTGATCGTTCCTACGGCGATCAGAGGCGATGACCCGGATTTGCCGACAAATCTCTGAGCTTGTGTGCGAGGCGTGACGGGCTCTGAGTGTGTCTCAAGGGGGTTCCGCGACCCTTTACCGGCGTAGCCGTAAAGAATAGTCAGGGCAGAACGTCAGATAGCCTGACGTTCTGCCTCCACCGTGATTGACGGGTTCTTGGAGGACGCAAGGATCCTTTGTTCATGCCAAGAATCTACGTCAAGCACCTTCAGGTCATCGAGGATGCCATCGACGTCAATGGCCATGTCAACAACCAGGACTATCTCCGTTGGATGGAGGAGGTCGCCATCGAGCATTCCTCCGCCCAGGGGTGGACGATGGAACGCTATCTGGAAAGCGGAAAGTCCTGGTACGTCCGGTCCCATACCATCGAGTATCTGCGGCCGGCGCTTAAGGGCGACGAGATCACGCTGTACACCTGGGTGGCGGCGATGGCAGGGCGAACTTCGCCGCGGCGCACCTTGTTCCTGCGGACCTCGAACCGGCGCCGCCAGATCATCGCACGGGCAGAGACTTTGTGGACATTCGTAGATATCAGGACAGGACGCTCGATCCCGATATCCAGCGAGGTGCGATCGGCATTTGAGATCGTCGAATCAGAGGAAGAAGTTCTGCAGGAGGCTGGCCTACCGCAGGCGGACGCCGATCTCGCTAGCGCGGCGTGCACAAAATCGGAGGCGGAGCGACGCAACCTCAGCCGCGCGCCCGCGTCGGATTAAAGCGCGTTGCGATTACCTGGACCCGATGACATGGCCGGGCTTGACCCGGCCATCCAGTCTTAAAATCTAAAAGATCTGAAATTGTTATCTACATGGATGGCCGCCTCGGAGGGCGGCCATGACAGCTTCGACACGCCCTAATGCAGGAGCGCTTCTCGCCATCCGGCGGACGGCGCCCACCGTAGGCCTTGCGGTTAACGCTTCGTTCGCAGCGCTGAGTGTTAATCCGAAACTGGTTAACAAGAGCGCCCCCGATTTATTTCCGGTCCAATTTACACTTTGTTAGGCTTAACCATGCCTTTAGCCGGCGCAGAACGAGGCCTACGAGGGCGGTAGGCGAGCGGTTCCAACGTATTGAAATTGAAAAGCTTTTTTACCACCAACCGCCCCATTAAATAGAATTTAATGCCGGAATTTTGGCATTAAATGGGCTCTGAAAAGTCCGTTAAATATAATCCCGGATTCCCCTGTTAACCATGGCCGCGTCGAAGCCAGCCAGCCGCTGCGCCGGGAGCGCCGTCGGTTCTTGACTTTTCATAGCAAAATCAAGAACTTATTCCATTAACTTCCCGGCAAGGCGCTTTCTCGTACAATTCTCACTCAAGACAATCGATGGCCCAAACGCAAGCGGAAAGCCAATCCGGCGATAAAAGTCAGGTCCAATGGCATGCAAAAAAGCTTATCGAGGCCCGCGTCCGATTACGCGCGCGAGGCTTTAGTGTGGCCTCCGGACTGCGGATGGCTAGGTCTCAATCGGCTGAGCTTGCTGCTCCTTGCAGAGCCATGCTTCCATGGCGAGAAAGGTTGACCGTGCGGCCTTGATCGCGGCGCTCTTCGTTTCTGCGCTTGCGCAGTGGGTTTCGATGGTGTCGCCAAAGCGCTTCCACATCGCTTCGACTTGGGATCCGTAGCTTGCGAAATAGGAGGCGCCGTGCCTGGCCGTAAGGCCGAACTTCGCCTCTACGATCGGCAACAAATGCCGCCCGCCTAGCGTCGGACCTTCGAGGACGTAGAAGGCTCCCAAAGCCGAGGCGGCATCGGCGGGAGTTGCAACGGGCGCGCCCACAATCCGCACGCCGCCCAGGGCCGTTAGATCGCTCGCGAGGAGTTCCGTCTTCCGTCGCGCCGGGAAGTCTGCAAGTGTCTCTTCGAGCCATGGGCTCCATTCGGCTTCGGCAACGGCATGGAAGGCTTCGAGGCGGACGATATGCTCGCGGTAGCAACGAAGTTCCGAGAGGAGTTGCTTGACGCCCAGCTTCTTTTGCATCCCAACATGGATCTCCCATGTCGCTTCCTTTAGAGCCTTCATCACGGTCATGGTGCGCTCGTCTTCCTCGAATGAACTGAAGGCGCCGGGGCTTGGCAGCGCTCACCCTACCGGTCGCAGCTGAATAATTTCGGCGACAACTATCGAGCATTTGAAGAAAGAAGCGAGCCGCAGGGCTTTAGCTAGAGCGCCAACATGCTGCGACGAGGGCTCTCTTAGTCGGAACCTCAGCGGCATGATGGGAAGACGCGGCTACTCCGCGAATACGCCGTATTTCTCGACACGTGCGGCGAGCAGGAGCGCGTGCTCGCGCACAAGCTTCTCGGCGAGGTCGCCATCGCGAGCCTCAAGCGCCCCGATGATTGCCAGATGCTCGCGGATCGACTGCTCGGCGCGGTTGTCTTGCCTGAGCGACACCGTGCTGATTGCGCGGATATGGATGAACAGGTTCTGGGTCATCTCCACGATGAGGTCGCAGCCGCCAAGCTTGATGATTGTCTGGTGGAAGGTGATGTTCGCTTCCGAATATTCGTTCATCTGATCATACAGCGGCTCGTTCGTGAACCTCTGAAAAAGATCTTTCAGCGCCTTGAACTCTTCATCCGTTGCGCGCGTCGCCGCCAGCCTCGCAGCCCAGCCCTCGAGCGCGGCCCACACCACGATCATCTCACAGATTTCTTTTTTCGACTTGCGGACGACGTAGATTCCGCGCCTCGGCACCGCGCGAACAAAACCTTCCTGCTCGAGGACGGTGAGGGCCTCACGGATCGGCGTTCGGCTAACTCCGAGCTTCTGGGAGAGTTGCCGTTCGTCAAGCCGGACCGGATCGATCTGACCGTAAATATCCATTTCGGTAATCGCGCGTTTCAATGCCCCGTAAGCCAGGGTTCTCAGGCTTGAGCTTGTCTCCAAAGGAACGACTTTCAGCTCCGGCTGCTTTGCCGATTGTGCCACGCTTACATTCTCCCTTTTTGGCTCGGTCTTTTTGGCTCGGTTTTCTAAGCGCTGCAAAAGACGGAGCCCGAAAAACTTTCAATACATTCAAAGCCAGGCGCGAACGATGTATTCAACAGCGTGTAAAATTTTATAAGAAACTGCCGCAAACTTTTGGCGGCTTGTTATGCCCTTGGATGAGGTCAACGCCTAACTCTTGGCGCACCAAATACCAGAAGTCCGATTATAACATTCGGCTTTCAAGGGGATTTGATTTGAATCAGTTCGAGGCCGTTTGCGCGAAAAAGTTTGGGATGCCAGCAAAGAGTGCAGGGCTTTGCGAAGTTGGGCTCGCCACAAACCGGATTCAGAGGGAGCAGCCTCACGCCTCGTGAGAATCTCACTTCGATTTCGAAAGACCGGTGTGCGCGGGGAGCGGAAGTCGCCCGCGCACACCCTTTAGAGGTTAAGCGTCAAGCCTTCGGGCGCTTCTCGTTCCTGGCTGAGCGGATGCCTGCCGCAACCGTATCCCTTTCGCACATATAGGCGCCGACCCTGGTCTTCCCGTAGGTGCGGGTTCCCGCGAAGTGATAGACCTTCGAGCGTGTGTTAGCCCAGACCACAGTATCGTCCGGACAATGACCCTTGGCTTCGGCTTCGGTCGCGTACTGGCCTGCCGTCGGTGTGGCGGCTTCCCTGGCGCGGCGGCTCCTTGGAGGCGTGGCGTTCTCCTGGGGTGTTGCCGTTGTAGCAGTTCGGGGCGTGGCCGGCGGGTTCGCCTGCGGGTTGGCAGGAGCGGCAGCCTGCGCGGCCGGGTTAGCCGGAGCGGTCCGGGGCGGTGGATTCGCGGGAGCAGTGGCAGTCGTCTGTGAGGTCCCGGCTCGACATTCGGCTATGAAGTCTTTCTTCTTCTTCCCGGCTGCTTGAATTGTTGTCTTGTCTGCGCGCCATTCGGCCTCGCAGGCTTTTGCAGTTTTCTGCGCATGTGCTGCGGTCGCGAGCATCGATACGCTAACGAGAGCGGCGATGCATTGGATGACAAAGTACGGCATTCTCATAACACCACCCACTTACAAGATACATTAAGGGCTCAACGAGAACCCAGTATGTTACCAGAAGCGCGGCGAGTGAGTGAAGCCTAAATCTTTAGGAAAGAAGAGGTCGGAAAAACTTTGATTTTCCTCTATAAATGAGAAGACATATTCAAAAATAGTGAAAATCTCGGACGAAAGGCACTTGTTCTTATAAAGGCCCGGGTTCTAATTCGTTTGCTCTGCATTCTCAAGAGCCGGGTCTCTTGCACTGCGGGGGTGCCGGGGCGAACGCAGGACTACGCCCCAACCCCGCAGCAACGCGAGACCTTTGCAGTATGGACCCCGAGGAGTTACGCTTCAGTAAAGAGAGGCCCGCGCAAGCTTCAGCGGCGTAAAAAAACATGGATGAGAGCGTCACCGCCTTCGCGGAAAAGCTGCGTGCCCATGCGAACGCCTTGGGAGAGATGGCGGGCATCGAGTGGCGCTTAAGTCAGACGCCCGTCGCCTACGAACCGGCTGTCATGGCAATGGAAGACCGTGCCGCCGCCATCTTCGAGGGAAGCGCGCCGGAACTTGTCTGGTTTCTGGAGCATCCGGCGCTGTACACGGCAGGAGCCAGTGCAAAGCTGAACGATCTCTTAGACCCCGCTCGCTTGCCGGTCCACCGAACGGGGCGGGGGGGCCAGTATACCTATCACGGCCCCGGTCAACTCGTTTCTTATGTTCTTCTCGATCTCAACAAGCGCGGACGGGATGTGCGCCGCCACGTGCATAGCCTCGAGTCGTGGGTTATCGCAGCGCTCGCCGACTACAGAATCGAAGGCGAGCGAAGGCAAGGACGTCCCGGGATTTGGGTGAGGAACGGCGGCCGCGACGAGAAGATGGCCGCGATTGGCGTGCGCGTACGCCGATGGGTGACCTATCATGGCGTCGCCGTCAACATTTGCCCCGACCTCTCCCACTTCGAAGGCATTGTGCCTTGCGGCATCGAAGACGCGGGCGTGACCTCGCTCGCGAAAATGGAGACAGGCTCCGCGACAGGTTCGTGAGGAACAACCGCGTTGCTCGAAACTTCAGGACGGCAAGGTAAACAGCGGAGCCCCTCAGCCATGTCCGATCTTTCGGTGTCTTGTTGCGTTGTTGGCAGCGGTCCTGCCGGAATGATGACCGGCTATCTCCTCGCGCGAGCCGGAATTTCCGTCGCAGTGCTCGAAAAGCACGCCGATTTCCTGCGCGACTTCCGCGGCGACACGATCCATCCCTCGACGCTGCAGGTGATGAACGAACTCGGCCTCTATGAGAAGCTTCTGCAAAGACCCCACTATGAAGCCCATTCTCTGAAAGGCCGGTTCGGCGATCTTGAAACCACTTTTGCCGATTTCTCGCATCTGCCGACGCGCGCCAAGTTTGTGGCGTTCATGCCGCAATGGGATTTTCTGGATTTTCTGGCGGATGAAGCCAAGACCTATCCCGCCTTCAAACTGTTCATGAAGGCCGAAGCGACCGGCCTCATCAGGGATGGCGAGAGTGTTGTCGGCGTCGCCGCCAAGTCAGCCGAAGGAACGATGCAGGTTCATGCGCCGCTTGTGATCGGATGCGATGGGCGGCACGCCATGACGAGAAAAGCGGGCGGGTTCGCCGTGGAGGACGTAGGCGCGCCCATGGATGTCCTCTGGTTCCGCCTCCCGCGGCTCGACGCCGATCCCGAAGATCCGATTGGCAATTTCGGCCTCGGCCACATCGTCATCATGATCAATCGCGGCGATTATTGGCAGTGCGGCTATGTGATTCCGAAAGGGTCCTTCGACCGCGTGCGCGAGCAAGGACTCCCTGCCTTCCGCCGCGAACTTGAAAAGCTGGCGCCATTCCTCAAGGGCCGCGCGGACGAAGTAAAGAGCTTCGACGACATCAAGCTCCTCACCGTTGGCGTCGATCGACTGAAGCAGTGGTATCGGCCAGGTCTCCTTTGCATCGGTGACGCAGCCCACACCATGTCGCCCGTCGGCGGAGTGGGAATCAATCTTGCGATCCAGGATGCGGTCGCGGCCGCAAACATCCTTGCGGAGCCTCTCCAGGCAGGGCAGGTGACCTTGGCTGATCTGGCGCGCGTCCAGGAACGCCGAGAGATACCCACCCGGCGCACGCAGTGGCTTCAGGTGCAGATCCAGAACAATGTCATCAAGAGCGTGCTCGGCGGAGAGGGTCCGTCGAACCCGCCGCTCCTTTTGCGCTTGATGAGAAGCGTTCCCTTGCTGGCGAGGATACCGGCGCGCGTTATCGGGCTTGGCTTCCGCCCGGAGCATATAAACCCGCAGATTTTTGCCTCGCATTGAAAGGCGGCCTGCTTCGCAGAAGCGAAGGTTTCCAGAGAAACTTCCTGAATGGGCCGAAGACTGCCGTCATCTTGCCTAGATTAAGGCACAATGCCGCCAAGAGCGCGATAAATCGTGCGGCCTTTATTGAGGTTATGTTGCCGGATGCGGGGTTCGATGCCGGAAAAGACAAAGCCGTGGCAGTTCGTGATATCCGGAAAACACCGGTTGCTCGACGCGTTTTTCGCGGTGGACGAGTATACGGTTTCGCACGAGCAGTTCGACGGCGTGATGAGCCCGGAACGCTCGATCCTCGTCTTCGAGCGAGGCGACGCCGTTGCGGCGCTGCTCTACGATCCTGAACGCCGGGTCGTCATCACGGTCCATCAGTTCCGGCTTCCGACGCACGAAAAGGGCCGCGGGCGCGGCTGGCTCATCGAGGCGGTGGCCGGCATGATCCCCGTCGACGGCGATGGCAAGGCGAAAGAAACGCCGCTGCAATGCCTTGTCCGCGAGGTTCACGAGGAAACCGGCTATCAGTTGACCCACGCCACACCGGTTGCGACGTTCTTCTCCTCGCCCGGAGGAAGCACCGAACTCATCTACCTTTTCTTTGCCGAGGTTCGCACCACCGACAAGACTGCCGAAGGCGGGGGACTCGCCGCGGATGGCGAAGACATCCAGATCGTCGAGTTCCCCGTCGACGATTTTTTCCAGAGACTGACGGCCGGCGAATTCGAAGATCCGAAACTCATCATCGCAGGGCAGTGGTTCATGGCGCGCCGCGCGGCCATGCTTGCGCGGGCGGAGCTTGATGATGAAGACTCGCGGACTTTCGTGGCCAAACTCAACGCCAAGCAAATCCTCGGCATCAAGACCGGGAACATCAAAGCGACGAAGGACGTCGATGTCTGGGTGAACTCCGAGAACACCGACATGATGATGGACCGGTTTTTCGGCCGGTCCGTGTCGGCGACCATTCGCTCACTCGGCGCAAAAAAGCATGAGGATGGCCGGTCCATTGCGGAGGACACCATCGGCAAAGCGCTGGCAGCCGAGCTGAGGCCACGCAGTTTCGTAAAGCCGGCGACGGTCGTGCAGACGCACGCAGGCGAACTCGAGAATACGCACAACGTTCGCCGCATTTTTCATGTCGCCAGCGTCGCGGGGAGCATCGGCGCAGGTCTTTCGACCACGCTCCAGAACATCGAACTCTCGATGGACAACGTACTTAAGGCAATTTCGGCTGGTAAGCGCTACCGTTCGGCTTTAGTGCCGCTTCTGGGAACAGGGCAGGGCGGATTTCCGGTTGTGCGCGTCGCTCCTTTGCTCGTAAAGCGCACTCTCGCATTCTTCAGAGAGAACCCGAAGTCGCCGCTCCGCGAGGTTTATTTCCTGGCCTATTCGGAGGGCGACCTTGAAACCTTGAGAAACGCGATCAAGGAGTTCTCGGCTATTGAACCGGTCGTGGAGGAAAAGCCCGACAGCTGATCCAGGAACTGTTTCTTCGGGGGGGATTACTTTGCTCGATCTGACTATGTTTCTGAGCAAAATCGGAATTGCCAAGCATTCATTCCGCCTTGCGCGGCACGCAAGCGGTCGCTTCGGTGTTTTCCCGAACCAATATTTCCGATTGCTCGCGCACACGGTCTACCTGGCGCCGCTCATCATGGGCTTCGCAGCGGCTTGGCTGTTCGCTGCCGTGCCTCAGATGCAAGAGGTGTATCTCGGCATTGTCGAGGACGCCGATTACGGGCGCGGGATCGCGGGGCTTGCCGCCGTCTCCCTTTTCAGCGCCCTCCTTTATGCCTGGAACCACATCGAGGTTTCCGGCCGCATCGACGCGATCTATCCCGATCACGCGGACATTCATCTGGACCGCCGCATCTTCGATGTGCGTGACGTCAAGACTGCGTTTACGGCAAGCCTGCCATTTTTCGGGCTTCTTATAGGGCTCGCGCAAGTCTACCGGCATGTGCTCGATGCGGGCGAGGCGGGGCTGCCGCGCGGCGCTCTCAAGACGATTTCAGCCCTTCCCGGCGCGATTCTCGCAGCAGTTGTCATAACGCTTGTGGCCTATTTCGCCTTGCTCGCGCTTTTCTACCGGTTCCGGAAGAGAACCAGGAGCCAGAAACACATTTTGTATATGTGTTATGGGCTGACGGCGTTTCTTGTCGCGGTGCCCATCTTCGTTCCCGATGCGACATTGACCGCGTCGAGGCTTGTGGGGCCCCTGGCAGGCACGGCCTTCGTGCTGATCGAGCTGGCGGTCGCGGTGCGGCTGTCATTCTGGTTTCTGCAGAAGATTTTCAGCCTGATTTTGGCATTTCCGTCGTGGTTCCTCATGGTCACGGACTGGCTGCCTCTCCGCCTGCGCCAAGCCGTCATTGTGCTGCTCCCTCTCGCCGTTGTCGCAGGGATCGCCGCAGATATAATACTAGGTGGCCATAGCGGACGCGAACCTCGGCCCGAAGCGGCAGCAGCGAAAGTAGGAAGCGACATTGGGCCGATCTTCCAGGCTTGGCTCGCCGAGCGCAAAATCGGCTCGGGGCGGTATCCGGTGTTTATCGTGTCGGCCCAGGGTGGAGGGATTTATGCCGCATCCACCGCGGGGGCTTTCCTTGCGACGATGCAGGATCACTGCCCGGGCTTTGCGCGGCACGTCTTCGCAATAAGCGCAGTCTCCGGAGGCAGTGTCGGCGCTAGCCTGTTCGATGCGGCTTTCGCGGACAGCATCGCGCGGGGGACGAACCGGAAGGCGGCGGTAGATGTCGAGCCTGGATGCGACAGCCTGTTTGCAAGGCCGGGAGAGCTTTCGAGGCGCCTGCGCGCCATCACACAGGACGACCATATCAGCCCGGTGCTCGCCTATCTCGTCCCGGACTTTGTCAGGGGGCTAGTTCGCGCCAGCCTTCTTCGGGAGAGAGGGGAGCCGGACGGCAAGTCCCCTTGCGACGGCGGCTCGGCATGGGGCAGGCGTGATCGCATCCTGGAAAAAAGCTTCATCGACAGTTTCAAGCGCAGCGGACCATCAATCAAGGCCGACGACTACGGCTGCCCTGAGCAAAAGGAACGAAATCTTCTGGCGCGTCCCTTTTTGGACGGCTGGTCGGAAAAGGGGGATGTGCCGGCGTTGCTTCTGAATGCGACTTGGGTCGAGACCGGATACCGGGTGGCGTTCGCCCCATTTTCCCTGCAAGCATTCGGCGCCGGCACGCTCTACTCTTTCGACAACCTTTCCGGCAAGCCGTCCAATCCGACGTTGATCGAGGCGGCGGTGATCAGCGCGCGCTTTCCGGCGCTTATGCCGCCCTGGACCTTTAAGCTCGACAAGGGCTCTCGCCTGACTTTCGTCGATGGCGGATATGCGGATAGCTCAGGCGCCGCCACCGCCCTTCAGCTTTACAACAAGCTGAAGGAGGTCAGCGGCGAGGGCGTCGATCTCTATTTGATCACGCTTACCGATAAGTCCAAGGCGCTCACGGCGGCGGCAGGCGTTGAGCCGGTCGGCTCCACGCCCATGCGAGGCTGGCTCTACGATTTCTTCTCTCCAGTCAATACGCTGTTGTCCGTGCGTGACCTTCAATCGCGGAAGGCCGTGACGGAAGCGCAGACGGAACTCGGCGAGAAGATGATTGTGGTTCAGCTCGATCAGAAAGCCTTCCCGCTGCCGCTTGGCTGGAAACTCTCGGGGCTTTCAAGCGATGTCATCCGCCTCACCATCGGCGACCCTGGGCGCTGCGCGTTAGCGGACGACAGGGGGGATACGGCGGTCTCGATCGCAAACCGTAACAACTGCGAGTTGAAGCGGATCGTGGACCTTATTTCCCCGAAAACGCTCACGTCGCTATCCCTTTTCGCGAACCCAGCCGCGGCTAGCCCGAAACCGGAAGTCGTGAGCGCGAAACCGGATGCCTCTGGACCGAAATCAGTTGTCGCCAGCCCGAGACCTGACGTTGGCGGCCCGAAATTGATTGCAGCTCCCTCGAAACCGGAAGTCGCCAGCCCGAGCCCTTCTGTACTCACCCCGAAAACGCTGGGCGCGTGGGCGCCGTCGGCGCAATAGCCTATCGCCAGATATGGAACAGCCCGCGCGCTCTCCCGTTCGGCTCATAGAAGAGAAGAACGAGGAGAGACGGAAATGCCTGATATAGCAGGAAAAAAGATAGCTATTCTGGCGACGAACGGCTTCGAACAATCCGAGCTCGAGGTGCCGCTGAAAAAGCTGCGCGAGGCCGGCGCAACCGTGGACGTGGTGTCGCCCGAGCCCGGCGAGATCAAAGGATGGGACATGAAAGACTGGGGCCACCCCGTCAAGGTGGACAAAACGCTTGGGGAGGTGAGCGCGCAAGATTACGACGCCATCGTGTTACCGGGCGGCCAGCTCAACCCCGATTACCTGCGCGTCAACCAGCAGGCGATTGCGTTCATCACGGACTTCTATGCCGCGGGGAAAACGGTTGCGGCTGTCTGCCACGCGCCGTGGCTTCTGATCGAGGCCGGCATCTTGAAGGGCCACCGCGCCACCTCCTACAAGTCGATCAAGACCGATGTGATCAATGCGGGCGGCCAATGGCTCGATGAGGAGGTCGTAACCGACCAGGGCCTCATAACCAGCCGCCAGCCATCCGACCTGGAGGCCTTTTCGGCAAAGATCATCGAGGAAGTCCGCGAGGGCAAGCACGAGCGGCGCTTCGCCGCCTGAACAGGAGCCTCGGCGCGCTTCCCTCTAGTTCAACCCGCCTTTAATCGGTGCCGATTGAAGGCGCTCTGGGCACGGAAGCGCGCCAGGCGTCACCGGAAAAGTCTGCCCCCGATTTAACGTCAGCCGAGACGAGCGAATCCGCTCTTTCCGTCTTCCCGCCGCCACCGGACCATGGTTGGGCCGACCTTGTGCATGGTGAAGCAGTGCGTCGCCCCGGACATCCAATTCTGCCAGCGGACGCAGAGCTTGTTCTCGGAAACCCACCAGCGCCCGCGATCCTGTGTCGTCGACTCTCCGGCGAGAGTGGCGAGCTCGGTGTACCCACTGACGTGGCCACTCTTGGAATAGCGGATCGGAACCTCGCCCGCCGGCGTATTGATGTAAACCGTCCGGCCCGCGAATGCATTTTGCAGAGCGGCTCCCGAGAGGGCCTCTTCGCCTGCATGGGCCAGTGTAAGCGGTGCGGCGGCGAATAGGAGAGGGAGGATCTTACGCTTCATAGACAATCGAACTCACCTTTTGCAACTAAGTGAACACAACGTAGAGAGGCACGGCCGTGAAAATTCAGCCGCGCCTTGTACGCGTGTAACATCGGTGTAATATTGGTTAAAATATGACTACACTGTGTTGTCGTATTCGCGCCACACTTTAGCCAGAAACTCAGCAGTCACGCTCAGGCGTACTTGCCCCGGATCTCATGAACCACAAGACAGCGGGCGGGTTTGTCTTGTCCAAGATAGAAGCCGAAGTCGCCCTTGAACAAAGTTGTATTGGTGAGGCTACGGAAATCCCCCTCTGCGCTTTCTGCGCAGGTTTTCGCCGAGACGGCGATTGTCATCGAAACGACTTTGACTCCCTTGCAAGCGCTGGGGGTGGCGAGAACGTAATTGCCTCCATTGACCCAGGACACGCTGCACTTGTCCGAAGCTATCTGCTCAAGAGGACTTGACGATTTCGCCTCGTAAAACGGAGTTACAGCCCCCATGATTGCTGGCGCACCGTGAATCGCTGGCGTTTGAATGCTCGCCTTGCTCGCCAGGTTAACCAGAAAAACGAACGCCACAAGACTCGGCAGGAGGACACTCAGTGTCCGCATGTTGCTGTCCGTCATATCGGTCCTCTTTATTCGGGATAGGACTTGTAGGGCGGCTCGATTACGGCCGGCCTTGGAAGAGATGCTTGATGCACGCATGGAGTGTATTTGTTCATAGTAAACCCATTCCTAATTGCGGGATGAAATCTCGTGAGCTGGATGCGAGAGTGTCCCTTTAGTCACTCATGGAGTTTCCTCGGAGCGTTCTGCGTGCCGTTAACCTCCCGGTATGGGCCGCCGTTCATAGTTGCAACCGACAGGAGGTCACGAGATGAGGAGGCGAAATCCGCAAGTCCTGCGCCAGATCATCCTGCTTGCGATCCTGATCGCGATGAGCGTGTATGTAACGGCAGACGCCGTGCGCGGTCCGCACGGGCTGATCGCCAACGAGCTGCTTCGCGCCAAAATTGCCGAGATGAACAAGGATCTGGCGGCGCTCAGAGCGCAGCGCGCCAGGCTCGAGCGCGATGCCGAGCTTCTCGGTCCCAAGGCTGCGAGCCAACCCGACCTGCTCGATGAGCAAGCCCGCGAAATTCTCGACTTCGCGCGCCCCACAGACATCGTGATCGTCAACAGCGACAAGGCGGCCCGCTAGTCCTCGCCGATGCGGCGAACTTGGAAAAAAAATATTGTGACTGCGCGCCTGCGCGCTCCTGGAGTACACCTTCATTGTCTGGTTGCAGCGTTTAGAGAAGGCCGCGCCCATGCTCGACAACAGTCCTCTTGCAGATAAAGACCACAAGCAGGCTCCGCCGGAGTTCACCAAAGAAGAAGAGCTGTGGGCCTACCGCGAGATGCTTCTCATCCGCCGCTTCGAGGAAAAGGCGGGGCAACTCTACGGCATGGGCCAGATCGGCGGCTTCTGCCACCTCTATATCGGCCAGGAGGCGGTCGTCGTCGGCATGCAAATGGCGATCCGGGAGGGCGATCAGGTCATCACCGCCTACCGCGATCATGGCCATATGCTCGTCTGCGGCATGGACCCGAAGGGCGTGATGGCCGAGCTGACCGGAAGGCGAGGCGGCTACTCGAAGGGGAAGGGCGGTTCCATGCACATGTTCTCCGTGGAGAAGTCGTTCTACGGCGGGCATGGCATTGTCGGCGCGCAGGTTCCGCTCGGCACTGGGCTGGCCTTCGCCAACAAGTACAAGGGCAACGGTCATGTCTGCCTGACCTATTTCGGCGACGGCGCAGCGAACCAGGGCCAGGTTTACGAAGCCTTCAACATGGCTTCGGTCTGGCGTCTCCCCGTCATTTACGTCATCGAGAACAACAAATACGGCATGGGCACGCGCGTGGACCGCGTATCCGCCGTCACCGATCTCTCTCAGCGCGGCGCGAGCTTCAACATCCCCGGAGAGCAGGTCGACGGCATGGATGTCCGCGCCGTGAAGGCGGCCGGCGAAAGGGCGGTCGCCCACGCCCGCGAGGGCAAGGGGCCTTTCATCCTCGAAATGCTGACCTATCGCTATCGTGGCCATTCCATGTCCGACCCCGCGAAATACCGGACGAAGGAAGAGGTCGAGAAGATGCGCCATGAGCGCGACCCGATTGAGCAGGTGCGTGCGCACCTCCTTGAAACCGGCCAGGCCAATGAGAACGATCTCAAGGCGATCGACAAGGAGATCCGCGGCATCGTGAACGAGGCGGCAGACTTCGCAACGCACGACCCCGAGCCCGATCCGGCCGAGCTCTATGCGGACGTGTTGCGGTAGCCCGGCCAAAGTCCTGACCAGCCCGACCTGAAGGCGCGGAGCGCCTGTGCGGCTGCTGCACGGTTTGATGCGCCTGCGGTCCGCGGTAAACGCCCGCGCGACGGGCAGCGGGACGGACGCAAAAATCACGCTATTGTTTATGAATCGAAAAATGGACGATGCTAGTCTGGGCTGGAAAAACAATCCGGCCAGTCTCGAAACATGATATGCAGGACCACATTTAGAACAGGCGCCGCGGCGAGCGCGGTCTCGCCGTGCAAAAGCATCATAAACCCTATCTTATTCACGAAGGCGCGAAGGAATGCCGACACAAGTCCTGATGCCAGCCCTGTCGCCCACAATGGAAGAGGGCAAGCTCGCCAAATGGGTGAAGGCCGAGGGCGACGAGGTACGCTCAGGCGATGTAATCGCCGAAATCGAGACGGACAAGGCCACGATGGAGGTTGAAGCCGTCGACGAGGGCAAGCTCGGCAAGATCCTGGTTCCGGCCGGGACGGAAGGCGTGAAGGTCAACACCCCGATCGCAGTCATCGTCGCGGATGGGGAGGACGCATCGGCCGTGACAGGCGGGGTTGCTTCAAAACCCAACGGCGCCGCGCATCCTTCTCCAACTGCGGCCCCCGTTTCCGATAGCGGAGCGACCGAAGATCGCGCGACCGTTGACGTGCGGGTTCGCGAAACCGCCTCCGACGAGCTTCCGGCCGGCTACGACAGCGCGGCCGAAATCCCCGAAGGCGTCGAGATGGTGCAGATCACCATGCGTGAAGCCTTGCGCGACGCCATGGCGGAGGAGATGCGCCGCGACGACAACGTTTTCGTCATGGGCGAGGAGGTCGCGGAGTATCAGGGCGCGTACAAGATCACGCAAGGCCTGCTGGACGAGTTCGGCCCGCGCCGCGTCGTGGACACGCCGATCACCGAGGCCGGGTTTGCGGGGCTTGGCGTGGGCGCCGCCTTCGGGGGCTTGCGGCCCATTGTCGAATTCATGACCTTCAACTTCGCGATGCAGGCCATCGACCAGATCATCAACTCGGCGGCCAAGACGCTGTATATGTCGGGTGGCCAGATGGGCTGCCCGATCGTGTTCCGTGGGCCGAACGGCGCGGCGGCGCGCGTTGGCGCCCAGCATAGCCAGGAATTTTCCGCGTGGTACGCCCACGTTCCGGGCCTCACGGTGATCGCGCCTTCGACAGCAGCAGACGCAAAAGGGCTTCTGAAGGCCGCCATTCGCGATCCGAACCCGGTCGTGTTCCTTGAGAATGAAATCCTTTACGGTACGACCGGACAAGTTCCGAAGGGCGATGACTGGGTGGTGCCCATCGGCAAGGCGAAGGTAGCGCGGCCCGGCAAGGATGTGACCCTTGTGTCGTGGTCGCGCGGCGTGGTGTATGCGCTCGAAGCGGCGAAACAGCTGGAAAGCGAAGGCATCGACGCGGAGGTCATCGATCTGCGCACGCTGCGCCCGCTCGACATCGAGACCGTCCTGGCCTCCGTGCGCAAGACGAACCGCATCGTTACCGTCGAGGAAGCCTGGCCCCACTGCTCGGTCGGCTCCGAGATCTGCGCGCAAGTCGTGGAAAAGGCTTTCGACTATCTGGATGCGCCTCCGACCAAGGTGTCCGGCGCGGATGTGCCGATGCCCTACGCCGCCAACCTCGAAAAGCTGGCTTTGCCGAATGCCGCGCGCGTGGTCGCCGCCGCGAAAGCCGTTTGTTACCGCACCTGACGCCATGCAAAAGCGATCGCCCTGGACCAAATATGGCGATGGCCACGCCGCCGATTACGAAGCCGACGGCAAGGGCTATCTCGTGATCGTGACGGACGGCTACCTGAACACGCGCTATCGCATGAGCGCGGACCGCCCTGTCGATCGCAAGTGCCTGATCGAGGACATCGAAGATGAGATCGCTTATCTGGCGCAAACGAAGCTTGCGGGCGGCGGACAGTTTCAGCCGCTCGGCAGACGAGCCCCTCAAATCGTTATCGATGCCAAGGATGCGTAACCTCCATCGGCGCCCGCCTCAAGGATAAGACGATGCCCACCCCCATCCTCATGCCCGCGCTGTCGCCCACCATGGAGCAGGGCAAGCTTTCAAAGTGGCTGAAGAAGGAAGGCGATCGCGTTGCCTCTGGCGACGCAATCGCCGAGATCGAGACCGACAAGGCGACGATGGAAGTCGAAGCCGTCGACGAGGGCACCATCGGCAAGATCATGATCCCGGAAGGGACTGAGGGGGTTGCGGTCAATACGCCGATTGCCGTGCTTCTTTCGGAAGGCGAGGACGCCGCCGCCTTGAAAGGATATGGCGCGGAGCCAGCCCAACCCGCGCCCGCGCATAAACAGCAGCCGCAGGCTGAAGAGGCCAAGGCCGCTCCTCCCCAACCTGCCCTGCAGCAACCGGCAAAGGCTGCGGAGACGCCTGCGGCTCCGAAAGCGAACGGCGACGGGCGGATTTTTGCGTCGCCGCTGGCTCGTCGCCTCGCGGCGCAGACGGGCATCGACCTGTCCCGCGTTCGCGGATCGGGTCCGCATGGCCGCATTGTGAAGCACGACATTGACGAGGCCGTTAGCACAGGGGGCGCCGCGGCCGCGCCGCAGGCTCAGCCGCAACCGCCGCAGAATGGCGGGGCGCTTGTGCCAAGCCGTATAGTCCCGGCGGCGATGCCGGACGACCAGATCCTTGCGCTGTACGAGAAGGGCAGCTACGAGATCCGCCCGCTCGACAATATGCGCAAAACCATCGCCGCGCGGCTGACGATGGCGGCGGCGACGATTCCCCATTTCCGCCTGACCGTCGATTGCGAGATCGACACGCTTCTCGATGCACGGCAGCGGCTCAACGCGCGCGCTCCGAAAGAAGGGCCGAACGCCTACAAGCTCTCGGTGAATGATTTTCTCATCAAGGCGATGGGGCTTGCGCTGCAGCTTGTGCCCGAAGCCAACGCCACCTTCACCGAGCGCGGCATCCTCATTCACAAGAGCTCCGACATCGGCGTCGCCGTCGCCATCGAGGGCGGGCTGTTCACGCCCGTCATCAAGGGCGTGGAGCGGAAGACGCTCGCGCAGATCTCCAACGAGATGAAAAGCCTGGCCGAGCGCGCGCGCCGCCGCCGCCTCGCGCCGCACGAATATCAAGGCGGCACGACCGCCATCTCGAACCTGGGCATGTTCGGCATCGACCACTTCGACGCGGTCATCAACCCGCCCCACGCCACGATCCTGGCCGTTGGACGCGGTGAACAGCGCCCCATCGTGAAGGATGGGCAGATCGCCATCGCGACCATGATGGGCTGCACACTTTCCTGCGATCACCGCGTGGTGGACGGGGCGCTTGGCGCGCGGCTTCTCGCGGCCTTCCAGGGCTTTGTGGAGGAGCCAGTCACGATGCTCGTTTAAGGGATCGCCAACGTGTCCATCCTGTTCGGCCTTCTTGCCCTTACCATCGCTGCGGCATTCGCCGGCGCCGCACTCTACATCAACGTCGCCGAGCAGCCCGCCCGTCTCCGGCTCGATGACAAGGCCCTCCTCGCCGAGTGGAAACCCTCTTACAAGCGCGGCTTCGCCATGCAGGCGCCGCTCGCGGCCGTTGGCGGCCTGTTCGGGCTCCTGGCCTGGTATGAAACTGGACAGGATGGCTTTCTCCTGGGCGCCATCCTGATAATCGCCAATTGGCCATGGACGCTCATTGCGATCAGGCCGACGAACAACAAACTCATGGCGATGGAACCGTCAGACCAGCACCCTGAGACGAGAGCTCTTATCCGGAAATGGGGAAGGCTGCACGCGGCGCGCTCCTTCTTTGGCGTTGCAGCCACCCTCGTGTTTTTCTTGAGCTTTGTTGCGTATTTAATGAATCTCCTGTGAAGCTCTTTGTCGATTGCGTCGATTGGATAAGAGAGCCCTAATCTCGATTGAGGGAACAGCATGAGCGAAGCATTCGATGTCGCGGTGATCGGAGGCGGACCCGGTGGCTATGTCGCGGCGATCCGGGCGGCGCAGCTCGGCTTGAAAACGGTCGTTATCGAGCGCGAGCATCTGGGCGGCATCTGCCTGAACTGGGGCTGCATCCCGACCAAGGCGCTGCTGCGAACCGCCGAGGTGCTGACGCTGGTGAAGCATGCGGAAGAGTTCGGCCTCAAGACGAACGGCGTCACCTTCGACCTCGCCAAGGTGATCAGCCGGTCGCGGCAAGTGGCCGGGAAGCTGTCCTCGGGCGTCGCCTTCCTTCTCAAGAAGCACAAGATCGCCGTTATCGACGGGACGGCGCGGCTCAAGGCGAAGGGTGTGATCGCGGTCAAGGGCAAGGACGGCAAGGCGCTCGCCGATGTCGAGGCCAAGCATATCATCATCGCAACCGGCGCTCGCGCACGCAGTCTTCCGGGGCTTGAGCCCGACGGCAAGCTGATCTGGACCTACAAGGAAGCCATGGTGCCGAACATGACGCCGAAATCGCTGCTTGTGGTCGGCTCGGGCGCCATCGGCATCGAGTTCGCAAGCTTTTACAATGCCCTTGGCGTGAAAGTGACCGTGGTGGAGATCATGGACCGGATTCTGCCCGTCGAGGACGAGGAGGTTTCGGCTTTTGCGAAGAAGTCCTTCGAGAAGCAGGGCATGACGATCTACACCGGAGCGAAGGTCGATAAGCTCGAAAAGAACGCAAACAGCGTGAAGGCCACGCTCACTTTGAAGGATGGCAAGCAGAAAACCGAGGAGTTCGAGCGCGTCATCCTGGCGGTTGGCATCGTCGGCAATGTCGAGAATCTGGGCCTGGAAGAACTGGGCGTCAAAGTCGAGAAATCGCACATCGTGATCGACGAATACTGCGGCGCCGGCGTGCCGGGCCTCTACGCCATCGGCGACGTGGCCGGCCCCCCGTGGCTCGCGCACAAGGCGAGCCACGAGGGCATCATCTGCGTGGAAAAGATCGCGGGCCGCAACGATGTGCATCCGCTCAACGTCCGCAACATCCCAGGCTGCACCTATTCGCATCCGCAGGTTGCCTCCATCGGGCTGACCGAGGCCGTGGCGAAGGGCGACGGACGCGAAATCAAGGTCGGCCGCTTTCCCTATCGCGGCAATGGCAAGGCCATCGCGCTCGGCGAGCCGGAGGGTTTCGTGAAAACGATCTTCGACGCGAAGACCGGCGAGCTTCTCGGCGCGCATATGATCGGGGCCGAGGTCACGGAGCTGATCCAGGGCTTCAGCATCGCAAAGACGCTGGAGACGACGGAAGCCGAGCTGATGCAGGCCATCTTCCCGCACCCGACGCTTTCCGAGATGATGGGCGAAAGCGTGCTCGACGCCTACGGCCGCGCGATCCACATGTGAGGGGGAACTTGGCGGCCCTCGCGCGGCGTGCGGAAAATCTGAGCCGTAGCGGCGGAGCTCAATTCAACCGCGCGCCGGCGCCCGATTGAATGCAGGAGTGCTTCGCGCATCTGGCGGCGCCCGCCTTACGCCTCGCGGTGAGAGCGCGTCGGTCACCGTGTTGTCATGGCCGCCCCCCGAGGACCCTCCGAGGCGGCCATCCAGGCGACAAACTTTGGGACTGGGTGGCCGGGCGAGCCGGGTCGAGCCCCGCAAATCGCAATGCGCTTTAACGGATCGTTCGCAGCGCTGAGCGTTAATCCGAAAGTGGTTAACAGAAGCGCGGCTGATTTAATTCCGGTTGATTAGGCTTAACCATCCATTTATCCGGCGCAGAACCAGGCCTACGAGGGCAGTAGGCAGGCGGTTCCAGCGTGTTGAAAGTGAACATCTTTTTTGCCGCCGACCGCCCCATTAAATGGAATTTAATGCTGGAATTTTGGCATTAAGTGGGCTCTGAAAAGTCGGTTAGATATAATCCCAGATTCCCCTGTTAACCACGACGCGCCGAAGTTAGCCCGGCGCGTGCGCCGGGAGCGCCGTCCGTCCTGGAAATTCCGTGGTAATATCAATGACTTATTCGTTAACTTCCCGGCAGGCGCTTTCTCATACAATTCTCACTCAAGAAAAATCCATGACGCAAACGCAAGCGGGAAGCCAATCCGGGGGATAAAAGTGAGGTCCAATGTGCAAAAAGCGTATCGAGGCTCATCATGACGGCCGTAAAACGGACTTGTAAGCGGCGGCCAGCCTCGCTTGCCACAGGCACAGGAGGGGCGTAACAACCAGCTCCATTCCAAGGCCGCCAATCATTGGGTAACCGGGCAAGCCTTGCATGAGAACGCCATAAAGCCGGGCGAGGCCTCCGATGACGACGATCGCGGTCAGGAGCCGGAAAATCGGCCCATTGTGTTCGATGCCTGGAATGGTGCTCCAGAAGGCAAGCCCAATGCCGAGGAGAAGGCCGGAAAGGTAACGGAAATGGCTGTCGAGGTCGGCGCCCGCATTGCGTTCACCTGCCAGTGATGCACCCAGCATGATCCCGGCGAGTCCTGCGGAGACGGGGACAAGTCCCCCTGCGGCGACGGCAATCTGTAACGCGCGCTTCATGACCTTCCTTCAGGCTTGGGCTTATGGGAGGACTCTTGGCAAACAAGGCCAGCGGACACTATGTTCGCACGAGAACCTAATAAAGCGAGGGTGGGGTGGTCACACTCATCGATAAGCGCGAAGGCGCCGCGCCGCGGCACCCCGAGAAGGCGCACCGGCCCGACGCGCCCGTGAGCCGCAAACCGGCCTGGATCCGCGTCAAGGCCCCTGGCTCGAAAGGCTACGCGAACACGGCGCAGATCGTTCGCACGAACGGCCTTCACACCGTCTGCGAGGAGGCCGGCTGCCCGAACATCGGCGAGTGCTGGGAGAAACGCCACGCGACCATGATGATCATGGGCGACACCTGCACGCGCGCCTGCGCCTTCTGCAACGTGAAGACGGGGCTTCCCGGCCCGCTCGATGCGAGTGAGCCGGAGAATGTAGCGCGCGCGGTTGCGGCGCTCGGCCTCGCGCATGTTGTGATCACGTCGGTGGACCGCGATGACCTCGCCGATGGCGGGGCGGGGCACTTTGCGGCGACGATCCGCGCCACTCGCGCCACGGCCCCGCAAACGACAATCGAGGTGCTGACGCCAGATTTCCTGAAGAAGGGGGACGGCGCGCTCGAAACTGTGATCGCGGCCAAGCCCGACGTCTTCAACCACAATCTCGAAACGGCGCCTGGGCTTTACCTCACGATCCGGCCCGGCGCGCGCTATTTCCACTCGCTCCGCTTGTTGCAGCGGGCCAAGGAACTCGACAAGACGATGTTCACCAAGTCGGGCATCATGGTCGGGCTGGGGGAAAAGCGGAACGAGGTTCTCCAACTCATGGACGACCTGCGCTCGGCGGACGTGGATTTTCTCACCATCGGGCAATACCTCCAGCCCACGCGCAAGCATGCCGCCGTGGACCGCTTCGTGGAGCCCGCCGAATTCGAGAGCTACAAGAGCATGGCCTATTCCAAGGGCTTCCTGATGGTTGCGGCGAGCCCGCTCACGCGCTCGTCCTATCATGCGGGCGAGGACTTCGCGAAACTGAAGGCGGCGCGGCTGGCCCTGGCCTGACCTTGGCGCCGCGACGCGAGTTGCGGGCCTGGAGCGGGCAAGCCGACCCTCGCCAGACGCATTGCTAACTTGCACCTTTTGCACCGCAGCAGGAATTGCAAATCGGTTTATGCAGGCCGTATAATACGGAGTCGCAATCTTAAGCGAAGCATCCCGGCTTGCTGCAAGGCGTCAATCTTGCCCTACAGCGTTACGGCAGGAAACCGACATGAAACAAAAGCAACGTATCGAAGACCTAGAACGAGAAACCGAACGGCTTAAGAATGAGGTCCTATCGGCGAATGAGCAGATTGCGCAGCTCAGGATTTTAAACGAGAGTTATGCCCTGCAAATCCGCCAGCTTAAGGAAAAGAAAAATCCACCGCGATGTTAGGACGCAGCAATGCGCCGAGCGTTCTAGCCCTTCCACCCGCTTGAGCCACGCCGCGGGATAGCGAAGCGCTAACAAGGGCCGCAGATCGTTTCGCGGCTCCACGGCGCTTTTGAATGTGCGCCTGCCCTTGATGTCAGACGCTGTACGGCACAAGCGGCAGAAGTGTGATGACGGTAGCCAAGACGATCGCCGTCAATTCCATAATCCCGCTTGAGCATCGCCATATCAAGTCTCCTTCGTCGCGCTATTCCTTACAGCCGAAAGGCGTGAACCGAGGCTCGGCGCAGAACGACAAATCGTGATGATGAATGAGGCCCCACGCTTCGTCGGGCGATTCTGTCGCGCCTGATCGCGCGTTACAGACGGGTTCGAGGAGCGCCCGGCTCCCCGGAAGGGCTTGACCTTGACTTTTTTGCTCCGGCCGTGGACCTTCGATAAAGTCCATGCGGCGAAATACCGTGTCGCGCTCGCCACCCATGCGCCCCATGCTTTTGTAGCGAGACTCGGAAGCCGACAGGAAGCCGAGGCCGGCCTTTATCCATAGTTTGAGCTGCTGATGCCTTCTTTCGAAACGACCCGCCGCATTGCCCACTCTGCGGCCGACATGTTCGCGCTTGTCGCGGATGTGGAGCAATACCCGAAATTCGTGCCGCTCTGCGAAGGGCTGCGGGTGATGAAGCGGGAGGCTCAGGCCGACGGCGAGATGATCATCGCCTATATGACGATCGCTTATAAGCTCTTCAGCGAAAGTTTCACGAGCCGCGTGCGGCTCAAGCCGGCTGACGGGCTCATCCTGGTCGAGTATCTCGACGGCCCTTTCCGGCGTCTCGATAACCGCTGGATCTTCACGCCGGTGAGCGAGACCGAGAGCAAGGTCAAATTCTATCTCGACTACGAATTCAGGACGAAGCCGTTTCAGATGCTGATGGGCTCCATCTTTGACCGCGCCTTCCGCAAGTTCGCGGACGCCTTTGAAGCCCGCGCGGACGAGGTTTACGGGACGCGGAAGCGAGCCCGTCCCAATCATCATCAGGAACCGGCCGACACCGCAAAACAGAGTCCCTCGGCTACGCCATCATCGGAACTTCCAGGTTCTCAGGATTGAACGCCATCAGGCTGGAAGCTGAAGTTTGGGGGTCGACCGGGACTTCCTGACAGTTAGCGCGGCCTGCGCAAAATCGGAACCGGTTGCGGGGCGCCGAATGCGCCGAGGCGCGTTCCGGGCGACGATCACGATGACGCCTGTGTCCGGTTGAACGCGGGATGCTTTGAGGCATGCTTCGCCAATCTGGCGCTGCCATCTTGGACGGCGCTCGCCGCCCGCCTAGAGCACGTCATCCCGGAACGACGCCTGCGTCGTATCCGGGATCGCAACAGGCGCTTCGATTTGTAACGGCCCCGGATATGCGCTGAGGCGCATTCCGGGGTGACGATCATCGGGACGCACCGCGCAAAATCGGAACCGGTTGCGGGGCGCCGAATGCGCCGAGGCGCGTTCCGGGCGACGATCACGATGACGCCCGTGTCCGATTGAACGCGGGATGCTTTGAGGCATGCTTTGCCAATCTGGCGCTGCCATCTTGGACGGCGCTTGCCGCACGCCTAGAGCTCGTCATCCCGGAACGACGCCTGCGTCGTATCCGGGATCGCAACAGGCGCTTC
The DNA here is from genome assembly GCA_963764115.1 of uncultured Alphaproteobacteria bacterium. Classification (GTDB taxonomy): domain Bacteria; phylum Pseudomonadota; class Alphaproteobacteria; order Rhizobiales; family Rhodomicrobiaceae; genus Rhodomicrobium. The sequence continues at coordinate 166,125 of CAVXRT010000025.1, forward strand.
GATTTGTAACGGCCCCGGATATGCGCTGAGGCGCATTCCGGGGTGACGATCATTGTGGCGCACCGCGTCCGGCTAGCGCGGCCTGCGCAAAATCGGAACCGGTTGCGGGGCGCCGAATGCGCCGAGGCGCGTTCCGGGCGACGATCACGATGACGCCTGTGTCCGATTGAACGCGGGATCTTTTGAGGCATGCTTCGCCAATCTGGCCATGCCATCCTGGACGGCGCTCGCCGCCCGCCTAGAGCACGTCATCCCGGAACGACGCCTGCGTCGTATCCGGGATCGCAACAGGCGCTTCGATTTGTAACGGCCCCGGATATGCGCTGAGGCGCATTCCGGGGTGACGATCATCGGCACGCACGACGCTCTAAAGGTAAACCGTTCGTCAACCCCCCGTAAGCGTTAATACAACATGGTTAACAGGAGCGCGCCCGACTTATTTCCGGCCTGAGTATGCTTAAGAAAGCGTCTATCCGCCGCGAAAGGCGGAGCGCCGCGCCTTACGGCTGGACGTAGGCGGGCTCATCTAAGTCGTTAAAAAGTAATAGTTTTATTCATCAACTCGATCGCCATTAAATAGAATTTAATGCCGGAATTTTGGCATTAAGTCGGCTCGCAAAAGTCCGTTAAATATGTTTGCAATTTCACGCGTTAACCCTTTCGCCAGCCCGAAAAGCTGCGGCGCAGGCGGCGGCGATGGCGTCCCGTTCGCTATTTTCCCCTTATTTAGCAAGGGTTGGAGCGGGCTCACGCTGTGTTAACCTATCCGCAAGGCGATATCGCCGAAGATGTTTCAGATCAAGAAGTGAGGACGAAATCGTCAGGGACAGGTTGACAAGCAGAGGCCAGTTTCCCCCTCGCTGCGTCCCGCTCGCTCGCGATTTGGAGACGGCGATGGTCTGTACAAGGGTGTCGGACTGCTCCTCGAGGTTCCGTGCCGCGGCGGTTGAACTCCTCGACGAGGGCGGCGTTTTGCTGAGTGATCTGATCGATATTGGTAATGGCTTCGTGCACCTGCTCGATCCGCAAAAGGCGCGCCAACGGTGGCGAAGCTCAGCTGAGGTCGGCGACCTCGATCAGAAGGCGCAAGGCTGTCTCGACGGATTTGGCCCGCACCTCGGGGCGGCCGATGTCACCGAATCGCTCTTCGTTGTGCACGGCTACAAATTCAACCTTGTCGCCGTCGCGGCGGGTCAATTTCGCCGCCGCCAAATGGACGAGGCCCACAGGCTTTTCGGCGCTGCCGCCGCCCGGCCCGGCTATGCCCGTGACCGCGACCGAGATCTGCGCGCGCGATCCCTTCAGCGCACACGCCGCCATCGCGACCGCGACCTCTTCTGACACCGCGCCGTGCTTTTCTATCAGGGCCGAATTGACGCCCAGCATCTCGGCTTTGGCTTCGTTCGAATAGGTTACAAAGCCGCGATCGAACACGTCGGAAGAGCCCGCGATCGATGTCAGCGCGGCCGCGACAAGCCCGCCGGTGCAAGACTCGGCAGTCGCAATCTTAAGCCCGAGGCCGCGCGCTTTTTGCAGGACTTGCTCGGCCAGGTCTTCGTTTGACATCTGAATCGCCGTCCGTTTTCAGGTTGCCCTTAATCCCAACCGTCTCCCGCGAGGGTAGCAGCAGCCCGAGCACTCGCGGGGTCGAGTTCGCTGAGAGAGGACAGGACAAGGGGTGCGGCGGCTGGCGCATGACGCTAGGCCTTTGCCTGCTGGGCGCCGGCAACCCAGTCTCGCGAGCGCTGCTCCGGATCCGGATGGAAGACGACATCGCTCACGACCGCGATGCTGTCCGCGCCCGCCGCGAATACCTGCGGCGCACGCTCGAGGGTGATGCCGCCAATCGCCACCAGAGGGCGCTTCGCCAGCGCCTTCCATTCGCCGATCCGCTCAAGCCCCTGCGGCGCCCATGGCATCACCTTGAGCGTTGTTTGATAAACGGGGCCGAGCGCCACATAATCCGGGTCTTCGCGCAAGGCGCGCGCCAACTCCTCATGGCTATGCGTGGAGATGCCAAGCTTGATGCCTGCACGCCGGATCGCCGCCGTGTCGGCGGTCTCGAGATCGCCCTGGCCGAGATGCACGAAGCCTGCGCCGCAGTCGATGGCCTCCCGCCAGTAATCGTTGACGACAAGCTCGCAAGCCCGAGCGCGGCAGGCCAAAAGCGCCTCGCGGATTGAAGGGGCAATGGCGCTTTGCGGCACGTCTTTCATCCGCAGCTGGACAAGCTTCACGCCAACGCGCGCGAGCCGCGCGGCCCAGGCCGCATCCGGCACGATAGGATAAAATCTAGGAAGCGCGTGTGGCATCGAGAAAAGCAAGACCAGCGATTGGCGTCGAGGGGCTGGCCATGTCGCGGGGCGGCATGATGCCGGCGCGATAGGCGAGGCGGCCCGCTTCGATGGCCTTCGCGAAGGCTGTGGCCATGGCTATGGGGTCGCGCGCCTTGGCGACCGCGGTGTTGAGAAGGACGCCGTCGAAGCCGATTTCCATCGCTTCGGCTGCGTGGGATGGCGCGCCGATCCCGGCATCGACAATAAGCGGCGTTTCGGGAAAATAGGCGCGAAGGCTGCGCAGCGCATAGGGGTTCATCAGGCCCCGCCCCGTGCCGATCGGCGCTGCCCACGGCATCAGAACCTGGCAGCCGGCGCCGAGAAGCCGCTCGGCCACGCCCAGATCCTCGGTGCAATAGGGGAAGACCTGGAAGCCGTCCCGGCCCAAGGCCTCCGCCGCTTCGACAAGGCCGAAGACCTCGGGCTGCAGCGTGTCATCGTTCGCGATGACCTCAAGCTTCACCCAGTTCGTCTCGAAGACCTCGCGCGCCATTTGCGCCGTGGTGATGGCTTCGCGCGCCGTGTGACAGCCCGCCGTATTGGGAAGGATATGCGCGCCAAAGCTTTTCACGAGGTCCCAGAACCGGGAGCCCGCGCCCACATCGCGGCTGCTCTCGCGGCGAAGCGAGACTGTCAAGACGCTTGCGCCAGAGGCTTCCACGGAGCGGCGCATGATATCGGGTGAGGGATAGAGGGACGTGCCAAGCAGGAGCCGCGAAGAAACCGGCTTGCCGCACAAGGTCAGAATGTCCGGCGTCTGATCCGCACCGTTCGCGCGGGAACTCATGCCTCAGCCTCCCTGACGCGGGGAAAGAACTTCGATGGCGTCGCCTTCGGCGAGCGCAACCGCCTCCCGCGCCTTTGCCGGAATGAAATCGCCGTTCCTCGCCGTCGCGACCCTTGCTTCTGAAAAGCCCAACTCGCGGCACAGCTCTTCAAGGCTCTTCGCCTCGGTGATGCGAGCCTCACCATTCACCGTGATCTTCAAAGAGAACTCCCTCTCTCCTGGCGCCCTCTTCTATATAGTCGGCCACGATCTCGGCGAGTATGGGCGAAACAAGAAATCCGTGCCGGTAGAGGCCATTCACAAAGATGCGCTTGTCCCGCACGATGACTTTCGGCTCATTGTCGGGGAAGCTCGGGCGGACGCCCGCGGCGATCTCAACAATTCTCGCCTCGCCAAGCTCAGGGACGAGCGCATAGGCGCAGGATAGGAGCTCCATCGCCGAGCGCAAAGTGACAGGGCCGCCATCCGCGCTTTCGATCAAAGTGGCCCCGATCATGAACTGGTTCGAAGGCCACGGCACGATGTAGAACGGAACGCGGGGATGAAGGAGCCGGATTGGCCGCGTGAGGCTGACGTCCTTGGCTTCGATGATGATGCGCTCGCCCCGCACGCCGCGCAAAGTCTTGAGGTCATCGCCCGCAGCAATTCCACGGCAATCGATAACGACCCCGCCGCCCTCTCCGTCGTAGGCGCGCGACTGGCACACGACGCCCATGCGCTTGAGCTCGCGCGCAAGGTAACCCATCGCCGCGCCTGGTTCGACATGCCCTTCGCTTTCGAAAAAAAGTCCCTCGTGGAAACGCCCGGAGAGCGCTGGCTCAAGCTCGCTCAACTCCGCCGCGGCAATCCGCCGGTGTCCGTGCGTCTGAGAGGCGAAGCGCTCATAGTCGGCGCGGTCGCGGGCCGCCGCAACGACCAGCGTGCCCTCTGCGAACACTTCCGGATAATGCTCCCGCCAGAGGGGCAAAGCTTCGAGGCCGAGCTTCAGGGCAAGCTCATGTCCCGGCTCGCCCTCGCAATAGGGCGCCAGCATCGCGCCCGCGAGCTGACTGGCTCGCACACCTCCAGGTATCCCGGCGCGATCCCACAAGGTGACGTCATGGCCCCGCCTGCGCAGCGTGAATGCCTGCCATACGCCGACGATGCCTGCGCCAAGAACGTCTATCTTTACCATGCACAGTGATTTGGCGGAATTTGAGAAAAAAAGCAAGCAAGCGAGCTTCGGGGGCGTTTCCGTTCGCTTTCGGGGGCAAGAGCAACGGTATATCCGGTAGGGGGCTGATTTACCGGCGGTTTCTGGCTCGCTTGCTTGCTGTCGCCATCGACGGGGCGATGCGGGCGCCCATCGATGTTCTGCGTTTGTTCTAAAAGAACTCCGTCCTTGTGTCAAGCACCTTTCAGGCGTACAGAAAACACTCTTCTTTCAAGGGCCGCGCCATGACAATCGTGAAGAAAACATCGGCTTTTACAGTCGACAAGGCATCACTCGTAAGATCAACTGCCGGTGGATATCCGAATACTCGCCTGAGACGTCCGAGGCAGGCGCCGTGGTCACGCGCTCTAGTCGCAGAGACAACGCTGTCAGCCGCGAACCTGATCTGGCCGATTTTCGTCGTCGACGGCAAAATGGTGCGGCAGCCTATTCCTTCGATGCCGGGCGTAGAGCGGCTTTCCATAGATCTCGCCGTCAACGCGGCGGAAGAGGCGGCCGAACTTGGCGTTCCCGCGATCGCGCTGTTTCCCTACACGCAGCCGAGCCTGCGCGACAATTCGGCCAGTGAAGCGTTCAACTCTGAGAACCTCGTCTGCCGCGCGGTTAGAGCCATAAAGGCGCGCGTGCCGCAGATGGGCGTCATCTGCGACGTGGCGCTGGACCCGTATACCTCGCACGGGCACGACGGGCTTCTGATCGAGGGCGAAATCGCCAATGACGAAACGCTCGAAGCGCTTGTCAGGCAGTCCTTAACCCAGGCGGAAGCCGGTTGCGACGTGCTGGCGCCGTCGGATATGATGGACGGCCGCATTGGGGCGATCCGCGAAGCACTGGAAGGGAGCGGCTTCAAGAACACGCTGATCATGTCCTACGCGGCCAAATACGCGTCCGCGTTCTATGGGCCGTTCCGGGACGCGGTCGGATCGTCCGGCACGCTGAAAGGCGACAAGCGCACCTACCAGATGGACCCGGCCAACACCAACGAGGCCATCCGCGAGGTTTCACTCGATTTGGCCGAAGGCGCGGATATGGTCATGGTCAAGCCCGGGATGCCATATCTCGACATCGTGCGCCGCGTCTCGGAGACCTTCCAGGCGCCGACCTTTGTGTATCAGGTGTCGGGCGAGTACGCGATGCTGGTGGGGGCCTTCCAGAACGGCTGGCTCGGCCGCGAGCGCGTCGTCCTTGAAAGTCTGATGGCTTTCCGGCGTGCGGGCGCATCGGGGATCTTGACATATTTCGCTGTCGAGGCCGCCCAACTCTTGAAGGCGCAATGAACAAAGGGCATGTAACTACGCGTTTCCTCCTGCCTTCAGAGCGCAGGAGGCGAGGCGTGGGCGATGGCTCTACAAGCTGACGACCGTGTCCAGCAGCCGCTGATCGGGTTGCCTGAAATAAGGTTGGCGGCCAGCCGCTTGCGGGGCGCGATTCTCTGGACACCCGCTGTGGAAGCGCCGAAGCTCTCGGCGCTTTCGGGCGGGCGCATCTCCATCAAGTACGAGAACATGCAGGCCACGGGCAGCTTCAAAGAGCGGGGCGCTCTTCTGAAGTTGCTTTCGCTCACCGACGCGGCGCGGAAACGAGGTGTGATCGCGATTTCCGCGGGCAATCACGCGCAGGCTGTGGCCTATCACGCCGCACGGCTCGGCATCCCGGCCACCATTGTCATGCCGGTGCATACGCCCTTCAACAAGGTCGGGAATACCGAAGGCTACGGCGCAAAAGTCATCCTCTTTGGCGAGACGGTGGCCGAATCCCGCACGTTGGCCGACCGGATGATCGCGGAGCAGGGGTTTACGCTGGTCCATCCTTATGACGATCCGGTCGTGATTGCGGGCCAGGGCACAGCCGGGCTCGAGTTCATCCACGATTGCCCGGATCTCGACTGCGTGATCGTGCCGATCGGAGGAGGCGGTTTCATCGCCGGGGTCGCTACCGCCCTCAAGGCGGTGCGGCCGGCGATGGAGATCATCGGCGTCGAGGTGGAAAGCTACCCCTCGACCTACGCAGCCCTACGCGGGAAGAGCGTGGAATGCGGTGGCGCGACCCTGGCGGAGGGAATCGCAGTCAAGACCTGCGGCGCCTGCACCTTGCCCATTATTCGCGAGCTTGTCTCGGATGTGATCCTTGTCAGCGAAACGGCCATCGAGAAGGCGATCTTTACGCTGGCGAGCTTACAGAAGACCGTGGCGGAGGGCGCAAGCGCTGCCGGGCTCGCCTCGGTTCTGTCGAACAAAGAGCGTTTCGCCGGGCGGCGGGTGGGCCTGTTCCAGAGCGGGGCCAACATCGACTCCCGTGTGCTGGCCTCGATCATCATGCGCGGGCTCGAGCGCGAGAGCAAAATTGTGTCGCTGCGCATCACCGTCAGCGACAGACCGGGAATGCTCGGTGAAGTCTCGAGCGAGCTTGGCCGCTGCGGGGCCAACATCCTCGACGTGTATCATCGCCGCTTCTATCTCGACGTGCCGGCGAAGGGCACTCTTGTCGATATCGTCATCGAGACGAAGGACCGCGCGCACGCCGATGAGACCGTGGAGCAGCTTAGAAAGCACGGGTTCAAGGTCGACCGTATGAACGGCGTGGCGGGCGATTAGCTCATAGGACGGGACCCTTGGAGCTTTCGCCTTTTGCACCCCCATCCTGACCTTCTCCCACGCAATCTCGCCTTGGCGAGATTGCCACTCCACAGTGTCCGCAAACGGATGCGGATGGGAGAAGGGACGACGCTTCAGCGAGCATGACCTACTCCCTCTCCCCTGGCGGGAGAGGGATGGGGTGAGGGGGGAAGGCCGCTCGGCCCCAATCGCTATTTCAGCGGCGCATTCTCTTCTGCCGGGGGATAATTCTGCCCCGGCTGCTGATATCCAGGGCCGGGTTGCGGGTATCCCGGATTGTTATAGCCCTGGTCCGGGTAGCGTCCCTCGCCGTAGGGTTGCCCGTAGCCGCGATCGGCATAACGGTCATCGTAAGATTGCCCCGGGTTGGCGCCGTCACCCGCGTACGGTCCGGTTTCAGAGGGACGCGGCTCGTAGCGATACGCTTCCGGGTTCGGCGTAGGCCCGCCGTAAGGGCCGCGGTAATAGCTGTAGCGCTCACGGCCGGGAGTGGCGTAGGGCGCATTTGCGCTCACGACGCGCTGGCATTCGGGTGCAAGCGACTCCATGCGACTGGCGAGGCATTCCACAATCTGTCCACCGCCCGGCGGTACGCCATTGCAAAGCCTGCGATAATCGGGCATGCAGGCTTCCATCGCGTAGGCGAGCTTGATCGACTTCAGGCACGGCGGAGCAAGCTCCGTTTCATGGTCCAGAAGACATCGTGCGACGCGCCCGCCGCCTGGCACGACAAAGGAGCAAAGATTGTGATAATCGGGCCTGCAGGAGGCCATAACGCTATCGATAACTTCAGGAGGCAGATCGCCCGCCGCCGCCACGGTTGTTGATCCGGCAATAAGGCCGGCGCCAATAAGGTATTTTACGAACTTGAACATCGACAGATCTCCGCAGTACCCACGCCGCTAAACCTCTGCGTGAGCGAGTGCCGATAACCAACCAAGCACTAAAATTCGGCTGGATTTCGCCCTAAGAAAGGCTAAACCGCGCAGCCGGGGAATTCTATCGCCTTCCTTGTATCAATCTGTATCGTCGCTGCTCTTGGTAAGGGAAACATTTCGCGGCCTCAATCTCGCCGTGAGCCGCCCTTATCGCGAGGGCTTGTTCTCAAGTGGCGGAAGGTCTCGCATGATTTCTCATCTCAAGATTGTAGCCACGGTTGCAATGTTTTGTTGCTTTAGCCTTTCGCAGGTGATCGCCGCCGACCTGACAATCACGGTCGATAGTCTCAGAAGCAACCAGGGGCAGGTTCTTGTGTGCGTGTTCTCTGCGGAAAGCTCGGACAGGGAAGCATTCCCCGACTGCGTCAAAGGGCATCCGGTGCGCCAGAGCAAGGAGATCATAGGCGGCGGGAGGGTGGTCGTCACCTATAAGGGCCTGAAAGACGGCGTTTACGCAGTGGCCGCCATCCATGACGAGAACGGGAATGGCGAGCTCGACACCAATTTTCTCGGCATCCCGACGGAAGGGGTTGGAATATCAACCAATCCGCGGCTCATGGGGAAGCCACAGTTCGGTCAGGCCCAGTTCGACATCAAGGGCAAGACGGCGATTACGGTCAACGCCAAGTACATTCTGTAGTGCCTTTGCTGACCCTAATTGCGAATTCGCGTCCCTCCCGCCTGCACAATGAGCAGCGTTGAAGTCGATCGAGGTTGCGTGATTCGGCGCTCTCATCTTCCTCGAAGCAGGGCAGGGGAAAGTGGCGCTGGTCGCCGGCCGCACTCGATTATTGCGCGGATGCATCTTCGTCAATCCGGTTGTGGACCAGGGACGCAAGAATTGAGCCGAAGATCAAGGTCGCGGTAACGCCAAGCGCCCACTCGGTCGGGATGTCTTCGAGCCAATCCGGGTAATTGTAGATCATCTTCAGACCGATAAAGATGAGCACGAGCGACAACCCATATTTAAGATACCGGAATTTGTCGACCATTCCCGACAGGGCGAAGTAGAGCGCTCTGAGACCAAGGATCGCGAATACGTTCGATGTGTAGACAATGAAGGGGTCTCGCGTAATGGCGAAGATCGCGGGGATCGAGTCGAGCGCGAAGATAATGTCCGTTACATTGAGGACAATGAGCACGAGGAAGAGAGGCGTTGCGACCGCTTTTCCTGAAGGAAGCCTTGTGAAAAACCGATCGCCATCATAGTCATGCGTGATCGGGAAGAGGCGGCGCGATATTTTGATCACGCGGCTATCCTGAAGGTCGATCGTTTCGTCACCGGCCAGCATCGTCTTGAAGCCGGTGTAGATCAGGAAGGCGCCCAGCACGACCACCGTCCAATCAAAAGTCTCGATCAGGGCGTAACCGGCAAGAATGAAGATGCCGCGAAGCACAAGCGCGCCCAGAATGCCCCAAAGGAGGACTCGCATCTGAAATTCGGCTGGAACGCGGAAATAGCCGAGAATGACAACAAACACGAGAATGTTGTCCATGCTCAGCGCATATTCGATGAAGTAACCAGTCAGAAATTCGACGGCTTTCTGGTGACCGAACTGAAAGTAGATCCAAGCGTTGAAGCAAAGAGCGAGCGTAATGTAGCCGGCTGTCGTCCAAAGAGCCTCACGAACCGGAATCGTTCGTGGCTTGCGGTGGAAAAAACCAAGGTCCGCCGCCAGGATGGCGAGTACGAGAATATTGAAAGCAATCCAGGCCAGAGGGGAATGCTGTTCAAACATCGATGCCATTGAAAGACCTTACACGACCGCTTGCGCCCACCGTTTTCTGAGATAGAACGCAGCAGCCTACTTGCAGGTTGCCACACAGGGTTTGCCGACCCGTCTAAGCGCTCCGGCCCCAAACTCTACGACTTTCACACTGCGGCAGAAAGCCGGGCTATTTCCCGTCAATTCGGCGCCGGGCCCAACACAAGCACAGCATTCAGTCCACCGAAAGCAAAGGAATTCGACATTGTGTATCCGATATCGCGGTAGCGGCCTTCATTCGGCGTATAGTCGAGGTCGCATTCGCTTCCAGGTTCATCGAATCCCGCTGTGGGCGGGACAAAGCCTTCGCGCATGGCCTGAACGCAGACAGCAGCCTCCACGCCTCCGGCCGCGCCGAGGCAATGGCCATGCATCGATTTCGTCGAGGAAACCGAGAGCCTGTTTGCATGCGCTCCGAACACCTTCTTGATGGCGCGCGTCTCGTTGATGTCGTTGGCGGCCGTCGCGGTCCCGTGAGCATTCAAATAATCGATATCGCCCGGGCTGAGACTGGCATCGGCGAGTGCAATTTGCATGGCGCGTGACGGGCCTTCAATGTCCGGGTTCACCATATCGCTTGCGTCGGATGTCATGCCGAAACCCAGAAGCTCGGCAAGAACGGTGGCGCCACGGGCCTTGGCTTGCTCCATCTCTTCGAGGACAAGGATTCCCGCTCCTTCTCCGAGCACGGTTCCGTTGCGCCGCTTCGAAAACGGAAAGCAGCCGTCAGGCGAGAGCACGCGCATGGCCTGCCAAGCGCGCATGGACCCGTAATTGAGGGCGGCCTCGGAAGCCCCGGCGACGGCGACATCGACAGCGCCGCCTCTGATCATCTGGAAGGCAAGGCCAATCGCATGAGCGGCCGTGGAGCAGGCGCTGACGGTGCCGAAAACCGGCCCTTTGATCCCGTGCTCGATGCTGACATGCGAAACCGCGGTGCTGCTGATCGTGCGCAGAAGCGTCAGCGGATGCGTCGCCTTCTTTTTATGGACAAAGATATCTTCGTAGGCCTTCTCGATGGTGGTAAGGCCGCCGGCCCCCGAGCCTACAATGGCGGCAGCGCGCTCGCCATTGTTGAAGGGCGTTGCAAGGCCCGATTGCTGGACGGCTTCAGCGGCGGCGGCGCTGGAGTATTGCGAAAAGCGATCGGACAGAATGACGGCCTTGCTCTTGCAGCGCTGAGCCGGATCGAAATCGCGAACCTCGCCTCCGATCTTGATATACAAGTCCAGCAAGGGGAACCTCTCGATGGGCCCGATCCCATGCGTGCCCGACTTGATGGCGTTCCAGAATTTCTCGACGCCTGTGCCAATGCAGGTCACGACGCCCATTCCCGTGACCGCGACGCGGCGCCCCTTGCCGTTCAATGCCATGCTCGATGCCCCCTGCTGCCGCCGGTCAGGCTGCCGCGCCTGATGCCTTATGATCCGCCAGAACGGCCTTTACCCTATCGACAACGGAACCGACCGTTGCAAAATCGACAGCTTCCTCATTTGCATTGTAGGGAATCTGGATGCCGAATGTATCCTCGATATCGAAAACAATGACGGCAAGATCCAGAGACTCGATTTCCAAGTCTGTCAGCTTTGTATTGAGCGTGATTTCCTTGTCGGGATTGCGCATGTTCTTGCGCAGGATTGTTATAATCTTTTCTGCTACATCGTCCATGGCGGGCTCCCTCGGGGCGATTTCGAGCGGGCGGAGGTGAAGGCGGCTCGCTCATTCAATCGAAGCGTGGCGAACGGGATAGCGGCAAACCTGCCGCAAGTCCAGCGAGACGCCCCGAAGATGAACACCTTCCTTCAACGGGAAGGCGAATGCAAGGCCAGCACCGGTTGAAAAAAACGAGAAGTGAGTTTGCGCCAGCTTCCAAGGCGGCGTTTCGGCCTTGACGCGCCGATGTTACGCTCCATCCTTACTAATCATAATATTCGACCAGCAGATTATGGCGGGAAGGACCATGGAAAGCTCCGAACAGGCCGGTTTGACCAGCGAGCCGAAGGCCCACGCGAAGATGGGAAATGTAGGCTATCCCTGGTTGAAGTCTTACCCCAAGCAGGTGGACTGGTTCCAGCGTTTTGATCCGGCGCCTTTGCCGAGTTTTCTCGATGAGGCCGCTGCCCGCTTTCCGGCGCGGCCAGCCACCGGGTTTTTCGGCAAGACCTTGAGCTATGCAGACCTTCAGGCCGCAGTTAACCGCGCCGCGAAGGGGCTTCAGGGACTGGGCGTAGGGAAGGGGACGCGCGTCGGGATTCTCTTCCCGAATTGCCCCGCCTTCATCGTGTTTTATTATGCGATCCTGAAGGCGGGCGGAACCGTGGTCGGGCTCAATCCGCTCTACACCGTTCCGGAGCTCACATATCAGGCGAAGGACGCGGGCCTCGAAATCGTCGTTACGCTGGATCTCAAGGCGGTTTTTCCGAAGGCCAAGGCCCTCCTCGACGGCAAGATCGTGAAGCATGTGGTGGTCGAGCGCTTCCGCGACATGCTGCCCGGCCTGAAGGGCTTTCTCTTCAGCCTTCTCAAGAGGAAGGATGTCGCTTCCTGGAAAGCCGGCTCCGGGGTGATCGCGTCGCGCGACCTTCTGAACAACGATGGCAAATTCGCGCCTTGCGACATCGATGTGAATAGCGTCGCCGCCTTGCAATATACGGGCGGCACCACGGGCACGCCGAAAGGCGCGATGCTCACTCATGCGAACCTCTCCATCAACGTGCTGCAGGCCGCATCCTGGTTCCCGGGCCTCGCGATCGATGGCGAGGAGCGCTTCCTTTGCGTCATCCCGTTCTTCCACTCGTTCGCGATGACGGGCCTGATGAACTTCGCGATCCGCAAAGCGGCGCAGATGATCATGCTGCCGCGCTTCGACCTGAAACAGGCGCTGAAGCTCATCGATAATGCCCGGCCGACGGTCATGGCGGGCGTGCCCACGCTGTTCAACGCGCTTGCAAAGGCCCCCGACATCAAGAAGCACGACCTTTCCTCGCTGAAGTTCTGCATTTCGGGCGGCGCGCCGCTGCCGCTGGAGGTGAAGCGCGATTTCGAGCGCCTGTCGGGGTGCAAGCTGGTCGAGGGATACGGCCTGTCCGAAACTTCTCCGGTCACGCACATCAATCCCGTCAGCGGAGCCATCAAGGAGGGGTCCATCGGCTTGCCTGTGCCGGGCACCATCATGTCGTTGCGCGAGCTGGGCGCGCCGGATCGGGAGGCCCCGCCGGGCCAGAAGGGCGAGATTTGCATCTTCGGCCCGCAAGTGATGAAAGGATATTGGAACAGGCCGCGGGAAACCGCCGACGCGTTTACGGGCGAGTTCTTCAGGACCGGCGACGTCGCCACTATGGACGCTGACGGCTTTACCTATATCGTCGACCGGATCAAGGACATGATTCTCTGTTCGGGCTTCAACGTCTATCCGCGGCGGATCGAAGAAGCGATTTATGAGCACCCCGCCGTGGATGAAGCCACCGTTATCGGCGTTCCCGACCAATACCGGGGCGAGGCTCCGAAAGCATTCGTCAAGCTTCGCGCAGGCCAGCAGGTCACCAAGGAGGAGATGATCGAGTTCCTCACGGCGCGGATTTCGAAGATCGAGATGCCGGTCGAGATCGAGTTCCGCCAGGAACTGCCGAGGACCCTGATCGGGAAGCTTTCGAAGAAGGAGCTTGTTGCGGAAGAGAAGGCGAAGGAGCAATAAGGCCGCCCGCTCTGTCTGGCCAACGGGTTGTAATCCCGGCCAAGCGTGGCGTGAGCCGGCATCGCAGGAAAGGCTCTGCCTTGATTCGCGCGGGCAGGCGGTGGACTGAAGCGTCGTGCGCTTAACCGGATGCGGGCCTCGATACGCTTTTCTATAGGCACATTGGACCTCCCTTCATGTGTGGATTGGCTTCCTGCGCTAGCGTTTACGTCACGGATTTTCTTTGAGTGAGGATTGTATGAGAAAGCGCCTTACCGGGAAGTTAATGGACTAAGCTATTGATATTGCGATAGAAATATCAGAACAGGCGGCGCTCCCGGCTTACCCGGCGGGCTGACTTCGGCGCGGTCGTGGTTAACACGGGAATCCGGGATTATATTTAACGGACTTTTCAGAGCCCATTTAATGCCAAAATTCCCGCATTAAATTCTATTTAATGGAGCGGTCGTCGGTAAAAAAGCTGTTTACTTTCAATGCGTTGGAACCGCCTGTCTACCGCCTTCGTGGGCCTCGTTCTGCGCCGGATAAATGCGCCGTTAATCCTAATGAAATGTAAATTGGACCGGAAATAAATCGGCCGCGCTCGCGTTAACCACTTTCAGATTAACGCTCAGCGCTGCGAACGAACCGTTAACTCCGAGGCGTAAGGCGGGCGCCGTCGGGGAGGGCGCCCGCCAGATGGGCGAGAAGCGAGTGCGCGGTTGGGCTTGCGTCGCCAAGGCTCCGATTTGCACAACACCGCGCTATGTGTGGTCCTTGCCTTTTTCCTCCGCCTTCACCCGGTCCCATAGAACCTGCATCTCGTCCAGGGTCATCGTTTCGAGCGCCAGCCCGTTCTCTTGGGCCTGGGCCGCCATCGAGTCCATGCGGCGGGTGAATTTCATATTGGCGGCCCGAAGGGCTGCCTCCGCGTCGATTCCGAGCCAGCGCCCGAGATTGACCATCACGAACATGAGATCCCCGAATTCCTCGAACTCACGCTTCTTTTTGTCGGGGGCCGGCGGGCTTGCGATCTCGGCGCGAAGCTCGGCAAGCTCCTCATCCACCTTGTCCAGGACCGGATCGACCGATGGCCAGTCGAAGCCCATACGCGCCGCGCGCCTCTGCAGCTTCTGGCTCTTTGCGAGCGCGGGCAAGCCAGCCGGGATATCGCCAAAGAGTGAAGACGGCGGGGCAGGCCCATTTTGGGCCTCCTTCGCCTCGCGCTCCTGCTTCTTGATGGCTTCCCATTGATGCGCGCCACCGTCGCCGCCGCTGTGGCTGAAAACATGCGGGTGGCGGCGCACCATTTTCTCGGCGATTGCGTCGGCCACGTCCGGAAAGGCAAACAGGCCTGCCTCCTCGGCCATGCGCGCGTGATAAACCACCTGCAGGAGGAGATCGCCGAGTTCGTCCTTGAGATCGTCCATGGCGCCGCGCTCGATGGCGTCGGCAACCTCGTAGGCTTCCTCGATCGTGTAGGGGGCAATCGTCTCGAACGTCTGCTTCTTGTCCCACGGGCAGCCGCGCTCGGGATGACGAAGCGCCGCCATGATGTCGAGCAGACGATCGAGGCGGTCAGCAGACTGCGGTTTCCCCTTCAGCTCAGGTTCTCCGTCCTCGACTTTATTCTGCACGCGACCTCCTCCTTGGCGCCACACGCCCCGCATCCATTTGCATCATTTGGGTAGAACGGTCGCGACTGTATCCGGCGTGTCAAGCCGATACAAGCGAAGGGCCGGGGAAGGGTGCAGCAGGAGAGCGCAACAGCCACATTCAGGATAGGGCGCGATATTCGCCGCGATCGCCTCGGGGTTGCGATTCCGATTGTTGGCGAGGCTTGGAGTGTCCTGATTAAAAAAACGAACCGGCGCGAAAGGCGATGGACCTTCGCGCCGGCCGCGCTTTTGGCTGTTGCCACTCTGCAACAGATTGACCGCGAAAGCCAAATCACATTAGCTTCATCATCTTCTTCCTCGGTGAACCAGGGATCGGGTGATGCGCCTCGCCGCGTCAATCCTTCGTTTTTTTCTCTCGATCCTGCAGCTTTGCGGAAGTCCCTGGCTCGCGTCGTCCTCATCTGAGCATTTCCGCAGGCCAATGCGGGCGCCGCCGAGGCTGAATACCTCGCACACGCCCCCCGCCGAGCTGCTCCGCGAGGCTTCGGTTTTTCCAGCACGCTGTCGTTGGCGCCCCTTCGCCATCGGACCCCCAATCGGGGCGAGAGGAAATGAGATCCACGTCCTCTAGCGGATTCTGTTCTCATTTTCCTGTAGCGGCTCCAGATCTCGACCGTCGTGCAAGATCGAGGTTGATGACGTTCACATCGCGAAAGTGTGCCCGTCGAGTTTTAAGGAATGCCGCGTTCTGCATTTCGCAAGGCGACCAGGATCGCCACCGCGATACAATTTGACGCCTTTGCATCGTGCTAAATGGGATTTAGCCGAAGAGGGAAGGCCGTTCGTGCTCCAGGCATAGGCTTGCGGGCAAATTAATTAGTGTGCCCGAAAAAAGGCATCCAATAAGCCCCGAAATCGAGTTCGTTCTACATTTGTTCCGAGACTTTTCGGGAATCCGCTAAAATTCACATCAAAGCTGTGCTGATTGACGCGCGTGCCCAACCGGCCGCGACAGCCTCTTTGGGCTGCTGCGCGATTCGCATAAGATGTATTATGGAACCTTTTCCTATTTGGACTCGGAACGGCTCTCGTAGAACTTTTCCGAAAAATGATCGAGCAAGCGCACGCCGTAGCCGGAGCCCCAGCTCGAATTGATATCGGACGCCGGAGAGCCCATGGCGGTGCCCGCAATGTCGAGATGAGCCCAGGGCACGCCCGATTTCACGAAGCGAAGAAGAAATTGCGCAGCCGTAATGGAACCCGCATCACGACCGCCGATATTCTTCACATCCGCGAGCTTGGAATCGATCATCTTGTTGTATTTCTTGGACAGCGGAAGCCGCCACGCCAACTCGCCGATGTCCTGTCCCGCCGCGCTGATCTGGGAGGAAAGCGCGTCGTCGTTCGAGAACAGGCCTGCGTATTCCCTTCCGAGCGCGACAAGAATCGCACCG
Source organism: uncultured Alphaproteobacteria bacterium (assembly GCA_963764115.1). Classification (GTDB taxonomy): domain Bacteria; phylum Pseudomonadota; class Alphaproteobacteria; order Rhizobiales; family Rhodomicrobiaceae; genus Rhodomicrobium. The sequence goes on from CAVXRT010000025.1 coordinate 182,526, forward strand.
GTGAGCGTCGCCAGCGTGATGATGAGTTTCGGCTCCAGATGCGCCTGCGCATACCACAGGAGGTCCGCGAGAACGAGTTGTCCTTCGGCATCGGTATTAAGGATTTCAATGGTTTGGCCCGATGCCGACGTCACCACATCACCTGGCCGGGTCGCTGTTCCGCTCGGCATGTTTTCGACGAGGCCGACAAGGCCAATCGCGCTGACGGGCGCTTTGCGGCGCGCGAGCGCAACCATAAGGCCGGCCACGGCGGCCGCGCCCGCCATGTCGCCCTTCATATCCTCCATGCCCTGGCTCGGCTTGATGGAGATTCCGCCCGAATCAAAGCATACGCCTTTGCCGACGAAGACGAGATGGCCATCGCCGCTATCAGCCTCCGGCACGCCACTCCATCTAAGGACGACGGCGGCGGAAGGCTGGGCGCTTCCTTGGCCGACGGCGAGCATCGCGTTCATGCCGAGAGATTTGAGCGCGCGCTCGTCCAGCGCCTCGACCTTGAGCCCTTCCGCTTCAAGGGCGCGCAGCCTTTCCACAAATTCCGGCGGCGTAAGAATGTTGGATGGCTCATTCACGAGGTCCCGCGCAAAGTAGACGCCTTGGAGAAGAGCCTCGTCGTTCTGAAAACTGCGTGCGAGTTGCTGCCCCGCGGGCGAAAAGATCGTCAGCCGTGGCGGAATGCGGTCATTTTCTGTTTCGGCGTCATCGGAGTTGCCGCGCGACCCGCCTTTCGACTTGTATTTCTTGAAGGCGTAGCTTTTCAAGCTGAAGCCGAGCGCGAAGGATTTCGGCGCATCGCCATTCAGAGAATCAATGCCATCGAAAACGATGTCGGCTTCGGAGGTTTTTGTGGGAAGCTTGGCGCGAACCGCGCCGCCGATTTCCATCCATTCGCGGGCATTGAGCGATTTTAGCTCGCCGACGCCCACCAGCATCAGGCGGCCCGCCGCAATCCCATGCGGGGCCAGGATTTCCACGATGCTCTTTCGCTTTCGCTTGAAAGCGGAAATCTCCATCGCCCTTGAGATCGCTCCTCCACCAGCGCCGTCGAGCTTCTTCAACTGCGGAGGCAGCCCCTCCCCTTCCGCTAGGAAATAGACGATGGTGGATGCGTTCGGTTTCGAATCGAGAGAGACGAACGAGATGCGGGGAAGCTCTGTCATGGAGGGCGCGAACCGGTCTGGCGGGCGTTTGATCGTTTTATAGTCAACACGAAACCCTACAGGAAAGCCCCAAAAATGCAAAGCCCGCCATGGCCGAAAATGCGCCATGAAGCCGTGCGTATTGCATGCTTGAACTAGAGCGCCCGCCGGAAATCCTCTCCGTTTGCCGCAAGTGCTGTCGGGATTTCCGCGGATTAGGCGTACTGGCTAAACAAAGATCTCGTGTGGCTTATGTCTCGCAGCGCCCATGAGAGCGTGCCCCGGAAGGTGAAGGCAATTGCGAGACGCCACATGACGGACAGCCGGCAAGACCGGTGCGGAGCGCCAGAGCATGCTGATCAGCCGCTATATCTTTCGCCAGACGGCGTCGGCGCTGCTCACAATTTTGATATCTCTCACGCTTATTGTGTGGCTGACCTCTGTTCTCAAGGAGATCAAGCTTTTAACTTCGGAGGGGCAGACCTTTATCTTATTCCTCAAAATCACGTCTCTGGCGCTTCCCAACCTCATCGTCACCGTGGCGCCGATCGGCTATCTCATCGCTTCGCTCCACACCTACAACCGGCTCAACGGAGATAGCGAGCTGATTGTGTTTTCCGCGGCCGGCGCTTCTGTCTGGCGCCTCTTCGTTCCCTATTTCGCGCTTGCCCTTGTGGTTTCCCTGGGTGTGCTGGCCGCAAACATTTATGTCATTCCCGGGGCGGCGCGCCTGCTCAACGACTATGTTTCAAAGGTGCGGGCCGACCTTCTTTCGCAGGTTATGCAACCGGGTGAATTCACCGATCTTGAGCCGCTTCTCACGTTCCACATGCGCGACAAGGGGAAAGAGGGAGAGTTGCTCGGCGTGGTCGTTCGCGACCAGCGGGACCCGAAGATGTCAACAACCGTTGTCGCGGAGCGCGGGCAAGTCTTGAGCGAGGGCCGGCGCTCATCGATGGAGTTGTATGATGGTCAAATCCTGCGGCAGGAGGCCGGAAAGCAGGATGTGCAAATCGTTGTCTTCAAAACTTACGCATTCGACATTGGAGATATGGCGCCTAAAGATGGGCCACATGATTTAAGTCCGCGAGAGCGCGACATCGGGCCCCTGCTCTACCCCGATGAGACCAGCAAATATTACCTGGAAAACAAGCCCCGCTTCACAACCGAGATTCACGAGCGTTTTTCAGCCGCCGTCTATCCCATCGTGTTCGCCATCCTCGCCACCGTCTATCTCGGGCGGCCAAGGACGACCCGCGAAGGGCGCGCGGGGACATTGTTCACAGCTTTTGCAATCGGCGCTCTCATCCGCCTTGTGGGAATCGCCGGCATCAACATGGTCGGCAAGACCTTGGGGGCGCTTTGGCTGATCTACGGCGTGCCGGCTGCAGCGGCTGCGCTCGGGCTGCTGATGCTAGGCCTCAACATCAACGCTCCTTCCATCGCGCTGCCACGCTTGCGGCTGCCTTGGCCTTTGACCCTGGTGCGGCGGCGGTTCGCATCGGCCGCGCAGCCTTCCCGGCCGTAACTGGATTTCGATATGATTATTTTCAAGACTATTGGGCGTTACATGGCGATGAGGTTCATCGTCACGATATTGTCTGTATTCTCTATAACGTTTCTTATTATTTTCTTCGCAGATTTTGTCGAACTTCTGAGAAGCGCATCCAAGCGGGATGACATCGATGCGTCGACCCTGGCCATGATCAGCCTGCTCCGCGTCCCGATTTTCGCGGAACTCGCCCTCCCCTTCGCCGTCCTGATCGGAACCATAGGGGCATTCCTGAGCCTCAGCCGGACTTCAGAGCTCATCATCATTCGCGCCTCCGGAATATCGGTCTGGCAGTTCATGCAGCCCGCGCTTTTGGTCGGGATCGGCTTCGGCGTCTTTGCGGTGACGTTTTTCAACCCGGTCGCATCGATGATGAAAGCCACATCGGAACGGATGCAAACCAGCCTTTTTAAAACCGAAAAGTCTTTCGGAACGATGCGGCTGACCGGCATCTGGAGGCGGCAGGAGAGCGTGGATGGCCCCACGATTTTGCATGCCCTATCGTCCGCCGACAGGGGCTTGACGCTTGGCGGCGTAACCCTGTTGCAATTTGACCTCAACAATAGATTTTATGAGCAGATTTAAGCGAGCAAGGCTGAGCTTAGGAACGGTTATTGGAGCCTCGAAAACGCTGTCGTGCAAAGCTCTGGCGAAGCCGTTAAACGATATAACGAGTATTTCATAAGCACCTACCTCAGCCCTGTTCAAATCATGAACAGTCTAGGCTCGATCGAAACTCTCTCATTCTGGGAGCTTCCCGGATTTATTGATTTTGCAAAGAAGGCCGGTATACCGACAGAGCAATATGAGCTTCAATACCAGCTTTTCCTTTCTAGGCCTATTCTTATGGCCGCAATGGTGTTGATTGCGGCAACCTGCTCATTGAAAGCCTTTCGTTTTGGCAGGATTCAAACTATGGTCCTTACGGGTTTAACCGGGGGGTTCGGCTTTTTCATATTTTCCGAGATTTCGCGGAAGGTCGGCGCGTCGGGGTTGGTGCCCATTCCTGTAGCGGCTTGGGCGCCGGCTCTTATAGCGCTGCTTCTCGCGGCGAGTGTCCTCCTCCATCAGGAGGATGGGTGAGTTGGGAAAGGCCGGGAGCTTTGGAGTGGCAGTGAGCTGTAGGGAAGCGGCGAACAATGCTTAGGGTGCTTGCGGCAGTCCTGGCATGCTTGGCGTGCTGCCTTGGCAGTGCGCGCGCCCAGCAGTCGACCGTAACCACCTTACAGTCCCATGCCGCCGATCAGGTCGTCGCAAAGCAAATCTCTCCCGATAAAGCAGCGCCGCTGCTTCTTCAGGCGGACGATCTCGTTTACGACAATCGAAACAACCGCGTGATCGCGCGCGGCAATGTCGAGATTTATTACAACGACAATGTTCTGCTCGCCGACGAGGTTGTCTACGACAAATCCGCGAACACGCTGAGCGCCGTCGGCAATGTGCGGTTGAAGGACTCGGACGGGTCGGTTGTCAACGCGGAACGGCTGACATTGAGCAGCGATTTTCGAGACGGCTTCATCCGCTCGCTTCGCGCCCTCACGCAGGATGACACGCGCGTCGCAGCCTCGAACGCCTATCGCAAGGGCGATAAAACCGTCTTCGAGAACGGCGTCGTCACGTCCTGCAAGCCTTGCGAGGCCCACCCGGACAGGCCGCCTATCTGGCGAATCAAATCAGAGCGCGTGATCGACGACAAGACGGACGAGAACGTCTATTACGAAAACTCGGTATTCGAGGTTTTCGGAATTCCCGTCGCCTGGATTCCCTGGTTCTACACCCCGGGCCCCGATGTCAAGCAGCGCTCCGGGATGTTGGCGCCGTCCTATGCCGTTGACAGCAATCTCGGCTACATGGTTGCGATCCCCTATTATTGGGGAATATCGCCCAATTACGATCTCACGCTCACACCGGAAATCACGACGAAGGCCGGTTATCTCATGCAGGCCGACTGGCGGCAGCGTCTTTGGAACGGCGCTTACCAAGTGCAGCTTGCCGGCGCCTTCAACGACGAGGCTCAAGACTTCCTGGGGGACAGGAACTGGCGCGGAAGCGTCCAGACAAACGGTAACTTCTCTCTCAATAGCCACTGGGTTGTCGGCTGGAACGCCATCCTCGAAAGCGATGACACATTCCGCCGGTTCTACAAGCTCGACGACATTTACGCCACGGAACGCGTGTCTTCCGTTTTCCTAACCGGAATTGGTGACAGAAACTACTTCAACATGACCGTTGCCCAATACGGGAATTTGACGGGTGGTAGCGTCTACGAGTACGAGACGAATACGTACACTAAGACTGTGACGGCAACGGCTTATCCCGTCATTGACTATAATTACATCCATAACAAGCCAGTATTTGGCGGCGAACTCAGCTTTGACCTGAACGCGCTCGCGCTCAGCGTGAACGACCCCGCGACCGCAACCTCGCCGGTCACCCGCGGAACGTTGGACCATATCGTGACGCAGGCCGAGTGGCGGCGCACCCTCACCGATGACCTCGGCGAGCGTTTCACGCCCTTTGTTATCGGGCGTGCTGATCTTTACAATGTATCGAGCTTCCAGGATGTGGACGGCGTTTCCGGGCCCGCCGACACCTTTACCCGCGAGATGATAGGCGTGGGCCTGGACTACCGCTATCCTTTTGTTGCTCACACAGATAATGCGTCCCACGTCATCGAGCCTGTGGTTCAGGTCATCACCCGAGCCGGCGGCTCCAACGGAAATGTCCCCAACGAGGACTCGCAAAGCCTTGTGTTTGACGATACCCTTCTGTTCGATATCAACAAGTTCTCCGGTTACGACCTCATCGAGAACGATACGCGAACAAATTTCGGGGTCCAGTATACCTATCAGAATTATAACGGCATCAGTTTGCGGGCCATCGGCGGCGAGAGCGTCCATCTGGCCGGCGCAAATCCGTATACTTATGACCCAAACTCGGGGCTCGCCACGGATTGGTCGGATTACGTCTTCGGCGGTTATGTGGACTATATGAACCGGTTCCGCTTTCTGGCGCAAATCCGCGTCAACGAGCAGGATCTTGCACTCTCATACCAAAACTACAGCCTTCAGACCAAGTTGGGCTTCTTCCAAGGAACGCTCAGCTATGTGGCCGTCGCGGCGCAGCCTGAGCTCGGTTTCCCGCAAAGACGCGATGAGATTGCCGGCTTCTCCGCCGTCAGGTTGAACGATGAGTGGACGGTTTTCGGAGATCTTCGCTACGATATCGAACTCGACCAGTGGGTACGCAATAGCGCGGGCATTCAATATGCCGACGAGTGCTTTGTACTTTCCGTTACTTATCAGCAGACGTACATCTCATATCTCGACCTTGTCCCGAGTACCGCCGTTGTCGTGCGGGTTGGCATAAAGGGGTTCGGCCAGCAAACTACGCCGAGCTCCATCGGCGATCTATCACCGGAGGCGGCTGTTTTCCGATAAGGCCCGGAAGGCTCGCTTCACTTCTGACAAGTGCGCGTTGTTGTTCGGGGATTTCGGCTGAAGCGGCAAACTCTTGCCGCAAACTAAATCCAGGCTTCCGCTATGCGAATCGAGAATCTCCATCCAAGAATACTTTTAGCCGCCGGGGGCGTTTTTTTTGCCCTCCTGACAGGCGTCCAGCAAGCGAACGCCCAGAATATCGCCGTGCTCGTCAATGACGAGCCGATAACGTCAGGGGACGTCGCACAAAGAATCCGCTGGAACGCCCGCACAAATGGCTTCGGCGACCGCATGAAAGCCATCCTCACCGGAGACTTTATCAAAGAGCGCTTCCGGCAGATGATGGTTCAGGCAAATCCTCATTCGCAGGTTGAAGCTGAACAGGCCGCCGAGCGAATCAAGAAGCAGCTTCTTGAAGACGCGAAGAGTCGCGTGCTCTCCGAGGGCGGCGGCGCATCCCGAAAGGCGGCGATCGACGCCTTGATCGAGGATAAGCTCAAATTGCAGGCGGCGAAGAAGCTGGACATCAAAATCACGGATACGGAAGTCGAGCAGATCCTTATTCAAAGGACAGCGGGGGCGGAGGAAGCTTCTCCGAGCCCATCGGCGGGAACAACCAGTAACGCCGATGCGGACCATAAAGGAGGCCGGAGAAAGGGCCGCTCCAGCGGAGGCGCCGCAAGCAACTCCAGCACGGCCGGCGCGGGCGATGCTTCTGGTGGAGCGACGGGTGGTAGCAAGCCGAGCAAAAATCCGAAGCTCGAGGAGTTCTACCAACAGTTCGAGAACGACGGAATAAGCCGGAAGACGATTCAGGAGATCATTCGGTCGCAGCTTGCCTGGCGCGATGTTATCCGCAAGCGATATGGCGCGCAGCTCGCGTCGCTTTTCTCGGCTCTGCCGACCGGCGACGAGAAGCCTGCCGACAGCGACATTCAATTCGATGTTCGCGTCTTGCGGCTGACTGTCGCCGGCGCCGACCAGAAAGCGATCGGCCAGCGGATGATGGAAGCCGAGAACCTGAAGGAGAAGTTCACCTCCTGTGCGCAACTTCCGAACGAAGCGAAACTCGTCACGGATGCGACTGTCAGGTCGATCGACAAGGCCAAGCTTGCATCCTTCCCGAAAGAGGCGCAGCCCTTGATTCTCAAAGCCTCCGAGGGGCAAATGACGCCCCCCGTTCTTGTCGGCAGCGCGATTGAGTCTTATGCTGTCTGCAGGAAAGCGATCGCTGGGAAGGCAAAGGCTTCAGCCGAGCAGAAGCCGGACGCCCGTCAACAGGAGTATGAACGCTTCTCTCGGCGCTACTTGCAAGAGTTGAAGCGGGCCGCGTCGATCGACTACCGTGGAAGTTAGTCTGGTAACGCTTACGGATGCTGGGCACGTACCATTCGCGGCCGGAGTTTATTCCGAAGCCGTTGGTTGTCACGATGGGCGATCCTGCGGGCATCGGCCCGGACATCACGCTCCTCGCGTGGCTGCGCCGCCAGAAGGATAACGTCCCTGCTTTCTTTGTCCTCGGCGATCCCACGGTCTTCGTTGATCGTGCAGGGCTGTTGGACGAGGGTGAATCCGTCTTCATCCAGGAGATAGAGCGGCCTGAGCAAGCGGCCGAACTCTTTCCCAACGCCTTGCCATTGTTACCGCTCGCGCACCCGATCGGCCCGGCGATAGCGGGCTCGCCCAATACCGCCCATGCCGCCGCCATCATCGCATCCATAGAGCAAGGGGTCGCGCTCATCGCCGCCGGGGATGCGGCGGGCATCGTCACCAATCCGATTGCGAAATATGTGCTGCTCGAAAGCGGCTTCGCCCACGCGGGACACACTGACTTCCTGGCCGAGCTTGCGGGCCGCCATGGCAGCGCGGATGTGACTCCTGTGATGATGATGGCTTCTAAGCGCCTTAAAGCCATTCTCGTAACGGTTCATATCGCTTTGAAAGACGTGCCGCGGGCGATAACCAAAGACCGCATCATAACGGTTGCGTCCATTACGGATCACGCGCTCTCGCGCTATTTCGGCATTCCCCGGCCAAAGCTCGCCATTTGCGGCCTTAATCCTCATGCCGGCGAAAACGGAGCACTCGGCCGCGAAGAGATCGATGTCATCGGCCCCGCGATCGAGGCGCTCAACGCCCAAGGCATTCATGCGACTGGCCCACACTCCGCGGACACGCTGTTTCACGACGCCGCACGCGCGACTTATGATGCAGTCATGGCCATGTATCACGATCAGGCGTTGATCCCCTTCAAGACGCTCTCCTTTTCGGATGGCGTGAACGTCACGCTCGGCCTGCCGTTCATCCGCACGTCCCCCGACCATGGCACCGCTTTTTCGCTCGCGGGGACCGGGCATGCCGATCCGACGAGCTTTATCGAAGCGCTCCGACTCGCTGACCGCATGAGCAACTGCGCGGCGCCGCTCGGGCCAAGATCGTCTCTGTGACATCGGCCGATCCCATAGCGTCGCTGCCGCCCCTTCGCGAGGTCATCAAGGAGACCGCGCTCTCGGCCCGGAAGTCGCTTGGCCAGAACTTCATTCTCGACCTGAACGTCACACGGCGAATCGCTCGCGCCGCAGGTCCTCTCGAAAACGTAACTGTCCTTGAGATCGGGCCTGGACCCGGCGGCTTGACCCGCGCGCTGCTTCTCGAAGGCGCTGCAGGCGTTGTTGCTATCGAGCGCGATGAGCAATTCGGGCCAGCCCTTGCGCAGATCGAGGCGAGAAGCGCGGGCCGTTTCAAGGCGTTGTTTATGGACGCGCTCGACGCCGGCTTTGCCGCCATCGCGGCTGAGACCGGAGCGAGGCGGGTTGTCGCCAACCTGCCCTACAACATTGGAACGCCGCTTATCGTTTCATGGCTGTCGGAAGACCAATGGCCGCCCTGGTTCGACAAGCTTGTAGTCATGGTGCAGCGCGAGGTCGCCGACCGGCTTGTCGCCGAACCAGGGAGCGCCGACTTCGGTCGCCTTGCGGTGCTCACCCAGCACCGCGCCCGAGCCCGCCTGCTTTTTACGCTGGCTCCCTCCGTATTTACTCCCCCGCCCAAAGTTTCCTCGGCGCTGGTGGAGATCACGCCCATGGCGTCGCCGCCGGATGCGGTTCCGGTGGCGGTTCTGGAACGGATCACGGCAGCCGCCTTTGGCCAGCGAAGGAAGATGCTGCGATCGAGCCTGTCCTCTTTAGGAATTGACGCCGCGGCTCTGCTGGGGGAGGCGGACATCGATCCGTCTCTGCGCGCGGAGCGCCTTACCGTTTCCGATTTTGTGCGTCTGACGCGCTTATTTCAGGAGCGGAAAAAGTAGCTTCTCCGCGAGAGGCAGACGCAAGCGCGGGCACGAATTTCGCGAGACCCACCTGCCGATGGCGCCTGAGGCGCTCGGCCGCCAGTATCACCCGGACCGACGCGAGACATTCGTCGATATCCCTGTTCACGAGCACATAATCGTAATCTGTCCAGTGGGCGATCTCCATCGCGGCGCCCTTGAGCCGGGTCTCTATCTGATGCTCGGGATCGGAAGCGCGTGCGTGGATTCGCCGTGCAAGCTCCTCTGCGGAGGGAGGAAGTATGAAAATCCGAACAGTATCGTTTGGCAGCAGAGAAGCAATGGAAGCCGCCCCCTGCCAATCGACATCGAACAGGATGTCCCCGCCTTCAGCGAGGGTCGCCTTCACCGGATCGGCTGGCGTTCCATAAAGGTTGCCGAAGACCTCGGCCCACTCAAGAAGATCGCCGCTTGTCTTGAGCTCCTCGAATTGCTTTCGCGAGACAAAGTAATAGTCGACGCCCTCCTTCTCCCGGGGGCGCGGCTCTCGCGTCGTTACCGAAATCGAATTGCGAAGTGTCTCGTCGCTGGCAAGCAGGAGGCGAGCCAAAGTGGTTTTGCCTGCTCCCGACGGCGACGACAGGATCAGACAAAGGCCGCGCCTCTCAAGCGATTGACCGGGGTTATTCACGACGACCCTTCCACGAGCAGAACGATTGCATGGAACTCAACTCCTCAACTCCTCGTCTTGTTGAAATCCAACGGCAGAGCCGGTTGTTTCAGCATTTCCGCCGAAGGTCCAGTGCTACTTTCCGGCAAACTCGCGTCCCATGATTGCCTACGCATTGGAGGCTGGCTCTCATAGGCACTTGCAAGACATAAGCCACACCAGCCAACTGTTTTTACTCGTGTCCTTTAGTCTCCGCATTGCCGTTCGAGTTTCAAACTGGGCGGCAATTCGGAGACGGGACACAAAGCAAACTTCGCCAACCTGGCCAAAACGGATGCATTGCAAACTCAGCTTGCTCTACTTCGTCATCCAGGCGTTGCGAAGCGCGAGCCGGGATCGTAAAAAGTCAAGCATTTCAATCCGTTACGCTCCCGGAAAAGGCTCCGCCTTTCCGGGATGACGAGGCGGAGATCCGCTGGCGCATCCGGCGAATTCTGCTTAGCGGCGTGGATTGCGTTGCGGCAGCGGGATCTCCACCGTCTGCAGCTTATCGAGCGCTATGTCCTCCGCCCCGGCCGGATCGTCGACCACCCGGTCTTCCTCTCGCGCCTCTTTCTCGATGCGCCGCCAGCGCGCGACGTTGCGTTGATGCTCGGCCAGCGTATCTGCGAAAACATGACCGCCTGTCCCATCCGCGACGAAGTAGAGGGCCGCGGTCTTCTCCGGCTTCAAAACGGCCTCGATAGCGGCGCGGCCCGGATTGGCGATCGGCGTCGGCGGAAGCCCGTAGTTTCTATACGTATTGTACGGGTTCTCCCTGTTTTCAAGCTCGCTGCGCAAGATGGGGTGACCGAGCGTTCCCTTGCCGCTGCTTGCGCCGTAGATGATGGTGGGATCGGCGTCCAGGTGCATGCGCTTTTTCAGGCGGTTGAGATACACGGCGGCGACGCGGGGCCGCTCATCGGCGCGGCTCGCCTCCTTCTCCACGATTGCAGCCAGATTGATGACGTCCTCGGGCTTCGTGAGAGAAAGGTCTCGCGCGCGTGTTGGCCAGAGCCCTTCGACGAACTTCTTTTGCTCTCCCTGCATCCGGCGGATAAGCTCCTCGCGCGAAGTGCCGCGGGCAAAGCGGTAGGTGTCGGGCAAGAGGCTGCCTTCAGGGGGAATCTCGGCGATTTCGCCGACCAGATCCGGGCTGGCTTTCATGCGCTCGACGATTTGATAGCTGGTCAGCCCCTCAGGAATGGAGATGCTGTAAAGGATCGACTTCCCTTCGACGAGCGTATCCAGAATGTCGCGGACGCTCGCGTTCGCCTTGATGTGAAATTCACCGGCCTTGATCTTGTCGTGAACGCCGAAACGGCGCGATGCGATCAGAAAGATCCAGCGTCCGGGCAGCAGGCTGTCGCTGTTGATAATCCCATCCTGTTCAAGGCGGCGGGCTATCGTGCTCACGCCCTCGCCCTTGGCGACGACAAATACGGTCGGGTAGTTGATAGGCCCGGACCTGTCAAACTGTTGCCGGATAAGGAAGAACAGGCCAGCCACAGCCGGAAGCAGGATCAGTAGAAAGGTCAGCAACCGGCTGAAGAAGACGACTATGGGGCGCTGGCGGCCCTGCCTGCTTCCGCGCGGCGGCTCAGGAGCACGTTCCGGTTCCAGGGCCTCGGAAGGACTGCGCGGCAGAACGGAATATTCGCGCTGCCCACGATAGGCAGATTTGGAATGACGGCTGTTCCCATTCGAGTTGTAGATGTCGCCCGTCATGTGATCAGCTTACTTGCGCCCCCGAGTGAAGCTACTCACCAACCTATTGTGTCAAAACGGTGTGAAATTGCTCTCCGGATCACTTATACAAGAAAACGCATAGCTTTGCACGAGCGCACGGAGACTTGACGGGCGTGTGAAAATGCCGACGACACACCCGTTTAAGAACTCTCCACTTTTGATGGAATGACTCAAGTTTTTTTGTCGTGCGTCGTTATCCGAAAGCCGCTTCGCACTTTTCCGGACACGCTCCAGCCGAGGCTTTTAGGCAAACCACCTGCTCCGTCGCCGTGCAAACCTCGGCAGACAGTGCAAGCCTTCGCGCGATCGCGGGAACCTTTAATCGACACGCCGCAGAATGAGGCTCGCATTCGTACCGCCAAAGCCGAAAGAATTGCTCAGCACCGTGTTGATCTCCCGGTGCTTCGCGGTGTGCGGCACGAGATCAATCGCTGTATTGACGGACGGATTGTCGAGATTGAGCGTAGGCGGTGTGAGATTGTTCGCAATCGAAAGCACGGAGAAGATCGCCTCGACAGCGCCAGCCGCGCCAAGGAGATGCCCCGTCGCGGACTTTGTTGAGGACATCGCCAACCCTCCGGTCGCGTTCCCGAACAGCCGCTCGACAGCTCCGAGCTCGATTTCATCGCCCATGGGAGTCGAAGTCCCGTGGGCGTTGATATAGTCGATATCCTCTGGTCCAACATTGGCCCGCTTCATGGCCGCCTTCATGCAGCGAAACGCGCCGTCGCCATTCTCCGCGGGAGCCGTGATATGATAGGCATCGCCCGAAAGCCCGTAGCCGATAACTTCGGCATACATCTTCGCGCCGCGCGCCTTGGCATGCTCATAGCTTTCCAGCACGACCACGCCCGCGCCCTCACCCATGACAAAGCCGTCCCGGTCGCGGTCGTAAGGTCTCGAAGCGCGAGTCGGGTCTTCATTGAAATGAGTTGAAAGCGCCTTACATGCCGCAAATCCCGCGAGCGAGAGGCGGCAGAGCGGACTTTCGGCTCCGCCAGCGACCATCACATCGGCATCATCGAGCGCGATCAGGCGCGCAGCATCGCCGATGGCGTGCGCCCCCGTCGAGCAGGCTGTGACCACCGCATGGTTCGGCCCCTTGAGGCCGTGCTTGATCGAGACGTAACCCGAAGCGAGATTGATCAGACGGCCGGGAATGAAGAACGGGCTCAGGCGGCGAGGCCCTTTTTCCCGAACCGTCATCGCGCCTTTCTCGATCCCCTGGAGACCGCCAATACCGGACCCGATCAAAACACCCGCGCGGGCGCTCTCGTCTTCGCTTTGCGCTTTCCAGCCCGAGCCGGCTATGGCCTGATCCGCCGCTGCCATCGCATAGACGATGAACTCATCGACCTTGCGTTGTTCTTTCGGCTCCATGCAGTCATCCGGATTGTACTCGCCTGGGCCGGACCCCCTCGGAATAAAGGCCCCGATCTGGCACGGGATATCCGACACGTCGAATTCAGTGACGCGACGAGCGCCACTTTTCCCCGCGATGAGGTTCGACCATACATGCTCAACGCCCACGCCTAGAGGCGTGACCAACCCAAGACCCGTGATGACTACCCGCCGCATCATGCGCTCCGACTATTCCTGCAACGCCACTAACCTCCAACGCTGGCTCGCGGCGTTTGCCGGCATCCTGCACGCGCCCTCGCCCTGGGGCGAGGGGTCGCGTCGAAATGGCGCCTGATGCCTAGGCTTTTGTAGAATGGCTCTCAAGGAAGCGGATCGCGTCGCCGACGGTCTGGATCGTCTCGGCGGCGTCATCCGGGATTTCCACGCCGAACTCCTCCTCGAAGGCCATCACAAGTTCAACCGTGTCCAAGCTGTCCGCGCCCAGATCATCGATGAAGCTGGCATTATCGGTGACTTTATCGGCTTCTACGCCAAGATGCTCTACGACGATTTTCTTTACGCGGTCCGAGATATCGCTCATGTTTTCCTCACGGTTTCCCCAAGTGTTCAAGCGCCTAACTTAACTCGATTAAGCACAGGTAATTTCAATGCCGCAACACATCGGACTTGGACTGCACCTGGGCGCGAGGTGGCTGGTAGCACTGAAGCTCCGGGGGTGAAAGCCTTTTCTAAGGCCCACGCCCCCTCTATCCACCTTATCAAGAATTACGCCCTGAAGAAATCCCGGCCCGCGTGTCGGTGTGGTCAGACCATCACCATGCCGCCGTTGATCTGGAGCGTTTCCCCGGTGATGTAGCGGGCCTCGTCGCTGGCGAGGAAGACGACCCCCGCTGCGATGTCGCCCGGCTTTCCGAAGAAACCGGCTGGGATGTTGCTGGCGATCGCCTCCGTCTGTTTTTCATTCAATGCATGCGTCATGGGCGTTTCTATGAAACCCGGTGCAATACAGTTGGCCGTTATGCCACGCGATGCAACCTCCCGCGCGAGCGATTTCGTCATGCCGACGAGCCCTGCTTTGGAGGCGGCATAGTTGCCTTGCCCCGGATTGCCGACGACGCCGCTGATCGACGCTATGTTGATAATCCGTCCCGCTCGCCGCCGCATCATATTTCTGAGAGCGCTCCGGCACAGAATGAAAACCGAGGTGAGGTTGATGGCGATGACCTCGTCCCACTCCTCGTCCTTCATGCGCATGAAGAGGTTGTCCTTGGTCACGCCCGCATTGTTGACGAGGATGTCGAGCTTGCCCATGGCCGCCTCGGCCTGCCCTACCAGCGCGGAAACCTGGGCGCGGTTGCGCAAATCACAAGGAAGCACGTGGACGCGCGATCCTATCCTGGCCGCGACCTCTTCGAGCTTCTCGCGCCGCGTCCCCGAAAGCGCGACTGTCGCGCCCTGCCCGTGCAGCGCTTCGGCGAGGCCTTCGCCGATGCCGCCCGAAGCGCCTGTGACGAGGGCGCATTTTCCGGTCAAATCGAACATTGCGATCCCGTTTACGCTCCCCGCGCCTTCAGCCACTCGCCGAAGGCTTTGATATCGTCCGGCGACCCGACCGAGCGGGCATCGGCTTTGGCCCGGATGCGTTTGGCCATGCCCGTCAGCACGCGGCCGGCCCCGATCTCGAACAGCGTCTCCGCTCCATGATCGACAATGTAAGCCACGGATTCGCGCCAGCGCACAACACCCGTCACCTGCTGAACCAACAGGGATTTTATCTCGCTCGGTTCGGTGACAGGCGCTGCAGTGACATTTGCAATAATCGGCACACGCGGCGGGTTGAGGGTCAAGGCTTCTAGCGCGTCGGCCATGCGGTCTGCGGCGGGCTTCATGAGCGCGCAATGGAAGGGTGCGCTGACCGGCAGCGATACGGCGCGCCGGATGCCGTGTTCGGGGGCGAGTTTCACCGCGCGATCCATCGCGGACTTCGTGCCGCTGATAACAACCTGCCCCGGCGCGTTATCGTTCGCGACCTGGGAGACTTCGCCTTCGGCTGCAGCGGCGGCAAGCTTTTGCGCCTGTTCGATCTCGGCCCCGAGGAGCGCCAGCATGGCCCCCTGCCCTGGCGGCACGGCTTCCTGCATGGCCTGCCCGCGCAGGCGCAACAGCTTCGCGGCTTCGGCTATGGAGAACGCGCCAGCCGCAGCAAGCGCCGAATATTCGCCGAGCGAATGGCCCGCCATGAACATCGGCTTGAGCGCGTCCGCGCCATATTCCTGGCGGAGCGCGGCATAGGCGGCCAGCGACACGGCCATCAGCGCGGGCTGCGCGTTCGCGGTGAGCGTCAGGGTCTCTAAGGGGCCTTCCCACATGGTGCGCGAAAGGTGGTCGCCGAGCGCCTCGTCGATCTCATCGAACACATGGCGCGACACGGTGAACCCCTGTGCGAGGCTCTGTCCCATGCCGACGGTCTGGCTGCCCTGCCCTGGAAATGTGAATGCAAATGTCATGCGGCTCGCGTCGTCACTCGCGTTGTGAATGAGGGCGTGATGACAGCAAAGCCGATCACGGTTCGTTCGGCCAAAGACACGTTTCCGCGCGCGCTGTCAAGGGAAGGCCGCCGCGCGTTTAGCCGCGGTTCGGCCGCGCTGGCCGCGCCCGCTCTTTTTATCTAAGCTCAGCCTCTCGATATTCCTGCTTTCTACGGGCCGCCCGTATATTATGAAGCGATGACTTTGAATGGGACGACAGCAAGGCGGCCAGCAATCTGCGCAATCACAAAATCACGTTTGAAATGGCGCGTGATGTGTTCTCCGACCCATTCATTATCGAATGGATCGACGAAGGACAGGATGAAAGCGAGGAGCGTTTTGCTGCGCTCGGCATGGTGGATAGCCGAATTTTGTTCGTCGCCTATGCGATGAGGGGCGAGGTGATACGGATTATCTCGGCGCGTCTTGCCGAACCCTTCGAACGCCGGAAGTATTACAATGAAAACCAAGCATGACTGGAGCGCTGTCGATGCGCTTACCGAAGAGCAAGTCCATGCCGCGGCGCTTGCCCATCCCGACGCGCAGCCTCTGACGGAGGAGCGGCTTGCGAAGATGCGCCGCGTGCCGCGCACAAAAAGCATCCGGCGCGCGCTCGGCCTGTCGCAGGAAGAATTTGCAGCGCGCTATCACATCCCGATTGGCACCTTGCGCGATTGGGAACAGGGCCGCTTCGAACCGGATGCGGCGGCGCGCGCTTACCTCACCGTTATTGCCAGGGCGCCGGACATCGTTCGCCGCGCCTTGGAGCCGCTTCCCGCGCAGGACTAGCCGGCCCGGAAAGCGCTTTCGCGTTTATCAGGGGTCTTTTCATGGGCGGCCGATCGGCAATCTAACCAGTTCCGGCTAAAGCTTCGCAAAAGCCGTCACCCCGTGCGCGCTGCGGCATGAAATGACGCTGCGCAGACACGGGGTCTTCAGAGGCGGGCATGCTTAACAATCCCGCGTCAGCGCCGCACCGTTTCACGCTGCGCCGCGCGCGGGATGACGGTGGCGGCGGAGGCGTGGGGCATGACGCGGGACGAGACGGTTGCGCTGTTTTTGGAGTGCGAGGCAAAGCGTGCGGAAGCGCAAGCCGAATTCATGGCCAGAGGCCGAGAGGATTTTCAGGCGGAAGGAGCCGGCTATCAAGCCGCAGTGCTTCATTGGAACGCAATGATTTCCGAAGACACGGTTGACTTCAGCTACTGCCTCTTTCTTGATAAAAATGCGTCCGATGAAAAGGTGGAAGAAGCCAGAGCTGCGCTAGAGAAGCGCGCAGCTGCCGCCGGAAAAACTGTAAAGGCAATTGACGCTGGCCGATGCCAAACAGAAAACAAGGCTGGAAAATCTGGCTGCGCTCGTTTTTCGGCTGGTTGTACGGCTTTTTCTCTAATTATGGGCGCTCGATGTTCCGGCCTTTCTTCGCCTGGGCCATAGCCATTCCAATCTTTGGAGCCGTGTATCTCGGCCAGACGGACGTGATGCAGCGCGACCTGGCGCTGGAACATGCCTGGTGGGGGAACGCCGCCGCGCAGGCAGGCCACCACGCAATAACAAATGTAGTTGCGTGCTACACGCCAACCAGCGAGAAACCCTCCGATCCAAATGAGATCAAAGTCATCGGCCTCGGCGAAAAGCTGCGCAGCCAGACAAACGCGCGCGCCGAGGCGCTGCACCTCGCCTTCCGCAACGCCTTCGTCGTGCTCGACGGCGGCAGCGACGCCTCGCACCGCATGTATGGCTGCCTCTACGGCCTCGAACTCTATGACCCGGGCAGTACCCAGCTCCGTCTGTGCCGAGCGCCATCCAGAAGCTGATCTCGGGCGTGCTGATCTTCCTGTTCGGCCTTGCGCTGCGCAACATGCTGAAGGTGAGATAACCGCGCGCCGTCATGGAAGATCGATGGCGCACCGAGCCTCCGGTCCAAAGGCGCAAAGCTGCGCCATAAGAGTAAACGGTTCGTTGCCGCGCCTATGGGTTAACGCCCGGATGGTTAACGTCCGCGCGCCCGAATTATTGCTGGACCAAAAGGCGGACGTTGTGGTTAAGCATCGGTAAAAAGGAGAGTAGCCGCGCAGGCGGAATGCGGATAAGCACTTGAAATTACAGGATTTCTTGCAACGTTAAAAAAGTCTATTTTTGGCAGGAATGGGACGCGATAAAGCCGGTTAAATATAATCCGCGTTCGCATGTTAACCATCCGCACGCCCTTCCCAGCCGCGGCCGCGTCAGCGCGTGCCTATATTTTCTTATGTATTTCAATGGTTTACTTGCGTTAACCTCAAAGCAAGGCGCTTTCCCCTACCATCTTCCCATTCAAGCAATTGGGGCCATGCGGCAACCAATTTGGACGGTCCAGAGGATGGAACGAGGTCAGGCCTTTCCCTCAGTATGCCTCGCGCCGATTGCACGAATGAAGAGCGCAAAACAGTTGCGCGCATCCGACTTTTGCCTATAGTGCGGGCCACCGTCCGGTTTGAGGCTGAACGGAACCACGAGGCTGTGTCCAAGCACACCTCGCGAATGGCTATAAAAAGCCCATGTTCCCGTGTCTCAGCTCTGCTTAAGAACCTTCATGCCTTTCCGAGGCTTGACGGGGGCTCTGCGCCGGACATCGTTGAAACAGGGAAAGGCCAATATGCCCCTTTACGAGCATACTTTTCTTGCGCGCCAGGACGTCACGGCGCAGCAAGTGACAGGGCTGATGAACACCTACAAAGCCGTCGTCGAGGAGATGGGCGGCAAGGTCGGCAAGACCGAATATTGGGGTCTCAAGTCCACAGCCTACAAGATCAAGAAGAACCGGCGCGCGCATTACGCGTTCTTCAACATCGAGGCGCCCTTCCAGGCCGTCCTCGAAATGGAGCGCCAGATGCGGATTTCGACGGACATTCTCCGCTTCCTGACGGTGCGCGTCGATGAACTCGACGACAAGCCCTCGATCCAGATGCGCAAGCAGGACGATCGCGACCGTGAGCGCGGAGACCGAGGCGATCGGGGCGACCGTGGACCGCGTCCCCCGCGCCGCGACCGCGATGACCGTGGCTTTGGCGGCGGCGGATTCCGCGACGGTGGTGGCGAAGGCCGCAGCTTCGGCGGGCGCAGCGCAGGCGGTGAAGGCGGCTTCACCCCACGCCCGCGCCCTGAAGCGGCAGGGGGTGAAGAATGAGCATGCAAGGAACCAGCGGCGGAGCGCGCCGCCCCTTCTATCGCCGCCGCAAGACCTGCCCTTTCACGGGCGATAATGCGCCGGTCATCGATTACAAGGACGTCCGGCTTCTGCAGCGCTTCATTTCGGAGCGCGGGAAGATCGTGCCGAGCCGCATCACGGCGGTGTCCGCCAAGAAGCAGCGCGAACTGGCGAAGGCCATCAAGCGCGCGCGCTTTCTCGGCCTTCTCCCCTACGTGTTGAAATAGGAGCGCGCCATGCAGGTCATTCTCCTGGAACGCATTGGTCGTCTCGGCCAGATGGGCGACGTGGTGAAGGTGCGCCCCGGTTTCGCGCGCAACTTCCTTTTGCCTCAAGGCAAGGCGATGCGCGCCACGAAAGAAAATCTGGGGCGCTTCGAGACGGAGCGCGCACAGCTTGAGGTCAACAATCTCGAGCGCAAGCAGGAAGCCGAGGCCGTCGCCAAGAAGCTCCACGGCTTGAGCTTCGTTGTCCTGCGGCAGGCGGGCGATAGCGGCCAGCTTTATGGTTCGGTCTCGACGCGCGACATTGCCGATGCGGTGACAGCGGGCGGGTTCACAATCGACCGCGTGCAGGTTCTCCTCGACCGGCCGATCAAGAACCTTGGTCTCCACGACGTCCGCGTCGGCTTACATCCCGAGGTCGCGATTAAGGTCGCTGTCAACGTCGCCCGCACAGAAGAAGAAGCGAAGCGGCAGGCCAAGGGCGAGGATGTTACGCAGGTGCGCGACGAGTACGGCGCCGAGCAGGCCGCGCTCGCGGCGGAAGCTCTCTTCGAGGGCGAAGCGGCGCAGCCCGAATAGCAACGAAAAACTGTGCGCGAGGCCAGCCCTCGCGCATGCAGCCTTCCAAGCGCTGCATTATTGGCATGGCAGCCCCCCAAAACCCCGGCTGCGTCAGCGCATTCCTTGAACCGACTCCCCCTCCGAGCTTAGCCTACAACTGCGGATAGCCGTTGTTGTGCGCATTGCGGTTTTGCGCGACACTATCATCACATAGCAAAAAGGGGTCCCGCCGTGGATGGATCGCGCGTGCTCAATCCTGCGCTCCGAAGCAAGATTATGACGTCTTCGGAGGCTGCTGCATTAATTCCGGGCGGCTCGAATGTTGGTATGAGCGGTTTCACCGGGTCAGGTTTTCCGAAGGCCGTGCCCGCGGCGCTGGCCGAGCGGATCAATGCCCTGCGCACGGCGGGAGAAAAATTCAAGATCAGCATCTGGACCGGCGCTTCGACGGCGCCCGAACTCGACGGCGCGCTCGCTAGCGTCGATGGCATCGAGATGCGCCTGCCCTATCAATCGGACCCGACCTGCCGCAATCGAATCAACGCCGGGCAGATGGAATATGTCGATATCCACCTCTCGCAGGTCGCCCAATTCGTCTGGTTCGGCTTTTTCGGCAATCTCGACGTGGCTATCGTGGAGGTTTCCGGCATTCTGGAAGACGGACGGCTGATGCCCACCACCTCCATCGGAAACAACAAAACCTGGCTGGAACAGGCCGATAAGGTGATCCTCGAGGTCAACTCCTGGATGAATCCGGGCCTTGAGGGCATGCACGACATTTATTACGGCACGCGCCTGCCCCCGTACAGGCAACCGATTCCACTTGTGAAGCCGTCCGATCGTATCGGCGAGAAATATTTCCGCTGCGATCCCGACAAGATCATCGCCGTTGTTGAAACCCATGCGAGCGATCGCAATTCGAAATTCGCAACGCCCGACGAGACCTCTTTCCGCATCGCGGGCCACATCCTCGATTTTCTGGGCT
This sequence comes from uncultured Alphaproteobacteria bacterium, assembly GCA_963764115.1. Classification (GTDB taxonomy): domain Bacteria; phylum Pseudomonadota; class Alphaproteobacteria; order Rhizobiales; family Rhodomicrobiaceae; genus Rhodomicrobium. Next base: position 203,233 of record CAVXRT010000025.1, read on the forward strand.
ACGAGGTCAAGAAAGGCCGCATGCCGCCGGATCTATTGCCGCTGCAATCTGGAGTGGGCAACGTCGCAAACGCGGTCATGGCCGGCCTTGAACATGGACCGTACGAAAATCTCACCGCTTACACGGAGGTGTTGCAGGATGGGATGATGCATCTCATCAAGCAGGGCAAAATGACGATGGCGTCGTCGACCGCGCTTTCGCTGAGCCCGGATGCCTCCGAGGAGTTCAACCGCGATATCGACTTTTACCGCGACCAAATCATTCTCAGGCCGCAGGAGATAAGCAACCACCCCGAAATTATCCGGCGTCTCGGCATCATTTCAATGAACGGACTGATTGAGGCCGACATCTACGGCAATGTGAACTCGAGCCACATTCTCGGCTCCAGCATCATGAATGGGATCGGCGGTTCGGGCGATTTCGCGCGCAACGCGTATCTTTCGATTTTCATGACTCCCTCGATCGCAAAGGGCGGTCACATTTCCTGTATCGTGCCCATGGCCAGTCATGTCGATCATACCGAGCACGACGTTCAGATCCTCGTCACGGAGCAGGGGCTTGCCGATTTGCGCGGGCTGTCGCCAAGGCAACGCGCCAAGGTGATCATCAAAAATTGCTCGCACCCGGATTTCAGGCCCGCTCTCGAAGAGTATTACGATCGCGCGCTCCATTACTCCCCGGGGAGGCACACGCCCCACCTTCTCGATGAGGCCTTCACGTTCCTTGGAAACTGGCAGGCGAACAAGGAAGTATCCGAAGCCTGGGGCTCGCGAGGCCAGTTCTAGGACAACTGGAGCCAAGGTCGCACTCGCTTCGCTGCACGCTCTTAAGCGAACTTGCCTCGGATAAGCTGTACGAGAAATCATAGAGTTGCTAGAGCGGAGTGCGTAAAGGTTGCGACGCAATCCTTAGAGCTCGACATCCCGGAACGACGCCTGCGCCGTCTCCGGGATCGCAACAGGCGCTTCGATTTGTAACGGCCCCGGATATGCGCTGAGGCGCATTCCGGGGTGACGATCATCGGGACGCACGCGTCCCATAAAACGCATGTTGCTCGTGCGCCTTATCTGCGGGAAATCCTGGACGCGAAGCGTGGCAGGATCTCCCGTCGGGCGTCCCTCGTTGACCGAACGCGCTCGCTCTAAGGGAGCGCACGCAATTGCGCCATCTCTGGTAGCATAGTGTTAGAATCTTTGGCTTACCGTGAGTTCTGGGGAAAGTTCAAGTCACGGGAGCCAACGCATGGATCATGTGCAACCCTCTTCCTTGCGGGAGCGTTTCAAGCAGGCGTTTAAAAGCTTTGTGCGCGCACATATCGTCGATGACGATCCCTACGACGCTCTTGAAAACGAGCGCTTCGAGGAGATGATCCGGGCAATGGAAGAGAACGACAGCTCTGGGGAACAGTTTCCGCTCGCCGCTTAGAACTCTGCCAGCGGGCGCTCGGGGCTCTATCACTGTGAAGCGCGTGAGCGAGTCGCGCGGTTCCTGCGCCGCAGTCAAGGCGCGGCTTCATCCGTTTACGTTTCTTCCAACGCAATGAGAAGACTGTGCACGCTTCGCGGATCGTGAAGCGCGGCTTCTTCGGCAAATCGGCGGAATCAGGTCTAGTCCCTCTCATGAGACGCACCCCCGCACTTTCCGCCGTTGCACCCTCGTCCTCTCTGCAAGAGAGCCTGGACGCCCTGCCCTTCCGGCAGGCCCCTCACAACATCGAAGCCGAGCAGGCGCTGCTTGGCGCGATCCTGATCAATAACGAGTCGTTCGATCGCGTGTCGGGCTTCCTTCAGCCGAACCACTTTTTCGAGCCGCTGCATGGCCGCCTTTACGAGGTCATGGCCAAGCTGGTCCAGGCCGGAAAACACGCCTCGCCGATCACGCTGAAAACTTTCTTCAATTCTGAGCCGCCGATCGGCGAGATGACGGTTGCGCAGTATCTCGGCCGTCTGGCTGCCGCGGCGACGACGATCATCAATGCTCAGGCCTATGGCCGCGCGATCTACGATCTCGCCGTTCGGCGCGAACTGATCATCATCGGCGAAGACATGGTGAACGTGGCCTACAATTCGCCGGTCGATGCGCCGCCAGAGGCGCAGATCGAGGTGGCGGAGCAGCGGCTCTTCGATCTCGCCGACAAGGGCAAATACGGCTCGGGGTTCATGTCCTTCGGCGACGCCACCACCGACGCCATCGAGATGGCTGCGCGCGCCTATGAGCGTGACGGCGGTTTGTCCGGCCTCTCCACCGGTCTTGCGGATCTCGACCGCATGATGGGCGGCTTGCAAAGCTCCGACCTGATCATTCTCGCAGGGCGTCCATCCATGGGCAAGACGGCGCTTGCGACCAACATCGCCTTCAACATCGCCAAAGCCTTCCGGACCGCCCCGAAGGAAGACGGCACCGAGCGGGCGGAAGATGGCGGCATCGTCGGTTTCTTCAGCCTCGAAATGTCGTCCGAGCAGCTCGCGACGCGTATTCTCGCCGAACAGGCGCAGATTCCGTCAGAAAAAATCCGGCGCGGCCAGATCAGCGATAGCGAATTCACGCGGCTGCAGTCCGCAGCAATGGAATTGCAGACCCTCCCACTGTTCATCGACCACACCGGCGGCATCTCCATCGCCCAGCTTGCCGCCCGCGCGCGGCGTCTCAAGCGGCAGAAAGGCCTCGGCCTTATTGTTGTCGATTACCTGCAGCTTCTGACAGGGTCGGCGAAGCGCTCGCAGGAGGGCCGCGTTCAGGAGGTGTCGGAAATCACGGTTGGGCTCAAGGCGCTCGCGAAGGAATTATGCGTGCCGATCCTTGCGCTGTCTCAGCTTTCACGCCAGGTCGAAAACCGGGACGACAAGCGCCCGCAACTCTCCGACTTGCGCAGAGTCAGGCTCGATTGAGCAGGATGCCGACGTGGTGATGTTCGTCTTCCGCGAGGAATACTATGTTTCGCGCAAGGAGCCTTCGATGACAAAAGTCGAAGAGCATCAAAAGTGGCAGGATGAAATGGACCAGGTGCAAGGGCTCGCTGAAGTGATTATCGGCAAGCAGCGCCATGGCCCGACGGGAGGGGTCCGGTTGCAATTCCAGGCCGATATTACGCGGTTTGGAGACTTGGCCAATGACAGCCGCCTGCCGGAACGGTACGAGTAGAGATGGCGGAGACACTCGCACAAGATATAGCCCAACAGCTTTCGAACAGTCCTGCGCATGCCACGGCTGCGCTTATCGTGCGGCTTGGGGCCATTCGCCGCAATTATCGCACGCTCCGCGAAAAAGCCGCCGGCGCCGAAACCGCAGCCGTCGTCAAGGCTGACGCCTACGGCCTCGGCGCGGGCCGCTGCGTCCCGGCGCTCGTAGGGGAAGGATGCCGTACCTTCTTTGTGGCCACCTTTGCCGAGGCGGCGGCGCTGCGCGCCTTGTGCGCGGATGCAACGCTCTATGTTCTCGACGGCCTCTTTCCCGAGAACGCCGCGCTTTATGACGAGCTTCGCGTCCGCCCTGTGCTGGGGAGTCTGGAAGAAGTGTCGGAGTGGGCAGCCTATTGCCGAAGCCTCGGAAGAAAACTGCCCGCGGCAATCCATCTCGATACAGGCATGGCGCGCCTCGGTTTGAAACCCCACGAGGCGGCCCAGCTTGCGCAGGATCGCGGTGCGCTTGCCTCGTTCGAGTCGCGCCTCGTTATAACGCACCTCGTCTGCGGCGATGATGCAAAGAGCGCGATGAACGACGCGCAGCGAACACTCTTCGCGGAACTTTCGCCCTTGTTTCCCGGCGTGCCGCGCAGCCTCGCCAATTCGGCTGGGATCTTTCTCGGCCCTCAGTTTCATTTCGATGTGACCCGGCCGGGCATCTCCCTCTACGGAGGGAATGCGCAATTCAACGCCTCAAATCCCATCGAGCCGGTGGTGTGGCTGTTCGGGCGCATCGCGCAACTGCATTGGGCCGAAGCCGGGCAAACCGTGGGCTACGGCGCAATGCACACTTTGAAGCGGCGCACGAGAATCGCAACGGTTTGCATCGGCTACGCGGACGGCTACTTCCGCGCCTTCTCGGCGAGCAATGCGCGACCCGAGGGACCGCCGGCGTATGTCGGCGAGCACCCGCTTCCGCTTCTCGGCCGCGTTTCCATGGATCTGATCACCTACGACGCGACGGATGTGCCGGAGGGGTTACTCCATCGCGGCGGCTGGGTTGAAGCGCTGGGCGGCCGCGTCACTGTCGACGATCTGGCGTCCTTCGGCGGCACCATCGGCTACGAGGTGCTGACGTCGCTCAGCCATCGCTATCACCGGATTTACCTGGATGAGTAGAGGGCGCGCACAGTCACGGCCGCCCTTGAGGCGGCCATCCAGACGGGCGCAGGCGCCGGGAGAAATCCTGGATGGCCGGGTCAAGCCCGGCCATGACAGAAGGCGGCTTTCAACCTTGGCCGCAATCCCATGGTGAAGCTTGCTCAGGACTATGTTTGCCAGTCCTGCGGCGCAGCCAGCAGCAAATGGCAGGGCAAATGTCCGTCCTGCGGCGCGTGGAACAGCCTGGCCCAGGAGCAAAGCGCGCTCTCTGCTCCGGGTGGGGTTGGCCTCAAGGCGAAACGGAGAGCGAAAGCCGCGACGATCGAGAGCCTTGCGGACAAAGGCCGCGAGGTGCAGCGCATTGTTTCCGGCATTGGCGAACTTGACCGGGCCGTGGGCGATGGCTTTGCGCTGGGATCGGCGGTGCTGCTGAGCGGCGAGCCTGGAATCGGCAAATCGACGCTGCTCCTTCAGGCCGCCGCCGCCATCGCCGCTGCGGGCCACAGCGCGCTTTACTTTTCGGGTGAGGAAGCCACCGATCAAATCCGCCTTCGTGCGTCCAGGCTGGGGCTTTCGAAGGTTCCGCTCGGTCTTGTCGCCGAAACCTGCGTCGAGCGAATCCTCGCCACCGCCGAACAGGGGCCAGCGCCCGATTTTATGGTTATCGATTCGATCCAGACGCTATGGACCGAGGCGATCGAGTCTGCGCCCGGCACCGTAAGCCAGGTCCGCGCGAGCATGCAGTCGCTCATTGCGCTCGCAAAAGCCCGGGGGCCGGTGATCGTGGTCGTGGGACATGTCACCAAGGACGGCCAGATCGCAGGCCCCAAGGTCATCGAGCACATGGTGGATGCGGTTCTCACTTTCGACGGCGATAACGCCCACAATTTGAGGCTTCTGCGCGCCACCAAGAATCGCTTCGGCCCCGCCAACGAGATCGGCGTGTTCGATATGCACGGCGACGGGCTTCGCGAGGTCCCGAATCCATCGCAGCTTTTCTTGAGCCAGGGCGATGGCGAGGTTGCCGGCAGCGCCGTTTTCGCGGGCATCGAGGGCACGCGGCCGCTGCTTGTGGAAATCCAGGCGCTGCTCGCCCCCTCCCCTTACGCGGCGCCCAGACGCTCGGTCGTGGGCTGGGATCAGAACCGGCTCGCGATGATTCTTGCAGTCCTGGAAGCACGTTGCGGCGTGAAGATCGGCGCTCAGGACGTCTACCTGAACGTCGCTGGCGGCCTTCGCATCTCGGAGCCAGCCGCGGACATGGCGGTTGCGGCAGCGCTCCTCTCCGCCTTCTCGGGGATTGCGCTCCCTAAAGATACCGTCTATTTCGGTGAGGTCGGTTTATCCGGGGCGCTACGGCCTGTTCAGCAAATGACCGTGCGGCTGAAGGAAGCTCAGAAGCTCGGGTTTCGATCCGCTTTCCTTCCAGCTGCCGGAGAGGTATTAGGCAACGGCTTTGCCGTGAAGCTTACCAGGCTGCCTCAATTGAAAGATTTGGCTACTCTTTTCGCATAAAGCGGCCTAATACGGGCGTAGAGCGTGACGGTCGTACAATCCGCATGGAGGGGCAAGGCTCATGCCTATTCAAGGGCTCGACATCATACTCGTAGGCATCATGGTCTTCTCGGGTTTTCTCGCGATGTTGAGAGGACTGACGAGGGAGATGCTTTCAATCATGTCATGGGCGCTCGCGGCCATCGTGACGCTTCTTGCCTATTCGAATTTGAAGGGCGAAGTCCGCACCTACATCGATACGCCGATGCTGGCCGACGCAACCCTCATCGCCGTTGTGTTCATAACCAGCCTTATCGTCTTCAGCCTGCTTACGGCTAACATCTCGGAGCGCGTGCTCGACAGCCGCGTTGGCGCCGTCGACCGCACTCTCGGCTTCGTCTATGGGCTTGTGCGGGGCCTGATCCTGGTCGTTATCGCCTATCTCATCGTGGGTCAGATCGTGGATCGGCAAAACCTGCCCAAATGGGTGAGAGAAGCGCGCTCGCTGCCGCTCATTGAAAGCGCCGGAGATACGATTAAATCCCTATTGCCTGACAACCCAGAGTCGTTATTTAAACGTGATAGGCCGGCTTCGCCTCCGCCTGAAGCCGACCGGACGTGAGTGGGATGCCGTTTCCGTTGGGTGAAACGGTTTGTGGGTGAAGGACGCTGAAGTGGACGAGAGTAGGTGCATGCCGGCTTCTGAGACGGAGCCGTTCGGCTTCGGCGACGACAGACTTCATGAGGAATGCGGTGTTTTCGGAGTTTTCAATCATCCCGAGGCTGCCGCTCTAACGGCCCTCGGGCTTCACGCCCTTCAGCATCGAGGCCAGGAGGCAGCGGGCATCGTCACCTTCGATGGCGACCAATTTCACTCGGAGCGCCGTCTCGGTCTCGTTGGCGATCATTTCAACCAGAAGTCCGTTATTGACCGCCTGCCGGGGTCGATGGCGCTCGGCCATGTGCGCTATGCCACAGTCGGTGCGACCGCGATAAGAAACGTGCAGCCGCTTTTCGCGGATCTCGATGTCGGCGGTCTTGCGCTTTGCCACAATGGCAACCTCACCAATGCGCTGAAAATTCGCCGTGAGCTGGTCGCCTCCGGGGCCATCTTCCAATCAACCTCCGACACCGAGGTCATCGTTCATCTCATCGCGAGAAGCCGCGATCGAAGGGACGGTTTGGTAGGGCGGCTTTTAGACGCACTTCACCAGATCGAGGGGGCCTATGCGCTCGGCGCGCTGACGCGAAAAAGGCTGGTTGGCATTCGCGATCCCCTTGGCATCCGGCCTCTCATTATCGGAAAAATGGGGAATGCGACCATCCTGGCATCGGAGACCTGCGCGCTTGACATTATTGGCGCGCGCTTCGTCCGCGAGGTTGAGAATGGCGAGGTGGTAGTCATTTCGGAGGAGGGAATCGAGAGCCACAGGGCCTTCCCCCGCTGTCAGCCGAGGCCCTGCATCTTCGAATACATCTACTTCGCCCGCCCCGACTTCCATCATGGGCGGGCATTGCGTTTATGACGTGCGGAAAGCGCTCGGGCGCGAGCTCGCTCACGAAGCGCCCGCCGATGCCGATGTTGTCATCCCCGTTCCCGATTCGGGCGTGGCCGCCGCCATCGGCTACGCGCACGAATCCGGCCTGCCCTTCGAGCTTGGCATCATCCGCAATCACTATGTCGGACGCACCTTCATCGAGCCGGAGCAGCGTATCCGAAAGCTCGGCGTTAAGCTGAAGCATAATCCGACGCCCAGCGTCAGCGTCGAAGGCAAGCGCATTGTGCTCATTGACGACAGCATCGTCCGCGGAACGACTTCGACGAAGATCGTCTCGATGATGCGCGAGAACGGCGCAAAAGAGGTCCACATGCGGATCGCCTGTCCGCCAATCAAATTTGCCGACTATTACGGGATCGATACCCCCGACGTCCGCTCGCTGCTGGCCGCCAATCATGACATCGAGGGCATGAGGCGGTTGCTCGGCTGCGATAGTCTGTCTTTCCTCTCCGTCGACGGCACCTACCGCGCGCTTGGCTACCCGAGACGCGATCCGGACTATCCGCAATTCACCGACCACTGTTTCACGGGTGAATATCCAACACCCCTGCAGGATTGGGATGGGCCGGAGCCCGGCCAGCAGCACCGTCTTTCTTTGATGGCGGTGTAGGCCGTGACCCCGGATAAGGTTCTGCCCCGGTTTGACGACAAGGTCGCGCTCGTAACCGGCGCATCCCGTGGCATCGGACGCGCCATCGCCAAGACTCTCGCGCTGCAAGGGGCGCAGGTCATCGCCACGGCCCGGACGAAAGGCGCGCTGGAGGAGCTGGACGATGAGTTGAAGGCGCTCGGGGCGCGCATTTCACTGCTGCGGCTCGATCTCAAGGATGGCGCACAGATCGACACCCTCGGCCCCACCCTGTACCAGCGCTGGCAGAGGCTCGACATCTTTGTCGGCAATGCCGGCGTGCTCGGGCCCCTTACGCCGCTCGGCCATGTGAGCGAAAAGGATTGGTCTGAGACGCTTGCCGTAAACCTGACGGCGAACTGGCGGCTTCTTCGCACCCTCGATCCGATCTTGCGCCTCTCGACGGCGGGCCGCGTTCTGCTCCTCACCTCGGGAGCAACACAGCGCTGCCGCGCCTATTGGGGGCCTTACTCCGTCTCCAAGGCTGGCCTTGAGGCGCTTGCGAAGACCTATGCCCACGAAGTTCAATCCACGCCGGTGCGCGTGAATCTGCTCGATCCGGGAAAGGTGCGCACGCGCATGCGGCGGCTGGCCTATCCAGGAGAAGACGAGAACACCTTGCCGCCGCCGGATGCTCTTGTGCCGCTGGCGCTCTCGCTCCTCGCCGAGGAGACCGTGAGCAGCGGCGAGGTCCACCTGTTCAAGCCTGAAACGGCGGAATAGCTGCGATCAGGATTTCGCTCCCCCCCCCGCGTCTTTCACGCATTTGGTTTCGCAGCTCGTTTTCGCAGCCCGCGCCAGCTTCTTATCCGTCGAGGCCTTCTGGCAGGTGGCCGTCGCATCCTTCTCGCAGGTAGTCATGAAGCTTTTCAGCGCGGCGCCCGCGAATTTCTTGCTCGTGGCTTGCTCCTGGCAGCTCGGATCGGCCAACGCAGCTGGCATGCAAAGAAGCATCGCCGCCATTAACGATTGGTTCGCAGCGCCGAGCATTAATCTGAAGCTGGTTAACAGGAGCGCGGCCGATTTATTTCTGGTCCAATTTACACTTCATTAGGCTTAACCATCCCTTTACCGGAGCAGATCGAGGCCTACGAGCGGCGGTAGGCAGGCGGTTCCAACGCATTGAAAGTGAACAGCTTTTTTACGCAGACCCACCCCATTAAATAGAATTTAATGCCGGAATTTTGGCATTAAGTGGGCTCTGAAAAGTCGGTTAAATATAACCCCAGATTCCCTTGTTAACCACGACGCGCTGAGGTCAGCCCAACGCGTGCGCCGGAAGCGCCATCCGGCCTGTAAATTCCGTACTAATATCAATGGCTTATCCATTAACTTCTCGGCAAGGCGCTTTCTCCTACAATCCTCACTCAAGAAAAATCCGTGACGCAAACGCAAGCGGAAATCCAATCCGGAGATAAAAGTGAGGTCCAATGCGCCACGCAAAAAAGCGTATCGAGGCCCGCGCCGGACTACGCGCACGACGCTTTAGTTTTTCCGGAACTATCTCAGCGCGAGATAACCCACCATTGTCACAAATGCTAGCGCAAGGCCCCCCGCCATCTTGGCGGCGATGAGCAGGCTGTCCGGATTTGAATTTTCATGGCGATGATAGGGCGGCGGGAGAACGAGTACCGTTGCGGCCATCTCGGGTGTTCGAGACTGCTCTGTAACCGGCTTCGCTTCGTCAACGAATAATGGAATGGAACTCGCTTCCATTTCTATCTCCTAAAGACAACGCGCCGGTTACAATCCCGTCATGACCTTGATCGACATCAGAAACAGGTTTGATATAAATCAATGCTACCTTAGCTTGGATGGCGGCGGATCATACGAACGGATGAGATATCCAAATTATTTATTTGCGGCTGGAAGGTGGCGTCAACTTCGAGAGGGATCTATAGCGGCCATCGCCGCGCAATGACTCAATCTCACGATGACGCTTCGGGGCTAGGGGTCTGGTGCGGACGGCGGGACTTGAACCCGCACAGCCTTACAGCCGAGGGATTTTAAGTCCCTTGCGTCTACCGTTTCGCCACGTCCGCTGGCACGACATTTTGCCCAGGCACATTAGCGTTCTTTTACCTTGCGTCAACGAGCAAGAAGAGGATGATAACGGAGCGGGTTCGAGGCGCAGATTCCAGGCTCAGCAAGCAGTGCAATTGCGCTAGGCGTTGGGATTGTTCGCTGGGAGTCCTCCGTGCGTTCAAAATGTTCAATATCGCCTGGCAGCACGGACTTCTGAGGCTGGGGCGAACTGGGAGATAAAAGATATGACTGCTGCGATCGTGCTTGTGCTCTGTATTGGCGTCTTGTTTGCTGGTTTGATAGCGATGTTCAATCTCTAAGCATGACCGGTCCGAGCCTGGCGCCGTCTTCCTTACGAAACAGCGTAGGTTGACGGTCCAGGCCTCGGACGTGGCGGCAGAATTTCCTGGCGGCGGCCGGCGTATTTGATGGCCGCGACAAGAAGCAGGAAGAGCGTCAGCGAATTCAACAGATGCCAGATGAAGTGGGTTCCCATCCGATGCCCGAGAACGATCCAGTCGGCGCAAAGCCGCTGATCGAGGGAGCGGAAGGTGAGGGACACTGAGAAGGTTAGCGCCGCCGCGAAAACAAGAAGCGCTGCGGGGTGCCGGCGCAATCCAAGCCAGGCCGCCATAAGCCACATGGAAAGAAGCGCGGGCCCGTAGCCGAGACTTCCATTCAGACATTTGGCCTGAGCGCCGGCCGGGACGTCGAGCGAAAAACCTATGCGGCCGTCCCAGCAATGCACTTGAAACGCCATCGCCATGAGGCCGAAAAAGGCCGCGATCGCAACGCCGGTGAAAATCCAGGAGGCGCCCGCGAAACGCCGAAGTGCGAAGATGAGGTAAGTCAGCATGAAAACGCCGATGGGTCCGGTATCGGCCAGGACCGTATCGATGTTCGGGACTGTGTGAAACAGAAAGCTTCCCACGCCGATGGCGATGAAGTTCAAGACAAAGAAAATCTGCCAAAGCGAGCGCTCGTGCGAAGGGCGTTGTGCGATCATCACGGCGCCGATGAGCGCAGCCAGGATGAAACCGCCGTTCGTGACCGCATTCAACGGTTCAGCCCAGAAGGCAGGGCTGAGACCGCGCTCGCAATAGTCGAAAATGGTGGCTGCCTGGAGTAACGGCATCGGATTCGCCCTGTCATGCTATGCTCGCTTTGCCGTTACCTTAGTGCGAACATTTTTGCTGCACCACCTGATCTTTCTCCGGAAGCCGCAGGAGACGATGTTGGCGAACAGGATGAATCCTTTTAAGATCCCATAAGAGAGGGACTCGCCATGATTCTTCGCTCGATCTTAGTTGCGGCTGGGGTGTTCGGTATTGCGGCCGTTGCCCAAGCCGCTGAACTCAGCAGGAACCCGGAGCCAGGTGCGCCAAGCCAGGGCTGCTGCGAGCCTCATCGCTATGCATACGCCGAGTTCTGGTATGGCGACCGGAAAGTTGTAGCTCCTGTCAGGCACGGTCCTGTTGGCGACGAGGTGATGCTTCCAGGCGAAATTTGGGTCCCGTGTAACTTTTCCTGCGAGACCACCCTTCGCAAGCAGACGCTTCACTATCTTCAAAGCCAGGGCGCGGGCGCCGGCAGCCAGTTCGCCCCCGCCTACCCGCGAGCAGATTCCTATGTCGATGGCTGGGGCCAACGTCACGGCTACTTGTTCTAGGCGGACCCGCCGCGCATGCTGAGCCGTTCTCCCGGCGCTGCCTCCTGAGGCATGGTATCTGTGCCCATGATCCTGTCCCACGAGCGGAAATACAGGCCGTAATTCCGGTCGAACCGGATGTGGTGATAGCTGTGGTGGGTCGCTGAAATGAGCTGGCCGCCAACTGGGCCGCGTACGAGCCAGCGCGGCAGAAGCTCCCAGCCCGAGTGATTGAAGACTGCGACCACGCTCATGAAAAGCAGAAGTGCAACGAGCAGCACGATGTGGATCGGGATGACGAAAACCATGGCTGGAAGCAGCCAGCCGGTCAGCGCCGCCTCGGCCGGATCGAACGCGAACGAGGCAAATGGCGTCGGCTGCCGCGAACGGTGATGGCCTGCATGCATCCAGCGGAAAAGCCGCGGGTGATGCATGAGCCGGTGCGCCCAGTAGTAATAGGCGTCCTGCACCGCGAGATAGATGAAGAAGCTCAGGAAGAGGTAGGGAACGCCGCCATAGGCGCGCCAATCGTAATAAACGGCCGTCCCGCCATGCAGCAATGCCACGAGCGCGATGGCGGCGGGCGCCGCGTAGACGACAGAGGAGAGAAGCGAGAGCCGTATCTCCTGCATGACGATGGCGCGCATCGGGCGGTCCCGGTTCAGGCGTTTCGCCCTAAGCTTCTTGCCGCCGCGTCCCCAGAGCAGCCAGTAGAACAGGCCGGAAAGAAGCAGGTAGCGCGCCGCAATGATCGCAGTAAGCGCCGCCGTTATGCCAAGAAACTCAGAAATCATCCGCCCTGCCCTTCGCTGGCTGCTTGCGACCAGAAAGCCCCTGATCCGAGTTTCAGCTACAACGCGCCTAAAATATCCGTCTTGGCAAAGTCGTTACCCTTGTAGAGAAGGGGAAGGTTTTTCGACTTTGCGAGGGCGTAAGCCGCGCAATCGCCAAAGTTGAGCGCCGCCGGATGCCGGCCCTTCCCATATTTGAGGAACGCGGCGCGGGCCAGAACTCGCTTGCTCCATATCGAAAGGTATCACCGCGACCTTGGCGCGGATCAGAAGCGCATTGAGAGGCTCCCAAGCCATTTTGCCGTGAGAGCGCCCCGCCAAGACCATCGATGTTTCGAAACAGTTGACTACGGACGCAATCACCGAATCCTCGGCGCCTATGACTTCGGCGAACAAAAGGGCGTCTGGCTCATTCCTCAAAATCGTAACCAGCGCGGAACTGTCGATCACGATCACGCAGGCAAACCGCTTTCATCGTAAAGGTCATCCTCAGCAAAGGGATCGCCGCCTTTTTGAAGCCGGGCGCTTTCTGCCGCTATCTTCATCAAATCCGCCACTAAATCGCGATCAAGCTCTTTACGAGCCCGCCTAACGCCGTCGTGGATGAACTCGACGCCTGCTTCCTTCAAAGCGTTCTGAACCCCTTCCGCCGTCTCTTCCGCTACAGCGTATTCGCGATCGGCGGCTTCGAGGCGGCGGACAGTCGTCACCGAAACTCCCGCACGGCGCGCCAACTCCTCCTGCTCCATGCGAAGAAGGGCGCGCGCCGCCTTGATTTGCTCAGGTGTGACAGTCATGAGTGAAAGCTATCACCCCTGGCTGCTTTCGGTCAAACTCCTTCTTGGGCAGGTTGAGGCGGATGTGCAGCTCGCGCAGCTGTTTCGCCGACACCTCGGAGGGCGCGCCCATCAGCAGGTCTTCGGCCTGTTGATTCAGCGGGAACATGGTCACGTCGCGCAGGTTATCCGCGCCGCAGAGCAGCATCACAATGCGGTCGATGCCCGGTGCGATGCCTCCGTGCGGCGGCGCTCCGAATTTCAGGGCGCGGATCATGCCGCCGAATTTGGCATCGACCACTTCCGGCCCATAGCCCGCGATCTCGAAGGCTTTGTACATGAGCTCCGGCTTGTGGTTCCGGATCGCGCCCGAGGACAGCTCCACGCCATTGCAGACGATGTCGTACTGATGCGCCTTCAGCCCGAGCAGAGCCTCGTCACCCTGCTTCGCAGCGGTTTCAAGCGCTTCCATGCCTCCTTGCGGCATGGAGAAGGGATTGTGCGAGAAGTCGATCTTCTTCTCGTCCTCGTTCCATTCGTAGAAGGGAAAGTCGGTGATCCAGCAGAATTCGAACCGGTCCTTCGCGATCAGGTTAAGCTCCTGGCCGACCTTGGTGCGCGCCTCGCCCGCGAACTTGTAGAATTTTGCCGGGTCGCCACCCACAAAGAAGACGGCGTCCCCTCCTTTCAAGCCGGTCTGCGCCTGGAGAGACGAGGAGCGCTCAACGCCAAGATTCTTGGCGATCGGTCCCGCGGCTTCGCCCTCGCGGAAGAAGATATAGCCGAGGCCCGGCTGTCCCTGCTGCTGCGCCCAGGAATTCATGCGGTCGCAAAACGCGCGGCTGCCGCCGCCCGGCGCCGGGATCGCCCAGACCCGCGCCTTCGGATCCTTCTCCAGGAGCCCTGCAAAAACCTTGAAGCCGGAACCCCGGAAATGTTCGCTGACACCCTGCATCAGGATGGGATTGCGCAAATCGGGTTTGTCGGTGCCGTATTTCGAGATGGCCTCGTCGTAGGGGATGCGGGGGAACTTGGCCGTCACCGGCTTGCCTTCGCCGAACTCCTCGAACAGTCCGCGCAGCGCGGGCTCCACGGCCTGGAACACGTCCTCCTGCGTGACAAAACTCATCTCAATATCGAGCTGGTAGAACTCGCCGGGCGAGCGGTCGGCGCGCGCGTCCTCGTCGCGGAAGCAAGGCGCGATCTGGAAATAGCGGTCGAAGCCCGCGATCATGATGAGCTGCTTGAACTGCTGCGGCGCTTGCGGCAGGGCGTAGAATTTGCCCGGATGCATCCGCGACGGCACGAGGAAGTCGCGGGCGCCCTCCGGAGATGAAGCCGTCAGGATCGGCGTCTGGAACTCGAAGAAGCCCTCGTCTGTCATACGGCGGCGAATCGAGGAGACGATCGCGGAACGCTTCATGATGTTGCGGTGGATGGTATCGCGCCGTAGATCCAGAAAGCGGTATTTCAGGCGGATTTCTTCAGGGTAGTCGGGCTCACCGAAAACTGGCAACGGCAGTTCGTCGGCCTTCGAAAGCACCTCGAGCGAACCGATGCGCACCTCGACCTCGCCTGTTGGCAGATTCGGGTTCGCTGTGTCGCCCTCGCGAATGACCACCTTGCCGTCGACGCGGATCACCCATTCGGCGCGAACCTTCTCGGCTGCGGAAAAAGCGGCTGCCTCGGGATCGACGACGCACTGCGTGAGGCCGTAATGGTCGCGCAGATCGATGAATAGCAAGCCCCCATGGTCGCGCACGCGATGGACCCAGCCCGACAGACGCACATGCTTGCCCGCGTCGGCTTTTCTAAGCGCACCGCAAGTCATGGTCCGGTAAGCATGCAAACCATCCGCTAGCGCGCCCTCCGCCTCTCCACCAGGGCCGGCTGCTTTGTTCTTTTTGCCCGAAACTTCAGCGGTTTTTGATTCGGCAGCTTCCGGCTTCTGCTCGCCGGAAATGGCGGATTTCGCCCGCCCGCGTTGAGCGGTTTTTTCCACAGTTCCCATCCTCTTGGATCAAAGCCCGGACGCCCGAAAAATTTTCATCATGCGAGCGGCGCAGCGGCTTAAAAGAGACACACTTTCATCGGCCCTCTCGTCACAGAGCGCGTCAAAACTTCGCGAAAACCAGCGCACGGACCGCGATTTTTGTCAAGGACGCGAGCCCCTTCTATGCGCCGGCCCACAACTTGAGCTATAAAGAGCCGATGACCGAACTGCCGCCCATTATAACGTCCTCCAAAGACTTGCGGAAAGCCTGCGACCTGCTCAGCCGCCAGCCCTTCGTCACCGTCGATACCGAATTCATGCGGCAGACGACGTACAGGCCGAAGCTGTGCCTGATCCAGATGGCCGCGCCAGGGTTGGAATACATCGCCGATCCGCTTGCCGGCCTCGACCTGACGCCGTTTTACGCTCTCATGGCGAACGAGACGGTGCTCAAGGTCTTTCACGCCGCCCGCCAGGACATTGAGATCGTGTATCAGGAGGCGGGCGTCATCCCCCGCCCGCTCTTCGACACCCAGGTCGCGGCGATGGCGCTCGGTCACGGCGAGGCCATTTCCTACGGGTCGCTCGTCAAAAAGATCCTGAAACGCAATCACGACAAGACCTATCAGGCCGTCGACTGGTGCCTGCGGCCCCTTAACGCGAAGCAGCTCGAATACGCGATCGGCGACGTAACCTTCTTGCGCGACATCTATCTCAGGCTTCAGCAAAGGCTTCAGGAAACGGGGCGGGAATCCTGGCTCGAGGAGGAGGTCGCAATCCTCATCGATCCGAAGACTTATGCCTTCGATCCGGCCGACGCCTGGAAACGGCTGAAACTCGGGGGAAAATCACGGCAGGCAAGAGCCATCATCATGGAGCTTGCCTCCTGGCGCGAGCGCACCGCGCAGGATGAGAACGTGCCTCGCGGGCGCATCATCAAGGACGAGGCCATTTACGAAGTCGCCAAGCACGCGCCCAGGTCGCTCGAAACGCTGTCGAGGCTGCGTTCGGCCCGGGAGGTGCTGAAATCGCGGGGCGAGGATATTTTGCGCGCCGTCGAAACTGCGCTCGCTCGCGATCCTTCCGATGTCGCAGGAGCGGTGGCTCACACCGACCTGCCTGCTTCGGCTTCCGCCGCCGTCGAACTCCTGCGGGTTCTGCTCAAGGCCGCATCGGCGGAGTTGAACATCGCGCCAAGGCTTCTCGCCAGCGCCGAGGATCTCGAAAGGCTGGCGCAATTCGACGAACCGGACATCCCTGCGCTCAGGGGCTGGCGGCGGCAGCTATTCGGGGAGCAGGCGCTCGCCTTGAGGACCGGCAAGCTGGCGCTTGGGATCAAGAACAAGGAAGTGACCCTGTTCCCGCTACAGGCGGCCGATGATCCAGAACACCGCGGATAGAGTGACGCTAAAGCGTCGTGCGCCCGACCCGAGGCGGGCTTCGATACGTGTTCTGCATGCACATTGGACCTCACTTCAATCCCTGGATTTGCATCCCGCTTGCGTTTTGCGTCACGGATTTTTCTTGAGCGAGGATAGTATGAGAAAGCGCCTTGCCGGGAAGTTAATGAAATAAGTCGTTGATATTACTGTGAAAATTACAGAACGGACGGCGCTCCCGGCTTACCCGGCGGGCTGACTTCGGCGCGGTCGTGGTTAACACGGGAATCCGGGATTATATTTAACGGACTTTTCAGAGCCCACTTAATGCCAAAATTCCGGCATTAAATTCTATTTAATGGGGCGGTCGGCG
Source organism: uncultured Alphaproteobacteria bacterium (assembly GCA_963764115.1). Taxonomy (GTDB): domain Bacteria; phylum Pseudomonadota; class Alphaproteobacteria; order Rhizobiales; family Rhodomicrobiaceae; genus Rhodomicrobium. The sequence goes on from CAVXRT010000025.1 coordinate 220,182, forward strand.
GTAAAAAAGCTGTTCATTTTCAACGCGTTGGAACCGCCCGCCTACCGCCCTTGTAGGCCTTGTTCTGCGCCGGATAAATGCATTGTTAAGCCTAATCAAGTGTAAATTGGACCGGAAATAAATCGACGGCGCTCCCGTTAACCAGTTTCGAATTAACACTCAGCGCTGCGAACGAACTGTTAAAGCGCGTAGCGATTTGCTGGCGCCGATGTCATGGCCGGGCTTGACCGGCCATCCAATCCCAAAATCCAAAAAGATGGAGTTTGTCGCCCTGGATGGCCGCCTCGGAGGGCGGCCATGACAACAAGGGGATCGACGCGCTCTAACCGCGAGGGGTAAGGCGGGCGCCGTAGGAAATGGCAACCGGATGGGCGAGAAGCGCTCCTCCATTCAACGGACGCAGGCGCGCGGTTGACGTTGCGCCGCTACGATTTCGCAGGCCCCGCTAAAGCAACCAGGACAGCGCCATTCACGATCAGAGTTTCGCCGATTTCCATGGCTCATCGTGAGCGATCTAAAATATGCCGATGCCTCGTGTTCGCTGAGATTGCCTCATCTCATTGCATTGACCTGTTCATGGCCTCCTTGGGCAGCTTGCCGCTCCGGGACGGCTTCGATATAAGCGGCACTGTCAGCTTCCCAGGCGAACCCTATATTCAGCCTAGATCCAAATCTCTTCCAACTCACGAAAAGGCGAACACATGGCCGTCGAGCGCACGCTTTCCATTATCAAACCCGATGCCACAGCCCGAAACATCACCGGCAAAATCATCTCGAAATTCGAGGATGCCGGGCTTCGCATCATTGCGCAGAAAAGGGTGCATTGGGACGAGACGGACGCCGCGGTTTTCTATGCCGTCCACAAGCAACGGCCCTTCTACAACGATCTGGTCAGCTTCATGACCTCCGGGCCGATTGTTTTGCAGATCCTCGAAGGTGAGGATGCCGTCGCCAAGAACCGTGAAATCATGGGCGCGACCAACCCTGAGAATGCCGCGCCTGGGACGATCCGCAAGGAATTCGCCGAGAACATCGAGCGCAATTCGGTGCATGGCTCGGACAGCGTTGATAATGCAGTGCTCGAAATCGGGCTTGTGTTCCAGGAAAGCGAAATCGTCGGCTGACGCCGGCCGCCGTCCCGGAAACGCGCCTGCGCGTTATTCGGACTGTGCATCAACTCCTTAGTCATGGCCGCCCTTTAGAGCGGAGCGCCTAAAATAGGGATCGGTTGCGACGCAAGTCCTAGAGTTCGTCATCCCGGAACGACGCCTGCGTCGTATCCGGGATCGCAACAGGCGCTTCGATTTGTAACGGCCCCGGATATGCGCTGAGGCGCATTCCGGGGTGACGATCATCGGAACGACACGCGTCCCATAACACGGACGATGCCTTAGGCGGCCATCCAGGAAAACAGGTTGCATTTCAAAGCACTTACTGTATGGCCGGGTCAAGCCCGGCCATGACTTTGTGTGCGGTATCAAGCGGCCCGCTCGTCCAGTTCCCGCACGGCGGCCGCGTCGCGGGCGCTTAGGCTTGGATAAGCCGGATCGGCGCCGACATCGTCGGTGATGCGCCAGGAGCGCGCGCACTTCCTGCCAGCGGCAAGCTTCGGAACCACGGCCACGCCCTCGACCTCATCGAGCGTGAACGCCTCTGCGGGCGGCGTCCCTGTCTTGATCGCGGCCCCGCTTGTGATGGCGATCTCGGCCCAATCGACGCCCTTTGCAGCGGCGGCAAGCTCCTTGTCGCCGATATAGATGTCGGGCGCAGCCTCAAGGCTCGATCCGATGCGCTTCTCGCGCCGCTCCACTTCGAGCGCGCCCGTGATCACGCGGCGAACCGTCCAAATCTTCTCCCACTTCTCGCCGAGCGCGCGGTTTTGCCATCCTGCCGGGATTTCCGGGAAGGTCTGCAAATGAACCGAGCCGTCCTTCACGTCGCCATGACGGGCGAGCCAAGCCTCTTCCGCCGTAAAGCAAAGCAAGGGCGCAAGCCAGGCCGTGAGGCTTTGGAACAGCGTGTTCAACACCGAAAGCGCTGCCCGCCGGTTAACGCTCGAATAGGCTTCGCAATACAGCGTATCCTTGCGGATATCGAAATAGATCGCCGACAGGTCGTTCGAGCAGAAGTCGGCGAGCAACCGGTAGGCCTTCTTGAAATCGAAGGCGTTATAGGCCGCGCGAACCTCCGCATCGACCTCGGCGACGCGATGCAGCGCCCAGCGTTCCAGCTCCGGCATCTCGGCGTGCGCCACCTCGAAGCCCGGCTCGTAATGCACAAGGTTGCCCAGCAGGTAGCGCAGCGTGTTACGGAGCTTTCTGTAGGCGTCCACGGCGGATTGGATGATGTGCGGGCCGATGCGCAGATCCTCGGTGTAGTCCGAGGACAGCGCCCAGAGACGCAGGATGTCCGCGCCCGATTGCTTGATCACATCCTGCGGCGCCACCGTGTTGCCAAGCGACTTCGACATCTTCCGGCCGTGCTCGTCATTGACGAAGCCGTGGGTCAGAACGGCGTCGAAGGGCGCGCGCCCGCGGGTGCCGCAGGCTTCAAGGAGCGAGGATTGGAACCAACCGCGATGCTGGTCCGAGCCTTCGAGATAGAGGTCGGCCGGCCACTTCAGATCTTCTCGCATTTCCAACACGAAAGCATGCGTGGAGCCTGAATTGAACCACACATCCAGAATGTCGCGAACCTGCTCCCATTCGGCCGGATCGTCGACGAGCCCGTCCAGGAAGCGCGCTGCGGCGCCATCCGCGAACCATGCATCGGCGCCCTCGGCCTTGAACGCATCGAAGATGCGCTTTTGCAGGTCCTTGGACCCATTGAATTTCGCGCTCGGGATCACCTCCCCGTCTCCTTATGGACGAAGACAGTGATCGGCACGCCCCAGGCGCGCTGGCGCGAGATGACCCAGTCGGGACGCTGCTCGATCATGCCGCGGATGCGGTTGCGGCCCTGCGGCGGCACGAAGCGCGTCTCGTCGATGGAGCCGAGCGCCGCCTCGCGCAAGGTCGCGCCCTTGGCCGCCTCGGCGGCGTTCGGCTTGTCCATCGCAATGAACCATTGCGGCGTGTTGCGATAGATGATCGGCGCTTTCGACCGCCAGGAATGCGCGTAATCGTGCTTGTGGCGAGGATTCATAGCCGCGAGCGCCCCGGCATCCTTGAGCGCCGCGATGACGGCTGCATTGCCGTAGCGCGTATCGTCGAGCTTGCCGAAATGGCCCTTGTCGTCGATGACGCGCTTCGGCTCGTCGCCGCCGAACAACGGCACAGCTTTGCGGAAATACCCGTCCGGCCCGACCGTGTCTGGCACCTCGGGGTCGATCCCCAGCTCCCGCAGATAACGCGCCTTCGCCGTCCAGATCTCGAAGTCGTCCGCGCCGTGTCCGGGCGCGGTATGCACGAAGCCTGTGCCGGTGTCTTCGGTGACGTGGTCGCCTTCAAGAAGCGGGACCTTGAAATCATAGCCGCCCGCGTGGAGCGGATGCGCCGCGACGAGACCCGCCGGATCGATACCCTTCAGCAACTCCCACTTTTCGACGCGGGCGGCCTTGAAAAAGTCTTCGGCCAGGGATTTTGCCAGGACGAAGCGCTCGCCGGTCCTCGTCCAATTGTCGGCGGGCGCGTCTGTAACCTCGTAGAGCCCGTACTCGATCTTGTGCGAGAACGCGATCGCGCGGTTGCCGGGGATCGTCCAAGGCGTCGTGGTCCAGATGACGATGCTTGCCCCATCGCCCTCGACCGGAAACTTCACCCAGATCGCCGGGCTCGCGTGCTCCTGATACTCGACCTCCGCCTCGGCGAGCGCGGTGCGTTCCACAACCGACCACATCACGGGCTTCGAGCCGCGATACAGAAGCCCGCTCATCGCAAACTTCGTCAGCTCGTTCGCGATGATGGCCTCGGCCTCATAGGCCATCGTGGAGTAGTAATTGTCCCAGTCGCCCTCGACGCCGAGGCGGCGGAACTCGGCCATCTGGATGCCGATCCACTTCTGCGCGAACTCGCGGCACTCGCGCCGGAACTCGATGATGGGAACGCCGTCCTTGTTCTTGCCCTTCGCGCGGTATTGCTCCTCGACCTTCCACTCGATGGGAAGGCCGTGACAGTCCCAGCCGGGCACGTAATTGGCGTCGCGGCCCATCATCTGCTGCGAGCGAACCACGGCGTCCTTCAGGATCTTGTTCAGACCCGTGCCGATGTGCAGATTGCCGTTCGCGTAAGGCGGGCCGTCGTGCAGGATGAACTTCTCGCGCCCCTTCGCCGCTTTTCTCAAGAGCTTGTAAAGGTCCATTTTGGCCCAGCGGTCGAGCAGCTTTGGCTCGAGCTGCGGCAGGCCCGCCTTCATGCCGAAACCGGTTTTAGGCAGGAAAAGCGTCTTCGACCAATCGCGCTCCGCGCCCTCTGTTGCTTTGGGCGCCGGCTGCTGCGCGAGCTTTGTTGCGGCCGTTTCATGACCGGGATCATGGTCATTTTCCCCATGACTGCTTCTTTTTGCGCGGTCCGCCGCGTGATCCGGTTTGTCCATGAAATAAGCCTGCAACTGCGCTTTACGCGCCGAAAGGTTGAAAATCGCCCAATGAATAGGGCGAAACCGCCATGCCCGTAAAGTGGCATGGCGTAAACTATCCGCGAAATTCCCGAGGCGGCGCTGACAGGAGCCGGGAGGGCTTTAAGACCCGCTATGCGGCCGCGCCATCGCCGCTGCGGGGCCGCTCCAGAATGGCGCAAACGCCCATCCCGCCGGCCGTGCAGATGGAAATGAGCCCGCGCCCGCCGCCATTCTCTTCGAGGATCTTGGCGAGCATTGCGATGATGCGCGCGCCGGTCGCCGCGAAGGGGTGGCCATAAGCGAGGCTTGAGCCTTTCACATTCAATTTGGAACGATCGATGGAGCCGAGCGGCTTGTCCTTGCCAAGCATCTCCTTGCAGAACTCCGCGTCTTCCCACGCTTTGAGCGTACAGAGAACCTGCGCGGCGAAAGCCTCGTGGATTTCGTAGAAGTCGAAATCCTGCAAGGTCAGCCCCGCCTGATCAAGCATTTTCGAGACGGCGATGGTCGGAGCCATGAGCAGACCGCGCCCCGCATCCACGAAGTCGATGCCGTAATGCTGACCGTAGGTGAGATAGGCCATCGGCTGGAGCCCATGCTTCGAGGCCCATTCCTCGGAAGCAAGAAGCACAGCCGAAGCGCCGTCTGTGAGCGGCGTCGAGTTCGCGGCCGTCAGCGTGCCCTTCTCCTTGTCGAACGCGGGCTGAAGCTCGGCGATCTTCTCCAGGCTGATGTCTTCGCGCAGATTGTTGTCGCGGAACACGCCAGCAGTCGGCACGACAAGATCGTCCAGAAAGCCCGCATCGTAAGCCGCTGCGGCTCTTTTATGGCTGCGATAGGCGAGTTGGTCCTGATCGGCGCGTGGAATCTGCCATTCCTTCGCCATCAGCTCGCAATGCTGCCCCATGGAAAGGCCCGTGCGGGGCTCGGCGTTCGCGGGCGGATTCACCGCGATATCGCCCAGAGAAAAGCCGCTCAGCGACTTCGCCTTCCCGGTCAATGTCTTCTCGGCGCTCACCTTCGCAAGCCGCTTGGCGAAGGAGCGCTTCAGCTCGATCGGCGGATCGGACACGGTGTCGGAGCCGGTGGCGATGGCGGAATCAATCTGGCCGATCGCGATTTTCGCCGCACTGCCGAGCGCCGCCTGCAGGCTTGTGCCGCAGGCCTGGGAGAGCGTGATGCCGGGCGTATCCTCGCGGAGCTTCGTGCCGATGACGGCTTCGCGCGTCAGGTTGAAGTCCTTGGCGTGCGTCACAACCGCGCCGCCGACCACTTCGTCAATGTGCTCGCCTTCGAGATTATATTTCGCGACGAGGCCGTTCAGCGCCGCCGTCATGAGGTCAAGATTTGTCTGGTCGTCATAGCCGGTGTTGCCGCGGCAGAAGGGTGTGCGAACCCCGCCGATGACGGCCACCTTGCGCAAATTCTGCTGCATGGAAGTGCTCCCGCTTGTGAACTCGTCATCCCGGAAGGGCGCTTATGCGCACTATCCGGGATCGTTAAAAACGCGACCTTGGACCTTTTGCGATCCCGGATAATGCCGTTGGCATTTCCGGGATGACGGCGAGTGCTTTCCGTTTATTCCGCCGCCCGCGCTGGAGCCGCCTGCGCCTGAGATTTCCGCCCCTCGCCACCTTGCGAATCCCGGTAATGAAGCGGCCCGCCGCGGAAAGGCGCGAAGCCGGTTCCAAAGATCACGCCTGCATCCACATGATCGGGGCTCGCGACGACGCCTTCCTTGAGCGCCTTCTCGCACTCATCGATGAGAGGATCGACCAGAGCACGGCCAAGCTGGTCGAGTTCCTGCGCCGGGGAGCTTGTCGTGCCCCTCTCCGCCTTATCGTTGACCCATTTGTAGAAGCCTTCGCCCGTCTTCTTGCCGAGCTTCTTCTCCTCCACGAGGCGCACCAGCGGATGATCCTCGGGCGTCGGCAATTTCAGGATTTTAGCCACGCTCAAGGCGACGTCGAGCCCAACCTGATCCGCAAGCTCGATCGGTCCGACCGGCATGCCGAACTTCCGCGCGGCGGCGTCGATCTTCTCCTTCGGCGTGCCCTCGATGAGGCGCTTCATGGCGTCGAACATATAGGGGGCGAGCACGCGGTTCACGAGGAAGCCAGGCGAAGATTTCACGATAAGCGGCATCTTGCCGATCCGGGTTACGAAGCCTGCGCCCTTGCGGACCTCCTCTTCGCGGCTCTGCGGCCCGCGTACGACCTCGACGAGCGGCAGCGACGCGACCGGGTTGAAAAAGTGCAGCCCGATGAGGCGGCTCGGGTCTTTGAGGCCGGCCGCGATCTGCTCGACGGGCAGCGAGGAGGTGTTCGTTGCGAGAATGGCGCCCGGCTTGAGCTTCGGCTCGATCTCGGCGAAAACCTTCCTCTTGGCGTCGAGGTTCTCGTAGATCGCCTCGATTACGACGTCGGCGCGATGGATATGAGCGCCGGACGGATCGCCGATCAGCCTCGCTTTCGCCTTCGAGGCTTCAAGAGACGAGCGGAGCCGCTTCTTGAAGAAAGACTGCGCCCGCTCCAAGGCCTTGGTGATAGCGTCCGCCGACATATCCTGGAGTGAAACTTCCATGCCCTCGGCCGCGCAAACCATGGCGATGTCCGCGCCCATTGCGCCAGCGCCCGCGACATGCGCCCGCATGGGCCGGTAGCCCTCCTTCGGCGCTTCGGCCTTTAGCATCTCGGAGAGGCGGAAAACGCGCCGCAAATTGCGGGACTGCTCGGAGATCATGAGCGGCGCGAAGGTGCGGGTTTCCTCGCGCTTCATTGCCTCGAAGCTTCCGCCGTGCTTCTCGAACAGGTCGATGAGCCGGAAGGGCGCCGGATAATGCTCCTCGCGCACCTTCGCCGCCGTTTCCTTGCGCATCCGATTGGCGATGTAGACGCGCGCGGTTTCGAACTTCATCAGAGGCGCCCATAGGGGCGCTGCGCGTTTGGATTTGCGGTGCTTGATGACGGCGTTGCGCGCGGCCCAGCGCAATTCGTGCTGGCTGGGCACGATCTGGTCGATGATGCCAGCCGCCTTTGCCTGGCTCGGGCGCAGCATTCGCCCCGTCAGCATGTGCGGCATCGAATTCAGCGGCCCTGACTGGCGGAGCCAGCGCGCCGCGCCGTTAAGACCGGGAATGATGCCGAGCTTGACCTCAGGCAGCCCGATCCGCGTCACCTCCTCCCGATCGCAAATGCGATAGTGACAGGCGAGCGAGAATTCGAGGCCGCCTCCAAGGCACACGCCGTGGATCGCCACCACGACCGGCACAGGCATGCGTTCAACGCGGTCGAAGATCTCCGTCACCGCACGCACCGCCTCGACTACATCGGCCTCGGTCTTGAGATTATCGAATTCCTTGATGTCCGCGCCGGCGACAAAGCTTTTTTCCTTGCCGGACATCACCACGAGGCCGCGCACGCCTTTCGCGCGAACGCCGTCGGCGACGGCGGTCAAGATCGTATCGAGTTCTTCGAAGGCTGCGCGCCCGAGCGTGTTCTGCGTTTGGCCCTTCACATCGAGGGTTGCCCAGGCGATCTGCTCAAGGTCGATACTGTAATGCCAATTATTAAGGTTCGCCATATCGGCTGCCATAACCGCTCCTCCAATATGCGTGGCCGCCGGAAATGGCGGCCATGAAAAATGCCTGCCCTAACGGCGCGTCACTCGGCGGCGAGAGGCCGCTGCGCCGGGCCTTGCTCCTCGATGTCGATTTGCGAAGGCTTCCCGGCTGTGTAATGCGGTTCGAGCGCGATAGGATCGAAGTCGTCAACGGCGATGACCCGGGAGACAAGCCGCTCCGTCTCGCGCAGGAGATCGGCCTCGGCCTGGCTCAGCAAACGTTTATCCACCGCTTCCTTGAACCAGTCGTTACCGAGATAGCGCTTCACGAGACCGCTCTTGATGGCGCGCTCGAGCTTCTTTTCGGCTTCCTCACTCTCGATCACCTTTTTCAGCGCGACTTCGAGAAGGCCCTGCGGGTCGTTTTCGTCATGGGAGACGAAAATATTGCGCGTGAGCCGGTCGCGGAACTCGCCGGGAACGAGGAGGGCCTGGACGATGTCCTTCGCAAGGTTATCCTTCGGCTTGCGCACGCTGTTGCCAAACGGGAAGCACCAGAAATACAGGAGCGGACGCGCGTAGCGGACGGGAAAATTGTCGACCGTGTCGTGAAGGGCCGAATAGAAGCTGTAGAAGGCTTTCTGCACAGCGTAGTCGAAAATCGTCCGTTCGGATGCAAGCGCGCCGTCATCCTCATAGCGTTTCAAGAGGCAGGAGATGAAGTAAAGCTCGCTGAGCGCATCAGCCATGCGGCCCGTCGTGCGCTGCCTCACTTTCAGACCGCCGCCAAGGAGCGCAACGCACATGTCGGCGACAACGGCGAAGTTCGTGGAGGCGCGTTCTAGTTGAGCATAGTAGTACGGCACGGGCGCGTTGACGGGAGCCTTGGCGAACACGCCGCCGGTCACGTTATGAAAGAAGGCGCGGTAGACGTTGGACACTGAGAAGCCGAAATGCCCCTCGAACGCTTTCTCGAAGGCTTCAAAACCGGCGTTCTTGTCGGGGTTCTGCGCGGCTTTGATCTCCGAATAGAGATAGGGATGGCTCCGCATCGCCCCTTGCGCGAACACGATGAGGCTGCGCGAGAGAATGTTTGCGCCCTCCACCGTGATGCTGACGGGTGAAATCTGGTATGCGGCCTGTAGGTAATTGTGGGGGCCGTCGCAGATGCCCTTGCCGCCATGGATGTCGAGCGCGTGATTTAGCGATTTGCGCATCCGCTCCGTGGCTTGGTACTTCATCAGGCCGGAAATGACCGCAGGCTTCGCGCCCTGGCTCACCATGGAAGAGGTAACGGCGCGCGCGGCTTCGAGCGTGTAGGCCGTTTCCGCCATCTCGGCGAGAGGCTCGATGATCCCTTCCATGCGGCCGATCGGGATAGAAAACTGCTTGCGGATGCGCGCATAGGCGCTGGTGCTGCGCAGGACCGCTTTCGCGCCCGCCGTGGATGCCGCAGGAAGCGAGATTGCGCGTCCAGCCGCCAGACAGGCCATCAGCATGCGCCAGCCCTGCCCGACGCGGTCCTTGCCGCCCACAACCCAATCGATGGGGATGAACACGTTTTCGCCACGCACCGGCCCGTTCGGGAAAGACGATCCAGCGGGTAAGTGCCGCCGCCCGACGTCCACGCCGGGGTGGTTCGCCGGAATGAGCGCAAGCGTAATGCCGATATTCTCGCCGCGCCCGAGCTTGTTGTCAGGATCGAAGAGGTGGAACGCCAACCCGACGAGCGTCGCCTTCGGAGCGAGCGTAATATAGCGCTTATCGAAACTCAGCTTGATGCCGAGGACTTCCTTGCCCTCGTGAGTTCCCATGGTGACGGCGCCCACATCGCGCATGGCGGCGGCGTCCGAACCGGAAACAGGGCTCGTCAGCGCGAAACAAGGAATCTCCTTGCCCATTGCAAGGGGCTCCAGATAGCGCTTCTTCTGCTCGTCGGTTCCAAACAGTTCAATCAGTTCGCCCGGCCCAAGCGAGTTCGGCACCATGACGACGATCGCGGCATCCGGATTGCGCGAGGAAACCTTTCCGAGGATTATGGACTGGGCCTGGGGCGAAAAGCCGAGCCCGCCATGCTCCTTGGAAATAAGCATGCCGAGAAAACCCTTTTCCCGGATGAATTGCAGGATGTCCTCAGGGATGCCGTGACGGTTGTGCCGGATTTCCCAGTCGTTCAGTTTCTTGCAAAGTTCCTCGGCCTCGTTGTCGAGAAAGCTCTGCTCTTCGGGCGTCAAGATAATCGGATTGACGGCGCGCAGTTTGCTCCAACTCGGCCGGCCCGAGAATAGCTCGGAGTTGAAGCCCTGCGTGCCGGCGTCGATCGCTTCCTGCTCTGTTTTCGAGACAGGCGGAAGGACACGCTGAACGGTCTTGAAGGCGGGGCGCGTTATGACTGCACGCCGGATCGGCCGGAGCGATAAAAGACCGAGCACGATTGCCGGAAGGAAAACAATCAGATCGATGGCCGACATGTCCGGGCCGTGAAAATTACCGCTGAAGACGCCGAACTGGGCAATGAATGCCACTGCGGCGGCCCACAACGCCCACGACGCGAGCGGTTCCCGCCTGATCGCCAGCACAAACATGGCGGCAAACGCCAGTGCGAAGAATATGAAGCCAATCATGGCCGCTTCCCTTTCTGGTCAAACCGGCCGCGCCGGATCGAAATCTGCTCACACGCAAGGGGCCGCCTGGAAAGACGGCATCAAATGACCTCGACGTAATGACCGCAGGCTCAAATCGCAACGTGGAGCCTGGCGGTTCTCATGCCATCCCCTTAGATGTCCACCGGAGTTTTCATCGGAAACAGGTTAGAAAGCATTGGCATAGACAGGTAAGGTCTCGCTCCTAAAAGGAATTGTCGGAGGCGCCTCATGTTCCTCAGACGTCGATGCAAAAACGTAACCTATCCTCTTGTCGTTAACAAGAGCCACTTGACGTATACGTCATGACTTTGGTGTGAGACACTTGTTCGGCGCAGCCAGCATCAAACGCGTTTCCGCCGCGAGCCGACCCAGACGTCCGCGCAATCCCCATTATGCCCGGGCGGGCCTCGCATTTTTGTGATCCCGGCGTTCCTGAATATCTGAAACCGAAAATGTTCAAAAACGGTATAAGTAGCTGAGTTGGTTAGAAATGAGATGATGCATGAAAAGCGTGAGTACGCTCGATACATCCTGGGAGAACGTTCTGGATGATTCGTCCGAAGACATCCGGGAGGAGGTTCATGCCGCCAATATGCTCAGGGCGCTTGCCAACCCGCACCGTCTGAAAATCCTCAAGCTTCTTGATCAGGAGCCGCATAACGTGATGGACCTGTGCGAGCGGCTCAGCCTGCGGCAGAGCTTGGCTTCGCAGCATCTTGCGCGGCTCCGCCTCGATGGCATCGTCTCGGCAGAGCGCCAGGGCCATCACGTCGTCTACTCGCTTCAGAACGCGAAGGCCCGCCAAATCCTCGCCATTCTCGATGGCGGCGCGGCGAGAAAAGCGAAGCCTCGCAAGAGGCGCATAAATGTCGGCGCACAGCCGGGAAATGGCCGCGCCGCGCCGTGAGCGCCAACGGAGCCGGGTTATTCGCCGGTTTTGCCCAACTTCGATCCTATCGATGAACTAAGCATTGTCGCCATGCGATCGATTACGCTACATCCTGAGAGCGCTTTGGGTCAGTTCCAGAGCCAGCCTTGGGACCTTCGATGGAATATTTCTCTCAGCAGCTTATCAACGGCCTCACGCTTGGCTCGATCTATGGCCTGATCGCCATCGGTTACACGATGGTCTATGGGATCGTCGGCATGATCAACTTCGCGCATGGCGAAGTGTTCATGATCGGCGCGTTCATTGCGTTGATCGCGATTTTGTCTCTCTTCGCGATTTCCGTAACTTCGGTGCCGCTCGCGCTTTTCGCGGCTCTGATCATCTCCATGATTCTCACCGCCGTCTGGGGCTGGAGCATAGAGCGCGTCGCCTACCGCCCCCTGCGGTCCTCCTTCCGCCTCGCGCCGCTGATCACCGCCATCGGCATGTCGATCACGCTGCAGAACTTCGTGCAATTGGCGCAGGGCGCTCGCTCTAAGCCCCTGCCCCCGTTGATCCGCGGCGGCTTTACGCTTGCTGAAAGCGACGGCTTTTCCGTCAATTTGAGCTACGTCCAGATCCTCATCGTCGCGACGACCGTGGTTTTGATGACGGCGTTTTCGCTGATCATCGGCCGCACGGCCCTTGGACGCGCGCAACGGGCCTGCGAGCAGGACCGCAAAATGGCGGCGCTATGCGGGGTCAACGTCGACCGCACAATTTCCCTGACCTTCGTGCTCGGCGCGGCGCTGGCCGCCGTCGCAGGGCTCATGTTCCTCGTTTATTATGGCGTCATCGATTTTTTCGTAGGGTTTGTCGCAGGCATCAAGGCATTCACCGCCGCGGTCCTCGGCGGCATCGGCTCGCTTCCCGGCGCGATGCTGGGCGGGCTCGCCATTGGCCTCATCGAAGTATTCTGGGCGGGTTATTTCACGGCGCAGTACAAGGATGTGGCCGCATTTTCCATCCTGGCCATCGTTCTGATCTTTATGCCTTCCGGCCTGCTCGGCCGGCCGGAAGTGGAAAAGGTCTAGGCGATGACGGACGCGGCCAAGCCCGAAACGGCGCCTGCCGTCCATCGCATGACGGCGTGGCTCCCCGCCGATGCGCTCCGGGACGCCGCCATCACCTTTCTGATCGCGCTGGCGCTTTTCGGCTCGCTGGTGGGCTTGCGCACCGATACGATTAATAACACGCTCGAAATCACGACGCATTTCAGCAAGGCTCTTCTTCTTTCAGGTATTGTGGCGGGCGTCCGGCTCGCTTTCGATGTTCTGATCTGGCGACGGCTCGTCGATGGCGAGAGCGTCGCTTCGCTGGTCCCGGCGGCCATTCCGCTGGCGAAGGGAATTGCTGCTTTGGGCCTTGCGGCTGGCTTTGTCCTCTATCTCTTCTCTGACCTTCGTACGAGCCTGATCTCCTGGGCTGGCAGCGGCTTCTGGCTGCTCGGCTCGGTGACAGACCTTGTCACCTTTGCCTGCATCGCCGCATTTTTCGTGGTCGCGACAATGGCGCTTCTTCGTCTCACGCGCATCTTTCTGGATATGCGCCAACAGACGGCGGCGCCATCCGCAGCCAGCGTCGAGAATCTTTTCACAGGCAACTTCGGGCAGGAATTTCCGATTGCGCTCCTTGCCATAGCGCTCGCCCTTCCCTTTCTCATCACCGGCCCTTCGCAGCGCTACGCAATCGACACTGCGACCCAGATCCTGATCTACATCATGCTCGGCTGGGGCCTTAACGTGGTCGTGGGCCTCGCGGGATTGCTCAATCTTGGGTATGCGGCCTTCTACGCAGTCGGGGCCTACACCTATGCGCTGCTCTCAACCGAGTTCGGCTGGTCGTTCTGGGTGTGCCTGCCGCTTGCAGGGCTGCTGGCGGCGCTCTTTGGCATTACGCTCGCCTTTCCCGTGCTTCGCCTGCGCGGCGACTACCTCGCCATCGTAACGCTGGCCTTTGGCGAGATCATTCGCATCGTCATCCTGAACTGGCAAAGCCTGACCGGCGGAGCGAACGGCATCAACCGCATCCCGAAACCGACCTTCTTCGGTCTATCATTCGACAAGACCGGCCACCCCAGCTTCCATAGTCTTTTCGGGCTGGAGTACAATCCCGTCCATCGCATCATCTTCCTTTATTACGTCATCCTCGTTCTGGCGCTCATCACCAACTTTGTGACGCTGCGCCTGCGCCGCTTGCCCATCGGGCGGGCCTGGGAAGCCTTGCGCGAGGACGAAATCGCCTGCCGCTCTGTCGGCATCAACACTGTCATCACGAAGCTCACCGCGTTTGCCATCGGCACCATGTTCGGAGGCTTCGCGGGAGCGTTCTTCTCCGCGCGGCAAGGCTTCATCAGCCCCGAGTCGTTCACATTCATGGAATCCGCGCTGGTTCTCGCCATCGTGGTGCTTGGCGGCCTCGGCAGCCAGCTCGGCGTGGTGATCGCCGCTGTCGTCCTTGTGGGAGGTTCCGAGCGCTTTCGCGAGCTGCAGGACTACCGCATGTTGATTTTTGGGCTCTCGATGGTGCTCGTCATGATCTGGCGGCGGCGCGGGCTCTTAGCGGCGCGGACGCCATCCGCCGTTCTGCATGAGGCGCGAGGCATCTCCGCGAGCTTGGTCAAGGAAGGTCAGGGCTGATGAGCGGGGACGCGCCAGCGGAACAAGACGAGATCCTGCGCGTGGAGCATCTCACCATGCGCTTCGGCGGACTCGTCGCCGTGGATGGCCTTTCCTTCTCGGCGCAGCGCGGCGACATCACCGCCATCATCGGCCCGAATGGCGCGGGCAAGACCACGGTTTTCAACTGCATCACCGGGTTCTATAAGCCGACCGAAGGCCGGATCGCGCTTGCGCATGGAAGCGGGGCGGCCTTCGAGGCGCTGCCGCGCGTCACCTTCGGCGGAAAGCGGTGGACCGCTTCGCCGGATGGCGCAGTCTTCCTGTTGGAGCGCATGCCGGGCTTCGAGATCGCGCGTACGGCGCGCGTCGCTCGCACATTCCAGAACATCCGGCTTTTCGCCGGGATGACGGTGCTCGAAAACCTGCTCGTGGCCCAGCATAATGTGCTGAACGCAGCGTCAGGCTACACCTTCGGAGCCCTTCTCGGCCTTCAAGGCTACAAGCGGGCCGAACAAGCGGCGATCGAGCGCTCGGCCTCCTGGCTTCGCCAGATCGGGCTCCTGGATCGCGCCAACGATCCTGCGGGCGACCTGCCCTACGGCGCACAACGCCGGCTCGAAATTGCCCGGGCGATGTGCACCGGGCCGTCGCTCCTCTGCCTCGATGAGCCCGCGGCCGGTCTCAACCCTCGCGAATCCGGCGAACTGAACGATCTCTTGCTCAAGATCCGCGAAGAGCATGCGTTGTCGATCCTTCTGATCGAGCATGACATGGGCGTCGTCATGGGCATATCGGACCGCATCGTCGTGCTCGATTACGGGCGCAAGATCGCCGAGGGCACGCCCGAAGTAATCCGGTCCGATCCGAAGGTCA
The DNA here is from genome assembly GCA_963764115.1 of uncultured Alphaproteobacteria bacterium. Taxonomy (GTDB): domain Bacteria; phylum Pseudomonadota; class Alphaproteobacteria; order Rhizobiales; family Rhodomicrobiaceae; genus Rhodomicrobium. The sequence continues at coordinate 235,367 of CAVXRT010000025.1, forward strand.
TCGCGGCCTATCTCGGCGTCGAGGATGATGAGATCGAAGAGGCGGAGGCCGAATTATGAAGCCGCTCCTCTCCATCCGCGGCGTTGAGACCTATTACGGCAATATCTGCGCGTTGAAGGGCGTCGATCTCGATGTCTTCGAGGGCGAGATCGTCACGCTGATCGGCTCCAACGGGGCGGGCAAGACCACGCTTATGATGACGGTCTGCGGTGAACCGCGCGCGCGGGCTGGCCAGATCATCTTCGACGGCCGCGCCATCACGAAGCTGCCCACGCATGAGATCATGCGGCTTTCCATCGCGCAATCGCCCGAGGGGCGCCACATCTTCCCGCGCATGACCGTGTATGAGAACCTCTTGATGGGCGCGCTGCTTGCGCCGCAAGACAGCCTCGCCTTGCAGGACGACCTCGCGATGGTATTCGAGCTTTTCCCTATTCTGAAAAAGCGGCAGGCGCAGCGCGGCGGCACGCTTTCCGGGGGCGAGCAGCAAATGCTGGCCATTGCGCGCGCGCTCATGGGGCGGCCGAAGCTTCTATTGCTCGATGAGCCGTCGCTCGGCCTTGCACCGCTGATCGTGCGCCAAATCTTCAGCGTGATCCGCGAACTGAACGAGAAGCGCGGGCTCACCGTCTTTCTCGTCGAGCAAAACGCCTACCACGCACTGAAGCTCGCCCATCGCGGCTACGTCATGGTCAACGGAAAGATTACCTTGTCAGGGAAAGCGGCGGACCTTTTGAAGCGCGATGAAATCAAGGCGGCCTATCTGGAAGGCGGCGCCCATGTTTGAGCCAGCGTTGTCATGGCCTGGCCCGACCCGGTCATCCACAAAGACATTGCCCACTCGTTCGTTGCTCTGGATGGCCGCATCAAGTGCGGCCATGACGCCGGAAGTTGGGAGCGCCCTGGCGATAGAACGATGGGCGTGATTTACGAGAAGTCTATTTGGGCGTTCCTCTTCATAACCGTGATTGCGGGAGGCGGCGCGGGCTACATGGTCGGCCGAGCGGCGGCCAAGGGCTGGAACACCTTCTTGCAGGCGGCGGTCCAAGTCCTCGCGCTGGCGGCGGCCGTGCGCTTTCTACACTGGGGCCTGTTCGCCGGCGCCGCCCTTGAAAGCTGGCGCCAGGCGCAGGGCACATTGCTCTCGCTGCACTATTTCCTGACCGATGCAACTCTTCTGCTTTTATTCGCCGCTCTCGGTTTCCGCAGACAGCGAACGAGGCAGATGCTTCGCCAATATGGATGGCTCACTGTTCAGACAAGCCCGCTCAGCTGGAGATTGCGGGAAGACGCCACCGAAGAGCCGCAATCGCAAGGAACAGGCTGCTCTGCGTCGCCGACTTCCTGAACGCCAATGGATAAAAAATGAGAATAATCATGCGTGTCGTTCCAGCAGTTCTAGCTCTTGCCGCCGCATTCGCCGCGCCGGCATGCGCGCAATCGGAAATCATCGTTGCGGTGGCGGGCCCGATGACCGGCAAGGAAGCCACCTTCGGGGCGCAGTTTCTGGCCGGGGCCAGCGCGGCAGTCGCCGACATCAACGCCAAGGGAGGCGTTCTCGGCAAGCCGTTGAAGTTGATCACGGGGGACGATCAGTGCGATCCGAAGCAGGCCCGGGCCGTTGCCGAGCAGCTTTCCGCGGATGGCGCGGTCTTGGTGGACGGCCATTTCTGCTCGAGTTCGTCGATCCCGGCCTCGTCCGTCTATAATGAGCAGGGTGTCGTCCAGATTTCGCCCGGCTCGACAAACCCCGACTACACCGACAAGCGCCCTGGCCCTTATTCTTATCGCGTTTGCGGGCGTGACGACCAGCAGGGCAAAGTGGCGGGCGCCTATCTCGCGAAGGAGTTCAAGGACAAGAAAATAGCGATCCTTAACGACAAGACTGCCTACGGCCAGGGCCTTGCCGATGAAACGAAAAAGGCGTTGAACGCCGCCGGAAAGCAGGAGGTGTTCTTCGAGGCGATCACACCCGGCGAAAAGGACTATACCGCCGTTGTTTCAAGGCTGAAGCAGAACGGGATCGACGTGGTCTTTCTCGGCGGCTATCACACCGAGGCGGGGCTCATCATTCGCCAGATGCGCGCCCAGGGGATGAAGACGATCCTCGTCGGCGGCGATGCGCTCGTGTCAAGCGAGCTTGGCACCATCGCAGGCGACGATGTGGAAGGCACCATGATGACCTTCTCCCCGGACCCGCGCAAAAATCCGGCGGCGAAAGACGTCGTTGCCGCGCTGGAGAAGAAGGGCATCAATCCCGAGGGCTATGTGGTTTACGCCTATGCCGCCATTCAGGCCTGGGCGCAGGCGGCTGAGAAGGCTCATTCGACGGATGGCGCCAAAGTGGTGGACGCCCTGAACGCGAGCGAGTTCGACACCGCGCTCGGCAAGTTCAGGTTCGATGCAAAGGGCGATCCGAACCTTCCACCCTATGTCTTCTATCGCTGGGGCAAGAAAGGCTACGAACAGATTGACTAGCCAGAATGCCGAAAGAACGATGGCGCCCATGGTTCGACAAGCTCACCATGAGGACTGAGCCGCTGATAACGCGCAACCTCATCCTGAGCCTGTCGAAGGATGGAGCCACGTTCCGGCGCATCGTTGGCATCCAGCTAGCATCTGCTCCCGGAGCAGTCGAGGCGCAATGAGCGACACCGGCCCCCGCAATCTCATTACGGACGTCAACGGCATCAGCGTCGGCCATGCCCACGACGAAAAGCTGGCCTCGGGCGTGACAATCGTGCTCGCGGAGAGCGCCGCCGTGACCGCGGCCACTATTTTCGGAGGCGGGCCGGGAACGCGTGAGATGGATGCCATAGATCTCGAAGGCTCGGTCGGGGTTGCCGATGCGATCGTGCTGTCCGGCGGGTCCGCGTTCGGCCTTGATGCGGCCAGCGGCGCTCAGGCGTTCCTGCGCGAGGCGGGGCGCGGCTTTTCCGTCGGTCCCGTCCGCGTGCCTATCGTGCCGCAGGCCATTCTTTTCGATCTCGTCAATGGCGGCGACAAGACCTGGGGTCGCCGCTCCCCTTATCACGAGATGGGCTTTCGGGCTGCGGCCTCGGCCGGAAAGGACTTCGCGCTCGGCTCGGCCGGCGCGGGCCTTGGCACAATCGTTTCGGCTGGCGAAGGCAAACTCGTCCGCGGTGGCCTCGGCAGCGCGTCGGAGGCAGTTTCTGGCTTGGCCAGCGTTAACGGCGCCGACATCATTGTCGGGGCGCTGTCAGCGGTGAACGCTGTCGGTTCCGTGACCGTTGCCGACACCCCTCATTTCTGGGCCGCCCCGTTCGAGCAGGGAGCCGAGTTCGGTGCCCTTGGCTCCCCGCATCCCTGGCCAGGGCATGCGTCGCGGCCAGCATTTAAATTCGCGGCGCCCGAGCGCGCGAACACAACTCTTTGCGTCGTGGCGACCGATGCAGCCCTCACGCATGGACAATGCAAGCGGCTTGCGACCATGGCGGGCGCAGGCATGGCGCGGGCGATTTTCCCGGTCTTTTCCTCCTTCGATGGCGATATTGTCTTCGGTGTTGCGACGGGCAAAACCCCGCTTAGAGATGCTCAAATGGCGCTGCCCTGGCTCGGCGCTGCGGCCGCGAACTGCCTCTCGCGCGCCATCGCCCGCAGCGTGTATGAAGCAAGTGGATACCTGCCAAACGGCACACCCGCCTACCGTAACCTTTTCCGGAGCCGCTAAATCCGGTATGACTCTTAATACATCAAGCGAACGAGAACCGGCAATGAGCAGCAAGGGACAGACACCGCGGCTTCTTTTCATCGATTCGGGCCTCGGGGGTCTTACGGTATTACGCGCCGCCCGGCAGGCGATACCCGAAGCGCAGGTTTCTTTCATCGCGGATGATGCGGGCTTCCCCTATGGCCCGAAATGCCCGGGGGTCCTCACCTCAAGGCTTATCGGGATCATTACAAAGGAAGTTGAAGGCTTCAGGGCGGATTGCATTGTCCTTGCCTGCAATACGGCCTCCACCGTCGCCCTGCGCGCGCTTCGGAAAGCGTTTACCATCCCTGTTGTCGGCACCGTTCCGGCGATCAAGCCCGCTGCAGCTCTGACGAAAACCGGACTTGTCTCGGTGCTCGCAACGCCGGGCACTGTCGCGCGGGAATACACACGCGAACTGATCGCGCAATTCGGGGCCGGAACGCGCTTCAACCTCGTCGGCGCGCCAAAGCTCGCCGAACTTGCCGAGGTGAGCGCTAGCGGCTCCCCGGTTGAGGACAGCGCCATCGCGGGCGAGATTGCGCCCTGCTTTGTGGAAAGCGGCGGCGCCAAAACCGATGTTGTCGTGCTTGGCTGCACGCACTACCCGCTGCTGCTTGACAAGCTGGACGCGCTGGCGCCATGGCCTGTCATCTGGCTCGATCCGGCGCCCGCGATTGCGCGCCGCATCGCCAACGTGCTCGCCGAACAGGGCCACATTGTCGGCGTTGGCGCAAAGCGCGGCTCTGGCACGGTCCAATTCACGTCCGGCCGCACACCATCCGCGTCGCTTTCGGCCCTTCTGCAATCCCACAACCTGAGCATCGCGCCCTACGTGGCGGCTGCCGCAGCGTAGAGACCCGTCAAATGATCCCCCGCTACTCCCGGCCGCAAATGGCCGCGATCTGGTCAGACCAGAGCAAATACGAAATCTGGCTGGAAATCGAGACGCTCGCGGCCGAGGCCACGGAGCAGCTGGGGCAGATCCCGGCTGGCACGTCGAAGGCTCTGCGCGAGCGCGGGGCCTTCGACATCGCGCGCATCGATGAAATCGAGCGCGAGGTAAAGCACGACGTCATTGCGTTTCTGACGAGCGTATCGGAGCGTGTCGGGCCTGAAGCACGCTTCATGCATCAGGGCATGACCTCCTCCGATGTGCTCGACACCTGCCTCGCGGTCCAACTCACGCGCGCGGCGGACATCCTGCTCGCAGACCTCGATGCGCTCCTCGAAGCGCTGAAGCGCCGCGCCATCGAGCACAAATATACGGTCACGGTGGGGCGCAGCCATGCCATCCACGCTGAGCCGACAACATTCGGATTGAAGCTTGCCTTCGCCTATGCCGAATTCGCCCGCTCGAAGGAGCGGCTTTTGCGCGCGAAAGAGGATGTCGGAAGCTGCGCGATTTCCGGCGCGGTCGGCACCTTTGCGCATCTCGATCCGCGCGTGGAGGCTTACGTCGCCGCAAAGCTTGGTCTCAAGCCCGAGCCGGTCTCGACGCAAATCATTCCCCGCGACCGGCACGCGATGTTCTTCGCGACGCTCGGGGTGATCGCCTCTTCCGTGGAGCGGCTCGCGACCGAGATCCGCCATTTGCAGCGTACCGAGGTCAGCGAGGCAGAGGAATTCTTCTCGGCGGGGCAGAAAGGCTCGTCCGCCATGCCGCACAAGCGCAATCCGGTGCTGACCGAAAACCTGACCGGCCTTGCCCGGCTCGTGCGCGGCTATGCTGTGCCCGCGATGGAAAACGTGGCGCTCTGGCATGAGCGCGACATCTCCCATTCCTCGGTCGAGCGCATGATCGGGCCGGATGCGACCATCACCCTCGACTTCGCGCTGGCCCGGCTTGCGGGCGTGATCGACAAGCTCGTGGTCTATCCCGATCGCATGCGCGCGAATCTGGAGCGCGGCGGCGGCCTCGTCCATTCCCAGCAGGTGCTTCTGGCGCTTACCCAGAAGGGCGTCAGCCGCGAGGACGCCTACCGCCTCGTGCAGAAGAGCGCCATGCGCGCATTCAGCGGCGAAGGCTCGTTCCTCGATTTCCTGAAGGCCGACGCGGAGGTCTCCGCGAAGCTCTCGCCCGCTGAGATCGGCGCGCTGTTCGACACCCGCCATCACCTCAAGAATGTCGATGTGATTTTCGAGCGCGTGTTCGGTGCGGACTGACTGCGGGCAGAGTGCATCCGGAAAAGTGCGAAGCGGTTTTCCGATAAAGACGCACGATAAAACAATAACTTGGAGCCCGCTTTTGATTCCATCAAAAGCGGATAGGCTCTAAAACTTACGCTCCGAGGGGCGCAGCTGGCATTCAAACGGGATCGCGATTGAGGCGCTCGTCAAGGTGCCCGTATAGCGGTCGATCTTCCAGGTCTCACGCCCCTGCCCGTAGACGATCAACTCGTCGGTCACCTTCACAAAATTCTTATTTCCTTGTGGGCTCGTGGCGCCATCCGTGAATTCGAAGGTCCTGCCGTCCCCTTCATGCACCATCTTCACGTACCTCTTGCCGGGATCAACCGTTATCGAGATGATCCTGAGGGGCTCGTACATGCCGAGGTCGGCGCGCGCTGCTGTGCAGTGGAGCTTTGTGGGGCTTGGCTGCGCAGCGGGTTGGGCAGGTTGGATCGCGGCGTCGGCTGGACCCGCCGGGGGGTTTTGAGACGGTTGGGCTATTTGCGTGTTCGAGGCATCCTGCTTGACCGGCTCATCGGCAGCGAAGCACGTGACCGCAGATGCCAAGAGCAGCACCGCGCTCACGACCGGAACCGCACTATCATTTCTCATTGGCGCACCTCTATCCCAGCCCCCGCAGCTCTCGTCTAACAATCGACCCGCAAAGCTGTGCCATGAGTGCACTGCGCATCTTGTGAAGCGACACATTTGGCAGGATAGCGTGCGGCGTCTTCGTGATACTACCTGGAGACACAAAAGTAGATACGCTCTTCGCGGTTAACTCCGCTCGGCGCTTTCCGCACAGCGGATGCCGGTTAAAGTCGGACGGAAGGAGAAACGAAAAGTCGTCTTTCCCCATGTAACATCTAACTTACCGAAAACAGTGGCGCACCCGACAGGACTTGAACCTGTGACCCCAAGATTTGGAATCTTGTACTCTATCCAGCTGAGCTACGGGTGCATTGCGAGAAACAATAGCTGAAGCGCCTTTCCTCCGCAACAAGCCATATGAGGGTTACAAGGCGCCCCAAACAGAGAGCGCAAAGGCGGCGATTGGAGTTGGCTCGCGTCGATTTTCGCGCCTATATTCGCCCCATGACTCTCGCCCAAGTTTCCGAGCGCCCCGCCGGGACGCGCAAAAGCGGACACGCACCCATCCCACCCGGAAGCCGCGTCTATCTCATCGACGGCTCCGGTTATATTTTCCGCGCCTTCCACGCGCTGCCGCCGCTGACGCGGCCTTCCGACGGCCTGCCGGTCGGCGCGATCCACGGCTTCTGCAACATGCTGTGGAAGCTCTTGCGCGAGACGAAGGGCGAGAAGCGGCCGACCCATCTCGCGGTGATTTTCGACCACGGCAGGGCGAGCTTCCGCAACGCGATTTCCGCCGATTACAAGGCGCACCGGCCCGACCCGCCGCCGGAGCTCGTGCCGCAATTTTCGCTGATCCGCGACGCGGTGCGCGCCTTCAATGTGGCTTGCGTCGAAAAGGAAGGCTTCGAGGCCGACGACATCATCGCGACCTATACGCGGGAGGCAGTGGAGGCTGGCGGCGAGGTGGTGATCGTCTCGTCGGACAAAGACTTGATGCAGCTCATCGAGCCCGGCGTCACCATGCTCGACACCATGAAGAACAAGGTGATCGGCGAGTCCGAGGTGCTGGAGAAGTTCGGCGTGCCGCCCGCGAAGGTGGTCGAGGTGCAGGCGCTCGCGGGCGATTCCATCGATAATGTGCCCGGCGTCCCCGGCATCGGCGTGAAGACGGCGGCGGAGCTCATTCGCGAGCATGGAGACCTCGAAACGCTGCTCGCTCATGCGCCGCTCATCAAGCAGAAGATGCGGCGCGAACGGCTCATCGAATTTGCGGATCAGGCGCGGCTTTCGCGCCGCCTCGTCGAACTCGACCAGCACGTGCCAGTGGATGAGCCGCTTGACCTTGCCGCCGTCGAAGATCCGGACCCGAATGCGCTGCTCGAATTCCTGCGCTCGATGGAATTCAATTCGCTGACGAAGCGCATCTCGGAAGCATTCGGCGTCGAGCCCCCCGCGCCCGGCGAAGTTCATGCGCCTGCGCCTGACATCACAGCGCCCACGCCAGCCCCGAGCGAGGGCAAGGCTATCAGTCGGCATGGCCCCTCCGCCGAAGCGGAGCGCGTGACGGGATGGCTGAAGTCCCTCCCCTTTCAGCGCTCGTGCTACGTCCAGGTCACCGATCTGCAAACGCTCGAGGACTGGATCACGGCGGCAACCGAACAAGGCTTCGTCGCCTTCGACACCGAGACCACCGACCTCGATCCGGTGGCGGCGCGGCTTTGCGGCGTCGCGCTGGCGCTTGAGCCGAACCGCGCTTGCTATATTCCGCTCGCCCATCGGCCCGGCGACGGGCTCGATTTCTCCGGCGCGGGCGAGATCGCCCAGCTGCCGATGGAGCACGCGCTGTCGCGCCTGAAAGCTCTGCTTGAAGACGACAGCGTGCTGAAGATCGGCCAGAACATCAAATACGACTTCGTCGTCATGCGGCGCTACGGCGTTCGCGTCGCGCCCTGCGACGACACCATGCTCATGGCCTATGCCTGCGACCAGGGTCGCGGCGGGCTTGCGGGCTTCGGCATGGACGAGCTGTCGAAGCGCCATTTCGGGCACACGCCCATCGCCTTCAACGATGTGGCGGGCAGAGGCAAGGCGCAGACCACGTTCGACTGCGTGCCCGTGGACAAGGCGACGGAATACGCCGCCGAAGACGCCGACGTAACGCTCCGGCTGTGGCACCTGTTCAAGGCGAGGCTCGCGGCCGAAGGCATGGCCGCCGTCTACGAGACGCTGGAGCGCCCGATGCCTGCCGTGCTCGGTGAGATGGAGCTTGCGGGCGTGATGGTGGACCGCGCCGTACTCTCTCGCCTCTCCTCCGAGTTTGCTCAAAGCCTCGCGCGCATCGAGGACGAGATTTACGCGCTGGCGCAAGCCAAGTTCAATATCGGCTCGACGCAGCAGGTTTCCGAACTGTTGTTCGGGAAGTTCGGCCTTCCCGGCGCGAAGAAAACCGCAACCGGCAAATGGAGCACCGGCGCGAAGGTGCTCGAGGACCTCGTCGCCAGCGAAGAGCTGACGGAGGACCAGCGCCGCTTTCCCGGAAAGCTCCTCGAATGGCGTCAGCTCGCCAAGCTCAAGAGCACGTACACGGACTCGCTGCCGCAGCACATTGACGCCGAAACCGGCCGCATCCACACCTGCTTTTCGCTCGCTTCCACATCGACGGGGCGGCTTTCCTCGACCGAACCGAACCTTCAGAACATCCCGATCCGAACGCGCGAAGGCCGCATGATCCGCACCGCCTTCATCGCCGAGCCGGGCAAGAAACTCATCTCCGCCGACTACAGCCAGATCGAGCTGCGCGTGCTCGCCCACATGGCCGACATTCCGGCGCTGAAGCGCGCTTTCGCCGAAGGCCTTGACATCCACGCCATGACGGCGTCCGAAATGTTCGGCGTGGCGGTGAAGGACATGCCGAGCGAGGTTCGCCGGCGCGCGAAGGCGATCAATTTCGGCATCATCTACGGCATCTCAGCCTTCGGCCTGTCTCAGCAGCTCGGCATCCCGCGCAGCGAGGCGGGCGAGTATATCGCGAAGTATTTCGAGCGCTTCCCCGGCATCCGCGCCTATATGGACGCCATGCGCGCCAAGGTGCGCGAGGACGGCTATGTCGAGACGCTGTTCGGGCGAAAGGTCCACTTCCCCGAGATCAACACGCCGCAGCGCAACATGCGGGCCTTCTTCGAACGCGCCGCCATCAACGCGCCCATCCAGGGCACGGCCGCCGACATCATCCGTCGCGCCATGATCCGCATGCCCGCCGCGCTGGAGAAAGCAAGAATGTCAGCGCGGATGCTCTTGCAGGTGCATGACGAGCTGGTGTTCGAGGCGCCGGATGCCGAGGTCGAGCCGACGATCAAGGCCGTAACCCGCGTCATGGAGCACGCCGCGGAGCCCGCCGTCGCGTTCTGCGTGCCGCTGAAGGTGGAAGCCCGCGCCGCCCAAAACTGGGACGAAGCGCATTAAATCTGCGGCAGCGCGTCAGGAGCAAGAGCAATACCTAAAGCGTCGTGCGCGTAGTTGGACGCAGGCCTCGATACGCTGTTCTGCAGGCACATTGGACCTCACTTTTATCCCCGGATTGGGCTTCCCGCTTGCGTTTACGTCACGGATTTTTCTTGAGTTAGAATTGTATGAGAAAGCGCCTTGCCGGGAAGTTAACGAATAAGTTATTGATATTGCGATGAAATTTTCATGACAGAGGGCGCTCCCGGCTCAGCGGCGGGCTGACTTCGGCGCGGTCGTGGTTAACAGGGGAATCTCGAATTATATTTAACGGACTTTTCAGGGCCCACTTAATGCCAAAATTCCAGCATTAAATTCTATTTAATGGGCCGGTCTGCGGCAAAAAAGCTGTTCACTTTCAACGCGTTGGAACCTCCTATCTACCGCCGTCGTAGGCCTCGTTCCGCGCCGGATAAATGCATGGTTAAGCATAACAAAGTGTAAATTGGACCGGAAATAAATCGGCGGCGCTTCCGTTAACCAGTTTCAAATTAACACTCAGCGCTGCGAACGAATCGTTAATGTGCGTTGCGATTTGGCCGGGGCCATCTCGAGTTCCGAAACCCAAAAAATGGAGTTCGCCGCCCTGAGTGGCCGCCTCGGAGGGCGGCCATGACAGCAAGGGGATCGACGCGCCGCCGTCGGAGCGGCAGCCGCCACACGGGCGGGAAGCGCTTCTGCATTCAATCAGACGCGAGTGTGCGCTGTTAAGGTAGCGGATCCATAGGATCGTCCGTTCTCATGGACTGTGTCATTGGGGCGTTCTGTCCCCCGCTGCCCCGTCCATCACAGCGAGTGGCTCACTTGATGGCTTGGCGACCTTGCCCTTGGCTATCTTTTCGGACGATGCAAGTAACCGACATCCACTCCTCTCTTTTAATCTTGTTATGAACTCACTTCAAAGGGAGCCACCGCTAACCCTTCCAGTGCAGCGCGCAGAGCAGCGTGAACAGACGCCGCGCAGTGGGCTCATCCATGCGGATCTTCCCTTCGAGCCGCTCCAGCACAAGCTTGCTGCCTTCGTCGTGCGTAGCGCGGCGCGCCATGTCGAGCGCTTCGATCTTGCTCGGGGGCGCGGACTTGATCGCCTCGAAGTAGCTCTCACAGATCATGAAGTAATCTTTGACGACTCTCCGGAACGGGTTGAGCGAAAGAAGAAATGTCGCGTTGGGCTCTTCCGAGTGCCCTGCCGCGACCGCGAAGGCAAGGCGGTCCTCGGTGATTGCGATGCCAAGCTTGTAAGGGCCGGGAGGTCCGGCGACGAGTTCGAACGCGTTCTGCTCAAGGAGATCGTAAATCGCAACCTTGCGCTCGTGGTCGACTTCGAGCGTGTTGCTCCCGATCGAACTCTCGTCGAGGTGAATTTTGATCAACCTCGCGGGCGAAAGCATATGCGTTTTGTGAAGCATCTCGGTGTTTCTTAAGCCTGCTGTAGCCGGATTGCAACAGAGAGGCGATGTCCGTAAAGCCCTTCTGTCTCCGCCAAAGTGGTTGTCGCCGGGCCTAGCGCCGCGAGAGTGTCGCGGTTAAGCTTTAGAATTGACGTGCGCTTCATGAAGTCAAGCACGCCGAGCCCCGAGGAGAATCGGGCCGTGCGCGTTGTCGGAAGCACATGGTTGGAGCCTGCGACATAGTCGCCCACTGCCTCAGGCGTATAGTGGCCGATGAATATGGCCCCGGCATTGCGGATCGCGGGCAGCATGTTTTCGGCTGCAGCGCAGGAAAGCTCCAGGTGCTCGGGCGCGAGTGCGTTCACGAGCGGCGGCGCCTCTTTTGCCAGATCGGTCACCAGAATCACCGCGCCGTGATCCTTCCAGCTCTTAGCAGCGATCGAAGCGCGCGGCATGGATGCAAGTTGCTGCTCGACAGCGGACGCCGTGGTCTCAGCCAGTGTGGCGCTATCTGTGACAAGGATCGACTGCGCGGCCTCATCGTGCTCGGCCTGCGCAAGCAGATCCGCCGCGACCCATCGCGGATCGGCCTCGCCATCCGCCACGACGACGACCTCGGATGGCCCGGCAATCGAAGTCAATTCCAACGGCGCCGAAGACCTGACGCTTGGCCTCGGCCACGTAAGCGTTTCCCGGGCCGACGATCTTCACGACCGGCCGAATTGTTTCGGTTCCATAGGCCAGCGCGGCGACGGCCTGCGCCCCGCCGATGCGGTAAACCTCTGTGACGCCCGCCAGGTGGGCGGCGGCAAGCACAGCCACGTTGACCTCGCCGCGCGGCGTCGGCGCGACCATGACAACGCGGGGAACACCGGCCACCCTGGCGGGCACGGCGTTCATAAGCACCGAACTCGGATAGCTTGCCTTCCCGCCGGGCACGTAAAGGCCAACGGAATCAACCGGCGTCCAGCGATGCCCGAGCTCCGCTCCGATCGCATCGGTATAGCGCTCATTCGCGGGCAACTGACGGCGGTGATGCGCCTCGATGCGCTGATGCGCGAGCGTTAGCGCAGCCTTCAAATCCGGCGCGAGCGCATTGTATGCGGCTTCAAGCTGTTCCGGAGGGACCGCGAGGCCGGTTTCCCGCAGATCCACATGATCGAACCGGGCCGTCAGTTCGATGAGCGCTTCGTCGCCGCTGCCCTTCACTTCCGCGATGATCGAGCCCACCGCATCGCGAACGTCATTCGGCTGATCGCGCCTGGCTTGAACGAGAGCCTCGAACGCTTCTGCAAAGTCCGGGTCGGATGAGCGAAGGAATTGTGTCAAGGAAGCTATCCTAATTCGTGTCCTGGGCCACGGGCGCCGGAGCGGGCTCAACGTCAGCGTCGGCCACGGAATGCTGCGGCATCACGGCGGTTCTCCACGCTACGCCAAGGTCACGCAACTCGCCTTCGATGCATTCCACTTCGAGGCGGACGGCGCCTCCGCCGGCGAAGTAAAGCGTAATAAAACCGCTTGGCGGCTGAGCTTCCTCATATGTCACCGCTAAGAGTTCCGCGAACGCCGACTGTTCTCCCGGCCTGATATTCAGTACCTGCGCGCGCTTCACCCTGTCAAACCTGAGCGCGCAGCGGCACCGGCGCAGATTGGACGCCCGGTCCTCCTCGCTGGCCGCCAACCAATCGAACCGATTGAGAATCGCCGCGAAGCGGTGTTCCGAAGGAATCCACGCCATGTCCGACATTCGCAACACGGCATCCTGCAGATGAGCAGAAAGTATTTTTAAATCATCCTCATCAAGGGCGACTAGCTTGAGAGGTTCGGGCGTTACGGGACGCATGGAACGCGCCTCATGTCCTAGCTTCGGAGAGAATTCAATTGTCATCATGAATGAAGGCGTTCGATCTCAGCTCCGCAAGACCCAAGTTTCTCTTCCAGCCGCTCAAAGCCGCGATCGAGGTGATAAACGCGGTTGACCGTGGTGTCGCCCTCCGCCATGAGCCCGGCGATCACGAGCGAAACCGAGGCGCGCAAATCCGTCGCCATCACCTCGGCGCCTCGCAAAGAGGCAACGCCGCGAACCTTGGCCATATCTCCGGAAACAGTGATGTCGGCGCCAAGCCGGGCCAGTTCCTGAACATGCATGAAGCGGTTTTCGAAAATCGTTTCACGGATCTGGGAGACGCCATCGGCGCGGCACATGAGCGCCATCAGCTGCGCCTGGAGATCGGTCGGGAAGCCGGGGAACGGCGCGGTCGTCACGTCGACCGGCTTCAGGCAAGCGCCGTTTCTTGTGACGCGAAGGCCGCGGTTGGTTTCGCTGATCTCGACGCCAGCCTGCCGCAACACCTCAAGCGCCGCAGGCAGGAGATCAGCGCGGGCGCCATCGAGATAGACATCGCCGCCGGCAGCAGCCACCGCCATCGCATAGGTTCCGGTCTCGATCCGGTCCGGGAGCACGGTGTGGGTCGCGCCTTCCAGGCAATCCACACCATGGATGACGATGGTGGGCGTGCCTGCGCCCTCGATCCTTGCTCCCATCTTGTTCAGGCAGCTTGCGACATCGGCGACTTCGGGTTCGCACGCCGCATTCTGCAGGATGGTCTCGCCCTCCGCCAGCGTCGCCGCCATCATGATATTGTGCGTCGCCCCAACGGAAACCTTCGGGAATTTCACAACCCCGCCCTGCAATCCTTTGGGGGCTCTCGCCACGACGTAGCCGCCATCGAGATCGATATCCACGCCGAGCGCCTGGAGCGCCATCAAATGCAAATCGACGGGCCTCGTGCCGATGGCGCACCCGCCGGGCAGCGACACGCGCGCCTCATGGCAACGCGCCAAAAGCGGACCGAGCACCCAGAAACTCGCCCGCATTCGGCGCACCAGGTCATAGGGCGCGACCGTGTCCACGATGTCGCGCGCCGTCAGATGCAGTGTGTCGCCCTGATGCGTGTGGCCGTTGGCGCGCTTGCCGTCAACCGCGGTATCGACGCCATGGTTTCGCAGGATGCGAATGAGGAGGCTCACATCGGCGAGGTTCGGCACGTTCTTCAGCGTAATCGTGTCCGAGGTGAGAAGGCTCGCGATCATGAGAGGCAGAGTCGCGTTCTTCGCCCCGCTGATCGGGATCGTGCCGGTCAGGCGATGTCCGCCCGCAATTCGAATTCTGTCCATGATGCCCCGGAATTAGAGCTTCGGCACACGCGCCAAAAGCAGTCTAAGCCTGCCACGCTAGATGAGCGTAGCCCTCGCCGCAACCTCCAGGCGGCTCGATCAAGGATTGTCCACACTCTTGGCTTCTTTTGTGTCCTTCCGTTTGGCCAGATTGCGGCGCAGTGCATCGGCGAGCCGCTTTTTCTTGTCCGCGGCGCCTGGATCCCCGGCCTTGAGGCCTTGATGTCGCGCCGCTCGCTTCTCGGTCATATCAGATCCTCGCGATGGAAGCCGTTCTTACAGTCTCGCAACCCCGAATGAATTGGGGTGCAGCACGCGCGCATCGCCCTCCGCGGCAATAGCGAGACAAAGCGCCAAAATCTTGCGGGTGTCACGCGGGTCGATAATGCCGTCGTCCCAAAGCCGCGCGGTTCCGTAAAGAGCCGTCGACTCCCGGTCGAGTTGCCGCTCGATCGCTTGCCCCATCTGCTTCAGCACCGGCTCGTTCACGCCTTGGCCGGATTTCTCGAACTTCGCCCGCGTGATGATCTCCATCACCTTGGCGGCCTGCGGGGCGCCCATGACGGCCACGCGCGCATTCGGCCAGGAAAAGATGAAGCGCGGATCGAAGCCGCGACCGCACATGCCGTAATTGCCCGCGCCGTAGGAGCCGCCGACGATCACGGTGAGCTTCGGCGCGCGCGCGTTGGCCACCGCCTGGATCATTTTGGAGCCATGCTTCACGGCGCCCGTGCGCTCGGCTTCACGGCCGACCATGTAGCCGGTCGTGTTTTGTAGAAAGATCAGCGGCATCCCGGCCTGATCGCAGAGCTGGATGAACTGGCCGGCCTTGGTTGAGCCGTCGGGCTGGATCGCCCCGTTATTGCCGAGAATGCCGACTTCGAAGCCATCGATGGCCGCATAGCCGCACACCGTCTCGGCTCCGTAGTCGCGCTTGAAATCGAGGAAATCCGAGCCGTCGACAAGGCGTGCGATAATCTCGCGGACATCGTAGGGTTCGCGTTCCGAAATTGGCACGATGCCGAGAAGGTCTTCCGCGTCGTATTTTGGCGGCGCGCCCTTCTCCCGGCGGGGAACGCGGCTCCATTTCAGTTTCGCCATGAGATCGCGGGCGATCGTGAGAGCGTGAGCATCGTCTCTTGCGAGATATTCGCCAAGGCCCGTCGTCGCGGCGTGCAGGTCCGCGCCGCCAAGCTCTTCGTCCGACGCGTCCTCGCCGATGGCGGCTTTGACGAGCGGTGGCCCGGCCAGGAAGATCTTCGTCTTCTCTTTGACGAGGATGACATAATCCGACAGGCCCGGCAGATAAGCGCCGCCCGCCGTCGATGAGCCATGCACGACCGCAATCTGGGGGATGCCTGCCGCCGAGATCCGCGCCTGGTTCGCGAAGGTGCGGCCGCCTTCCACGAACATCTCGCTTTGATAGAGCAGGTTCGCGCCGCCGGACTCGACGAGATAGATCAGCGGAAGCCTGTTCTCTTTCGCGATTTCCTGCGCTCGAAGGGACTTCCTCAGGCCCATTGGCGAGATGGTGCCGCCCTTGATGGCGCTGTCGCTCGCCAGCACCAGCACGCGCTTGCCGGATACGACGCCAATGCCCACGACGCTCCCGCCGCCCATGACGCGAGCCCCGCCATCGTCGTCATGCATGCCTAGCCCTGCGAGCGTCGACAGTTCGAGAAACGGGGTTCCGTGATCGAGAAGCCGCGCCACGCGCTCGCGGGGAAGGATCTGGCCGCGCTTCGCGAACTTTTCCGCCTGCTGCGAGGAATGCGCGATCACGGCCCGCTCAAGGCTGCGGAACTTCTCAACCTGCGCCTGAAGATGCGCGGCATTCGACTTGAAGGCTTCGGATTGCGGCGAGATGCGCGAGGCGATCACCGGCATGAACGGTTGCCTCCCCTCGCTGTCATAGCCGCCCTTGAGGCGGCTATCCAGGCTACGGCAGCCCTCGACTGGATGGCCGGGTCAAGCCCGGCCATGACTAGAGCGGCGTGGGAACCCCGTGTCATTTGTCCTCGTCCTTTTTCAGGATCGCGGGCGTTTTGGCCCGATGAAAGCCCTGGAACTCCGGCGCGGGCTTGTACGCGCCCATATCCATGAGCGCATTGCGCAAGGGCGCCGCCCCGTCGATCGGCAGCGTCACGCCGGAAATGAAGGCCGCGCCCTCGCTCAAGAGAAAACAAATCGCCGCGCTGACTTCCGCCTCCGTTCCAAGACGCCTCAGCGGCACGTGATCTTTCAGCTTCGGGATCAGAGCCTTGACCGCGCCATCGTAGCGATCCATCCCCGAGGATGCGATGTAGCCCGGCGCCACGCAGTTCACGCGCACGCCCGCAAACGCCCATTCGAAAGCCGCCGTCTTGGTGATGTTCACCATTCCCGCCCGAGCCGCGCCCGAATGCCCCATGCCGGGCATGCCGTTCCACATATCGGCCGCCATGTTCACGATCGCGCCGCTATGCTGACGCATGGACTGCAAAAAGACCTCCCGCATCATGAGGAACCCGCCTGTCAGGTTTGTGGCGAGAACCGCGTCGAACCCCTTCTTGTTGATGAACATCAACGGCGAGGGGAACTGCCCGCCCGCATTGTTCACGAGCCCATGAATGCGGCCGTGGCGAGCGACGATGTCCGAAACCACCGCCTTGACCGCGTCCTCGTCGCGGATGTCGGCGGTTGCGCGCTCCGCCTTTCCGCCATCCTCCGCGATCTCGGCCACAACCTCGTCGAGCTTCCCTTCCTTGCGCCCGACCACCACAACCGTTGCGCCCAGGCTCGCCAACTCATGGGCCGCGCAACGCCCGATGCCGCTGCCACCGCCGGTTACGATGTGGATCTGCCCCTTGAACAGGCCTGGGCGGAAAATACTGCGATAGCGATCGCCCTCGCTCATGCGGTCCGTTCCCTGATGTTTCGCAAGAGCTAATCATGGGTGACGTATGCGTCAATGCGCCAGCCTTTTCGCAGCTCAAGGCTCAGGCCGTGCCCGCCGTGGAATAGCATTTGTCGAAGATTGAAAATATCTGCGTCAAAAGCGAGCGTTGTTGATTTCTGGAACTCAACAGGGTTGACGTTTCGTGAATACTCTTCTTAGACTGCGATGAACTAGCAGTAAATAGGTGCTTAAGAATATGGATCTCCTTGACGAGTGCAAGAAGCGGCAGGCCGAACTCTTGCGCATCCTCAATTCAGTCGACCATGATCAGCTCTGGGCCGGCAATGAACTGGCCGCCGAACGCTTCAGGCGGAACGCGCAGAAGACGATATCGCAGTACGAAAAAATTCTTCACATGCTCAACGGGGATCAGATCGGGCACGCTTAAGCGCCACACACAAGCGTGGCGGCCGGTTCGGGTTCGAAGTCTTAGGCAGCCGTCACTTTCCTCTTCAAATCCATGATCGCCCGCATGACGTTCCGCGAAGCAATTCCGTACTCGCTGTCATAATGCAGGATACGTTCGAGATTCAATTCCTGACCGCTGTTCGCCTTATCGACCACCTCTCCCGCCGCACGGTGAAACCGGGCATGTTCGTCTACTAAGATGTGATACTCAGCCTCGGAAGAATACTTCTTGCCCTCGCCGTACAGCCACCGGCCCAGCGCGCATCGATTATCGACGCGAGCGTCTGACGCTTTCAGTGTTCCGTCAATGCACCGAAGATAATTAGATAGTACTATCTTCCATGCAGCATGAACATGAATGGCTTCGTCAAAATTCATTTTCCATCCCCGAACCCTTGGCTCCCTGAACTCTGAAACAATACCATTCGCGGCGGCCGCCATCCTACCTGACCAAATGTTGCTTGCGTGAAACTGTGGCTTCGACCTGCGCCCTTGCCGCACTCACGACATTGCGATGACGTATACGTCAACGCCCTCTTGTTAGCGCCAAGAGGATGCGTTACGTATCGCACGGAAACAAACTCAAGGAGCTGGATATGGACTTGCAGGAAGTGGCCGCGGGCCTGGCGGAACGCGTCGGCGGAAAGGCGCCCCTCGGCGGCACCCTCAAATTCGATCTGGGAGAGGCCGGCTGTCTCTTCGTCGACGGCGACGGCAGCGGCAACACGGTCACCGCAAACAAGAACGATCCCGCCGGCTGCACCATCTCTATGAGCGCCGACGACTTCAAGGAGCTGATCCACGGCCGCCTTCAGCCGACCTCGGCCTTCATGCAGGGCAGGATGCGCGTCGATGGCGATATGCTTCTCGCCATGAAGCTCGGGCAGATGGTCTAGAGACCGGAAA
Organism: uncultured Alphaproteobacteria bacterium; assembly: GCA_963764115.1. Classification (GTDB taxonomy): domain Bacteria; phylum Pseudomonadota; class Alphaproteobacteria; order Rhizobiales; family Rhodomicrobiaceae; genus Rhodomicrobium. The sequence goes on from CAVXRT010000025.1 coordinate 254,166, forward strand.
GCCAGGGTGGCGTTGACATCCCGACCTGACGTAAGCCCACGCCTCGCCGATGAGAGGCTGTACGGGATTTCGGAACTTGCCGGGGATCTCGGGATAACCGCGCGCGCCATCCGCTTTTACGAGGCGAAGGGCCTCTTGACGCCTCCGCGCGCGAACGGGGGCCGGGTCTATACGCGGCGGGAACGCGCCCGGCTGAAACTCATTTTGCGCGCCAAATCGATCGGCTTCTCGCTCGCGGAAGTGAAGCAGTTCCTCGATCTTTATGGCGACCGCGGCGAAGGCCGGCCGCAGCAGGTTGCTTTCGTAGCCGAACGCTCGAACACGCTCATCAAAGAACTGGAGCAGAAGCAGGCGGATTTGGCTGCGACGCTCGCTGAGCTCAGGGACATCCGCCACCAGTGCCTCAGCTACCTAGCCGAGACCGGAGCGCCCTCCGGCCAGGACGTCTCGCCGGAGGGAGAGGGCGCCCCGAAGAGATCGCGACGCAGCCAGTGTAAGGATTAGATCATGTTGCATCGTACGCTGTTCTCCGAGGAGCATGAGCTTTATCGCGATCAGGTGCGCCGCTTCATCGAACGGGAGATCACCCCGCGCCACACGAAATGGGAGAAGGACAAGGTCGTCCCCAGGTCCGTGTGGCGGGCGGCGGGCGAGGCCGGCCTTCTCTGTCCCGCTATCCCCGATGAGTATGGCGGCGGCGGCGGCGACAGGCTGCATTCCGCGATCGTGATGGAGGAGCTTTCGCGCGCGGGCGCGACGGGACCCGGATTCGCGCTGCACTCGGACATCGTCGCGCCCTACATCCTCTCTTATGGCACAGAAGATCAGCGCCAGCGCTATCTGCCGCCCATGGCGAAGGGCGAGATCATCGGCGCGATCGCCATGACGGAGCCAGGCGCGGGGTCCGATCTGCAGGGCGTACGCACGACGGCTTTGAAGCGCGGCGACGGCTATGTGCTGAACGGTTCGAAAACTTTCATAACCAACGGCCAGAACGCAGATCTCGTGATCGTGGTCGCGAAGACCGACCCGATGCTAGGCGCGAAGGGCATTACCCTGTTTCTGGTCGATGTGAACCTGCCTGGCTTCTCCAAGGGCCGCAACCTCGAGAAGCTTGGCATGCACGCGCAGGACACCTCAGAGCTGTTCTTCCAGGATGTCGAACTTCCGGGCGTGGCGCGGCTTGGCGACGAGGGCCGGGGCTTCATCCTTCTCATGAAGGAACTCGCCTGGGAGCGCCTTCAGATCGCCATCTCAGGGATAGCCTCGGCGGAGGCGGCGTTGCAATCGACGATTGACTATTCGCGCCAGCGCAAGGTTTTCGGTCAGGCGGTGCTGGATTTCCAGACCACGAAGCACAAGCTCGCGGAGCTGAAAACCGAGATCCAGATCGGCCGGGTCTTCGTCGACCGCTGCATTCAGCAGATGATGGAGGGCGAACTCGACGCGACCACGTCTGCGATGGCGAAATACTGGATCACCGACCTGCAATGCAAGGTCATCGACCAGTGCCTGCAACTGCATGGCGGCTATGGCTACATGATGGAATACCCCATCGCGCGCGCCTATGCCGACGCCCGCGTGCAGCGCATCTACGGCGGCACGAATGAAATCATGAAGGAACTCATAGCGCGGACGCTTTAGGAAGGCGTGTTCGCAGCAACCTGAAGTCATGGCCGGGCTTGACCCGGCCATCTAGGAGATCAAGCTGAACTATTATGTTTATATTCTAGCCAGCAAACGGAATGGCGCCTTGTACATCGGTGTAACGAACGATCTTGCGCGCCGTATCTTCGAACATAAACAAGGTACAGCAAGTAAATTCACTCTTAAGTACGGAGTTAACAAGCTCATTCATGCCGAGGTTCTAACGTCACCTCAGGATGCAATTCAACGCGAAACCAACCTGAAGAAGTGGCCGCAGAAGTGGAAACTCCATCTCATCGAGCAGAACAATCCTGATTGGATCGACCTCTACGAAACACTTGTCTGAAGCAAAGGCTGGATGGCCGGGTCAAGCCCGGCCATGACACACCAGGAGATGTATATGCCAGACGCCTATATTTTCGATCACGTGCGCACGCCGCGCGGTAAGGGCAAGAAGGATGGCTCGCTGCATGAAGCGACGCCAATCCGGCTTGCTGCGCAGATGCTGGAAGCGCTCCGCGACCGCAACAAGGGCCTCGACAACGCCCAAGTGGAAGATGTGATCCTGGGCTGCGTAACACCCGTCGGCGAGCAGGGCGCGAACATCGCCCGCGCGGCTGTTCTTATGGCGGGTTACGACGAGTCCGTGCCTGGCGTGCAGATCAACCGCTTCTGCGCATCCGGCCTCGAAGCCGTGAACATGGCGGCCGCCAAGGTCATGTCCGGGCAGTCGCCCATGGCGATTGGCGGAGGCGTCGAGTCCATGAGCCGCGTTCCCATGGCGTCGGACGGCGGCGCGTGGCCCGTTGACCCGGCCGTTGCGATGCCAACCTATTTCGTGCCTCAGGGGATCAGCGCCGATCTCATCGCAACAAAATACGGCATCAGCCGCGATGACGCAGACGCCTACGCCGTGGAAAGCCATAAGCGAGCCGCCAAAGCCTGGGAAGAAGGCCGCTTCGCGCATTCCGTGGCGCCCGTGAATGACATCCTCGGCGTTCCGCTTCTCACCCGCGATGAGACCATCCGCGCAGATGCCAGCATGCAGTCGCTCGGCGCGCTCAACCCTGCCTTCGCCGACATGGGCAAGAATTACGGCTTCGATGGCGTCGCACTGCAGAAATATCCCGAGTTCGAGCGCATCAATCATGTGCACACGGCAGGCAACTCCTCCGGCGTCGTGGATGGCGCGGCGGCCGTGCTCGTCGCCACGAAGGAGGCGGGCGAAAAGGCGGGCCTGAAACCGCGCGCGCGCATCAAGAGCTTCGCATCCATCGGCTCGGAGCCGACCATCATGTTGACCGGCCCGAGCTTCGCCGCCGAACGCGCACTCGCCAAGGCCGGGATGAAGAAGGGCGACCTCGACCTGTGGGAACTGAACGAAGCGTTCGCGTCCGTGGTGCTTCGCTTCATGGATGTGCTGAACGTTCCCCACGACAGGATCAACGTGAATGGCGGCGCCATCGCCATGGGCCATCCGCTCGGCGCGACGGGCGCGATGGTGCTTGGAATCCTTCTCGACGAGATGGAGCGGCGCGGCGCGGGTACGGGCCTCGTGACGCTTTGCATCGGCGCGGGCATGGGCACTGCCACGATTCTGGAACGGGTTTAATCAAAAAAGTGCGCCCCTCATCCTTCGACAAGCTCAGGATGAGGACCGCGCAAAGTTCCCGACCTCATGCTGAGCCTGTCGAAGCATAGGCAGCAAGGATCTACGGATGACCAGCAGCATTTCCTACGCCGTCGATAGTGACGGCATCGCCACCCTCACCATCGACCAGCCCGGCAAGTCCATGAATGTGATCGGGCAGAAGTTCGTGGGCGAGTTCGCAGAAGCCATCGAGCGCGCGGCCGGCGACGCCTCCGTGAAGGGCATCATTGTCACGTCCGGCAAATCGAGCTTTATCGCAGGCGCGGACCTCATTGGCATGGAAGGCCTCATTGCTCACGCCCGCACCGCGCCTCCCGCCGATGTTTTGAAGGCCGTCTCGAGCCTGACACGGGTGCTGCGCCGGCTTGAGACCTGCGGCAAGCCAGTCGCCTGCGCCATCAACGGCACGGCGCTTGGCGGCGGATTCGAGATCGCGCTGGCCTGCCACTACCGCATCAGCGCCGACGGCGACCACATCAAGATCGGGTTGCCAGAGGTGCAGGTCGGGCTTCTTCCCGGCGCAGGTGGAACCCAGCGTGTGCCGAGGCTGATCGGAATCATGCCCGCGCTGCCGCTGCTCCTCGAAGGCCGCAACCTGACGCCGGGGCAGGCAAAGGCAAATGGCCTCCTCCACGAGGTTGTGCCCGCGAGCGAGCTTCTGGCCGCGGCAAAGAAATGGCTGACCTCGCCGCAGGCGAAAGCCGTGCAGCCCTGGGACGAAAAGTCGTTCAAGGTGCCTGGAGGCGCGGGCGCCATGAATCCGAACGCGGCGCAGACCTTCGTGGCCGCCAACGCCATGACCCGCGACAAAACATTCGGTAACTACCCCGCCGCGCAAGCCATCCTGTCCGCGGTCTATGAGGGCACGCAGGTTCCGATCGACCTCGGCCTCAAGATCGAGGATAAATACTTCATCACCCTCATCCGTGGCAATGTCGCGCCGAACATGATCCGGACCCTGTTCGTGAACAAGGGCAAGGCCGACAAGCTGGCGCGCCGCCCGCAAGGCGTTCCGAAAGCAAAGTTCAAGAAAATCGGCATCCTCGGCGCTGGCATGATGGGCGCGGCCATCGCCTATGTCGCAGCCTCGAACGGCATCGAGGTCGTGCTCATCGACCGCGATCCGGACTCCGCCGAACGAGGCAAGGGCTACGCCACGAAGCTCGTTGAGGCCGCAATCGGAAAGCGCCGAATGAGCCAGGCCGAGGGCGTGGCGCTTTTGAACCGCATCATCCCGGCCGTCGATTTCGCGCTCCTGAAGGACGTCGATTACGTAATCGAGGCCGTGTTCGAGGACCGCGCCATCAAGGCCGATGTCACAAAGCGCACGGAGGCCGTGATCCGGCCCGGTGTGGTGTTCGGCTCAAATACGTCCACGCTGCCCATCACAGGGCTCGCCGAAGCGTCAAGCCGCCCGGACAAGTTCATCGGCATCCACTTCTTCTCGCCCGCCGAGAAAATGCCGCTCGTCGAAATCATCCGGGGGAAGAAGACAAGCGACGAAGCGCTCGCGGTTACACTCGACTTTGTGCAGGCCATCAAGAAGACGCCGATCGTCGTCAACGACGGGCGCGGCTTCTTTACGTCCCGCTTCTGCGGCTGCTACATCATGGAGGGCGAGATCATGCTCACGGAAGGCGTCCCGCCCGCGCTGATCGAGAACGCGGGCAAGCTCGCGGGCATGCCGGTCGGCCCGCTCGCGCTCGCGGACGAGACGGCCATCGATCTCGGCTGGAAAATCCACAAGGCGGCGGAAGCCGATCTTGGCGGCGCCTACAAGCCAAACCCCGGCGTCTGGGTCATGGAGACCCTGTATGTGAAGAACGGCCGCGCGGGCCGGAAGAACGGCAAGGGCTTCTACGACTATCCCGAGAAGGGGCAGAAGAGCCTCTGGCGCGGGCTCACCGATCTTTATCCGCCGAAGCCCGAGCGCGACTGGCCTTCCCTCGAAGAGCTGAAGATGCGGCTCCTTTATGCGCAAGCGCTGGATGCGGTGCGTTGCATGGAGGAAGGCGTGCTCACCAATCCCGAGGATGGCGACGTGGGAGGCATTTTTGGCCTGGGCTTCGCACCCTATACGGGCGGCCCGCTCAGCCTGATCGACACGGTCGGCGTCGCGAAGTTCGTCCAGGAATGCGACGCGCTGGCGAAGAAATATGGAGAGCGGTTCACGCCACCGAAGCTGCTCCGCGACATGGCGGCGAAAGGCGAGACGTTCTACCCCACGCCGAAAGCAGCATAGCCTTTGTCACGGCGGGGCTTGACCGGCCCATCCAGTTATCTGCACTCTCGCGAATTATCTGGATGGCCGCGTCGGGTGCGGCCATGATCTTTGGACACCGGCCATTAATGGAAACCGCGACACCTAAGACCCCCCCCTTAGCGGGCATCCGCATTCTCGAATTCGCCGGCCTCGGCCCAGCCCCCTATGGCGGCATGCTCCTGGCCGACCTCGGGGCGGATGTGCTGCTCATCGAGCGGCCCGGCCCGGCCGAGTTGTTCGGAGTTCCCCATCCGCCTGTCGATCGCGGCAAGCGCTCACTCGTGCTCGATCTGAAGCAGGCGTCGTCTGTCGATCTCTGCCTGGCGGCCGTGGAGAAAGCGGACGTCCTCATCGAAGGCTTGCGGCCCGGCGTCATGGAGCGCCTTGGCCTCGGCCCCGATGTTGCGCTCGCCCGCAATCCGAGGCTCATTTATGCGCGCATGACGGGCTGGGGCCAGGATGGCCCTGTCGCTCAGACTGCCGGGCACGATCTGACTTTCCTTGCGCTGACCGGCGCGCTCCAGGCGATCGGCCCCGCCGATGCGGCGCCGGCGCCGCCCTTGAACCTCGTCGGCGACATGGGCGGCGGCGGGACCTTCCTCGTGATCGGCATATTGGCCGCGCTGCTGGAACGGCAAAAGTCCGGGCTTGGCCAAGTCATCGACGCCGCCATCATCGACGGCACGGTCTCTCAGCTTGCCATGATTCTCGGCCTTCGGGGCGGCGGCCTCTGGGACCGGCCGCGCGGCCAAAATCTTCTCGATGGCGGCCTGCCATTCTATCGAACCTATCGCTGCGCGGACGGCAAGTTCATCGCTGTGGGCGCGCTTGAACCCCAATTCTTCAGGGAGTTGATCCGCCGGCTTGACCTCGATCCCTGGACCTATCTGCCGCGCCAGTACGATCCCTCGTACTGGCCCACGCTCCATCGCGAGTTCGAAGCCATCTTCGCAGGCAAGCCGCGCGATGAATGGGCGTCGCTGTTCGAAGGCTCCGACGCCTGCGTCGTTCCCGTGCTCGACTTCGAAGAGGCCGCGCGCCACCCGCACAACGCGGCGCGCTCCACCTTCATCGAGGTGGACGGCAAGCTGCAGCCCTCCCCTGCCCCGCGCTTTTCGCGCTCGGAGACTTCCGCGGGCTCATATCATGGAAGCGGCGAGGCCGCGCTTAAGGAGTGGGGCGTGCGCGAATAGAGGAAGAAGCGGCGTCCCATCTCCCTCTGCGGGAGGGGGACAGGGTGACGGGGCGAGACCTTACTTGCTTGACTCGGCCGCAGGGTCTTTGATGAGTTGCTTCAGCTTGTCTGGCATCGGATAGTTCAGGTTGACGTTTCTCGGCGGGATGGGGCTCTCGAACCACTTCGAATAAATCTTCGCATATTCGCCTGACGTCATTGCCTCGGCGAGCACGCCATCGACAAGGTCCTTGAACGGCTTGTCGTCCTTTCTCATCACGAATGCATAGGCTGCGCCTGGGAAGCTTTCGTCCAGAAAGCTGAACCAATCAGGGTTCTTTGCGCTGGCCTTCAGATTGACGAGCAGAACGTCGTCATCCATGAAGGCCGCCGCCTTTCCGGTTTCGACGAGCCTGAACGCATCCACGGGGTCTCTCCCCTGAAGGATCGAAAGGCCGAGAAACCGGTCCACGCTCAGGTTCAGGACAATGGAATTGGCGGGCGAACCTTTCGTCACTGCGACTGTCAGGCCGCGCAGGTCATCGGCGGTGGTGAGCGGTTTGACCTCGTATCCTTTGCGGCGGCCGCCGTCCCTCTCCACCCGGATCTGCTTGAGAACGATCCACCTCAACTCAGACGCATAGATCGGGATCGAGAAACCGGCGTCGTGCGCAAGGTAGGCGGTTTTAGCCGTCGCGCTGCATTCGATGTCGACCGCGCCCTCCTTCAGAAGCGCAGCCCGGTTGGCCGACGTGACGGGCTTGAAATCGACCTTCAGTTCGTCGAGCCGCAGCCTCCCCTTCACTTTCTCCGCCACGAGGCCACACAAGTCGAGCGAGAAGCCGATGGGTTTCTGATCCGCGCCAAGATAGGAAAATGGAATTGCGCCGTCGCGGTAGCCGATCGTAATCGCGCCAGCGGTCCTGATCTTCTCAAGCGTCGCTCCTTCGTCCGCGCTCGCAGGCGCAAGCCACACGAAGCTCGCCGCAAATAAAGCGGCGATGACCTTTACCACAATCGACATGACCTCAAGTCCCTCATAAGCGCCGGCCAAAGACTTTGTCATAACGGGGCTAATTTTTTGCCTCGCCTGGCCATACAGCCGAGCAGGCAGGATGCCTTTGCAAGGCGGCGTTCTTTTCAGATATGAGAAATGAGGAGTGAGCATGTCCAAAGAGGCAAAGGCTCGCGCCGCGGCAGTTCCAAGCGCGGCGGAGCGGCATCCGCCAAGGACGCGGCAAGGAGCGGCGACGCGATGGCGCGGCCCATGCACTCCAGCCGCCGCAGTTGCTTTCGGCTGACGATAACCAAATCCCCAGCCTCTGGAACCCGGCCCCGGATCACAGGAGAGAGCCCTTTGCAGCTCTCTCTCTAAGGGTTGGCCGTTATGTCAGTTCGCGTCGCGAATTGGCTTATAACCGTAGAGCCATAGCTGGAATTCGTCCTCGTTCAGCCCTGCCAGTTGTTGCGTGAGCGTCGCTTCAGCATCCGGCTTGTAGGAGGAAAAACCCTGTTTGGCGCTCCTCGCATAGATCGCGTCGGTCCGCGGGATGCGGCTGGCCTCGTAACGCTGGAGCGCCGTTTCGATGTCGGGCGCGGAGGCAAGAAACTCCGCGATTTCGTAAGCATCCTCGAAGGTGATGTTCGCGCCCTGGCCGAGCGCGGGCACGATGGGATGGGCGGCGTCTCCCAGCAGTGTCACCCGGCCGCAACTCCAGGGGCGCAAAGGAGGCCGGTCGCAGACCGGCCGTTCCACGATGTCCGCTGCCGGCGTCGCCTCGACGATCGGCACGACAGGGTCCGCCCACCCGGCGAATGTCTTGAGAACCAGCTCTTTGACAGCGCCAGGCTCGGAAGTCGAAGGCTCGGCCATGAGAGCGCCCGCGCTCCAGCAGGTGCAACCCTCCCCCATATCGAACAGCATCATGTTCTTGCCATCCGGCCCGGTGTATCCGGTCGAGCAGTGGGGGCGCAGATCCTCATGAGGAAACTTGATCAGCGCCCGCCAGGACATCCGCCCGGCGTAGACGGGAGCGCCGTCCCCGACAAGGGCCTGCCGGACCACGGAATTGATGCCGTCCGCGCCGATCAGCAGGTCTGCCTCGGCGGCCTTTCCATTCTCGAAATGGACCGTGACGCCGCCTTTGTGCTGTTCAATCGCGACGCAGCGATGATTGAGGTGAATGATGTCGGGCGGCAGCACGGACGCGATGGCCGATTGCAGCCGCGACCATTTGATATGCAGCATGGATTGCCCGAATTGCTTCCCGACCATCTCCATCGGCCTGGAGAGCAGAACTTCGCCGCTGCTGCGTTTCATGGTGAGTTTGTGGACTTCGCTGCCGCCCCGTCTCAAAGCCTCCACGATCTTCGGTTCGATGGCGGCGAGGCTGTTCAATCCGTTGGGCGACAGGATCAGGCCCGCGCCGGCCGGCCGCAGCTCCTTCGCGCGCTCGTAAACCTGCACGTTGAATCCCCGCTTGCGCAGCGCAACCGCCGCCGCAAGCCCGCCAATACCACCCCCAATGATGGAAATACTGTTAAGCTTAGCCATAAAACTTCACCTTTAAAATCATGCCTCTCCGCTTCCTTTGCTCACCATGTCCGATTTGACTTGAGGAAAACTGTCCGCGATCAGGATTTATGCTGCCACAGGATCACGCCCGCGCCGCCGCAAAAGGTTGTGAAGTTGCTGTTGGCCATGGCCTCACGGTGAGGCCGCCGAACCGCGACAAGCTCCTTCCGCCCTCATCCTTCGAGACGCGCCGTTGGCGCTCCTCAGGATGAGGAGTTTGCGCGCATTGATAAGGGCCGACCTCATCCTGAGCTTGTCGCAGCCTCATCCTTGTCGAAGGATGGAGCCAAAAATCCGGCTTTTTCAGCGGCCCGTCAGACGCCGAATGCGAGGCTCGCGGCAAACCGGGCCGCGACCAGCAAGAGAAAGGTCATGAAAATAGTTTCGAGGGTCCGGCGCGACAGCTGGTGCGCAACCTGCACGCCAAGCGGCGCGGCCAGCACGCTGACAGGCGCCACGACGATGAGCCCGAGCAGGCTCACATAGCCGAGCGACAGCGGCGGCAGCCCCGGCGCGCCCCACCCTTCCGCCATGAACCCTATCGTGGCCGGGATCGCGATCAGCGGCCCGAAGCCCGCAGCCGTCCCCACCGCCTTATGGATGGGCCACCCCAAGAACCTCATATAGGCGGTGATGTAAGCGCCGCCGCCGATGCCGATCAACGTCGAGACGAGGCCGACGCCCGCGCCCGCGAGCCCATCCCACGGCAATCCGGGCAGCTTTGCGCCGTCGACCGTCGAGCCGTTTCCAAAAGCGAGGCGGCCGGCAATGAACAGCGTGGACGCCACGAAAACGCCCTTGAGAAAGCTCGCCGGCGCATGCGAGGCGACGAAAACGCCCACGATGGCGCCGCCGACGACCCAGGGGCCGAGCGTCCTTATCACGCCCGCATCCACCGCGCCGCGCTGCCAATGCGAGCGCACCGAGCGAACCGCCGTCGGAATTATGATGGCGAGCGAGGTCGCGACGCAGATCTTCATACGGACGCTGTCGTCGACGCCGGTGATCCGGAAAAGCTCATAGAGCACCGGAACGATGATCGCCCCGCCGCCGACGCCGAGCAGGCCCGCAAAGAAGCCGGTGACAAGCCCGCCCGCCAGAAGCGCAAGGAAAAGCTCGGCGATTTCGCTCCAGGGCAGGCTGAGGATCATAGGGAATCGCGCGATGAGGTTAGCGGCTGTGGGCGGCGGGCAAGTTAAGTCCGCTTTGCCCTACCTCGCAATTAGCATCTCTTCACGTTTTTAGGTGCAGCCGCTACTCCTCATATGCAAGGCCTTTCGCCTTCCGATATTGAACAAACTGAGTCTTCAAAGGTTCGGCGATCCCCAATACCTTTAAGTTTGGTAAGTCATAGATAGGTTCGAGGTTCTTCACCCGCGTGCCCGGTAGATCAAGCCACTGCAGCGCGGTGAGCCCCCTCAGCGGTTCGAGATTGGCGGCCTGCGTGCCCCCTAGATCAAGCGTCTGCAGCGCGGTGAGCCCCTTCAGCGGTTCGAGATTGGCGACCGGCGTGCCCGAGAGATAAAGCGTCTGCAGCGCGGTGAGCCCCTTCAGCGGTTCGAGATTGGCGGCCTGCGTGCCCGTTAGATCAAGCCTCTGCAGCGCGGTGAGCCCCTTCAGCGGTTCGAGATTGGCGGCCTGCGTGCCCGTTAGATCAAGCCTCTGCAGCGCGGTGAGCCCCTTCAGCGGTTCGAGATTGGCGACCGGCGTGCCCAGGAAGAGATAAAGCGTCTGCAGCGCGGTGAGCCCCTTCAGCGGTTCGAGATTGGCGACCGGCGTGCCCGAGAGATAAAGCGTCTGCAGCGCGGTGAGCCCCTTCAGCGGTTCGAGATTGGCGACCGGCGTGCCCGAGAGATAAAGCGTCTGCAGCGCGGTGAGCCCCTTCAGCGGTTCGAGATTGGCGACCGGCGTGCCCGAGAGATAAAGCGTCTGCAGCGCGGTGAGCCCCTTCAGCGGTTCGAGATTGGCGGCCTGCGTGCTCCCTAGATCAAGCCTCTGCAGCGCGGTGAGCCCCTTCAGCGGTTCGAGATTGGCGGCCTGCGTGCTCCCTAGATAAAGCGTCTGCAGCGCGGTGAGCCCCTTCAGCGGTTCGAGATTGGCGGCCTGCGTGCCCGAGAGATAAAGCGTCTGCAGCGCGGTGAGCCCCTTCAGCGGTTCGAGATTGGCGGCCTGCGCGCCCGTTAGATCAAGCACCTGCAGCGCGGTGAGCCCCTTCAGCGGTTCGAGATTGGCGGCCTGCGTGCCCGTTAGATCAAGCCTCTGCAGCGCGGTGAGCCCCTTCAGCGGTTCGAGATCGGTGATTTGCTTTGCCGGCGAAAAATCCAGAGATGACAAGTTGGGAAGGCGCGCGAGCTCTGAGCCGATGACAAGCAGCTTCCCGTCATCGACGTCAATGGGCACAATGGCGTGGAGACCGTCGGTATGAACGCTGGTCGTAACGCCGAGCCCAGACAATTCGGCTCGAATGCGGGCTATGCTGGATTGCTCCCAGACGGCAGCGCCGACGCCCACCGTCAAGATCATGGCGAGCAGTGCTGGAGCGGCATAGGCCAGAGCATGGCGGCGTAGGTCACCCCGCAGGCGGCCAAGAAAGCGCGCCACGGCGTGAGCGATGAAGTCGTGCGAGAGTTCCCAAACGCCTCGGGCAGCGTCCAGCGGACGCGCGAGACCGGCATCGCTCAAGCCGTTCAAAATAGCGCGCACCTCGGCGGCCCGAAGCTTCGCAGCGTTGGCAAGGTCTTTCTCCGATCGCGGCTGTTTCGTGCCTTGCTCCGTGATCAAATGCTCCAGGAGTTGCGGGCCGCCGTCGCGAAGGCCGGGCTGCTGCACGGTCTGTTCGATGTAAGTCCGGACCAGAGTGCCAGCTTCCAGTGAGGGAGCAACCGGCGCGCCAGAAGCAAGGATGTAGCCGGTGACGTTCAGGGTGATGGGGCGAACGAGGCCGGGGGTGTCGTCCAGCACTGCCGCGCTCGTCAGCAGCGACTGAAGCGCCTCGGGCTGCAAGTCGAGGCCGGACTTCTTCATGAATTCGGCGGCGGCGGCGAACTGAAAGCGCCCAAGCTGGAACAGGTTCTCGCCCGCGCGCAGCGGAGGCAGACCGGACTCTTCCAGCAACGTCTGATAGTCGCTGCGCAGCACGAGGAGCAGCCAGGGCTTCTTCAGCGGGCTCGATTGCATTTCCGACACAAACGCAGCAAACTCGCCCTGCCGCTCCGGGCTCGCAAGAATGAGAAACTCTTCGAACTGATCCAGAACGATGAGCAATTTGTCCGAAGCCCGCTTTGCCGCCTGCTGGATCATCTCCCCGAGCGTCGGCTCCTTGGCGGCTTTGCCCCGGCGGCCATTCGACAGCTTTTGCAAAGCGTCGCGGATTGCGCCAAGCGGGTCCTGCCATGCACGCGCCTCGACAACGGTCCAGCCTTCCTCGCGCAGCTTGGGCAGCAGGGAGGCGTTCAGAAGCGAACTTTTGCCGGAGCCGGAATCCCCCGTGAAATAGAGAGGAAGATGGCTGGACTTCCTGATCCAATCGAGGGCCTTTTCTTCGGCCCGGTCGGGGCGGCTGAACCTCGCGCGGTCGATCTCGGTATCCTGATAGGGGCCGATCCGGAAATATCCGGTTTGCTGCGTGCCCGTCTGGACAGCGAGCTTCTGCTTGGCCTGCCGGTTCCGCTCGGAAAGCCACTCTGAAAGAACCTGGGCCACGACCGCCAGCAGGGCGAGCGCGAGCAGGATCGCATAGCCCCACCAGGGAAGATCGACATTGAACAGGTATTGCAGGCCCTTGCCCACGGCGCCCGAAAAACCCAGAACCAGAAGCACGAGAGACAAGATCGCCGCCGTCCGTCCCAGCAGCTTGCCCGGCAGAAAGCCGCGAACCGCTTTCACATCGTCTTCGTTCAGCTGCGGCAACTTGGGAAGTTCGAAGTTTGAGGTTTCCGGCAATCGATCCCCGCTCTCATTCATCAACGGCGTGCCTATGCCTAAGGTTCAGCCTCGTCCAGACTGCCTAAATAGATTAAATTTCCAGTATCGGAAAACAGGGAAAAGTCACGAACGGCAGCTTCGTCCACATGCGCGATGCCGCGTGATCTGATGACGAGACGCCGCTCCTCTTCGGCGGCGTCATCCCGCAAACGCCACAGGCGGTTTCGCGGGATCGTACAAGACGCGGGCGCCCGTCAGTGACCGGTGGAACCTTGCTCCACTGGCCATCGGCGCCTTCGTGGCGCATCACCGACGGCGCTCTCTGTGTTCCTCGAGGTTAACGCTTCGTTCGCGGCGCTGAGCATTAATCTGAAAATGGTTAACGCAAGCGCCGCCGATTTATTTCCGGTCCAATTTACGCTTTGTTAGGCTTAACAATCCATTTACCCGGCGAAGAACGAGGCCTACGAGGGCGGTAGGCAGGCGGTTCCAACGCCTTGAAAGTGCACATCTTTTTCACCGCCCACCGGCCCATTAAATAGAATTTAATGCCGGAATTTTGGCATTAAATGGGCTCTGAAAAGTCCGTTAAATATAATCCCGGATTCCCATGTTAACCACGGCGGCGCCGAAGTCGGCCATCCGCCGCGCCGGAAGCACCGTCCGTTCTGACAATTTCGCAGTAATATCAATGACTTATTCGTTAACTTCCCGGCAAGGCGCTTTCTCGTACAATTCTCACTCAAGGCAATCGGTGACGCAAACGCAAGCGGGAAGCCCAATCCGGGGATAAAAGTGAGGTCCAATGCATGCAGAAAAGCGTACGGAGGCCCGCGGTCGACTAAGCGCACGACGCTTTAGCTCGAAATCCCACAGCGCGGGAGGCGCAGGAAATTTGGCACGCAAACCCAAGCGGGAAGCCGATCCGATGATGAAGAGAGACGCCGCCTCCGCGCAACGTACATGCAAACAAGCAGTCGAGCGCGCGCATCCGATTAAAGACACAGAGTCGGGGAGTTGCCTGATGACTGTTATTACCCGGCGTCAGTCTCGATCAGCCGGAACTTTCCGCTGTCTCTTTGAGCGTTCGGAATCGCGGGCTCCGCATCGAAATCGAGCCCCTCGATCTCCTGAAGCGAGCGCCCCGCGATGCCCTGCATATCGCCATACATTCCGGCCGTTGCATCGATCACGCCGCGGATCTGCTGCTCCCTTTTGGCCCATGCCTTTTGCATCGCCTTGCGTTCTTTTTCCAGGTCGCCCTGCATCTCGCCGAACTTCTCGACGATGGCCTCCACGCGGTGACGGAAACGCGGACCCGTCAGATACTGGTACATCGCCTCCATCTTGGATTGCTGGCCTTCGCCCGATTTCCGGGCGGCCGCGACCTCGATCAGCAGGTGACGGATGGCGATGGCCAGCGCGACGAAGCATTTCGGCGAGGTGACCCAGATGCCTTCAATCTGGCCAAAGGTTTCGATGGTTTTCGGCAGCGCCTGGCTGACGATGATTGCGGCATCGGCCTTGGCGACGCGCTGATCCTCGCGCAGCTTCTGCAGCCAGCCGTCACTCCAATTTCGGGTACGCTTTGATTCCCATAGGATTTTTCCGCATGCCTGGCCGAACGGCGTTGTAACAAGCTGGATCGCGTCGCCGCCAAATTCTCCTTTCGGCACAGGCGTGATCGTGTCGTGCGGGAAGCTCGCGCGAAGGAGCGCCTCAAGCTGCAGCTCCTGCACCTCGCCCTGGAGTTGCTGGGAACCCTGTTCCGCTCTGCGCTTCAGATCCTCGATCTGCTTTTGCATCGAGAGGATCGTCTGCTCACGCTCCTGAACCTTGAGCCCAAGCGCTCCCTCTGCCTCCGCCTTTGCGCGTTCTCGAATTTCGGCCTGCGTCTCCAGCACGCGCTTCTCGACCGTCAGGTCGAACTCGCGTTCCTTTTCCGCAAGTTCGCGCTGCTTGCGAACAGCGTCGGCCTGGGCTTTTTGCGCCTCGACGAGTTTCGCCTCGCGCTCCTTGAAAGCCTTGGTCAACTCTTCGAGCTGCTGGTCCTTGAGATGCAGGTCGACCGAAACCGCGGCGCGCGCCTTCCTTGCCTCTTCATCAACGAGTTTTTTGCGCTCCGCCTTTAGCCGGTCGGCGACCTCTGCGTCGATCGCTTCCTTGGCCTCTTTCATCGCGGCCTGCTGCGCCCGGATGGAGGATTCGCGCTTGGCGATCTCAGCCTCTTTCAAGCGAAGCTTCTGGTCGCTCTCGCGCCTGACGGCTTCGATAAGCGGAGCGGCCAAGGTTTCTGTGAGCTTGATTTCTGTCCGGCAGTTTGGGCAAACGATCGACGGTTCCAAGCGCAAATCCCTCCCTTGGAAAACGCCGGAAGCGTAGCGTGACTCGCGCACAAAACCTTGGCCGTCGATGCGGCTATCAACCGGGATCTTTCTGCGTCCTGCTCAGCAATTCCCCAAAATTGCCCCGATGAGAAGAACATGTGTCCTCGCCGGGGCGCGCCCGGCGGCTTCCCATGACAAGCCTTCCTCTTCGAGAATCAACCTCCAACTCTGAACCAGCGATCAATGCTGACAAGACGGCTTGCCGGCCGGGGTGCTATTGCAAAAGCGGGAAAACCGGCAAAAGGCTTACCTGCGAACAGGAAGTATATGGTTTCCACAAGGCGAACAGCCTGCGCGGTTTTTCCCCGCATAAATCAATAACACATCTGTTATGCGTTCCATGTATACTGAAGCCGAACCGGACAGTGTTGACGCTCAAACGAAGAGCCCTTTGGACGAAGGAGTTTCACGGATGCTGAACTGGCTCTCGCGATTCTGGCGTACGAGCGTGATCGGTTCTTTTCTTGCCGGCCTTCTGTTTCTTCTCCCCATCGTGCTTACAGTGTTTATCGCCGCCTACATTGTGAATTTCGTGCGAGGCGCGATTGGCCCCGGCACGGTGCTGGGCGACCTCCTCACCTGGGGCGGGACTTATATTCTCGGCCCCAGCCAGGACACTTTAGCTTTCTGGCTCGGCGTCGCCATCGCCTTGGCGGGCATCTGGCTCCTGGGTTTGATCGTGAAGACGAGGGCCAAAAGCATCATTCAAAATTATCTCGACAGGCTGTTTTCGGGGGTGCCGCTCATCCGATCGATCTACAGCCCCGTTTCCCGAGTCGTCCGGCTGGCGACGAACAGGTCCGGCGCGCCTGGAGACCTGTCCAGCATGAGCGTTGTGTCCTGTCGCTTTTTTGGCACTGGCGATACAGCCGTCGATATTCTCGCGCTTCTCGCAAGCCAGCAGGTCTATCTCATCGCCGGCGAGCGTCGCAGGCTCGTTTATCTTCCGGCGGCCCCGATTCCCATGTCGGGCGGCCTCGTCTTTGTCGCCGATACCGCGATCACGCCTGTCCCCGACATGAAGGTCGACGATCTTTTGAAAATCTATGTTTCGCTCGGCGCGCTCGCGCCGGAGGTGATTCCAAAGGCCGATTCCTTAGGCTCGCTTCCGTTGAGCACGGCCGAGCCGGGGCCCCGCCTCCCCTCCCCCGCGTCCCTTTCGAAAAAGGAGCGTGTTTAAACGGCAAATACCCTCAACGCAGACATGGACACACGCCTTCATACGCATTATAGCTAAGGAACGCGGAAAAGCGGGCGCATAGCTCAGTTGGTAGAGCAGCTGAACTCTTAATCAGCGGGTCCAAGGTTCGAATCCTTGTGCGCCCACCATTAAAATCAAGAAAATCAAAGGCTTTTTCAGGCCATTCCTTTTTGAACGTTTTTTGGTGGCCCATCGGTGGCCCAAATCTCGCACTCTGGAGCGTCCTTGATTTGAGGCTCAGTCAAGAGAGCTTTCCTTCAAGCAGCGATGCAAGTTTTCTGTGATTGAGTCGCCGCAGTAGGACGATCACCTTCGAACCGCAGCCGCCTCGTGCGGAGGCCGGCGCTCTGCCCGATTGTCATGTCGATGTCACAGCCAGCGATTGAGCACGTTTTCCAAGCGGCGCCGCTCCGTCGTCTTCGCCATGCGAAGAGGAGGTTGCGAGTTAGACCAAAGACGCAGCACATAATTCACATAATTGATGGCGAGGTTGGCTGGCCCGATTTTCATGGTGGTCCGCGCCAGCGTGACAGTGCGGATGGAACCCCCTCCTCCCACGCGCCTCATCAAAACGCTGAAACAAACGTTAACGGTGCAATCGTGCTTCCTTTCCATGCGAGAAGCTGACCGTTCTGCGTCGCGTCGAGACCGTCGATCGCTCGCGGCCATAAGCAATTCACCTTATTAGGAGGTTTCGGCCCCAGGTTACACTGCATGTTAAACTATCGACAGGAGGCGATGGGGATGCGGGATGTGCCGGTGAACCCGTTGTGGATGAAAGGCGTATCATCCTGATAGTCGGAGCAAGCCGGAGGCTTTCCATGATCGAGGCAGGAGAAGCCGCGGGAGCTTCGCGCGGCCGGGCGCGCGAAGCGATCGATTATTTCCTGTGGGCCTTTACTCCGCTTCGGCCGATGACCGCGAGGGATATTTACGAGTTGGTGTCGACCAACGCTTTCACCACGCGCGGGCTATATCTAAACCTCGGCTATTGGAAGAATGCGCGCACGATCGACGAAGCGTGCGAGGCCTTGGCGGATCTCGTCGGCAGCGCGGCGGCGATGGGGCCTGGCGACGACATCGTCGACGTCGGTTTTGGCTTTGCGGCGCAGGACGTATTCTGGATAGAGCGCTTTGCTCCGCGCCGAATTACCGGACTAAACGTGACGCCCTTGCAAGTGCGTATCGCGCGAGAGCGCGTTCGCGCGCTTGGCATGGCGGATCGTATTGACTTGCGCGAGGGCTCGGCCACCGCGATGCAGCTCCCGAGTGCTTCATGCGATGTCGTGACCGCCGTCGAGTGCGCCTTCCATTTCAACACCCGCGAGCTTTTCTTCGCCGAGGCATTCCGCGTGCTTCGACCAGGTGGACGCCTCGTGCTGGCCGACGTCATCCGCAATCCGCCGGAGGCGCAACCGCTGCGCCGCATGGCGCAAGACTTCACCTGGCGCACCTTCGCGAAGAAATTCGCGGTCGCGGCCGAAAACGCCGACCGTCGCGGCACCTATGCCAAAAAGCTCGAGGCCGCAGGATTCACCGAGGTGCGCGTCGAGTCGATCCGCAATCACGTGTTTCCCGGCTGGCATCGCTCGCTGGCGCAAGATAGCGATTTGTTCCGGCGGATCCACCCTGTTGGGCGGCTTCCCTATCGCCTTCTGCTCCGCTTGGACGCGAACACGGTCTATAGCGCGTTGGACTATGTGTTAGCCTCCGCCCGCAAGCCCTCCTGATCGCAATGCCGGAGCGGTCCAAAAGATCCTTTGGGACACACGATATTTGAATGGGCGATCGCCGATCTTGTGGGCGCGCGGAGCATGCGCCGATGCTGATAGACGGGGCGCAGACCGGCCATGCGCCGGATTTCTTGCCGACCGGGACAGTCCCGCCGTTCTTGGAACGGCCGCCCTGGTTTGGGGCGACCTCCAGACGACATCAATGCTGCCCTAACTGGTCAGTACGGGCGTCTTTCCAAGACAAGTACGATCCTGCACCTGTTTGACGAGAAAATCGGCGACGTCGGCGCGCGAGATTGTGCCGCTTCTCCAGTCCTTGGGGTCGCACAGCACGTTGTACCGGCCGGACTTAGGTCCGCTCGTCAGGATGACGGGCCGAGCGATAATCCAATCGAGGCCGCTGCGCCGCACAATGGTTTCCTGGACATTCTTGTCATCGTAGGCGCGGCCGAGCAGAAGCTGAAAGAAAATGGCCTGAAGCGGACCGAGCTTTGCGCGGCTTACGTGCGAAACCCTGTGACGCAAATGAGCCGCTTCACTCGCGCCTTGTTCATGGCGTCGATAACGATCTGGGTCGCTCTGGAAAAAAGGTCGACAGGCCCCAGAACCATTCCAGGACCGGCGCGGACTCCCAAAGTCAGAATGACGGCATCCACTCCCATCATCGCCGAGGAGATATCGTTCACTTTGAGCGCGCTGCCGTTGCGCTTTTCAAGCCTTGGATTGGAAAGCTTGATCGAACTCTGCACTCCGCGCAAACGCCCGCACCTCGTAACCGCGAGACAGCGCTTGCTTGACAACCTCAAGCCCAATGCCGCGGCTCGCTCCTATGACAAGCAGCTTCATGAATCTATCCCGCTTCCGTTCCGGCCTCTTTTGATTCCTACCCGCTGGCTGTCACCTGGGATCTCTTCGCGCCTCGCATTCAATGACAGGATGGCGAAGAGCCAGGCGAGATGAGGCCGGGTAGCGAGAAAAAGCTGATAGGTCGTTTCCAGGAGCGCCACCATTCCAGGGATCGCGGTGGCACGTGCCGCCCAGCGCCATTGTGGAAGCCGCTTCCAGACTTCCACGAAGGCTGCCGCGCCGGTAACCAGGCTTCCATCCTCCTTCCGGACATGAAATCTTTTCATCGCCTGATGCCGCTCGAGATCTTCGCCGAGCGGCGTTGCGGGGTTGGACACATCGGCGAAGCAGAGGGCTTCCGCCTTGGCATGTCTGCGATAAAGCGCGATTTCGGCGCGGCACAGGGGACAAGACCCATCAAAGTAAACTGTCGTAGGCTGATCCGGCATTGTGAGGAAATCCGCTCATGAGAAGCGTAAGCATGATTGGGGGGAGTCTTTGCTGATACGCGAAAGGCCAGGGCTTGGGATCATCATGCGATGATCCGACCCGTCCTCATCCCCGCTACCAGACGCCCGGAATCCATTTGCTGCGAACTCGCGTCGCAAACTCGGCATAACCCGGCAGCTCGCGCTGCAAAGTCGCATCTTCCAGATTGGTACGAATGACGAGCAGGACGCCAACCAGGGCCGCGGGCAAGAGCGCCCAGAGCGAACCGAGCGCAAGGGCTATTCCGACAGCCAGGAGGGCGCCGGACACGTAGCCCGGGTGCCGGACAAACGCATAAGGACCCGTCGTGATCACATGATGGTCGCGATCGGTCTGGATGCGCACGCTCGGCTCGAAATGCCGGTTGACAGCCTGCGCCCATCCCGATCCCAACCAGCCCAGCACCATCAGAACGTAACCAACGAGAACAGCCCAAAAAGGCGCGGGCGCCCAGTGAAAGCGGGCAGCGTCGAGCCCAGCCACGATCAAGGTGGCAAGAAACCCAGCCAATAAAATCGGAATCAGGACTTTGTCCCAGCTTTTGGTACCTTCGCCGGTCATCCGCCGCCGGGCGGCGAAAATCTCCGGATTGACGCGCCAGAGCCATGCAATGCTGGCTAGCACGAGGAGGAAAAACGCGGCCAGGAACGCGAGACCGTGCGGCCACTGGAGCGTGCCTGCGGACAGGAACAGCGCCGCCCCAATGACAGCCAGTGTTGTCGCGAGCGAGAAGAGACCCTGGATCAGATCACGGTACGAGATCATCCGGATCGCTACCACGTTTCCGATCCTGGTTCTCCTTTGAAGGGTCCAACAAGCTCGGGTGTCACCCACCCGCCATAAAACCGGCCCGGCT
>CAVXRT010000026.1:0-92500 GCA_963764115.1 uncultured Alphaproteobacteria bacterium
ACTCGCGGCACTAGTCGAAGGGGTCCAAGATGCGCTTCTCGGTCTGTCACGAAACACATTACCGCTATTCGTCGCCGGTGGCGCTGGCGGCGCACGTGCTCCGCCTCACGCCCCGCGCGGAAAACGCCGCTCTCCTGACGCACAGCCTGATCATCGACCCAGCGCCGAGCGTCCGGCAGGACCAGATGGATCATCACGGCAATCTCATCACCCGGTTGGAGTTCGCGGGCTTCACCGATCACTTGCGCATCGAAAGCTGTTTCGATCTGGAAACGCGAGCCACCCCTGCACAGGCCGTCGCTTCGGTGACGCCGCTGCCCTGGCCTTCGAATGCTGGCGACCCGATGGCGGAGTTTCTTACGCCCGCAGACCTCGACGAGAGCGTCCGCGCCTTCGCCGTCGGGCTGGCATCCGAGAGCGGATGGGAAGCGCGCGGCTTCCTCGAGCGCCTCACTCAGACGCTGTTCACCCGGATGGACCGCCATATCCGTCCCCAGGGCGCCGCCCAGTCGCCCGCGCACACGCTCGCCACAGGCAAAGGGGCCTGCCGCGATCTTACGGTGCTGTTCATGACGGCCTGCCGCAGCCTCGGCATTCCCGCCCGCTTCGTCAGCGGTTACCAGGCGCACGCCGATACCCCCGACGGGCGACGGCACCTGCATGCCTGGGCGGAAGTCTTTCTGCCTGGCTCGGGCTGGCGGGGCTTTGACCCGATGCATGGGCTTCCTGTCACGGATGGACATGTCGCGCTCTGCGCTGCGCCGGACCAGGCCGCGACCATGCCCGTGGAAGGCGGGTTCTATGGCGACGGCGTAACGGCCACGCTCGACTACGGCGTGCGGATCTCGATCCAGCCGTGAAACGGGGCCGCGGCGTTTCCGCCCTGCTCGCGCTCTACTTTTTGCAGCCGGCTGCGATGTGTTCGGGCTCGGGTTCGTCCCAGCCGTTGGCGGGCAGTGTGTCGAACGGGGCGGTGAATGCCTGGCGGACCATGTGAAACGCCGTCGGCACGGGATTGCCCGCCTCGTAATCCACAATCCAGAAGAAATCGTAGTTCGAATCCGGCCAGGTCTTTGGCGCATCGGCAAGCCGGTCGAGGCGCAGGAGTTGGCGAAGCGTCACCTCTTCCCCGGGATTTTCCTGTTCGAGCTTTGCTTTGGCTATGCGATTGTGTTCCCAGGCCATGACGACGGTCTTTCCGGCGTAGCGGGGGTCGGTCAACACATCGTTCGCGGCTTCTTGCGTGAGCCGGTTCAGCTCGCTTTCCTTTGCCTCCTCGTTGTCCTTGCCGGTGGGCGCCTTGTAAGCCGTCACGGGCAAATTCCAGCTCTGCGCCGCGGGTGTGACCGTCTCGATCGTGTGCGGCGTGATGGCGAGAAAGGCGTCCGGCTTTTGCCCGCCAGCAAACAGCGACTGCGCTGCGCCCCGGCCGAGAAACTGACCAGCGAGAGCTTGCGCGCGCTGTTCGCCAAGATCGCAGAGCTCACGGTGATTGAGTTTCTCCGCGTGCCGCAGAATGATCACCCGCGAGGGTTCCGCCAAAACCGCCAGCGGCAACAGCAAAATAATAAATCCGGCGCCCGAACACCGTAATAAAGAACCGCGCATATAATTTCTCCGTCTACTTCACCTTGAACGTGGCTTTGCTTTCATGAATGTTTGACCGGTTTTTCATCAATCCTCTTCTAATTAAGGAAAACGAGTATAAGCTGGTTGCCTAGTTTCAGTCGAGGCGAACAATGCTACGCGATCCGGCGCCGTTCTGCCGAACAGAGGCGGTCGCGGGGTGAATACGGTGCAGCTCATCGCTCACTTCGCCGTGATTGCATTGGCCGAAGCCGTGATGCCGAACGCCGAGGACGCATCCGCCGTCTCTCGGCCGTAACGGCACGCGGCTGGCCGCTCCCAATCGCGCCGAGTATATTCGGACTGTTCAGCTGTATGGCAGGGCGATGAACGCGCTCAAACGCCGGTTTACCTAAGCTTCTGCATAAGCTCTACTGTCCAGGCTAATGTTTCAAGCAGATAATGATGCGTCTCTGCGTGGCCTGCCTCCGTTTCCATTTGCTCGATGCGCTTCAAATTCTCAAAAAATCCATTTGCAAGGGATGGCGACGTCTCGCCAAGTGCGTTTACAAGGGCGGCAAAGTGGGCAGCGATCGCCATCCTTGTCTGTGTTAAATCGCAGGGTTGTGCGCGCATGTTAGTCCTTCAGGCGGGCGGCTGATGGATGTACAGTGCAAAATTTCGCTCGCAGTTCCCGCGCCTCCGGTTAAATCAAGCCGGGGCTCCCCGCGGCGCGCCACAAATTCACGCCGCTATCGCCATTTGAGGCTGCGCCAAGAAACCACAACCACGACGGGTTGCGCGAACGGCATTTTTTGTCCACCCTGAGTGTGGTGTGCGATCTATAGTCAAGAATTTTTTTAGAAAATTGTCAGAAAATAAAAAGGTGTTGGCGGTTCAGCAACAGGACTAAGCCGCCTTACCGGGACGTTGTAGAACAAAAGCATCAGAAAGAAACATTCGTGACATGATGACCGATCTAAGGATAGGGGCCTTGATTCCATCGCCCATCTTGGGAGCGGCCCGCAGACGAAGCAGGGCAGCAAAAACCCGCGAAGGCGCCGGCCTGCTCGAGGTTATGTGCGATCCATACGAGTGGAAGTCCGCCGTCAGGTTCGCGCTCGTCATCTTTGTTGGGTTCGCGGCCCTGGCGCCAGCGCTAGCGCCGGATCAGACGAGGCTCGCCGCAAAGATCAATCACCAAACCCTGAAAGCCGCAGCCGCGATAAAGAGCACCGCGCGATAACCTGTCCACATCCGAAATCAACCTGATCAGCCCTCGCCCGTCGTGGGCCATATGGGCTGACCGATCCACAGGGCGCGCGATCGGCGAGCGATCGGGCTCGGCGCTCCGTATCACGCTTTGCCAAGCGCGCCGCTCAAGACGGTACAAGCTCCCTCGACGATCCGCCCGCTCCGGGGCTCCATTACGTGCCCTGTACGCCGGGTAATTCCTGAAAAATACAACTTTTTCAATTTATAAGGGAACCAGTCCCGAGACTTGGGCGTTTGGGAAGGTAAGGCATTTGTGCTTTTTTGTCGGTATTGCTTATGCCAGCCAAAATCATCGCGGAGCTCTCGCTTCTCCTCTGCGTCACGTCCACCGTTCTCCTGCTTGTGTTGACATCCGCGCCGCAGAACATCGGAACGCTGCGGCCCGGCGCTTCAAAAGCTTCCCTGTATGATTGGCGCGCGCTGAGCGCCCAGCAGATAAACCGTCGGACAATGGAACTCGCGGCGGCGATCGACGCATCCGGGAAGTAGGCGACCTCGATCCTGAGCCGAGCGTAAGGCCCTTGCGGTCGAGTCGGGGCCATGCACCTGATCCCGCCCGCGAATGATCCCGGCAAGAGAAGAAACCCTATCGCGTGAAAAACTCGGCGCGGGCTTCTCAATGTCTCGCGACACGGCTACACTTGCTTCTCCAGTACCGGGAGGAGAACAAAATGGTTGAGAACCCAATGGAAATCCCGCAGGCCATGCGGGAAATGGCAGAACAGAACATGAAGCAGGCGCATGCCGCTTATGAACAGCTCACGGATTTTGTCACCAACGCCATGGGCGCGTGGATGGACACGATGCCCGCAAATCCCATGGCCGCCGGCTTCAAGGATGTCCAGACCCGCGCCATGGACTTCGCGAAGGAAAATGCCGACACGGCTTTCTCTTTCGCGGGCAAGATCTGCAACGCGCAGAACTTCCAGGACATTCTGACGCTTCAAACTCAGTTCGCTCAAGACCGGATGCAGGCCTTTGCCTCACACACGCAGGAACTTTACAGCGCGATCGGAGAGGCTGTCCAAAAGGTGCAACGCGGTTGATGGTTTCACCACGAAGCGCGCCAGCGGGCATTTAAGCCGGAATGGCAAAAAAAGAAGCCGCGGACGCATGTCCAGCGGCTTGCAGGATCTAGGGAGGAACCTAGACGCGCTGATTATGGCGCCGAGTTGCAAGGAAAAACAACCTTTTTAGGTGCGACGCGGTGAGGCTTCCCCCGAGTTGTGGCAAAAAAGCCGCGTCTTCTCAGGAGACTCGTACAGCCCGAGGCAAGTTCGCACTCGCTTCGCCGCCCGCTCTTAAGCGAAGCTGCCTCGGATAAGCTGCTAAAATCATAGTGTTGCTAGTACGTCTTATCCGCGGGACGTCCCGTCTGCGCCCCTAAGCAAATGGGTGAGGACTCCCGCGGAGCGCGCTAGCCTGATCGTCAGCAAGGCCGGGAACCTGGCTTCCCGGTTCTGGCATTCCCGCTACTGTCCGGCTTCCGGAACGTGATTGCGTAACTCCGCCGCGGTTCTGGCAGCGAATGCGGCAAGCTTGATGGTTAGATTACCGGCAGCGGCTTTGGCTCCGCGCACATTGGCGGCTTCGCGGCTTTTGATTCCATCAAAAGCGGATGGGCTCTAGCAGGCTGCTGAAAAGGCCGAAATCCTGGCTCATCCTTCGACAAGCTCAGGATGAGGTTGAGCGACATCAACGGCTTGCACCTCATGGTGAGCTTGTCGAACCATGGGCCACATCCTTTTTCAGCAACCTGCTAGGCGATGCTCGCGTCGGGCGCCTGTCTAACTTTCGCCCAAGCGAACGCCTACGCAAGCTTAATTACTGACATCCTTGAGGACCATTCATGAGGACTTTCGCTGCGTTGGCGCTCAGCTTCGCATTGGCATCCGCGGCCAACGCTCAAAACGGCACCGTCTACCATATCCCCGCGATCTGCGGTTTCGACATGCAGCAATATTGCAAGGGCATTACCGTTAAGAGGATACGCGACTTGAAGGAATGCCTCGCCAAGCACGAGAAAGATTTGCTGCCCAGATGCCAGGATCATTACAAGGAAGCCAGACCGTAAAGCGGATCACTCGCCCTCGTGGAAGCCTGCCTCTACGAGGGCGGTAAGGGCCTCCAGGGCCTCTTCGGCTTCAGGGCCTTCCGTCTCGATCGAGATCGTGGTGCCGGGGCTGGCGCCGAGCATAAGAAGCCCCATGATGGAATTGCCGGAAACCGTCTGATCGTCTCTTGTGACAGACACTTCGGCGTCAAACTGCTCGGCCGTTTTCACGAATGCCGCTGAAGCTCGCGCATGCAGTCCGCGCTTGTTGACGATCGTCACCTCGGCAAGGCACTGATAAATTCCGTCAGCCGCCGCTATAGTCGGCCGTCTGCGACTGGGGAAGCGCGGTCGAAGTGACATCGATAGGCCGGCACCATTCTTGCTAATGCGCGCTCAACACCAAGCTCGCGACGTGGATGTATTTCCGGCCCGCTTCCTGCGCTTGCTTCAAAGCGTCGGTTAACGCGACCTCCTCGCGGACGCGCGCCAGCTTGACGAGCATGGGGAGATTGACGCCCGCAATGACCTCCACCGACCCGCTGTCCATGACCGATATTGCCAGATTTGAAGGCGTCCCGCCAAACATATCTGTCAGAATGATAACGCCGTCTCCGCCCTCGACCTTCTTCACCGCGGCAATGATGGCGTTGCGGCGTTCTTCCATATCGTCGTGCGGGGCGATGGAGATGGCCGCAATCTGCTGCTGCGGCCCGACGACGTGTTCAAGCGCGGCGACAAATTCCCTCGCCAGATTGCCGTGAGTTACAATGACGAGGCCAATCATCGCTTTTCCAGAGGCTGCCGGCGGTGGGTCTTCATATCAATAGCGACATTCTGAGGCGCATCTCTTCAACGTTCAAGCTCTATATAGTCGCCTTCATGATGAGAGTCGGTTAATCCACCAAGTCTCCAAAACAATCTTGTATCGCCAGAGCTAGCTTGATCGGCGCCGAGGGCTCGAAAGGGTCGAGGATTATGCGCCGGACAGGTACATCCAGCACGCTTTCCCACTCGGTTTTCTCCGGAAAACGCGGCCTGTCGCCGGTCCAGTCGAGATCGACGACAAGCTTAAGCGTCGCTTTCGCCGAGCCTGATTTGAGGCGTGCGATCCCGCAGCCCCTCACCTCGATCTTTCCGTCCAGGCTCTCAGGGCACGAGGCGAGAATACGATCGCCTTCCCGCCGCAGGATGACCTGATCGTCGGCGACGAGCGCAGGCTCCGCGCCTAGTCGCTCCGAAGGAAGATAGAGGAAGCGCACCGCAAGGTCGGACTTGCCCGATCCGCAAGCGCCCCTGAGAAGCGCGCCCGCGTCGCCGAGAGCCACGCAGGTCCCATGTACGGTCATTTTTCCCATAGGTTTCCTACCCTATGAAGCCGCGGAATTTTCAGAATATGAAGGCAGGCGGATGACAAATCGCGCGCCCCAGGAATGCCGCTCCTTCGCGCCGCATGCGAACGTCTGCTCGCCTTTCGGGACGGGCACAACCTCCTCGCCGCGCGCCGGGTTCCTCCTCTGGGCGAAGCTTACGGGCGTGGGAGAGGTCCTGTTCTCCGCCCAGATGCTGCCGTCGTGGGCCCTCACGATCTGCTGCGAGATGTTAAGGCCGAGACCGGAGTTCTGGCCGAAGGCCCCAGGCCGATCCGTGTAGAACCGTTCGAAGATTTTTCCCAGATTTTCATCCCGGATGCCCGGCCCTTCATCCTCGATGCAAATCTCTATCTCGTTTTCCTTTGGCAACCGCAGCGCGCTGACGTAGATGGTCCCGCCCTTGGGCGAGAACGATATGGCATTCTCGAGAAGATTCGCGATCACCTGGCTGAGCCGGCTGTCGTGTCCACTGACGATGTAATCCCGGCACTGCATGAAGTCCTTCGTCGTCTTGCAGCCGTCCATGTTCAAGACGAAACGCGTGCCGCTCCCCCGGCGGCTTTCGCGCATGACTTCACAAAGCGTGCGAAGAAGGTTCGCCACATTGACAGGCTGGGCCGTTTCCCGAACGAGTTCGGCGTCGAGCCTGGACGCATCGGCAATGTCGGTGATGAGGCGGTCCAGACGCCGAACGTCGTGAATGATGATGTCGACAAGCTTCTTGCGATCTTCCTCCTTCTTGATCGAAGGCAGGAGGCTTGCCGCGTTTCGAAGCGATGTGAGCGGGTTCTTCAACTCGTGGGACACGTCGGCAGCGAAGCTTTCGATCGCATCGAGCCGCGAATAGAGCGCATTCGTCATATCCCGGAACGCGCGGGATAAATGGCCGATTTCATCGGGCCTGTCGCTGAAATCGGGGATCTGCTCTCGGTTCTTGATATTTTTTCGCACGCGTTCGGCTGCGATGGCGAGACGGCGCATCGGCTCCGCGATGGTTCCAGCCAGAAGCAACGAAAGGATCGCCGTCACAAAGGCGACCAACCCCGCGACTTCGACGATCTGAAAACGATCCTGCGCAATCATTTCGTCGATATCGCTGCCCTGCGCCGTCAAGAGGAGCGCGCCGAGCGTGGCTCTCTCGCGCTGAATGGGAACCGCGATCGAAATGACCGTTTCCCCGACCTCGGTTACGCGAATGAGCGGCGCGACGCTTCCGGCGAGAGCCACTCGAACTTCCTCATAAGACTTTCCCTCGGGACCAAGGTCTTTGTAGAGGGGCAGGTCGGGCGTCCAGAATGCCGCCCTGAGATACGCCCAAAGATCCGTGAAAAAATTGCCGTCGCCGTCGGCGATGCTACCGTCCACCCGGTTGCCGTTGCCGTGGTGGATCTGGCGGCGGCTATCCGAGATCAGCGTGCCATCCGTGTCAAACACGCGCGCGCGTGTTTTCGTGGGCGCGATGAGGTCGTGGAGAATGGGCGAGACCACCTCGGGATCGACCCTGAAGGACAGTTCCGGATTGGACAAGCCTGAAGGAACGACGATCTTATTTTCGTCGGCGGGTTTTCCGCTTTCCGCGGCCGCATCCCCGTTGGTCTTGCTGGTCTGGGCGATGGCGACCGCGATGATCTGGGCCTGCGTGGTGAGCGTCTCCACACGGTTTCCCATGAACTTGTAGCGGTATTGATTGAGGTAGAAGATGCCGCTGACCAGAACGCCGACGCCGATGACGTTGATAACGATGATACGGCGCGTAATGCTGTTGAAGCGATAACGGTCAAAAAACTGCCTGACGGCGCGGAGAAGACGCAGACGCACCGCCCAACTCGGCCTGCGCACCCTGCCTCCTTCCCACCACCGGGACATATCAATGGCCATTGGCTAATTCGAGTCCAAACAAAGGCTCACGCAGCAAACTGCAAGCCGGGAAATATTTCACCTTCTCAGAAGACTCTGCAACATTGAGCCTCATTCCTTGAAGCGATATCCAACCCCGTACAATGTCTCGATCACATCGAAATTATTGTCGACGACCTTGAATTTCTTGCGAAGCCTTTTGATGTGACTGTCGATGGTTCTGTCGTCCACATACACCTGATCGTCATAGGCCGCGTCCATGAGCGCATCGCGGCTTTTCACGACGCCGGGCCGCGCCGCCAAGGCCTGCAGGATAAGAAACTCCGTCACCGTGAGTGTGACCTGCCTGCCGTCCCAGATGCAGGTGTGGCGCTCCGGATCGAGCTTCAATTTGCCGCGCTCGATGATTTTCGCGGAATCCTCGACGGTGACGGCGGATGCATCGCGCGGCTGGCTGCGTCGCAGGATCGCGCGGACACGCTCAACGACGAGCCTTTGAGAGAACGGCTTACGGATGAAATCGTCGGCTCCCATTTTGAGGCCGAAAAGTTCGTCGATCTCCTCGTCTTTCGAAGTCAAAAAGATCACCGGCATTTCGCTTTTTTGCCGCAGCCGCCGCAGCAGCTCCATTCCGTCCATGCGAGGCATCTTGATGTCGAGGATTGCGAGATCCGGCGGATCGCTCATGATCCCGTCAAAAGCAGAAACGCCGTCCGTATAGGCCATGATCTTGTACCCTTCCGCCTCGAGAAGCATCCGAAGGGACGTCAAAATGTTTCGGTCGTCGTCGACGAGAGCGATTGTTGGCATCAGCGGTCCAAGGTTGTTTTTGTTCAGCGAGGTATTCCTGTTGCCGAAATACCCCCACCCGGAAAAATCCGTAAAGCGCTAGCAGCGCACCGGCAGATCATGGCTGAATTGCGTCGGAAAGGTCAATTTCCATTTAACGCTTTGTTAAGCCAATCTTTCAGGATTTGGAAGGAAGGCTGGTTTTCCTGGCCAGGCCCATGGTAGCGCAAGTGGGCGCCAATTCGCGCCTCTTCAAGCTTAATGGGCGATTCCCGGGGTTCCGTGCGGGATTTTGGCATCATAGTCGTGGTCCATGTTTCCTGTCGAACCCTAGCGGCATTATCCTTTCGTTTGGAAGTGAACCGCGCCTGACCTGCGCAACGCTTTGACACACAATGCACCGGTCGGGGCGCTTTACGAGCAGGCAATCCGGCGGGGGACGGGTCACCGCGACGGGCGCGTCAGCCGCCCGCGATGGGAAGCCACACCGGACGATCCGCCGCAGACAAATTCGGCGCCCGCAATTCGTAAACAGTGGACACGACAGCCGCCCCTCACACAAGAACCTTTTCGTCCATGATCTCTTCGCGGGCGCGGCCGAGGCCCGCCGCATCGGGGCGCCGGTCTGCTGCGAGCAAGCCCGGCGCGCGCTGCTCGTCAGCCATCTGCATCTCGTTCCTGCGCCACCTTCATCTGCAACATCGACGGCATTCAGCCGCCACATGTCGCAACCAATTTTTCACGAAGCCGCCACGCTTCCACCCCAACCACGCCTTCGAGCTCAGGCAAGCTTCCCTTCCACGCAGAAGGGCCGGCGCTGGATCGCTTTACTCCGACCCCCAAGCCCAAAGCTTCCAGCGCCGGTATCTCTCAGCGGCCGGTATCTCTCAGCGAGTGTGCGATTTCGCGAGACCTTGCCCAGCGCAGGGGTGTGTATATCTGCTCGGGGTCCGAAAGCGGTCGCGCCGGTTTTCTCGCGATCCGATGTGGGCCAAGGCCGTTTCGAGATCGTAGTGCGGTCCACTTCGAAAAGGCCAACACAATCCCCCGCTTTGGCCCGAAGCGGTCTCTGCTCCCGGCAGCCGTAATTCTTGCACCTTATGCGAGGCCTCCGCGCCTGCGGCTCTTCAGCGTGACCGCGTTCTTGTCCCGTCTGCGGACCGAAACAAAGAAACAGAAAAAAAAGGAACGTGGGCGCCCGTTCAAATTTGCGGGCTCGCACAATGCCAGCTGGCGGATTTGAACTGAGACGTTGAACGCGTGCTCGCGAATGCAGCCCTACATCAAACCCATAGGGGGGAAACGCGCAAGTTTGCGCTCAAGGTTAAGTGCGCATAATAATCTTTTTGAACCTTTTGGGCTGCCGCCCCACTAAGCTTTTGAGACGGGAACAGGAATGTCCGAGGCGCTGTCTGACATTGAGGTGCTCAAGCAAATTGCGAATGGCGATAAGCGCGGGCTCGAAACGCTTTACAACAGGCATAGCAGCAGGACTTTCAAGTTTCTGTTCAAACTCACGGGAAACAGATCTGCCGCGGAGGATCTCACGCACGATGTCTTCTTGGAGATATGGAAAAGCGCGAAGCGGTTCGAGGGCCGGTCTTCTGTTGGGACTTGGATCTTGTCAATCGCACGCTACAAGGCGCTCGATGCAGGCCGAAGGCAAAGAGCGCTCAGCGAGCACGACTTGCCTCCCAATGCGGAGCCGAGCCCGGAGGCGAGCGCAATGCAGGCGAGTTCCAGCGATTATATGCGAACGTGCATGATGGCCCTCTCCCAGGAGCATCGGGAAATCATCGATCTCGTCTATTTCCACGAGAAATCCGTGAAAGAGGTGAGTGAGATTTTGGATATACCCGAGGCTACGGTGAAGACGCGTATGTTCTACGCCCGGAAAAAACTCAAAGAAATGCTTCAAGCCCAGGGAGACCAGAACGATGTCTTCAGCTATGGGAAATAAAGACCAGCCCCGCGATCCGGGCGAAGCTGAAATGCTGGCGCCGTGGCATATTACGGGCAAGCTGGATCAAGCCGAGGCTCGTGAGGTCGAGGAACTCGCCAAGGAAGATGCCGAGTTTGCGCGGCTGATCGAGGAGGTCAAAGCGCGAGCAGAAGGCCGCCGCCGCTCTGA
The DNA here is from genome assembly GCA_963764115.1 of uncultured Alphaproteobacteria bacterium. Taxonomy (GTDB): domain Bacteria; phylum Pseudomonadota; class Alphaproteobacteria; order Rhizobiales; family Rhodomicrobiaceae; genus Rhodomicrobium. The sequence continues at coordinate 11,045 of CAVXRT010000026.1, forward strand.
ACGAGGCTATGGGTGAACTGCCCCGATCGGTGTGGGAACGCCTTGAACAGTCGGTTGAGGAGGAACGCCGCAAGCAATCCCGTGACCGCCGCGCTGGCTTTATCGAGAGTTTCAAGACGAGCGTTTCGGGCTTTTTCGCCGGCTTAACGATGCAGCAGTGGCAAGTCGCCGCCGCGATGGCCATTGCCGTCTGCTTCATTCAGGCAGGCGCGATCGCCTATCTCGCGCAGGACAGCGGGGCCGCCAAATACGGCACGGCTTCGGGGCCGAAAAGCGCAACGCCCGTAAAGCCAGCTTTCATTGTGTCTTTCTCACCGGACGCCACAGTGAGCGAGATCAACGCGCTTCTCGATGCCGCTGGCGCAAGCATCGTTGAGGGTCCGAACGCCGACGGTCTTTACCACCTCGCCATCCGCGCCGAGCCCGCCAAAGGCAGAGATCTCGCATTGAGAACATTGCGCGCTTCGGCGGCTGTAAAACTGGTTCTGCCGGAGAAATAGGGAGGCCAGTGAGGGACATGAGGGTGATGGCGAACCGCCTGTCTGGCAAGGCCCTGGCAATCCTTGTCATCGTCTTCTGCGAGGCGACGGGCCATGCCTTTGCTTATCCGGCGGCGAAGGTGCATGAAGTCGCGAAACCGGCTGATGATTTTCTGTCCCTGGCCGCCTTTGGCCGCTGGCGCGAAGGCCGCCGTTTCGGTCTCTTCCAGCGCCGTCAGCCAAGGCATGCCGGAACCCCGGCCCGCTCTTTCCTCATCGGAAGGGCATCGCGCGCGAAAAGCGCCCATCCGGGAGAACCCTCGAAGGCGCGTTTTCCATGGCCGCGCCGACCTGGAGGCGGCCGGCGGAGCACGTCGAATGAACCGCCCGCCGCTTCGCGTCTGCCGCCCCCCACCGTTGGCGGAAGAAACGATCCCGCGCCTCTGCGCAATCCCGGCGGCTTCGACATTTGGGGACCGTTCCGTCCCCGCGTTCCCCCGCCAGCGGCTGCTCTTATCCCTCCTGCCGCGGCAACGATCGCGGGCTTCGGCGGGTCTCGTCCCCCCATCGCTCCCCATTTCGCGCGCAATCAAGGTCAGCCGCCGTCAACTGCAGTCGCGGCGCTCCTGAACAACAAGCGGCGCCGCGCCAAGGAGATTTTGATCGAAGTCGCGATCAGCGGCGCGGATCAACTGAGGAAGGCTCTTTCGGATCAGTACGGCGTAGAGATCTACGAACTGGGTAATATTGAACTTATTAACGCACGCATCTGGCGTCTGACGCTTGTCCGGGGACAAGATCTGGGGGCAGTGCTGGGCCAACTGCTCCAGGACAGTCGCGTGATCAGCGCCCAGCCGAACTACGTCTACACGCCTCTTGAAGGACCGAATGACCGGCCATCAGAACTGGATCGCAAAAAGGCGCCCGTAGCGCCAACAGCTGAAGAGCTCCCAACCGGCGCTGGCGTAAAGATCGCGATCATCGATACGTGCGTCGATCGCGATCACACCGAGATTCAGGGATTGGTGCAATCCTTCTTCGACGCCACAGCATCGCAATTGAAGGGATGCGCGGCGGAGAACCACGGGACGGCGGTGGCGAGCTTGATCGGTGGCCATGACCAGATCCACGGCTCCGCCTCGCGGGCTTCGCTCATGGAGGCGCGCGCGTTCACCGTGACCGAGGAGGAGAGAGAGGTCGCGGCGACAAGCCAGGAAATCACCCTCGCCTTGAACTGGGCCGCGAGAGAGGGCGCTCGCGTCGCGAATTTGAGCTTCGCCGGACCCAGCGATCCTCTCGTCGAGCGCGCCGTCGCGGCAGCTTATACCAGGGGGATTGTGCTTGTCGGGGCTGCGGGAAACGCCGGGCCCTCGTCCCTGCCCCTTTATCCCGCCGCCTACCCTGAAGTTATTGCGGTTACGGCCACCGACGCGAAACAGGAACTCTATGCCGCCGCGAACAGAGGCTCTCATATCGCAGTGTCCGCCCGCGGCGTCGATATGCTCGTGGCGCATGTCAATAACGGATATGGCACAGAGTCCGGCACCTCCTTTGCGGCGGCGACCGTCAGCGGCATTGCGGCCGGACTTGTCGAGATGCGCCCGAAAGCGAAGCCCGACGAAATTCGTGCAGCCCTGCAGAATACGGCTGTCAGTCCGGCCAAGGGAAAAAATGCGTTGGTCGGATATGGGCTCGTGGATGCGAAAGCTGCGGCGGCGTTCGTCGAATTGAAAGTGTCTCAGTAAGGGGAGAAGTTCGGCTTGCAACAAGCCTGAATGGACGGCGGCGTACGCGCATGGTCTCCCGCCTTGGGCCGATTCCTTAACCCCAACAGCCGCCCCTTCGCCCCCAATATCGGCAAGGGTGAATTTTGGCCCCCAGCAGCTATCGCAAGCCCAGCTTCCGCGCACAAAAATTCGCAAAGGCGAAAGCAACGCTTGAAAATAAATATGGTTAACGACTGCAAGTTCCCCTTGACACGAGTTGCGGTCAGCAAATAAAAATTACCTAAAACAAGAAATTAAATAACGGTTTGTTGCGCCGCAGCTTTCCAGCTGTTTGGCGGAGCATCCTCAAAAGATGCAAGGTGGGGGGGCATCGATGCAGCTGCGGACAGCATCTCGATCATAAGAATTTGCTTGCTAAGCAAATAAAGGTTTGTTGCGCCGCAGCTTGTCTGCCGTTCGGCGAAGCATAAGCATGTCGATTTTCTTGGGGCTGCGAGCGCATAGCCGCGCGCGGAGGGTGAGGTTTTGTGCGCCGCACCAGAAGGCAGACCGGGAACATTGCACACCAACTATACACAGCACGGGAGGTCAGATTTATGTCAACTCAGTATCGATGGAAGGTCCCAGCGAAACTGGCGACAGTTCTCGGAGCCGCAGGCCTTGTCTGCGGCGCCCTCATGTCGACGCAGGCGTCGGGGGGGGATGCGATGCCGGATCAAAATACGCAGCAAAGGATCGCCGCTGGCTATGTAGCAACGCCTGTGGGGGTCGACCTGACCGACAAGGACCCGTTGCAAGTGGGCCTGGGCGCCTACATCGTCAACACGACCGGCGTCTGCAATCACTGCCACAGCGCCAACCAGTATCAGAAGGCCGGATTCCCGCTCACCACATCCAACCCTTCGAAGCAAACCGGCAACCCGTATTTTCTTCCCCCGTCGCTAGGAGGACCCTACACTGGCACGCCAAGAGCCGACGGTGGAGCGGGGTTCACGATCGATCCGACGACGTTCGTGGCCGGCGGCCAGAATTTCGGCGCCGTCGACTCCAAGAACCTGACGCCCGCTCCCAACGGCAGCCCCTCAAAGTTCGCGCCGTATAAGGTAAACTATGCCGAAGGCGGCCTCGACTGGATCACCTACTGGGCGGTTCTCCATAACGGCGTAGACATCGATTCACTCTTCTCGCAATGCGGCTCCGGCGCGCCCAATGGGCCCAACGGATGCGCAAAGGCTCCTCAGAATGCAGCTTTGCTCCAGGTCATGCCCTGGCCGATCGTCCGCCAACTGACCGACAACGACCTCAACGCGGTCTGGCAATATCTGAGCGCCATCCCTTGCAATACCAATACGACGAACATCAACGGCCCCTCGGGCACCAACGTCGTCAACACCTATGGCGGTGGGGTCCTGGGACAAAGCTGCCCGAACACGAAGCCGGGGGCTTATAAGTTTTATCAGTATGTAAACGGCCAGGTGGTGCCGAAGTCATAAGTCAACCGGAAGGGAACCGCGACGATTCCCGTCCGCTGCCGCGGACGACACGTCCAGCCCCCCAAAAAATCGGTGCTAACCTAGATCGGAAGGAAACGACCATGTGGATCGAGAAGGTGATGAACGCTTGGACTAAATCGGCCGGGCTGCTTGGTGTGCTGGGCGCTGTGGCCGGGACTGTGCTGCTCCCAGCCCAGCCCGCCAATGCGCAGCAGCAGGGCATACAAACGGCGGCTGGCCTGAGCACCCCGCTCTGCGGCCTGAGCAACAAAGTACCCTACCCAAGTTGTCCGTTGAGCACGGACAACGACCGGATCGCCGAGGGCTTTAAGATCAATCCGGTACCGCTGAACATGACCGGACTCGACGTGAAAAAGGTCGGCGTCGGCTCCTATTGGGTGAACTCCGCCGGCGCCTGCAATGGCTGCCACGGCGGACAGTTCGCTACTGGGGGGAACCCGGGGCATCTTCCCGTGTCACAGGGCGGCGATTTCACCGGCAGCGGTTACACTGGGACAAACCCGATCCCGTACAACCCGTCATCGGCCCAAAACCCGGCGACTTTTCTGGCGGGCGGCAACAACTTCGCGAGCAAGACGGGAGCCTGCGATGCATCGGGCATGGGCGCGTGCGGGACAACTGTGCTCGTCTCGCGGAACCTGACGCCGGACTTCTCCACCGGCGTCGGCTTGCCGGAGCACAACACGTTGCAGAATTTCATTCAGACGCTCAGGACCGGCCATGACTTCCAGAAGGTCCACCTGACATCCGTTACTGCCCCCTCGGATGGCAGCAAGCTGCAGATCATGCCTTGGCCTGCGCTGGGCAGCGCCACCGACTATGACCTCGAGTTCGATCTATCAGTATCTGAGCGCCATCCCCTGCATTACGAATGCAGGCAGCCCCTATCCGCAGATTATCAACACCTGCCCGCTGGCGGATTCGGAGAAGAATGGAACGGCGACCTATCATCGGTACACGTATGAGAATGGACAGCTCCAGCAAGCGGATTGACGCCTTCTTCGCTCAATCTCTGATCCTCATAACACTCAACTCGGAGTTTTGCTCATGAAACGGTTCCTGGCGCTGGCCGCCCTTGTAACGCCTCTCGCATTTTCTGCGCTTCCGTCTCAAGCGGTTTCTTTGAACGCCGTTCCGGCCGCGAACGCCAAAAGCGAAGCGGGCCTCCTCACACAGGTGCAGTTCGGCCGCTGCGGTTACTGGCACAGTCGATGCACAGCCCTATGGCCCGCTGGCGGCCCGCGGTTTGTGCGCTGTGTGGCGATTCACGGCTGCTGATGCTTGACGCGAGAGGGGGCGGCTTCGCCCTCTCCCTGCAAAAACCCCGTCTTCGTGGCGGGATTTGCCAGCGCCGCTGTCACACGATCCGGCGCTGCTTCCGAAACGGCTATTGAAGCTCGAAAGGCTCGTGTTTTCCCGCTTCCATAAGCTCTCTGCCCCAGACCTTATCCGATCCCTCGTGCGCTTTCGAGCAGAGTTGCCGTGCGGAAGTCGAGCTAAAAAGGACTGAAATTGGCCCGGCGCTGAGATCGGGGAACTGCAAGGTGCAGCATGCGAAAGACTTCCACTTCGGCAAGACCCCAAGCAGGAGAAGTGTTCCCTTGTCGCCGCGATGGTCCGCAACCGGCCTAACCCAGCCGAAATAAGCCGGGCACAAAGGCGACGGCGAAACAAAGCAGCGCCCGCCGCCCGGTTGCGCGGGCCGCGCGCCAGCGGCCGCTTCTTTCTAGAATTTAGTTATCTGATTAGATATGCACGTTTTTGCCAAACGAACCCAATGTCAGTTAACCTGCGGTAAATCTCCGTGCGCCTGATCGAGGTCCAATAATGCGCCCGGCCTAACTGCGCGCGTTCATGTCAGGCCGGGGATAAAGCATGTTTGGGGAGCCCAGAAAACTTCGGTCTCGCCATCGCCTACGGGAGCGTGCAGCGAAGTTCGTAGGCGATGCGAGACGGCCCGGATGCTGGGCGAGACGGCAGAGCCGTCCCCCGGCCGGACAGCGGCGCTTAGCCATTCGGCGCTGCCGCGGCAGGCGCGGCCGTAGCGCTTTCGTGTGTGCATTGGTCGGCAAACACCACGGCGCCATCCTGCAGATAGCTCTTGGTCAGGCAGGAGCATGTGCCCGCGACCACCGAGGTGGTTACAACGCCGGGGTCTGTGACATAGGTGTATCTGCCGTCCACCCAGTAATATCCGGGATGCCAATGATGGTGATGAGTTCACCCGGGCCAGCCAATCACGACCGGCGGCTTGCCGGGCCCGCGGACCGGAACGGGGATCACGGGGTGTCCGGGGCCGCGAACCGGAACGGGGACTATGGGGTGTCCCGGGCCGCGAGGAATACGCGCGCCAAAATAGCCGCCGGGGGTGTGAAGGCCGCTGCCATGCAAGGCCCCGCCACGCAGGCCGCCGCGAAATCCAGCGCCGCCGCCATGACCGAAAGCGGAGGCTGACGAAAGGTCTGCCGTGGAAAGGATGAGAGCCGATGCGAGAGCAGTAAGGGCGAGGCGCCTGGACATGGATAGTCTCCTTGAACTTCGGACGATTGGGATCGCAGATGAGCTTTGCTTTCGGTGTCGCCGGCGCAATCACCGGCATTACATTGGTCGAGCTGGGCTCGCAAAAGGTTCACGGAGAAATTTGCAGAATAATCGAGACCGGTATTCGTAAGAGGAGGGAAGGTGCGTGGCGCAGTCCGCCTTGGATTGGTTCTGGGTCCCATAAAACGGCCAGGACTTTCTTCTTGCGGCGCAAATCTCCGTCGCTGGCGCACCAGCCGAAGGCCGCCATGAGGCCCGAAAGCAAACATTGCCGATTGATGCGGGAGCCGCCTATTCCGCAATCGGCCTGCTGCGTGTGTTTCACCAAGCCGCTGGCGAGGCACGCGAACCTTGCTTACATGCATAGCCTCTAGTATTGGGGCATTGGCAATCTTCGGAGGCGGCATGAGCGCGGACACCGGCACCGGCATTTTCACCGGCAAGAGTGTTAAGCCAGAAATGTTGATGCTCAAGCTCGCCAACCGGCATGGCCTCGTTACGGGCGCAACCGGCACCGGCAAGACGGTCACCCTCCAGGTGCTTGCCGAGGGCTTTTCCCGCCACGGCGTTGCGGTTTTCGCCGCCGACGTCAAAGGCGACCTGTCCGGCATCGCCGCCAAGGGCGAGCCAAAGCCGTTTCTTGAAAAGCGAGCCGCGGAGATCGAGCTCGAAAATTACAGCTACGAAGCGTGCCCCACCATCTTCTGGGACCTGTTCGGCGAACAGGGCGCCCCGATCCGCGCCGCGATCGGCTCATTGGGGCCGATGCTGCTCGCAAGGCTGATGGAGCTGAACGAAACACAGGAGGGGGTGCTCACCATCGCATTCCGGGTCGCCGCGGATGAGAAGCTGCCGCTCGTGAATTTGCGCGACCTGCGCGCCGTCATCTCGCTCACCGCCGACAGGGCGAGCGAGCTTTCCCAGAAATATGGCAACGTGTCGAAGGCGTCCGTCGGCTCGATCCAGCGGCGGCTTCTGGTGCTCGACGAACAAAAGGCCGAGTTCTTCTTCGGCCGGCCCGAGCTCGACATCGCGGACCTGATGCGCACCACGCCGGATGGGCGCGGCATCGTGAACATCCTGGCCGCCGACAAGCTGATGGCCACGCCCCGGCTCTACTCCACATTCCTCCTTTGGCTTCTCACCCAGCTTTTCGAGAAGCTTCCCGAAGTCGGCGACCCGGAGAAGCCCAAACTCGTCTTCTTCTTCGACGAGGCGCACCTGCTCTTCACGGAGGCCCCGAAAGCGCTGATCGAGCGCATCGAACAGGTGACGCGCCTCATTCGCTCGAAGGGCGTCGGCGTCTACTACATCTCCCAGAACCCGCTCGACGTGCCCGACCGGGTCTCCAGTCAGCTCGGCAATCGCGTGCAGCATGCCTTGCGCGCGTTTACGCCTCGCGAGCAGCGCGCGGTGAAAGCCGCGGCCGAGACCTTCCGGCCTAATCCGGCGCTCAACGCCGAGAAGGCGATCCTGGAGCTTGGAACGGGCGAGGCGCTCGTCTCCTTCCTCGAAGGCAAAGGCGAGCCCTCGATCGTCCAGCGTACGCTTATCCGCCCGCCTTCCTCCCGGCTTGGGCCTGTGAGTGACGCCGAGCGAAAGGCGATCATCGCGGCAAGCCCGGTTGCCGGAAAATACGATCACGAAGACACTGAGGCCGGAGCCTACGAAAACATCCGGGATGGGCGCCGCGAAGGCGGCGCGGCGAACGACGAAGACCACGAGTGGGCCGGGGAATTTCGTATTCCCAAAAAGCCGGGCGCGAGCGAGCCTCCCCCTCCTCCCGCCAAGCCGCCACGTCGGCAGGGCGGCGGCAGCGGACGCCAGAGCGTTGGCGAAGCGTTCGGCAAGTCGCTGGCCCGATCGCTCGGGACCGCCGCGGGGCGCCTCCTCGATCGCGTTCTGAGGAATTCCTCCAGGAAATAGTGCATCGCCCTCCGACTCTGCGACAAAAATGCACCCTCTTGCCGATTGCCGGGGCCCGTCCACGAGAGCGCTTGACATCGCGGCGAAGGCCGCTATGTTCCGGCTTCGTTCTTATCAAGTGTTGTTCCAAGAAAGTGAGTAAAGGCCATGAATGCGGGACTAAGGCGTTTTTACCGCTTCGTTTTTCTGGCCGCGGGCGTTGTTGCGTCCTGCGCACTCGTTCCGATGGTTGCGCACGCGCAGGGCACGCGCGGCGCCGAAGCCGGGGACTTCGATTATTACGTCCTCGCGCTGAGCTGGTCCCCGACCTACTGCGATAGCCGCGGCGAGGGAGACGGCGGCCGCGATCGCTATGATCGGGGCGGCGGATATGGCCGCTTTCACTTCTATGACCGTCACAACTATTACGACCGCGATGACGACTGGCGAGGCTATAGCCGCCGGAGGGGAGATTCCGACGAGCAGTGCAGCAGCGTCCGGCCTTACTCTTTCGTGCTGCACGGCCTTTGGCCGCAATATGAGCGCAGAGGCTGGCCGGAGATGTGCGAGTCCGGCAAGCGCCCGTGGGTGCCGAAAGAATCCATTGACGAGATGATGGACATCATGCCGAGCCATCAGCTTGTCATCCAGGAGTATAAGAAGCACGGGGTTTGTTCTGGTCTCGAGCCGCGCGAATATTTCAACGCGGCCCGGCAGGCTTATCGCAGCATCCGCGTCCCGGAACAGTTCCAGGACCTGTCGAAGTCGCTTTCCATCTCCCCCGACGAGATCCGCCGCGCTTTTCTTGATGCCAACAAGCAGTTGAGCGATGACATGATCCAGGTCGTCTGTTCGAGACGGCTTTTGCGCGAGATACGCGTGTGCTTTTCGAAAGAGCTGACCCCCCGTCCATGTTCGCAAAGGGAGCAGACCCGGCGCCTTTGTAACTACGACACGGTGATGATGCCTCCCGTTCGCGGCGGTGGCGTTGGAGCTCGCGGTGGCCCGAGCCAGCAGAGAGATCGACCCAGCCAGCAGGAAGACCGGCCCGGCCGGCAGGAAGATCCACAGGGCGATCCAATGTAAGCCATCGGCTGGAGCCGAGCGCCGAAAGTCCCATGTGAATGCCGCGCTACAAGATCACGATCGAATATGACGGCACGCCATTCGCAGGCTGGCAGATCCAGGCGAACGGGCCATCTGTCCAGGCCGACCTGGCCCGAGCCATTCAGGGATTGACCGGGCAGCACATCGTTCCCCGCGGCGCGGGCAGAACCGACGCGGGCGTTCATGCCCGCGGTCAGGTTGCCCATTTCGATCTGATCCGCGAATACCCACCAGCAAAGATTCGGGACGCGCTGAATTTTCATCTTCGGCCCGCGCCAGTAGCGATCGTTGACTGCGAAATCGTGGACGAAAGCTTCGACGCCCGCTTTTCTGCAAAAGCCCGCCATTACCTCTATCGCATCTGCAATCGACGCCCGCCCCTCATCCTGGACCGGCGCCGCGCCTGGCACATCGCGGTTCCGCTGAACGCCGCGGCGATGCACGAGGCCGCCCAATTCCTCGTAGGGCGCCACGATTTCACAACCTTCCGCTCGACCCAATGCCAGGCAAAATCGGCACTTCGAACTCTTGATCGTCTGGAAGTCACGCGAGATGGCGAGGGCATCACCATCGAGACAAGCGCGCGTTCATTCCTTCATCACCAGGTTCGTTCCATGGCTGGAAGCCTGAAGCTCGTGGGTGAGGGTAAGTGGCGACCGGCGGATGTCGGGCGGATACTTCAGGCGTGCGATCGCACAGCCTGCGGACCAGTGGCCCCGGCTTGCGGACTATACTTCATGAAGGTGGTGTATTGATGCGGCAGGCATTGGCCCTGCTGCCGATTGCTCCCTGCGGACGAAAGCGCAGGCGCCAAGGAACAAGTCCGCTTTTACCACGCCCTGCTCACCGCCGTTGGCGAACTCCACAAGACTAACTCCCAGGAATGCACCAATCACCCCGCGAACTGGCGAGCACTCAAACCTAACCTCTTCTAACCCGGGAGCGGGATAAACTCCTGCTCGTCGCCGGGAACGATATCGAACCGTTTTTGCACCCAATCCTCTTTCGCCTGTTCGATCCGTTCGCGGGACGAGGAAACGAAGTTCCACCAGATATGGCGCGGCCCATCCATCGGTTCACCGCCAAGTAACAGAAGACGGCTCGGCGCGACAGCCGTCACCGTAATCTCATCCCCTGGGCGGAAAACAAGAAGGCGGCCGCTTTCGAAAGTATCGCAGGAGATGTCGACCTTTCCCTCAACGACGTAGATGGCGCGCTCCTCATGGCAGGCCTGGAGAGGAAACTTCGCACCTGGAGATAGTTCAACGTCGGCGTACACCATATCGGAGAATGTCCGCACAGGCGATGTCTCACCAAAAAGGGAGCCTGCGATTATTCGCAAGCGCTTCCCCTCCGCTTCCATAAGGGGCAAAGTCTCGGCCCGATGATGGAAGAAGTCCGGTTTCACCTCCTCCGCTGCTTCCGGTAGCGCAACCCAACTCTGGATGCCAAACATCTTGCGACCCGGCTCCGCTTTCCATTCCGGCTGGGTTCGCTCCGAGTGCACAATGCCCTTGCCCGCCGTCATCCAGTTCACGTCGCCCGGCGCGATGATCTGCGCCGATCCCAGGCTGTCGCGATGAAAGATCCTGCCCTCGAACAGATAGGTCAGCGTCGCCAGGCCGATATGCGGATGCGGCCGCACATCGATGCCCTCCCCTGCGACAAACTGCGCCGGCCCCATCTGATCCCAGAAGATGAATGGACCGATCATCTGGCGCTGGGCGGAAGGAAGCGCGCGGCGCGCACTGAAGCCTCCGAGATCGCGCACACGAGGGACAATCACCACGTCGAGCGCGTCGCACGACCTTCGATCGCCAGGGACGGGGTCTTCGCTAGGCCGCCAACTCATGCGCACGCTCCGTTTGCAGGCGGCACATGCCACCAAGAGCAGCAAAGATTAACATGAATTTTTTTGCGAATCTCCGGCGATTTTCCTGTGCCCGCTCAATCGGCACAACAGTTTTTTCGCAAATGCAAGGCATCCGAAAGTCGCGGTCGAAGTCAGTCATTTCTCTGGAAACGGCGTTGAGTGTAATTGAGTTTGTGAACATATTCTGCTTTGCATTCGCCTGCTTCAAATAGGTAACCGTCGAAAGGGTGAGGGAGAGTTATATGAGAACATACATCAAGATCGGCATGCTCAGTGCGGCCCTTGTTTGGTCCGCATCCGCCTATGCCGAGGGAGATGCCGCTCACGGCGAACAGGTGTTCAAGCAATGCAAGGTGTGCCATGCCGTTGGTCCCGCCGCGAAGGCTGGTGTCGGTCCGGCGCAAAATAACGTCGTGGGCTCGAAAGCAGGTACCCGTCCCGGCTACAACTACTCTTCCGCGATGAAAGAAGCCGGCGAAAAAGGCATCGTTTGGGATGAAGCCACTCTTGATAAGTACCTTGAGAATCCCAAAGCCCTGGTGCCCGGCACCAAGATGGTCTTTCCCGGCCTCAAGAACGAAAAGGACCGCCAGGACGTCATCGCTTATCTTAAAACGCAGACCACTCAGTAAGGCGGCTTCGTTTCTGCTGCGGACAAAGGCGCCCCAAGTCCGGGCGCCTTTTTTTTCGCCGGATCAACCGCGCGGAAGCGTTTCATCATGTCCAGGACGTGCGCTCCGCCGGCAAGCGTCACGAGAAGGATTACGAGAAGGGCCGACGTATTTGTCCAGGCAAGCCTGACCGCGAGCATAAGGCAGAAACCCGAGCCGAGGTTCGCGAGATCGCCGGCTAGCTCACTTGCCTCTCCTCTCGCCAGTCGCCGCCAGACGACGACGCCGATCTCGATCACCACGAACGCGATGATGATATCGAGGAGAGCCGTCATTCCGTCAGTGCACAGGATTGAGTTGCAAGATTTTCCAATTCAAGATGCCGGCAAAGGTTACCCAGGAGATATAAGGAACCAGCAGCCACGCTGCTTTCTTCGAGTACCGGGATACGACAAGAATGGGGATGAGCACAGACGCCCAGAGCGCTCCCACCTCGATAAGCGCCCAGTCAGGCCGCTTGAGACGGAAGAACAGCACGCTCCAGAGAATGTTGAGCACTCCGTTCGCCAGGAGCAGAACCACGATGCTTTGGCGGCTTGCCTTCGTGGGCGCATTACGCCACGCAAAGGCCGCGGACGCCGCTGTCAGCGCGAAAATAGTGGTCCATGCGGGGCCAAACAGCCAATCCGGCGGCTGCCACCACGGCTTGTCGAGCGATTGGTACCACGGCCCGAGGTCGGTGGTGATCGCGCCGACCCCACCGATCGCTTGCGCAATCACGAATGCGATTAAGAATGATTTCCAGAAGCTCGTTTGGGCGTTCTCTAATGCTGTTTGATGTGAGGTGTTTGTCGATGCCAATGTCACGGTGAAACCAATCCCAATAGATGCGCAAGATCTTTGAAGAAGATCCTCGCTTGTGCAACAGGGCTCGAGCGAACGAGTTCCTTGTGCATGTAGGATTGCCAGGTCAGGCGCTGCACATCGGGATCGCGGCAAATATTCACGAAACGCTCGCGCCGCTTATCGTTCCGATACCAGAAGTGCTGCATGAGGCCCAAGACCCAGAAGACCTTGCCATGCGCCTTCAGGAAACGCTTGCGGGCATTCGCCAGCGCCTTCGCGTCCCCGGTCTTCAAAGCTTCTGACACCGCCTCGGCGACGATCCGCCCGCAATGCATGGCATAATAGATCCCTTCGCCCGAAGCCGGAGCCACGACGCCCGCCGCATCGCCGGAGAGGATCACGTCGCGTCCATTGTCCCACCTTTTCAGCGGCTTGAGCGGAATCGGCGCGCCTTCCTTCCGGACCGTTTCGACATCGTCGAGACCCGAGTTTTTCCGGAGTTGCCCAACCGCCGTGCGAAGCGAGAACCCCTTATGCATGCTGCCCGTGCCGATGCTGGCATGCGGGCCATGAGGGAAGATCCAGCCGTAGAAATCCGGCGAAAGCTTGCCCTGATAGTAGACGTCGCAGCGCGTCGCGTCGTATTTCTCGTGACCCTCCGTCGGCGACTTCACGATTTCATGATAGGCGAAGACAAACGGAACCTGAGGAACTTCGGGCAGGGCTTGCTTGTGTACTTCGGAATTGGCTCCGTCAGCGCCGATGACAATCTTTCCAGTTACGCTGTGGCTCTGCCCGTCCTTGGCCTTGTAGGTGACGACGGCTCGGCCCTTGGCATCGCGTGAGAACGTCTCGAATGTGCCGGTGCGCCGCTCGGCGCCGGACTCGGCGGCACGGTTGCGCAAGTATTCGTCGAAAACATCGCGGTCCACCATGCCGACATAACCGCCGTCGATGGGCATATCCACTTCCTTGCCCGCGGGCGATATCATGCGGGCCGAATTGATGCGCGCGACGATGATGTGATTTGGAATCTCGAAGTCCTTGATCAGCCTCGGCGGGACGGCGCCGCCGCAAGGCTTTATGCGGCCAGCCTTGTCGAGAAGCAGGACCGAATGCCCCATCCGCGCGAGATCGTCCGCGGCGGTTGCGCCTGTAGGGCCTCCGCCCACAACGACAACGTCAAAGCTGTCAAGCTCACTCATGTCATTCGTGCTCCGGCTTCGCCCACAGCCTGGGCGGATGCGTTGAAGGAAAGTTCAGACTCCTGGTCCTGCGCCGAAAGCGCAGTCGCTGCGGTTAGGCGCACGGCGAGGCCGGTGGCGAGGATGAAAAGGACGCCCTGAACGGTAAAAAGAAGCGAATAGGCCGCCGCTGGCGAGCCCAGGAAGTGGCGTGCCACATCCACAGCCGCGGTTCCGACGACGCCGCCGCACCCGAACGCGATCGCCTGGGCAGCACCCCAAAGACCCATGCGTGTTCCTTCTCGCGCGCCCGTCCCGACGCTTGCGAGGGAAATCATGGTTCCAATCGCCGCCACGGCATAAGTGCCGTTCGCGATGCCGAGGGCGAATACAACCGTTTTCAGGAATGCGCCCGCGCCACCGATGCCGACCGATGCCAAGGCGAAAAGACCGATCGCAGATGCAAAGCAACCACCCGCTACCCAGAAGCGGCCGGCCGTGGCGCTCCTTCGGCTCAAGCTGCCGATAACTGCGCCCAACACCATGCCGAGCACGATGCCGCTGCGGTGCATGCCGAAAAGCTTCGCCGTCTCGCCGGGGGTAAGACCGAACACGGCGCCGGCAAAGGGCTCAAGAAGAAGCTCCTGCGCGCTGAAGGCAAGCATCGAGATGAACACGAACACGGTCATCCGCCGCGCCTCGGGCTCCTCCCACACTTCGCGCATGGCGGAAAGGAAGGAGTGCGGCTGCTTGTCGGCACTTGCATGATCGGGCCGGAGATAGCGGCGCTCGATCCCCCAGATGGCGACAACAGCCAACGTGAAGCAGATGGCTGAGATGGAGCCGCTGACCGACACGAGCCGCGTCATGCTGAAAGGATCGAGCATACGCCCGCCGAGGCTTGCAGCCAGGGCCGTTCCGGCGATCATCATCGTCCAGACAAGAGCGGCGGCCGTAGGTTTGCGCGCCGGGCTTGTGATCTTCGCGATCAGCACAAGCAGCGAGGTGCCCGCGGCGCCCGCTCCGATGCCGATCCCGATGTAGGAGAGAACAGCGCACGCAATCCCCGCCGCCGTATTCGTGGACATGAGCGCAATCGAGGAGGCGGCAGCAACACCGGATAGAGCCAGCACCAGCATGCCGCCCACGATCCAGGGTGTGCTTCTGCCTCCCTTGTCGGAGCCGTATCCCCAACGCGGACGCAGCATCTCGGCGGCGTAATGGATCCCGAACAAGAGGCCCGGAAGCGTCGCCGGAAGGGCAAGCTCCACAACCATGACCCGGTTCAGCGTGGAGGTAGCGAGAGCAATAATGCCGCCTAGCGACATCTGCACGAGGCCAAGGCGAATAATGCCGAACCAGCCGAGATACCGCGGCATCACATCTGCCCTTGTATCAACGGACGCAACGCAAATGCCGCGACGAGCATTCCGAGCACGTAGAGGGTCGTTCCGGTGGCGTTATAGAAGATCGCCTCGCCCTTCGGGTTCTTGAGGAAGCGATTCATGAGGAAGAACTGAATGGCGAGCGAAACGCCGATAGCATCGGCGTAGAAGGGACGATCCCAGGCGATGAGGCACGCGATCACGATCACCTGCGGCAGCGCCATTACGACGCAGGCAAGCCTGGCCGCGCCGGTCACGCCAAGCTGAACGGGGATCGAGCGCACGCCTGTCTTGATATCACCCTCGACCGACTTGAAGTCGTTCAGCGTCATGATCCCGTGCGCGCCAAGACTGTATAGAGTGGCGAACAAGACGATGCGCCAATCGGGAAACGCCCCAGCCATGATAGCCGCGCCGGTGAACCACGGCATACCCTCATAGGCGAAGCCGCAGGCGAGGTTGCCCCACCAGCCGTTCTGCTTCAGGCGGAAAGGAGGGGCGCTATACGCCCAAGCGAGCAGAAGCCCGAAAGTCGCTGCCCCGAAGCCCCATGGCCCTAGCACGGTCGCCAGAAGAAGGGACAGAATGGTCCAGATAACGGCGATATAGAATCCCCACGATCCGGGAATCCTTCCGGAGGGGATCGGCCGCTCTGGCTCATTGATGGCGTCCACATGGCGGTCGTACCAGTCGTTCACAGCCTGGCTGGTGCCGCAAACCATTGGCCCGGCGAGAAGAACACCAGCCACAAAGACCTGCCAGTGATCGGCTATCGAAGCGCCAGAGGAGACGATCCCGCACATGAGAGCCCACATGGGCGCAAACCATGTGATCGGGTGCATATATTCCAGGACCGAGGCGAGGTCCGGCCTCGTCAGGGCTGGCGGGGTCTGTGCTGGAGATGTCATGCGCGGAACACTAAATTTTACAGCTTGACCTGTCAATTTTGGTTTACAGCGCGCGCAACAAAAATTAGTCGAAATGGTTATTCGCCGTGCTCGGTGGCTAGATCGCCGAGGCCGTAGCGCCTGAGCTTGACATAAAGGCTTTGCCGGCTGAGGCCGAGCATCTCCGCGGCGGAGGCGCGGTTATCGCCGGTCAGTTCCAGTGCCGCCTCAATGCAAAGCTTCTCGATGAGATCGCTCGACTCCCGGACGAGGTCCTTCAAGGAAACCCGGCCGACGAGCTCTGTGAGTTGCTCGACGGAACGGGCGAGGTTGGCCGGACGCAATTTTGCGGTATTGCGGGTCGCTGAGGGCCGGATGACGAAGCCGAAACAAGGCAGTTCTCCAGACAGGACGGCGACGGCGGAAACCTCGACCTCTTCAAAAGAGCCATACGCGCCGCGTACGATCGTAGAGAAATTGCGGACCGAACTGTGCTCCCGGAGGTTGGCGGTCAGAACGTTGATGTCGACGCCTGACCGGCCGAGCCAGTTTTCGAGGGGCTGTCCGCGCGCCTGCTCATGATTGGACAGCTGGGCAAAATCCAGAAACGCGGTGTTGGCCGTAAGAATGCGCGCGTCCAGATCCGTGACGACGAATCCGTCAGGAAGCCCTTCCATGATTTTAAGGAGGGACGCGTTTGCTTTTTGCGCGCTTTCGGGCGCGGGCGTGTCGGCCGGCGAAAGCCTGGCGAGGATGAAGGCGCTGCTTCCCTGCCGGAAGAACGACGCCGAGAAAATGAACTTGCGCTTCAAGCCCGCCAAGCGAACGGGAATGCTTTCCCCCGCGCCGGTGGAGCGCACCATGGCGAGCAGATCCTGAAGGGCGGGGACATCCGCAGGATCAATCAGTTCAAGGAGCGTTTGGGCCGCAATTTTCTTCGACGGCTCCCCGATAAGCGCCAGCGCCGCCGGGTTGACCTCCGTGATGCGCGCGGTTATCGCGTCGGCGATGATGATGGCCTCAGACGCAATCTGAAACAGGAGACGATAGCGCAGCTCCGTCTGACGGAGCCGCGCATAGTCCCGCTCGATCGACATCTGGGCATCGACGAGCTGCTGCTGCAGGCTTGCCAGCGCGCGCAGATCGCGGCCGAAGGCGACAACCCGGCCGTCGTCTCTCACCTGCAAGGCGGAATACCGCACCGGCACAGGGCCGCCGCCCGGGGCTATGTGATTAACCTCCCTCCAGCGCGTCGGCATCTTGAGGGCGGCCTC
This sequence comes from uncultured Alphaproteobacteria bacterium, assembly GCA_963764115.1. GTDB lineage: Bacteria > Pseudomonadota > Alphaproteobacteria > Rhizobiales > Rhodomicrobiaceae > Rhodomicrobium. The sequence goes on from CAVXRT010000026.1 coordinate 28,378, forward strand.
GCGCATCAGCTCCTCGACCTTGTGGCGGCTGTCGGAGGTTACGGTTTCCGCCCAGGGCACGCCAACCCATCCCCCAAGCCCGGCCTTGGAAAGATCCTCGCTGCCGATCGCGACATCCCTGATGATGCCGTTCTTGTCCAGCACAAGCGCCACATCCGCCGCCGAGGAGATCAGCCTCGCAACGACGTCGGCGTTTAACGTGCCAAGCGTTTTCTTCGGCGAATGAAATAGGTTCACAGTGCGAGAGACCAGGATCTCCATTTTCGAGCTAAAGTCCTTTGCGCTCTGGTTTAACTCGGCGCAGCTTTTCGAGCGAGGAGCGAGCGGGCGCTGGCGACAGCGATGCGTCCGTCTGCGGCGAAGGCATCAGCTCCAACTCGCTCCGCCAGTTCGGGTTGCTCTATAAACAAAGGGCCGCCAACCAGGACGCCGATATCGCGATTGCACGATTGCCGCCGGACAAGCCGGATCAGTGATGCTAGCCGATCGATGAAACGCTCCGAACTCAAAGAGAAGCCGGCGATGGCAAACCATTGTCTGTCAACTAAGTGGGCAATTTCATCCGCCGAGTCAATCTGGCCGCCCGAGACGTCCCAACCCTCACGCCGGAAAAAAGCTTCAACCACGAACAAGCCAAATGTGTGCTGCTCGCCCGGCGTCGCAAGGAGGAGCGCCCGTCGCCCATGCCGGCATTCAGAGGCATCGAGTTCGAACTCCGGGCTCAGGTCGCGCAACATCTGCCGCAACCGGGATAGGCCGACGGTGACTTCCGTAAAGCTGCAGCGGTCCGCTTTCCAAAGCTCCCCGAGATAGGAGGCGGTAGGCGACAGGAGATCCATGATGACGCCCTCAAGAGATTGGCCATCGGCGCGCTTTTGTTCTACGAAATTATACGCGCGAGTATGGTCGAGAGCCAGGATCAGGCTGCCGAATTCCTGAACGTCATCAGGTGTGAGCGCCTCCGCCGGAGCAATTCCATACTCCGCGGTGATACTAGCCTGATGAGAAAGTAGAAGCCGTGGAATGATTTCACCCTCTATCGTTTTGGCAAGCCGCGTGATAGCTGTTGAGCCTTGTTCTTGAGACCGTCGAATGATCGAGGCTGCCGTATGTTCTCCTTACACCATAGGTTTAAGTTGGCAACTTCCCCTGACGGCGGCATGCTCTAGCTTCTCCAGGCAACACGCCGCCTCCTCGGCGCCGCCACAAGACCGAGGCTTAAGCGTAAGGAGGAGCCCATCAAAAATATTTTTAACGCAGGCGCCGCTTTCTTCTTGTCGTGCTCCTGAAAAGCCTTTCTGCAAAATAATTGTAAATTGGGGTTTACGTCAAGTTATGTTGACAGTCCTACCCCGTCGGTTCTAAATACGGGGGGTCACGATGTGGGGAGCGCGCATGGAACCAAAGCAGGGCAGAAAATTGAGACGCCCGCTTTATTCGCCTGAAGAACGCATCCGCCGCGACAACTCTCCCTGGACACTCGTGCAGGGCGTGCTCGCGCCGCTGCAATTTGCTGTCTTCCTCGTCAGTCTCGTACTCGTCGTGCGTTATCTGATGAATGGCAGCGGCGTCTATGCGGCGACTGTCTCTATCGTCGTCAAGACTCTTGTCCTTTATACGATCATGGTGACCGGCGCCATCTGGGAAAAGAAGGTGTTCGGGCAGTACCTGTTCGCACCCGCCTTCTTCTGGGAAGATGTGATGAGTTTCCTGGTCATCGCGCTTCACACTTTGTATATGGCGGCCCTCATTTACGGATTTCTCGACACAAAGCAGCAGATGTACGTCGCGCTCGCCGCGTACACGGCCTATGCGATCAACGCAGCGCAATTCCTGTTGAAACTTCGTGCAGCGCGTCTCGATGAGGCGCGTCAGCGTGAGGCGGGGCTCAAGCTTGAGCCGGAGATGGCCCGATGAGCGCCGATGGAGCGGGACCCGCCGAGGCTTGCGAGCGTCCAATTTTGCGCGAACGCGGCCAGCGCGAGGTATTTTGCGGCCTGACAGGCATCGTTTGGCTGCATCGCAAGATACAGGACGCATTCTTCCTGGTCGTTGGATCCAGGACCTGCGCGCATCTCATTCAGTCTGCGGCTGGCGTCATGATTTTCGCCGAGCCGCGTTTTGCCACCGCCATCATCGATGAACGCGACCTCGCCGGCCTTGCAGACCTCAACGAGGAGCTCGACCGCGTGGTGACGCGCCTTTTGGAGCGCCGCCCAGACATCAAGATGCTCTTCCTCGTCGGCTCTTGCCCCTCGGAAGTCATCAAGCTCGATCTGCATCGCGCGGCGGAACGCCTATCGCGCGACTTTGCGGGCAAAGTCCGTATTCTCAACTACTCGGGCAGTGGGATCGAGACCACCTTCACGCAGGGCGAAGACGCTTGCCTTGCCTCCCTGATACCAGAGCTTCCGGCAGAACCCCGCGGTGCGCCGCCTTCGCTCATGGTCGTCGGTGCGCTGGCGGATGTGGTCGAAGACCAATTTGCCCGGATGTTCAAGGAGCTTGGCCTGGAGCGCGTTCGCTTCTTCCCGCCAAGAAACAGTAGAGATCTTCCGCCCGTTGGCGAAAATACGCATTTCCTTCTCGCCCAACCTTTCCTGGCCGACACCGCGCGCGGCTTGCAGAAGCGCGGCGCCAAGCACATCCCCTCGCACTTCCCGCTCGGCGAGGAAGGGACGACACTTTGGCTGCAGGCGGCTGCCAATCATTTCGGCGTCGATGACACGCGCTTTAAGGCTGTTGTCGAGGCTCCTCGCGAGCGCGCAAAACGCGCGTTGGCTGCTCATAAAGAGAAGCTTAAAGGCAAGAGCATCTTCTTCTTTCCGGACTCCCAGCTCGAAGTGCCGCTGGCGCGCTTTGTCAGCCGCGAACTCGATATGAAGCTGACGGAGGTTGGGACGCCCTATCTCCATCGCCAGCACCTTGCTTCCGAGCTCGATTTGCTTCAGAAGGACATCGTCTTGAGCGAGGGACAGGATGTGGAACGCCAACTCGACCGCTGCCGGCAGGCGCGGCCTGACCTCACGGTCTGCGGACTGGGCCTCGCGAATCCCCTCGAAGCCGAAGGCATGACCACCAAGTGGTCGATCGAACTCTTATTCACCCCCATCCAGGGCTACGATCAGGCGGGCGACCTTGCCGAACTTTTCGCCCGCCCCCTGAATTGCCGGACCCGCTTGGAGGTTTAACGGATGCAGCTGACCGTCTGGACCTATGAAGGGCCGCCGCATATCGGCGCGATGCGCATCGCCACCGCGATGGAGGGCGTGCACTACGTTCTGCACGCGCCGCAGGGCGATACCTACGCGGACCTTCTGTTCACGATGATTGAGAGGCGCGACAAACGGCCGCCTGTCACCTACACAACTTTTCAGGCCCGCGACCTCGGTGGCGACACTGCCGAACTTTTCAAGTCGGCAGCGAGGGAAGCCTTCGACCGGTTTCAGCCGCAGGCTCTCCTTGTGGGCTCATCCTGCACAGCGGAACTGATCCAGGATGATCCGGGCGGGTTGGCGGAAGCGCTGAACCTGCCGATCCCGGTCATTCCGCTCGAACTTCCGGCCTACCAGAAGAAAGAGAACTGGGGCGCATCCGAGACATTTTACCGCGTGGTGCGCGCCTGCTGCCATTCGCAAAACGGAAGGGAGCGGCCCAAGCACGAGCGCCCGGTATGCAATCTTCTTGGCCCGACTGCGCTTGGTTTCCGCCATCGGGATGACTTGCAGGAGATAACAAACCTCCTCGAAAGCATGGGGATCGGCATCAATGTCGCCGCCCCCTTGGGAGCCTCTCCTGCAGATATTGTCCGGCTTCCGGAAGCCGACTTCAACGTCCTGCTCTACCCCGAAATTGCCATGTCGGCATCGCAATATCTGGAGCGCACGTTCAAGCAACCTTACACGAAGGCTGTGCCGATCGGCGCGATCGCAACGAGAGCCTTCATCGAGGAAGTCGCTGCGCTGGCTGGCGTGAGCGGCGACGTTGCTGCGAAGACGAGGCTCCCCTGGTATTCGCGCTCCGTCGACTCAACCTACCTCACAGGAAAGCGCGTCTTCATCTTCGGCGACGCAACGCATGCGCTGGCAGCCGCACGCGTGGCTTCAAAAGAACTTGGCTTCACCGTCGTGGGGCTCGGCACCTACTCCCGCGAATTTGCGCGCGAAATGCGCGAAGCGGCTAAGCTTTATGGCGTCGAACCGCTGATCACCGACGATTATCTTGAAGTCGAGGCGCAGGTCCACGAGTTGCACCCCGAACTCGTGCTTGGCACGCAAATGGAGAGGCATATAGCCAAACGGCAGGGCATCCCTTGCGCCGTCATTTCAGCCCCGATTTCACGTCCAGGATTTCCCCGCCCGCTATTCGCCGCAGATGGGTTTCGAGGGCGCGAACGTTCTGTTCGACACCTGGGTGCATCCGCTGATGATGGGACTCGAGGAACATTTGCTTGGCATGTTCCGCGAGGATTTCGAGTTCCACGCCGAGGCCGCTCCGTCTCATCTCGCCTCCGTCTCAGCGGCAGCGCCCGCGGCGACCCCGGGGAAAGAGGTGGACAGCGCCAAAAAGGAGGCGGCAACTGCTGAAGCAGACGCTTCTCCCGCCTCTCAGCCAGCGCAACCCGCTCAACTGGTCTGGGGAGCGGATGCGGAGGCCGAGCTTCGCAAAATTCCCTTCTTCGTTCGAGGCAAGGCGAAACGAAACACCGAGCGATTCGCAACCGAGCACGGCATTTCAAAAATCACAGTAGAGACTTTGTATGATGCTAAAGCGCACTTCAGTCGCTAGTAGCGCTCCCGTGCGCTTCGTTATTGTGACGCTGGATAGTCACCTCGCCAGCGCAGTCGCGCGCGCAAACGAAGTGCTTGCGAACGAGATCCCCGGCTTGCGGATCGCGCTCCATGCGGCGTCCGAATGGGGACAGAACCCCGAGCTCTTGGATGAATGTCTCGACGACATCGCGACCGGCGACATCATCCTCACGACAATGCTCTTCATCGAGGAGCATATCCAGGCGGTACTGCCCGCGCTGAAGGCGCGCCGGGATCATTGCGACGCGATGATCGCCTGCATGTCGGCCAGCGAAGTCGCCAAGGTTACGAAGATGGGCGGCTTCAACATGGACGGCACCGACACCGGCGTGATGTCCCTCTTGAAGCGCTTGAAGCCAAAGAGAAAAGAGGGAGAGGCGCCTCAAACCGGCGGCGCAAGCCAGATGGCGATGCTGCGCCGCCTGCCGAAAATCCTGCGCTTCATTCCAGGCTCCGCCCAGGATGTGCGCGCCTACTTTCTGACCCTGCAATATTGGCTTGCCGGCTCCGACGACAACATGGCGCACATGGTGCGCTTCCTGGTGAACCGCTATGCGAGCGGACCCCGGCAGGCCTTGCGCGGTAAGCTTTCCGCCGCCGAGCCGGTCGAATATCCGGAAGTCGGTGTCTATCATCCAACGCTCAGGAACCGCGTCGGACAAAGCGTCGACGAACTTCCCCACGCGAAAGGCCGCGCGGCGGGCACGGTCGGCGTGCTTGTCATGCGCTCTTACGTTCTGGCAGGCAACTCGCTGCATTACGACGGCATGATCGAGGCGCTCGAAAAGCGAGGGCTGAACGTCATCCCGGTCTTCGCCAGCGGCCTCGATGGACGCGAGGCGATCGAGCGCTATTTTATGAAGGACGGCAAGGCGGCCATCGACGCCCTCATCTCGCTGACCGGCTTCTCTTTGGTTGGCGGTCCGGCCTACAACGATGCCAAGGGCGCCCAGGAGATTCTGCGCAAGCTCGATGTCCCCTACATCGCCGCCCATCCGGTTGAGTTCCAGACGCTCCAGCAATGGGGCGCCGACCAGCGCGGGCTCATGCCGGTGGAGAGCACCATCATGGTCGCGATCCCCGAACTCGACGGCGCGACCGGCCCCGCTGTGTTCGGCGGTCGCTCCGATGGCACAGACGCTCCCTGCACGGGCTGCGAGCGGAACTGCACATTCCCCACGTCGCGCGCCCGCGACATGCATTCCTGCCTTGAACGCGCCGAGACTTTGTGCTCACGCATCGAGAAGCTCATTGAACTTCGTCGAACCGCGCGCGCCAAGCGCAAAATCGGCGTCGTACTTTTCAATTTCCCGCCGAACGCCGGAAACGTCGGCACGGCTGCCTCGCTCGCGGTCTTCCCTTCGCTCTATAACGTGCTCCAAAGGCTGAAGGACGAAGGCTACAGTGTTGAGGTGCCCGCCTCGCTGGACGAGCTGCGCGAACGCATCCTGGGCGGCAACGCAAGCCGCTACGGCACTTCGGCGAATGTTCATGCCCGTGTCCCGGTCAATGACTACATCCGCAGCGAACGCTGGCTGCCGCAGATCGAGAAGCAATGGGGCCCGGCGCCTGGCAAGGCGCAAAGCGACGGCGCCACTGTGTTCGTTCTGGGCGCGCAATTCGGCAACGTCTTTGTCGGCGTCCAGCCTGCATTCGGATATGAAGGCGACCCGATGCGGCTCCTCTTCGAAAGAGGCTTTTCGCCGACACACGCCTTCATGGCCTTCTACCGCTATCTGCGTGACGAGTTCGGCGCGCACGCGCTTTTGCATTTCGGCACCCACGGCGCGCTTGAGTTCATGCCCGGCAAGCAGACGGGTCTTTCCGAGGATTGCTGGCCGGATCGCCTCATTCGCGATCTTCCCAATTTCTACCTCTACGCCGCCAACAATCCCTCTGAAGGCACGCTCGCCAAGCGGCGTGGCGCGGCCACGATCATAAGCTATCTGACGCCACCCGTGACTCAAGCCGGCCTCTATCGCGGCCTGCTCGACCTGAAGGGCTCAGTACAGCGCTGGCGCGAATTTGCACCTGATGTCGCCAAGGAGGAGCGCGAAGCGCTTGCCTCGCTCATTCAGGCGCAGGCCTCAGCGGTTGACCTCGCAGATGTCGAGCCCGCTTGGCTAATTGAGGAGGCGGAGGGCCGCATCCTTTCGCTCACGAACAAGAATTTCTTGAGCTTGAGGAAACGCTGATTCCGCACGGCTTGCATGTGGTCGGCAAGCCCGCGTCCGATGAAGAGCGCAGCGATCTTCTGACCTTTGCGAGCGAAGCGCTCGATGGCGAAACCCCGGCCCACGGCACAATCAAGGCTGTCGCCGACGGCGTGACGGTCGAGGATGCTTTAAGAAAGGCCGGACAAGCGCGCACGCCGGCGAACCTCGAAAAGCTGCGCAAGCTGAGCGAGATGTACGGCTATCTCGGCGAGGACGCCGAGTTGCCGGCCGTCGTCACGGCGCTCGACGCCCGCTACATCCGCCCGGTCGCAGGCGGCGACATCATCCGCAATCCCGAAATCCTCCCCACCGGCCGCAACATCCACGGCTTCGACCCCTTCCGCATCCCGAGCATATTCGCGATGAAGGAGGGCGAAAAGCAGGCTGCCCGGCTTCTCAAAAGGCACATTGAAGAAGGCAACGCGCTGCCCGAATCCGTGGCCTTCGTGCTATGGGGAACCGACAACCTCAAGACCGAGGGCGAGCCTATCGCGCAGGCGCTGGCGCTGATGGGCGCGCGGCCGCGATTTGACAGCTATGGCCGGCTTTGCGGTGCTACGCTCGTGCCATTGAACGATCTTGGCCGTCCGCGCATCGACGTAGTGATGACCATGTCGGGCATCTTCCGTGACCTGCTCCCGTTGCAGATGAAGCTTCTGGCGGAAGCAGCTTACGAGGCCGCGACCGCCGACGAGCCTGAGGCCGAAAATTTCGTCCGCAGACATGCGCTCGCCTATCAGGCGGCGCACAATTGCGACATGGAGACGGCAGCGCTTCGCGTTTTCTCGAATGGCGACGGCGCGTACGGCGCAAACGTCAATCTTCTCGTCGACAGCGGCGCCTGGCAGGACGAGGACGAGTTGGCCGAGACCTATAGCCGCCGCAAGTCCTTCGCGTATGGCCGCGGGGGTACGCCCATGGCGCAGCCGGCGCTTCTGAAGACCATGCTCGCCGATGTCGATCTCGCTTATCAATGTATCGACTCGGTTGATCTCGGCGTCACCACCATCGACCAGTATTTCGATACGCTTGGCGGCATTACCCGTTCCGTGCGCCGTGCGAAGGGCGGCCAGGAACTCCCTGTCTACATCAGTGACCAGACCCGCGGCGAAGGCAAAGTGCGGACGCTGAATGAGCAGGTTTCGCTCGAGACTCGCACGCGCGCGCTCAATCCGAAATGGTATGAAGGCATGCTGGAGCACGGCTATGAGGGCGTGCGCCAGATCGAGGCGACCGTCACCAACACGATGGGATGGTCGGCCACGACAGGGCAAGTCGATCCCTGGGTTTATCAACGACTAACGCAAACCTATGTGCTCGACGAAGCCATGCGCAAACGGCTCGCCGCCCTTAACCCCACGGCGACGGCTCGCATGGTCAACAGGCTGAATGAAGCCCACGAGCGCAACTACTGGAAGCCGGACGAGGAGACGCTCGAAGCGCTTCGCAAAGCTTCCGAGGAATTAGAGGACCAGATTGAAGGGGTTGGCATGGAGGAAGCCGCATGACGATGTTTGAGCGTATCCCGGCGCAGCCGATCCCTAAATTCCGGGCCAAAGGCGCGTCGTCCGGCGCTGAAAACGAAGGCGACGGCGAAGGCAGTGTTCAGGTCCATCTCGATCCGAAGTTGAATATCGGTACTGCGAAAGTGTTCGCCGTATACGGCAAGGGCGGCATCGGCAAGAGCACGACCTCGTCCAATCTGTCGGTCGCTTTTTCGAAGCTCGGCAAGCGCGTGCTGCAAATCGGCTGCGACCCCAAGCACGACAGCACCTTCACGCTGACGAAGTGCATGATCCCGACCGTCATCGACATCCTCGAATCCGTGAACTTCCATTCCGAGGAATTGCGCACCGAAGACTTCGTTTTCGAAGGCTATAACGGCGTCAAATGCGTGGAGGCTGGCGGCCCGCCGGCGGGCACGGGCTGTGGTGGCTACGTGGTCGGCCAGACGGTGAAGCTCCTCAAGGAGCACCACCTTCTCGAAGACACCGATGTCGTGATCTTCGACGTGCTTGGCGACGTCGTGTGCGGTGGATTTGCCGCGCCGCTACAGCACGCGGAGCGCGCTTTGATCGTCACCGCGAACGATTTTGATTCGATCTTCGCCATGAACCGCATCGCGGCCGCGATCCTCGCCAAGTCGAAGAACTACCGGGTGCGCCTCGGCGGCGTCATAGCCAATCGCAGCCGAAATACTGACGAAATCGACCGCTTCAACGGCGCCATCGGGCTCAATCGCGTCGCTCACTTCCAGGATCTTGACGCCATCCGGATGAGCCGCCTGAAGAAGCAGACATTGTTCGAGATGGAGCCGACCCCCGAGATTGAGGCCGTGCAGCAGGAGTATCTGCGCCTCGCGTCCGGTCTTTGGGCAGGGGCGGAGCCGCCGCTGAACTGCAAGCCGATGAAGGATCGCGATATCTTCGATTTCCTGGGATATAATTGATGCCAACTCCCACCTACCTCGAGCGCCGCAACGATCTCGAAACCTATTTCGACAGGACGGCTGCCGATAATTGGGCGAAGTTGACGACGGACGCCCCGGTCAGCGGGATCCGAGCGACCGTGCGCGCGGGCCGCGACCGGATGCGAGCGACGCTTATGAGCTGGCTGCCAGACGATTTGCATGGGGCGCGGCTTCTTGATGCAGGCTGCGGCACCGGGCTTCTTTCGGTCGAAGCGGCACGACGCGGCGCGCATGTTGTCGCCGTCGATCTTTCACCAACTCTCATCGGGGTTGCCAAGGAACGCATGCCGGCGGACGTCGCGGAAAATATCGAGTTTCACTCGGGCGATATGCTGGATGAGCGGCACGGCAGCTTCGACTTTTGCGTTGCCATGGATTCGCTCATTCATTACCCTGCAAAAGACCTTGTGAACGTGCTCGCCGGGCTCGCGAACAGGACAACATCGAAGGTGTTGTTCACATTCGCGCCCAAAACTTTGGCGCTCAGCGTGATGCACACCGTTGGAAAGGTGTTTCCACGTTCGGACCGTTCGCCCGCGATCGAGCCGGTTTCCGAAAGTAGGCTCTCGACGATGATCGCGGAAGACCTGAGGCTTGCGCGCTGGCGGCAGGGGCGCTCGCTTCAAATCGTGAACGGCTTCTATACCTCGCATGCAATGGAGCTGATTGCTTCGTGACGGATCTGTGCGACCATAGGGAAGGAAGACCGGCATCTCCCAACGCTCTCGGGGAGGAGAGGGAAGGCGCTGCCCTGCCCTGTCGCCCGGATGCCAAAGAAGCACAGCCTGCTCCCATCTCGCCGTTTCGCGCAGTCTTGCAAAAGCTCGGACCGCGTTTCCTGCCCTTTGCAGATGCTGCCACGCCTCAGCTACCGCTGAGCCGCCTCCTCCGCCTCTCTCTTTTCCAGGTCACGGTTGGCATGGCGCTCGTGCTGCTCAACGGCACGCTGAATCGCGTCATGATCGTGGAACTCTCGGTGCCGGCCTGGCTGGTGGCGCTTATGATTGCCCTGCCGCTAGTCTTTGCGCCATTCCGGGCGCTCCTCGGCTTCAAATCCGATACACATCGATCGCTGCTTGGGTGGAAGCGCGTGCCCTATATCTGGTTTGGCACGCTCCTGCAGTTCGGCGGCCTCGCCATCATGCCGTTTGCCCTCATCCTGCTGTCGGGCGACTCACAAGGGCCGCCGATCCTCGGAAAGCTCGCGGCCGCCCTGGCCTTCCTGCTGGTTGGCGCGGGTCTGCATACCACCCAGACGGCGGGTTTGGCTCTTGCGACTGATCTGGCGCCTGAAGACAAGCGTGCCCGCGTCGTCGCATTCCTTTATGTCATGTTGCTCCTCGGCATGACCGTGAGTGCGGTCTTGCTTGGCCGGTTGCTTGAACATTTCAGCCAGCTCCGTCTCATTGAAGTCATCCAGGGCACTGCTCTTGTAACCATGGCGCTGAACCTGATCGCGCTCTGGAAACAGGAGCCAAGGCGTCCAAGGCGCGCTTTGGAATCTGAACCGAAGCCCGACTTTTCCGCTTCCTGGCGCGCGTTCATGGCGGGTGGCCCCTGGCGAAGGATTTTCATAACCCTTGGCCTTGGCACCGTCGGCTTCAGCATGCAGGACATCCTGATCGAGCCATACGGCGGGCAGGTGCTGCACATGACGGTTGGGCAAACGACCGCGCTGACGGCTTTTTTTGCAATCGGGGCGCTTCTCTCGCTGGCGGTTGCAGCCCACCGTCTCGATAGGGGCGCCGATCCGTACCGGCTGGCCGCATACGGCGTCATGACAGGTCTTGCGGCATTAACGGCTTTCTGTTTCTCGGCGCCGCTGGGCAAGCCTATCTTCTTCGAACTCGGTGTCGGCGCCCTTGGCTTTGGCAGCGGCTTCTTCGCCGCCGGAACCTTGACCGCCGCGATGGAAGTGGCGAAGACCGCGCAAGCGGGCCTCGCCCTTGGCGCGTGGGGCGCCGTTGGCGCATCGGCGACCGGCGGCGGAATCGCGCTTGGAGGCGCGCTCCGCGACGTTATGTCAGACCTTGCGGCGCAGGGACGCTTCGGCCCTGCCCTCATCGGAGCAGACACCGGTTACCTCATTGTCTATCATGTCGAAATTGCCCTGCTGTTCGCGACGCTCGCGGCCATAGGCCCCCTGGTTCGAACGGCGGGTGATGCATCCAGGCAAACGCCAGCCCACCTCGGCCTTGCCGATTTTCCAGGTTAATAAAACTTTGGAGGTATATAAATGCCAGTTGGCGCCTTAACATCACACCTCGACGTCGCCCAGGTCGTGCTTTATGCGTTCTGGATCTTCTTCGCGCTTCTCGTCCTGTATCTGCGGCGTGAAGACCGGCGCGAGGGCTATCCGCTGGTTTCCGAGCCGCGCGGCGGCAACGAAACCCCGGGTTGGTTTATGATCCCGGACAAGAAGGTCTTCAAGCTGTTCCATGGCGGCTCGGTAACCTCCCCCCAGTCCGTTCCAGCGTCGCAAAAAGAGCGGCCCCTCAAAGCCGTGCCTTCGAGCACTTTCGGTGGATCGCCTATCATTCCGACCGGCAACCCCATGCTCGACGGCGTCGGCCCGGGATCCTGGGTTCTTCGCTCCAACACCCCGGACCTCACGGTCGACGGTTTGACCCGGATTGCTCCATTGCGCGTCGCAAACGACTTCAAGGTCGACGAGCATGATCGCGACCCCCGCGGATTCACGGTCATCGGCGCCGATGGCGTTACCGGTGGCACGGTCCGCGATATCTGGGTCGATCGCTCGGAAGTTACGATCCGCTATCTCGAAGTCGAGGTCAAAGGCGGCAAGCGTGTTCTCCTTCCGATCACCTTCGCCAAGATCAATCAAGGCAAGGGGACCGTTAAGGTCGAATCCATCCTTGGCAGCCAGTTCGCCGCCGCTCCAACTCTTTCGAGCCCGGATCGCGTGACGCTGCTTGAGGAGGATCGGGTTGTTGCCTATTATGGCGGCGGTATTCTCTATGCAGAGCCTTCCCGTCAGGAGCCGCTTTTATGAGTGAATACGACTTCGAGCCGGTACGGGGCCTCCCGTTCCGGCCTTCCGAAGACGAAAAAATCTTGTGGCAGGGATCGCCAAACTGGCGATCCTTAGCGGTTCATCTCTGCCACGTCCGCACCATCACGATCTACTTCGCAGTGCTGATGCTCTGGCGGGTCGCAATTGCGTACTCCGATGGCACGTCGATAAGCTTGGCTTTGGAGGTCGATGCGTGGCTTGCGGCCCTGTGCGGCATTGTCATGACCATAGCCCTGTCGTTCGCGTTTCTTGCCGCGCGGACAACGATCTACACCGTAACCACGCGGCGGGTGGTGCTGCGTTATGGCATCGCATTCACCAAAGCCGTCAACGTGCCCCTCCGGATTGTCAAGTCGGTAGGCCTGAGGATGCATGCCAACGGCACAGGCGAGCTCGCACTTCAACTGAACGGACCCGACAAAATTGCCTATCTCATTCTTTGGCCGCATGCCCGGCCCTGGCGGTTCACATTGCCGGAGCCTATGCTGCGCGCCATCCCTGAACCGCAAAAGGCGGCAGAGGCTCTAAGAACGGCCCTTGCTCCGTTTCAAAAAGCTGCAAGCGAAGCCACCGGCAATAGTTCCCAGGAAGCTGAAGTCGCACCGCAAGCTGAAGATAAAACAGAGACCGGCGTAGGCCAGCCCGCCGCCGCTTAGGGATTCGGAAACGCCCCATAATGCTACAAGGTATCAGGAAACCAGCGCTGCTGGCAGGCGCAGCGGCAATCGCGGTTCTGTCGCTCGTGATTGCCACGCAACTCATCGGCACGCAGACGGTCGATCTCTCGCTTAAGAGGACAGCGGTCCTGACAAGGCCGCTGATATTCCGGGATGCGCCCGGCGGCGCCATGGCCGTCTACGACCAGGGGGCGGCCGAACCCTTCACCGTGCTGCCGCGGGAGGGAAATACCTTTATGGCCTCCGCGCTGCGCCTGATGGGGCAAAGCCGGGAACTCCGCTCGAAGGCCGGCCCGGAGACGCCCTTTATCCTCACCTTGTGGAGTGACGGGAAAATGTCTCTTTCCGATCCGGCCACGGGAGACACGCTTGAGTTGGCGGCCTACGGACCAACCAACGCCAAAACCTTTGCCCAACTTCTTCCCAGAGCAGGCAAGACGCAATGACATCCATAACCGATTGGCTGGGGGGCCGCGAAACCTTCGAGGTGCCATGCACCGTGGAGGTCGAGCACACGGCGGATAGCCTGCATGCGTATGTCGAACTCGACGGGGACGTGGACATTGGGCCCGGTGACGAGGTTATCGTCCACGGAGCTCCAATCAAGCCTGCGTTTGGAGAAAAGATCGTCGAGCGGCGCAACGCGACCGTGAAGCGCGCGAACTGGCTCGGCCGGATGACGGCTCGCGCAGCCGGATTGGAGCTCACGGAACTCTACGAAGTGAGTTTTACCCCCAGGAGGAAACTATGACCGAGGCAACCAATCAAGCCGAGGCGATGAATGATTCCACTCGCCAGGCGCAAAAGGACACCATCTTAACGCCACGGTTCTATACGACTAATTTCGATGAAGTCGACAAGATCGATGTGACGCCGGTCCGTCAGGAGTGGGACGAACTCATAGCCGAGATGAAGAGCGATCCGAACCGCAGTCATTTTATCCGGAACGAAGAGTTCAACGGCGACCTGTCCGCTTTGCCCGAGGAACTGAGGAAGGAGTTTGAAGATTTCCTTATCAGTTCCGTCACGGCGGAATTTTCAGGGTGCGTGCTGTACGCTGAGATGAAGAAGCGAGCCAAAAATCCTGATATGAAGGAGCTTTTCGGGCTCATGGCGCGAGACGAAGCTCGCCACGCCGGATTCATCAATGAAACGCTCAAAGACTTTGGCATCGGCGTCGATCTCGGCTTCTTGACGAAAGCGAAGAAGTACACGTTCTTCCAGCCGAAATTCATTTATTACGCAACCTATCTCTCTGAGAAGATCGGCTACGCTCGCTATATTACAATCTACCGTCAGTTCGAAAAGCACCCGGAGCTTCGCTTCCATCCCATCTTCAAGTGGTTCGAGAACTGGTGCAACGATGAATTCCGGCATGGGGAGGCCTTTGCGCTTCTCATGCGCGCCAATCCGCACCTTTTAAGCGGCCTCAACAAGTATTGGGTGCGCTTTTTCGTGCTGGCCGTCTTCTCGACAATGTACGTTCGCGATCATTCCCGCCCCGCATTCCACAAGGCGCTGGCGATGGACCCGACGGACTATGACTTCAGGGTCTTCCGCATCACCAGTCAGATCTCGCAGCAGGTCTTTCCGGTGAAACTCGATCTTGACAATCCGGCTCTCCACCGCGGCTTTGATCGCCTGTTCGAGCTGTCCCTCAAACGGGAAGCCGCCAAGGCGCAAGGCGGCATTTCAGGGTTTGTCAAAAACATCGGTTATTCCACCGCGGCGGCAGTAACGTTCGCCAGGCTCTATATGTTGCCAGCCGCGCGGAACGAGCTGCCGGACCGCGTGCGGCTGGCTCCAGCATGGTGAGGATGAGGTGATTACATACGTGCTCCCGGTCCTGTTCGTACTTTTCATTTGGTGGTTCAGCACGGGAGCCGTCATCTATCTCAATAACCTGCCCAAACATACGTACAAATGGAGTTTCCTCGGCGCGACGTTCGTCCTCATCGCGTCGATCTTCGGCCTGACAGTCACGAGCCAGAGCGACACCCTGGCATCCGCATATTTGAGTTTTACTTTCGGCTTGCTCGCCTGGGCGTGGACCCAGTTCACCTTCTATACGGGCATGATAACCGGTCCGCGCACGACGGCCTGCCCGTCGTCATGCAAAGGATCCCGCCATTTCTGGCATGCCGTCGAGACGAGCATGTATCACGAGATCACCGCGGCGTTGCTCGGCGTTGTGATCTGCTTTTCGACCATGTACGGCAAAAACCATGTCGGCTCATGGACCTACACGATAATCTGGCTGATGCATTCGAGCGCCAAGATCAACGCCGTGCTCGGCGTGCGGAACTTGAACGATCACTTCTTCCCGGAGCAGTTGCACTATCTGTCAAGCTTCCTCAAACGGAGGCCGATGAACCTTCTGTTCCCGGTTTCGGTCACAGTCTCCACGGTCGCCATAGCTATCCTCGTCGACAAGGCTATGACGGTCAAGCACGATCCCTTCGAGTTGCTTGCCTTCACGTTCTATATCGTGATCCTCTCACTAGGGCTCCTTGAACACTGGTTCCTGGTGCTTCCGATCCCCGCGGAGGCGCTTTGGAACTGGAGCGTCAAGGCCAGAAAGGCGCTCACCGGACCGGAACACGAGGAACTGCTGCCGGATGTGCGTGAAGAACCGAAAGCATCTCCGGCGCGTGTCCCCGTCGCTGCTGCCCAAGATATTTAATCAATTGTCGTGCGTCCTTTTGGAAAACCGCTTCGCACTTTTCCGGGCGCACTCTTCTGTAGCGGGCCCTTGTCACCCGCTTGCATCATCCCTTTGCCAGGCTCACTCTTCTGTCCGTAGTCAGCGCAGGGCTGCCACCTGATAGGATCTGAGGAGAGGCAGCCAATATAGGTGCGCGCAATCGCTGCTGCGGAGAGCGTCCCGGCTTTAACCTCATCCACCGTCGGACCGACGGCGTGGATAATGGCGCGCGCGGTCTTGATGCCAAAGGCGGGAGTGATGACCGCCTCTCCGGCGGGGCAATGACCAATTACCCTGCACGCCCGGGTGAGCGGATAGAAGCCCGCCGGGCGGAAGATCGCCCCGCACACGCCGCCGCCCGCTTCCGGCGCGGAGTTTGCGGCATTAACGATGGCGTCGGCCTCAATGGTCGTGAATGTCGCCTGAGACAACCGCGACAAGGCCTGATGAGCCGATGTTCATGGCCTTCAGCGTAGGATTTGCCGCCCTGCAGAGCAAGCGGCAGTTGCCCTTTCAATACGATGATGAGGCAACTCTTGCCGGGCGATGCGCACTTCGTCGTCCCGGCCAAACGAAGCGCCGAGCCCGGACCGCAAAAAGGAAAGACGTTTCAATGTGTTACGATCCAGGATAGGGCTCCGCCCTTCCGGGATGACGTCTGCGGCGACCCGTCGACGCGCCCGAAACACTTTGCTTAGGTTATCTTGAGAGTGACATGCACCGCATCGGGCTCGCGGCGCAGAACGATCGGCAAGCCGCTCTCCTGGAAGACTTTCAACATGGGGACGTTGTCGGGCATGACCTCCGCGATGAACTCCTTGAGCCCCGCCTCGCGCGCGATGCCTGCCACGTGCTGCATGAGCCCGGCGCCGATCCCTTTCCCTTGATACTCATCGATGATCGCGAAAGATATCTCAGCTTTGCCGGGTTCCTGGACGAGGTAGCGCACGCCGCCGACGATAGCGGGCTGGCCGTCTTCCTCCACCACGGCGAGCAGGCAAACGTGGTTCACGAAGTCGGCATTCATGAAATACGCGATTTCCGCTTCCGAGAAGTGGCGTTTCGCACCGAAGAAACGGCGATAGAGGGACTGGGGGCTTGTGCGGGCGACGGCGGCCAAGACGTCGGCCACGTCCTCAGGTTTTTGCGCGCGGATCTTGAAGGAGCGGCCATCAAGCATCCGCGCAACCGCCGAATAGTTCGCTGCGTCCGGCACAGGCGGCAATCTCCGATCCTCTGACTGATCTCCCGAGGCGGCAATACCCGCCTCAAACCGCCGGCAGCTTAGCCTGTAGCCTGCTCGCTTGCAAAGCAGAGGATTTTGAAGACCCAAACACCTTCGCCCCTTGACCCCAGCGCTTTTTAGGGGATCTGTGGCAAATGCTGGGTGTAAGCCGGTCCATCGGTCGAATTCTGATCCGGGGTACGTCCCGGGTCCTCGACTGGAGCGACGCGAGGATCTTCCGCGCTTTCAACCGAAGGGCCCCACCCGTACACCGCATCCTTGACCTCGCCGTAATAGCGCGTCGGATCATAAAGCTCCGCTGCAACGGCAATGTCGTACGCTGTCAGTCGGCCCGCTCCGGCCAGAACGCCGTAGCACGCGACGACGAGATCCCGCTTGAACGAGACCAGATTCACTTGCGCATTCAAATTCTGCTGCTCGGCATTCAGCACGTCGAGAATGGTGCGCTGGCCGACCCTCTCCTCCTCGCGCACGCCCTCAAGCGCTATTCTCGTTGATTCAACGGCTGACTTGGCCGCCGCGATGTTTCCCCTCGCCGCGATAACAAGCCCCCATTGCGAGCTGACATTCTGCCGGGCAAGCTCCCGCTGCTCGTCTATTTGCTGGCGAGCGAGCGACAGCGTCTCGATGGCCTGCCGGATTTGCGCGGATGCGGATCCGGCCTGATAAATCGGCACGCTCAGCTGACCGTACACGAGCGTATCTTCTTCATCGGGGACATTCGGCAGACCGAATGGCTGAGCGGATTTGGTGTAGCTTGCATTACCGGTCAAACTCGGCAGGAGTTGGCCCTTGAGTTGCTTGACCTGATGCTGCTGCGCTCGTTCCCGGAAAATTGCCCCGATGATGCCCGGGTTCTCGGTTTCAGCGATTTTGATCGCGGCTTGCAGTGTCTTCGGCAGCAGCCTTTCCGGAGGACCCGGGTCTTTAAGGGCATGGGGAGGATGGCCGATGTATTGTGCAAAGAGCGCCTGATCGGTGTAGAGGGAACCTTGCGCGATGCTCAAATCGGCCTGCCCCTGGGCAAGCGCCGATTGCGCTTGCGACACGTCGGTCCTGGTGACCTCGCCAACCTTGAAGCGATCCTCTGTCGCGCGCAACTGTTCGGCCAGAACCTTTACGGCGCTCTTGCGCAACTCCACGATGGCCTGATCGCGGACAACATTCATATAGGCGGTCGCCGCGTTCAGGAGCACGTTCTCTTCGGCTGCCCGAAGATCTTCGCGCCCGGCCTCTACGCCCGCCTCCGCGCCCTTGACGTTGTTATAGGTCCGAAAGCCATCAAAGATGTTTTGCTGGGCGGCAACCTCTCCGGACCGCGGGTTCGACTGTCCGCTCACAGCAGAGCTGCCTCCGACGGAACCCAAGGAAAGGCTCGATGCCCCGCCGCCGACGCAAGGACCGGTGCTGGCGCTGCTCACAGCCCCCGGACAGACGGGAATGGAGCCCGTTGTGGATGATACGCTCCGGATCTTCGTATTCAGGTCCTCGTAGCCATTTTGAAATGTTGCGCTGATCGTGGGTCTATACCCGGATTTGGCGATGGAAACCTGATTGTCGATCGAGCGAAGCTGCGCCTGCGCAGCCTTCAGCGTCGGATTGTATAGATAAGCTGCTGTCAGCGCTTCCTTGAGGGTCTCGGCACAGACAGGTCCATTAAAGGCGATGAGAAGCGCCGCGAGCGCCCCCTTGGCCAGCATCGTACCTGAATAGCTGCAAGTCTTTCCAGACGACATCGACGTTCCGTTGTAGCGAGAGCTTTCACCGCACCCCGACGGGGAACACGGCCACGCAACACCGAAAAACCTCTTCGCTCATGAAAAGCGAAGGCGAAAAGGAACCGCGCTCACAACACAAGGCTTAGTTTCATCCCCGCCCGCAGGGAGAATCACCGAGCGGAGCGCTGGATCGAAGCCCTTGCATGCTTAATCGCGAATCCCGCTCGCCGAAAGACGAATTCGCTTTCGCGAGATATTTTCTGGCGGAGGCGTTGCATTTTTTTCGCAAGCTCCGCGCCAGTTCCAGCCGTGGCGCGCGAATTATTCTGGAGCGAGCGGCGCATCTTCATGCGTCATCCAGGCCGCAAATAGCTCCCAGGTTACCGCAAGAACAATCGGGCCGATAAAAAGGCCTATGATGCCGTGGGCCACCACGCCCCCCATCAGGCCGATGAAAATGACGAGTATCGGCGTTTTCAGGCCGTGCGCCATCACGAAGGGGCTCAAGACGTTGTTCAGGATGCCGACGGGGCCGAGATAGGCGGTCAGCGCCAGGGCCGTCGTCGTCTCCATGGAGGTCCAAATCCAGATGAGGACCGGGATGAAGAGAAGCCCCTGGATCTGGAGAATGCCTGTGACGAGCACGCCAAGAGCAAGAAAACCGCTGCCTGGAATTCCCGCGACAAGGAAACCCAGGCCCGCAAGGATGGCTTGCAGGAAAGAGATGCCGATGACGCCCTGCGAGACATTGCGGATCGTGGCGCCTGCCAGCTTGACAAGCTCCTGGCCGCGCGCCGGAAGGATTCGCTGAGACACCGTCCTCACGGCTTCGAGGAGTGAAGGAGCCGGTGGAAACAAAGCGCCCGCAATAATGAGCGAGACCAGGAACGTCGGGATCCCCATGGCGGCTCCTTCCGCCATCCGGCGCGCCATGCCCGTCAACGGCGAGAGATAGGGGAGCGCCTCCGTAATCGCGCTCTTCAAATTCGTGGACGCGAGGTCCCAGAAGTAAAAAAGGCGCTCGCCGACGAACGGCCAGCTCTTGATCGACTGAGAAGCCGGCGGGATCGCTATGTCGCCGGTAGCGAGACGCTGAGAAAGTGAAGTTACGCCCTCTATCATGCTCAGGCCGAGCCAGATGATCGGCCCGGTAAAGACCAGAAGGCTGACCGCCGTCACAAGAACCGCGGCGAGCTTGCGGCGTCCGCCCATGAGACGGGCTGTCCAGGAAAAAGCAGGATATAGGGTGACTGTGAGAATGAGGCTCCACAACGCGATCGACAGGAAGGGACGCAGAAGAACGATCGACCAATATACGAGGAAGAAGAAAAGGCCGAGCTTTACCGCGAGTTCGAAAATGTCGTCGGCGGATTGAACAATGGGACGCCGTCCGCTGGGAAAGCGGTCTTGTTTCGGTGTGGTTTCGTCCATGACCGCCCTGTTGCTCCTCACCCGCCTCGCTGTGCGCTGCGTCATCCCGGAAAGGCAAAGCCTTATCCGGGATCGTAACAAAATGAAGCGTCTGTCTTTTTGCGATCCCGGCTCGCGCTTCGCAAGGCCTGGATGACGGCGGGTCCATCGGCGCAAGCTGCAAACAGTCTTTAGTCAATCACGTGATAGCCGCCGTCAATAAACATGGTATCGCCCGTGATAAGCCGCGCCGCGTCGTGAGCGAGAAAAGCGGTGGCCATCCCCACGTCCATCACGCTGACGAGGCAGCGGGTCGGCGCCTTCTCCTGGGCCTTGTGGAGAAGGTCATCGAACTCCGGAATGCCGGACGCGGCGCGCGTCGCCAGCGGCCCCGGCGAAATGGCGTGAACTCGGATGCCCTTCGGGCCAACCTCGGACGCGATGTATCGAACCGCGCTTTCCAAAGCGGCCTTCGCCACGCCCATGATGTTGTAATGCTCAACGACCATCTGGCTGCCGTAATAGGTCATGGTGAAGAGCGCGCCGCCCTTCGGCATGAGCGGCTCCGCAAGATGCGCCATGCGGATGAAGGACCAGACGGAGATGTCCATCGTCTGCAGGAAGCCCTCCTGAGGCACGTCGATCACGCGGCCGCATAGCGTTTCCTTCGGCGAGTACGCAATCGAATGGACCACGAAGTCGAGCGTCCCCCATTCCTTCGCGATGCGGTCGAAAACCGCCTCCAGCTCCCCCGTTTTGCAGACATCCAGGGGCATGACGATCTTCGCCTCCAGTTCCTCGGCCAGCGGCTCCACATATTTGCGGGCCTTCTCGTTGAGGTAGGTGACCGCGAGCTCTGCTCCCAAGCCCCGGAAGGCAGCCGCGCATCCCCAGGCTATGGAATGCTCGTTCGCAATGCCGACGATGAGGCCTCTCTTGCCTTCGTGGAGCTTGGCTTGGAAATGCGGGATCATGGAAAGCCACCTTTTTTGTGATGTTGACCGCCGGTCCCAAGCAATCTGCGGATCCCGGAGCGGCTGCTGAAAAAGCATGAAACCCTGCCCTCATCCTTCGACACGCTCAGGATGAGGTCGAGTATTTCAGCGGGTTAGCCCTCTTGGTGAGCCTGTCGAACCATGTGCGGCGCCAGCGTCCTGCTAGACCGGCTTCACCAGCGCCAGGGTATGTTGAGCGATCATGAGTTCTTCATCCGTCGGGATAACGTAGACGGCCACGGCGCCGTCGGGGGCCGAGATCAGCTGCTTCCTGCCGGCGTTCGCCGCCTCGTCGAGCTTCACGCCGAGCCAGGACAGCTTCGCCGCAACCCGCGCCCGGATCGAGGCGGAATTCTCGCCGATGCCCGCCGTGAAGACGAACGCGTCGAGGCCGCCGAGCGCCGCCGCCAGCGTGCCCGTGAACAGCGCGATCCGATAGACAAAATAATCGATGGCGAAGGCCGCGCGCGGATCGGCGCTCGCCTCCAGCTCTCGCATGTCGTTGCTGATGCCGGACAGGCCCTTCAGCCCGCAATCGTGGTACAAGAGGTGCAGAACCTCGCGCGCGCTTATGCCCTCCTGCTCGATCATGTAGAGCACGACGCCCGGATCGATCTGGCCCGAGCGCGTTCCCATCGGCAGCCCGTCGAGCGCCGTGAAGCCCATCGTGCTCTCGATGCTCTGCCCATCTTTCATCGCGCACATGGATGCGCCGTTGCCGAGATGAGCCACGATGACCCTTGTGTTTGCGTGGTCGGGCGCGACCTCGGGCAGGCGTGAGGCAATGTATTCATAAGAGAGGCCGTGAAAGCCATAGCGGCGGATGCCCTCGGCATGGAAGCGCTCAGGGATAGCATAGTAATCGGCGACGGCGGGGTGCTTCCGATGAAAAGCCGTGTCGAAGCAGGCGACCTGCGGAAGCCCCGGCCGGTTGATCATGATCGACCGGATCGGCTCCAGATTGTGCGGCTGATGCAGCGGCGCGAGCGGGATGTATTTTTCGAGGCGGTGCAGGACCTCCTCCGTCACGAGAACGGGCTGATCGAAATCCGGCCCGCCATGCACGACGCGGTGGCCGACCGCGATCGGGTGGATGTGCAACTCGTCCCGAAGCCACGCGCCACCCGCGTGCAATGCCGCCGGAACGTGGGGCACGGCTTCATTGGTATAGGTCCGCTCGACCATAACATTGCCCTCGGCTGACACGGCGGTCAGGTGGGGCTTTGTCCCGACTCCTTCGATCTTGCCTTCGAGTTGGCTTCTGAGGGCGCCCGACTGATCGACGCCGAAGAGCTCGAACTTGACGCTCGAAGACCCGGCATTTGCAACGAGAATCGTGTCCATAGCCCTCACGCCGCTGGCAAAGTCATTTCACGACGGCGCGCGTCTGCGGCAAGCGCCGCAACCGCGCATGACGCCAGCCGCGCTCTCAGCGAATCCGCGCGAGACGTCAGTATGATTGGAACCCTGGCGCCGAGAACGACGCCGGCGGAATCGGCTTTCAAAAGGAAAGTGAGATTTTTCGCGAGCATGTTGCCCGCTTCCAAATCCGGGACCACCAGGATTTGCGCCCGCCCGGCAACCTCCGACTTGATGCCTTTGATCGCCGCCGCCTCCGGATCGATGGCGTTGTCGAACGCAAGCGGGCCATCGAGAATGCCGCCGGTGATCTGGCCGCGGTCCGCCATCTTGCACAGCGCCGCCGCGTCGATGGTCGAGGGGATCTTCGGGGTCACCGTTTCGACCGCCGACAGGATCGCAACCCGGGGCGTCCCCTGCCCTATGTGCGTGTAAAGATCGATGGCGTTCTGGACAATGTCGCGCTTGGCTTCGAGATCGGGGAATATGTTGATCGCGGCATCCGTTATCAGAAGCGTCTCTTTGTAAGTTGGCACGTCCATGATGAATGCGTGGCTGATGCGGCGCGCCGTCCGAAGGCCAGAGGTTTTCGAGGTGACGCTCCGCATCAGCTCATCCGTGTGCAGGCTGCCCTTCATCAGGACTTCGCCTTTCCCCTCCTGGATGAGCCGAACGCCCTTTTCCGCGGCTTCCTCGCTGTACGCGGCCTCTACGATCTCGAACCGACCGATATCCAGGCCAAATTTTTTCGCGACCGCTCTGATTTTCTCCGCTGGCCCCACAAGCACCGGCTCGATCAGTTCGGCTTCCGCGGCCTCGACGGCCGCCAGCAATGAGCTTTCATCGCAGGGCCACACGACGATCGTTCTTGGCGACTTGACGACGGCCGCACGCGCCATGAGCCGCGCATATTTTTCGTGCGGCGCTCTTTCTTCAACTATCTCAGCCGTCATCACTTCCCCCCTTTTCTCGGAACCGCAGCGGAGGCTCGAGAGTTTTCGGAAGAGTTGAGCTTCGGCACGAGCTTCAGGTTCTCCCCTCGCAAGGCGGGCCTTGCTCCGGTTTCCCCGAGCCCGAAGAGGTCCTTGACCCTGTTCAGGCGTTCCACAGCCTCGCCAGTAAGCTCACCGCTGGCCTCCAGAATTTCCTTTATGGTGTCGAAGGCCCTCTGCCTCGGCGCGGCGTCCGCCGGCAGAAGGGGCGGGATTGCCGCAAGCGTTGCTTCCGTATCGAGCAGCAGCATGAAGAACTGATCGCGCGCCATCGCCTTGAATTCGGCGAGCGACATCTGCGGCGCGTCCTGGGAGCGTCTGATGCGCTTCAGCGCGTTCACGCCGCGCTCATCGACCCGCCCCCGGGCCAGGCCCACATAGATCAGGCCGCGAATGGCGCATTCCTGCAATCCACCCCTTCTCATGCGCGATCTGAGCTCGGCGATGCGGTCTTGGACGAGTTCATGATGCAGGGCGGACTTGGGCGCGACCCGCTGCGGCTCCGATGACTTCGGATCAACGCCCGCGGCCGCCTGCAGCGCAGGCGTCCCGTAGATCGAAAGAAACAGAGTCTCCATGAAGGCGTCGCGCATCTTCCCGCAGCTTTCCAGCGCGTGGACTATTTGCCCGGACGCGGTCTGTTCCGCAATAAGGAAGGGATTGTCCGGCGAGACCTCGAACCTGTTGGACCGGACCCTGTCAGCGATCTCGCCAAGCGTCGTCCCGAACGGGTTGTTGTCGCTCAGCATCTCATATTGCAGGCGCAAGGGATGCGCCATTCGCACCCAATCGGCGAAAGCCGGCATGATCGAGGCCTTCACGAGCGGCTGGAGGAAGGTCCGGTAGAGCGCGAGATTGGCCTCCGAGATATGGGCGACGGTCGCGAACATGCGCTCGTCTTCCGGCTCATGGCCGCCAAGCGCGCGGATGTCATCGAGGTTGCGCTCCTCGCAAGACATGACCCAGTCGCCCTCTACGAGATCGCCATGGGGCGTGCTGCCGGTCTTGCGTTCGAACCGCGCTTCATAGAGGCCGGGAGGCAGCATATCGATGAGGTCGATGTTGCTGGAGAACTCGCTGTGCTCCTTCCTCGCGATGCCGGCTGAAACAAAAATGCCGAGATGCCCGACCTTTTCGTGGATGGTGTAGACGATGGTTTGCCCGTAGGACCGGATTTCATCCACATCCTTGTAGAGGTCGAGAATCCACCCGAGCGCCTGTTGCGGCGGCGTGATGTTGTCGCCTTTCGAGCAGAACACGACAATGGGGGAGCGGATGTTGCGTAAGTCGATCGCCGTGCCGTCAGCCAATTTCACGTCGCCCGCGGCGAGCTTGTTCCCGATGAAGAGCTCATCGACGATCGTCTGAATTTCTTCGGCGTTCAGATTGACATGCCCGCCCCACCAGCGCTCGAACTCCAGGTAGCGCGGAGCCTCCGTGTCGACCTTCGAATAGAGATTGTACTGTTTGGACCACAGCGTATTGGCAGGGTTCAGGCTCTCGAAATTCTGCACGAGCCAGGCGCCGTCAAATTTGCCCGCGCCAAGATCGCTGGTGAATGCCGTCAGCCAGCTGCCTCCGAGGAGGCCGCCCGTGTAGCGCATCGGGTTGATGCCCCGAAGGCCTGCCCAATACGACAACGGCGAACCGGCTATGATAAGCGGCCCGAACAGCTCCGGCCGGATCGCCGCCAGCATCATCACAGCCCAGCCCGCCTGGCAATTTCCAACGACACAGGGCTTGCCGTCCGCATCAGGGTGGAGCGCAATCACCTTATCAAGAAAGATCGCCTCGGCGCGCCCGATATCCTCGATGGTCTGGTCCTCCATAGGCTCGGGGAGGAAGCCGACGAAGTAGCAGGGATGGCCCGCTTTCATCGCCACGCCGATTTCGCTGTCCGCCTTGAAGCCGCCAATGCCCGGCCCGTGCCCGGCGCGCGGATCGACGATCACGAACGGCCTCGCCGTTGGGCGGATCGCCATGTCCGCCGGCGGTATGATCCGCACCAGGATATAATTGACCGCCCTTTTGAAGGTGCGGCCATCGGCGACCACCTCGAACGCATAGTTGAGGACGTGCGGCGCCAGCTTTGTGCTGTGTTCCCGGTATTGGTTTCCGCGCTGACGCAAAGTGTCCCAGAACAGGATTTGCCGCTGGACGAAATCGGTCGCGTACTCAACTGCGGGGCCGAACAACTGGGGAAATGCGGCCCACCCGATAGGGGCCTGTTTCGGTTCTTCGCGATCGCTCACGGCGGTACTCCCTCGCGCATGGGGTACTACAAAACTGAAGCACTGTATTCAGACAAATGTTAGGATCATTGACGGATATCAAGCAAAAAGGCGCCGGTTCTGGCGCATTATCGCCTGCTGAGGGGCGCGCTGACAGGAAGCGCTGATCAAGAAGCCGAGCCAGCCTTTGGAATGATGTCGGAATCCCCTATTGTCATGGCCGCCCTCCGAGGCGGCCATCCAGGGGTGGCAATTTCCATTTTTTTGGATTCCAAGACGGTAAATGGCCGGGTCAAGCCCGCCTCGGAATAAAAAAGGCTCCCCAAAGTGATGGGGAGCCTGCCGTTTATTCACGCCGTCCAGCGCCAGCAGCGCGGTGCGTTCAGGCCCGTTCGAAGATCGCCGCGATCCCCTGCCCGCCGCCGATGCACATCGTCACCAGCGCGTAACGCCCGCCAATCCGCTCCAGCTCATAGAGCGCCTTGGTTGCGATCACAGCGCCCGACGCGCCGATAGGATGGCCAAGCGCGATGGCCCCGCCATTCGGGTTCGACTTCTCCTTGTCGAGGTCGAGGCCGCGCGCCACTGCGATGGCCTGCGCCGCAAACGCCTCGTTGGCCTCGATGACGTCCATCTTGTCGAGGGAGAGTCCGCTCTTCTTGAGCGCGAGCTTCGTGGCCGGGATCGGGCCTTCGCCCATGATTTCGTTCGGTACGCCCGCCACAGCGTAAGAAACGAGCCTCGCTATTGGCTTCAGGCCTGCGGCTTCCGCGGCGGAAGCATCGGCCAGCACGAAGAAGGAGGCCGCGTCATTGATGCCTGAGGCGTTGCCGGCCGTCACCGTGCCGTCCTTCTTGAAGGCTGGCCGGAGCTTCGCCAGCAACTCCGCTGTTGTGCCCGGCTTCACATGCTCGTCCGTGTCGACGACAACGTCGCCTTTCCTGGTTTTCTTGACCACGGGCACGATCTGCGACTTGAAGCGGCCGTCCTTGATCGCGGCTGCCGCGCGGCGGTGGGATTCGGCTGCGAATGCGTCCTGCTCCTCGCGCGTGATGACCCATTTCGTCGCCAGGTTCTCGGCCGTAACGCCCATGTGCCCCACGCCAAACGGGTCGGTAAGCGTGGCGACCATCATGTCGATCAAGTTTGTGTCACCCATGCGGGCGCCGGAGCGCATGGCTGTCGAGATATAGGCGCCCCGGCTCATGACCTCCACGCCGCCGCCAATGCCGAAATCGCAATCGCCGAGCAGGATATTCTGGGCGGTCGTGACGATGGCCTGGAGGCCCGACGAGCAGAGACGGTTCACCGCCATGGCGACCAACTCCATGGGAAGGCCGGCCTGGATCGAGGCAACGCGCGCGACATAGGCCGAGCGGCTCTCGGTGGGGATGGTGTTGCCCACCGTTACATAATTGATGAGTTTCGGATCGACGCCGGAGCGGCCGATCGTTTCCTTCATGACAATGGCCGCCAGTTCCGATGGCTCGATGTCGGAAAGAGATCCGCCAAAGGCGCCAATTGCCGAACGGGCCGCGCTCAAAACGACGACATCACGCTTACTCATGTTCCACTCCCAAAGAAATAATAGGTCAGCCGCCGGAGACGCTCCCTGAGCTGTACCCCACCTTATACCGAATATCAGCGCCTATTTGCACCTGCAGATGCACGGGGGCCCCGGCTTATGATCTCCGCTTCCCGAGTTTGCCGAACGCCGACGGATCGCCAGCCTCTGTCATACCGGAAAGGCGAAGCCTTATCCGGGATCGCACCAGATTGGAGCGCTTGATTTTTAGCGCTCTCGGCTCGCGCTTCGCAAGGCCTGGATGACAAAAGGGGGAGCAAGCGGCGTTTGCAACGGCATCCGTTGGCCAGGTTGGCGAAGTTTGCTAAGTCGGCTCTTGCCGTTGAAACCCGGCACGCGGGATTGTAAAGACGCGGCCTGCGCTCCCGGAAAACATTGCGAGCGGAGACGAGCGAAAGGAGGAGGCAGCGCGTTTCAAGACGCTTCGACGACGAACTTAAGGCGCAAATTTCGTGACAAAGATAAACAGTTCATTTACGGCAAAGTAGTTTTAACCAATAGTGTTTAACGCAGTCGCACATGCATTTATTTCCGGTCATGTTATGGTTAACACGTGGTTTACGCGGTGGAAGAAAAGGCGCGCCGCACCCCTTAAGCGGCCGCGAAAGATGCGTTCCAAGCCATTGAAAATGATTGGCTTTTTATCGTTAATGAATTGCCATTCAATAGAATTTAATGCCGGAATTTTCTCCTTAATTGGACGCGCTAAAGTCCGTTAAATATACTTTCAACTTTGCTGTTAACCAAGATCAGCGCAGCGCACGCTCCCGGAACGCCGTCCGCTCCAAAATTTCTGTAGCAAGATCAATGGGTTAGCTCGTTAACCGATCAGCAAGGCGCTTTATCTTAAAAGCGGGGCTCAAGGAAATCCGGCACGCAAGCGCAAACGAGACGCCGGTGAATGGTCAATGTGCGTACGATAACATCCAGATGCCCGCGTCCGATTGAGCGCACGATGGTCTAGGCGCGCTGGGGAGGCCGGTCAGCGAGAAGCAGGAACGAATAGACCGTCCAGGCGATGCCGTGGAAGATCAGGTCCGCGCCAAGGCAAAGACCCAACAGCCAAAGCCCGGAGTCCGGCCACTGCAACAGGATGATAAGCCCCGCGACGATGCTGACCGCGCCCGAAAGCACAAAGAGACGCCGCCCTTTTCCCATGCCGCCGGAGAGGAAGACCCGCCCGAGCCCCGATATGATCCAGACAACGCCAAGAACCAAAGTCAGGCTGCGCGACGCCTGCAGGGGATTGAGCAAGAGAATGATCCCGCCCGCTACATAGAGAAGGCCAACAAGCATATCGAAGAAAAAGCCCCGATGCCCCCACGATCTCAGCGCCTGCAGCACTTGGTAGGCTCCCGCGGCGACAATCGCGGAAGCAACCCAAATGGCGCTGACAGCGGAGCCAAAGCCAAGATTGGTCATGACGAAAGCGCCGGCGAAGAGGAAAACGATCCCGAGGATGGTGTAGAGCCACCAGGATTCTTCCTTGTGTTCGCCGGTTGAGGCATCAGTCAGCGAGGACGCCATCGAGACCTCCATGATGGTGATCCGCCTACAGCCGCCCGGCTGTTCGAGCGGATGTGGTTATAGAGGATAAAGTAGCCGAGGTTACTTGACCACTCCTGAAGCGCCGTCCAAACCTGCGCATTGCTTAGACAGGCTCGAGGTTTCGGGAGAGGCACTATGGTTCGAAACGCTTTCGTCATCGCGGCGCTGTTCATGGCGTCATTCGGAGCGGCTTTCGCGGGAGAAGGAAACCCTGCGGCGCTCATCACCGAGGTTTATGGGGTCGCCGGGCCTTCGGGCCATTACAAAGAGCCTCTTGCGATCTTCGTCGAGGCTCCTTTGCGCGAAAAGTATCTGTCGAAGCGGCTCCGCGCTGCGCTCGCGGACATGGATCAGCGCACACCCGAGGGCGATGTGCCCAATATCGACTTCGACGTGGTCTCAGACAGTCAGGACCCGGACGTTCGCGATCTTAAGATCGCAACCGAAAGCGAGAGCGCCGGGCAGGCGGTTGTTGTCGCGGATTTCAAGTCGCACGACGACACTGAGCGCACCGTGCTTCGCTATGAGCTTGTGCGGGAAGACGGCGCCTGGAAGATCAATAATATCGCTGCATCCGGCAAGAGCAACTGGCGCGCCAGCGAAATCATCGCGGGTGAATAGCGCACGGAGAAGACGCTGTTGATCGCGAGGAGGCCGGCCGGCGCCGGCCTTTTTAAGTTCTGTTATCCGGCCGGATTATCCTTCCGGCTTGCTCGCAACCCGTCATCCCGGCCAAGCGCAGCGCGAGCCGGGATCACAATAAGACAGGCCGTTAAACCCGTTACGACCCCGGATAAGGCCTCGCCTTTGCGGGATGACAGTGGCGTCTGTTTGGCGCGCCCGGCAAAATTCGGTTATGCCGCGACGCTCGGAAGGCCGGCCAGCGCCATGGCGAGTTCGCCTTCGTCGTAGTCCTGATCGACGAGCTTGCCGTCGAAATAGGCGATATAGGCGCCCATGTCGAAATGGCCGTGGCCCGACAGGTTGAAAAGGATGGTCTCGGCCTTGCCTTCCTTCTTGCAGCGCAGCGCCTCGTCGATCGCACAGCGCACCGCGTGCGTCAATTCCGGCGCGGGCACAATCCCCTCGCAACGCGCAAACTGCACGCCCGCGTCGAAGCAGGTCTTCTGGTGATAGGCGCGCGCCTCGATCAGTCCCAGCTCGTGCGCATGCGACACCATCGGCCCCATGCCGTGATAGCGCAGGCCGCCGGAATGACTGGATGGCGGGATGAAGGTTGACCCGAGCGTGTGCATTTTGACGAGCGGCGTCAGATGGGCCGTGTCGCCGAAATCGTAGGCATATTTGCCGCGCGTCAGCGACGGGCATGAAGCGGGTTCGACCGCGATGATGCGGCGCTTGCGGCCCCCGCGAAGCTGCAGACCGAGGAACGGGAAAGCGATGCCTGCGAAATTGGAGCCGCCGCCGGTGCACCCGATGATGATGTCCGGATCGTCGCCCGCCATCTCGAATTGCCTGATCGCTTCCTGCCCGATGACTGTCTGGTGCAGCATGACGTGGTTCAGGACCGAACCGAGCGCATATTTCACCGCCGGATCCTTCGCCGCCACCTCGACGGCCTCTGAAATCGCGATGCCAAGCGAGCCCGGGCTGTCCGGATGTTCGGCAAGAATCGCGCGTCCGGACTCCGTCTCATTCGACGGCGAGGGGATGCAGCGCGCCCCGTAGGTTTCCATCAAAGCGCGGCGATAGGGTTTCTGGTCGTATGAGCAGCGCACCTGGAAGACCGTCACATCGATGCCAAACAACGCGCCCGCGAAGGCGAGTGAAGACCCCCATTGGCCCGCGCCGGTCTCGGTAGAAAGACGCGTAATGCCCTGCTCCTTATTGTACCAAGCCTGCGGCACCGCGGTGTTCGGCTTGTGAGAACCAGCCGGCGAAACGCCCTCGTTTTTGTAATAGATCTTGGCGGGTGTCCCCAGCGCCTTTTCGAGCCGGTGCGCGCGGATCAGCGGAGAGGGCCGCCACATGCGGTAGACATCGCGAATCGGCTCAGGGATCTCGATCTCGCGCTCGGTCGACACCTCCTGCATGATGAGCGCCATCGGAAAGAGCGGTTCCAAATCGCCCGGGCCGGCCGGCTGCATGGTGCCGGGGTGCAGAACCGGCGGCAGCGGGCCCGGCAGATCGGCTGTGAGGTTATACCAGAATTTGGGAATTTGCGTCTCGTCGAGAACGAACTTGACCTGGCTGCTCACGCTGATCTCCCCTTAAAAAGCGTCGGCGGCACCATACACGAGGAAAACACAAGCGCAACCGCGTCATTTTGGATGAATCCAGGCTCATCCCGGTCTGATTTGTCGAAATTTCTGCCCCCGGGAAGCGTGGCTTCCGGCCAAGTTGCGGGTCCGCCTTGGAAAGGCCCGGATCATTGTCATGATCCCGTCGTTCTCAGGAGATGGCGCTGCGCATGCATGAGCGTTGCCTTCTTGTTATGGAGTATTCATGAGTTCCGTCACGTTTGCAGCAGAAGCCGAAAGCACAGGACTATCGTTGCCGATCCGGCTGCCGCTGCAGCGCGTGCTCGCGATCGACGCCTTCCGGGGATTGACGATCCTCCTGATGATTTTCGTCAACGCGCTGGAAGGTGTGCACGGCATGCCGTCCTGGCTCTATCACACGCCAGATGATGTGGACGGCATGACAGTGCCGGACGTGGTCTTTCCGGCATTTTTGTTCATCGTTGGGATGTCGATCCCATTCGCAACCGCAGGGCGGCTGGCGGCAGGAGACACGTTCTGGCGACTCGCCCGTCATGTGCTGACGCGAACGCTGGGCCTCCTGGTGCTCGGCGTCTTCATGGTGAACGCCGAGGATGGCTACAACGAAGAGGCCATGTCCCTTTCGATAGGCTTGTGGTCGCTTCTGTTTTACGCGTCCGCGCTCATGGTCTGGAGCGTTTACCCGTTCCAGAACAAGAAGCTGGCGGCGGCATTACGGGTGGCGGGCGTAGCGGGACTTGTTGCGCTCGGTCTGTTGTTTCGTGGCGGCGAAGACGGCGACCTGCGCCTCTCGCCGCAATGGTGGGGCATCCTAGGCCTTATCGGCTGGTCGTACCTTATTGCGAGCGCCATATTTCTGATTGGACGCGGGCGCGCGCAGCTCCTGCTGTTTGCGCTTCCGATCTGTGTGATCTATTACTGCTTGGCGCAAGCCGACCTGGTCCAGACCTCGCCCGTCCTGCAATTTCTGGCCGGGCAGGCTGAAAATGCGGTTCATACGTCGATTGTACTTGCGGGCATCCTGACAGCGCTCCTGTTTTTCGATGCGCGCGGCGAGGGAATTCCGCACCGCTTCGGAGCGGCGCTTCTCCTGGCGCTCGCCTTGCTTTTCGCCGGCATTCTCTTGCAGCCTTATTACGGACTGTCGAAGAACGGGGCCACGCCGAGCTGGGCCCTCGATAGCGCTGCAATTTGCGTCGTGTTGTTTGCTTTTCTCTACTGGCTGATCGATCTGAAAGGCCGGCAATCGTGGACCGTCTTCTTTCGTCCGGCAGCCGCCAATCCGCTCCTGATCTATATCATTCCCAATATCGTCGCAGCCCTCATGCTCTGCTTGCATCTGACCCTGCCCGCACCGCTGACCACGGGCCTGACCGGCCTTTTTTGGGCCGTGGCCTATGCCGTTGTCGTGCTTGGGATCGCGGCCCTCCTGCAGCGCATGCGCATCAGATTGCAGCTTTAGCTTCCTGCTAACATCTGGATTTGGCCCTACTGTTTGGCGTGGGGCATTTTCGAACTTGGCTGACGTCTTCACACTCCATGACACCACGCGATTGCTGGCGCGCTTCTTGAGATTGGCGATGAGCTCACGTGCCCGGCGAATAGCGCGTCGAGGTGACCGAAGACTCAGGCAGGCAAACAAGCCAGCTTGACCTAAACCGGAAAAGGGCACCAATTATTCATCAAGTTTATATTCAAAAGAGGAAATTATGCCTGACTTGTTCACGCGTCTGAAACTTGGCGATTTTGATCTCCCGAACCGCATCATCATGGCGCCTCTTACCCGTTGCCGGGCGAACGAAGGCCGCGTCCCGAATGCTTTGATGAAAGAGTATTATGTGCAGCGCGCCTCCGCGGGACTGATCATTTCCGAGGCGACAGCCGTTGATGCAAAGGGCGTCGGTTATCCCGACACGCCCGGCATCTGGTCGGACGATCAGGTCATTGGCTGGAGGCAAATCACTAATGCGGTTCATCGGGCGGGCGGCCGCATAGTCTTGCAACTTTGGCATGTCGGACGCATCTCGCATCCCTTCTATTTGAATGGAGAACTGCCGGTTGCTCCGAGCGCTGTCGCGGCGGAAGGCCATGTCGCGCTTTTGCGTCCGAAGCAGGCTCACCCGACGCCGCGCGCCCTTGAACCGGCCGAAATCTCAGGCGTCGTTGAAGCCTATCGAAAAGGAGCCGGGAACGCGAAGGCGGCAGGTTTCGACGGCGTAGAAATTCATGGCGCGAACGGATACCTCCTCGATCAATTCCTTCAGGATCGAACAAACAAGCGCACTGATGCTTGTGGCGGCTCGCTTGAGAACCGGGCGCGCCTGATGCTCGAGGTTACCGATGCGGTTGTGAGCGTTTGGGGGCCTGGCCGGGTCGGTATGCACCTCGCGCCGCGTGGCGACGCGCACTCGATGGGCGACAGCAATCCGAAAGCCACTTTTGGCTATCTCGCGGGCGAACTTCGCAAGCGCGCGCTTGCCTTCATTTGCACCCGCGAATATGCGGCCGACGCTGTGAGTGGTATGCGGCTGGAAGGATGCTAAGGCAAGAGGCGTTGCCGAAGGGCTTGAGCGCCAAGCCTTCGTCATATTCTCAACTCGGGCTGAAGCTTGCGGAGTTCCTTCAGAAGAGCCGAGAGATTTCAATTCAGAGGTGGCATTCTTGGGAATAGATGGTGGAGGGGGTTGGATTCGAACCAACGTAGGCTTAGCCAACGGATTTACAGTCCGTCCCCTTTAGCCGCTCGGGCACCCCTCCGAAGAGAAAAAGATCAATGGAATCAAGACACTAATTTTGTGCGAGAATCCCACTCGATCTAGCGCACTGGTTTGCAGCGTAGCCTACAATTTGTCAATCCCTTTTTGCTTTCGAATGTTCTTGTTTTGTTTCCCGGCTGCTTAAAGCTATGTCCGCCGCGGCATTGAACGCTGTGCCCGAGGCACAAATGCCGCACCACTAAAAGTGGAAGAAGAACACCATTCGCTAGCCTTGGCCCAAATATTGCCTTCGAAGCAGGACAGTGAGGAGAAATCGTTAAGAGAAGGTGAACGCCTTCCCCTTGGCGAAGCCCGTGCCCGGTGCCGGTGCACGGCTGTCAGACATGCTTAGAAGGTTAGAAAGTAATGCGCAAACGGGGACTCGCGCTCGGGACGTTCCTTATCGTTCTTTTCGCCGCCACCGGCCTTGTCACACTGCCGGCGCGGCAGAACGCTGACGCCGTCGCGGCCGGTGCTGATATCTACAAAAATCTCGAACTCTTCGGAGACGTGCTAGAGCAGGTACGCGCCAACTATGTTTTGAAGCCCAACAACTCCAAGCTGATCGAAGACGCGATCAAGGGCGTGCTGACGGGTCTCGACCCGCATTCGACTTATCTCACGCCAAAAGAAGTCGAAGAGGAGCAGGCGGAGACGCGCGGCGAATTCGGCGGCCTCGGCATCGACGTGACGATGGAAGACGGCCTTGTCAAGGTCATCGCGCCTATCGAAAACATGCCTGCGGAGCGGGCAGGCGTGTTGGGCGGCAACTCAATAACCGCGATCGATGGCGAGAACCTTAGAGGGCTCAGCATGGACGTGGCGGTCGACAAGATGCGAGGGCCAGTCGGTTCCCCCATCATCCTGACGATCGCGAGAAAAGGCGTGCAGATGCCGATCACCGTCAAGGTCGTCCGCGATGTGATCCGGGTCAACCCTGTTCAGTACAGCGTTGAAGGCGATGTGGGCTGGATCAAGGTCAAGTCCTTCGAAAACGAGCATACGACCGAACATCTTGAGCAGGCCGTTCAGGACATCAAGAAGGTCCTGGGCTCCAAGGTTGCCGGTTACGTGCTCGATCTCAGGAACAACCCCGGAGGCCTTCTCGATCAGGCTATCGCCCTCTCCGATGCTTTTCTTGACCATGGCGTTATCGTCGTTACGAGAGGCCGCAATCCGGCCGATATCGATCGCGCCGACGCGAAGCCTGGCGACATCACGGACGGAAAGCCGCTCGTTGTCTTGATCAATGGCGGCTCGGCTTCCGCTTCTGAGGTTGTGGCGGGAGCGCTGCAAGACCATAAGCGGGCGCAACTCCTGGGCACGCGATCCTTCGGAAAAGGTTCGGTGCAGACCATGATTCCGCTTCCGAACAAGGGCGCGATCCGTCTCACAACCGCCAGATACTACACGCCTTCCGGCCGCTCGATCCAGGCGACGGGCATCGAGCCGGATTATGTCGTCGAACCCGAGCTTCCGCCGGACCTGAAGCTGCAACTTGCGCTCCTTCCCTTCGAGTCCAAGTCGCAGTTGAGGGGTCACTTGAAGAACGCCGGGTCGGAAGAATCCGGAGGCAGCGTCTCCTATGTGCCGAAGGAGAAGGAAAAGGACACCCAGCTCAAGGCCGCCATTGCACTTCTTCATGGCCAACTCCCGGAAACCGGCAAGAAAGCCGTAGACCAGGCCCGGGCGACACCGTCGGACACCGCGCCTCTCGCGCTCGGTACAAGCGGTGGCTGAGTGCGGGACGGGCCTTGCAGGACCGATAAGTGATGAGGCATAATTAATTATCGAGTTCTCTCATCTGCTTTTCGAGGCCGGGCCATGAGCGGCGCAGGACAGCATCAGAGCGGCGTTATAAGCGTCCGCTCTTTCCTCTCGTCGGCGGAGACCATCAAGAATCTGCTGATTGGCGTGGATCGACGCGGCATGATCGTGTTCGCGCGCGTCGATCACGCCAAGGCTGCCAAGGAAACAGGCCGAAGGCTGAGACCCGCGCATCTTTTGGTCTTCGGCTATCCCGAAGCCGAAGCGCCTTTGATTGAGAAAATCCCGCTTTTCGGCCTCGATTTTCCGCAGCGCGTGCTGGTGTGGGAAGACGAGCACGGCGGCGTCTGGTTGAGCTACAACGACCCCGTCTGGATAGGCCGCCGACACGGAGCCGGGACAGACCTTATCTCGAAGCTCGAAGCGATCCGCAATTCCCTCGCCGGGATCGCGGCCGAGGCAATTGTTGACAAGGGCGCTGCTTCGGGGGCGTGACACCGCAATTCGCGTTCCTATATTACTTGCATGAACATCATCGTATTCGGACCCACCGGCGGCACGGGCCGCGCCGTCATTTCGAGCCTGTTGGCCGATGGCCACACCGTTACGGCCTTCGCAAGAGATCCGTCGAAGCTTTCCCCGGCGCAAGGGCTCACCATTGTCAAGGGCGACGCGATGAACGCCGCCGATGTGGCGCGCGCCATCCCCGGCCATGATGTCGTGGTGATAAGCCTCGGCAACGCGCAACTCCCACTCGCGGTGTCGCTTGGCGCGCGCCGCACCACCCCCGCCGACATTTGCGAAGTGGGCACGCGCAATATCGTCGAGGCCCTTGGCCCCGGCTCGCCCGTTCGCGTAGTCGCAGTCACCGCCTACGGCGCCGGCGACACGCGCGAAAAGATGCCCACGATTTTCAAGATCCTGCTCTATCTTTCCATGCGCGAACTCATGGCCGACAAGGAACGCCAGGAAGGGGTATTGAAAGCGTCTGACCTCGATTATGTGTTGGCGCAGCCCGTCGGGCTCACGGATGCGCCCGCGACAGGGCAATGGCTCGCGAGCACGACAGGTGAAACCCGCAAGATGCGCATATCGCGCAAGGACGTGGCTGCTTTCATAGCGGAAGAAGTGGATCATCCGCGCTACCACCGGCAAACCGTCGCCCTTTCGGGATGACTGCCGCGTCGTGCGCTTAACTTCTGCAGGCACGTTGAACCTCACTTCATTCCCCGGAATTGGCTTCCCGCTTGCGTTTGCGTCACGGATTTTTCTTGAGTGAGAATTGTATGAGAAAGCGCCTTGCCGGGAAGTTAATGGATAAGTTATTGATAGTGCTGAGAAAATTCCAGAACGGACGGTGCTTCCGGCGCGGCGGATGGCCGACTTCGGCGCCGTCGTGGTTAACAGGGGAATCCGCGATTATATTTAACGGACTTTTCAGAGCCCACTTAATGCCAAAATTCCGGCATTAAATTCTATTTAATGGGCCGGTTGGCGGTGAAAAAGCTGTTCACTTTCAAGGCGTTGGAACCGCCTGCCTACCGCCCTCGTAGGCCTCGTTCTGCGCCGGATAAATGCGTTGTTAAGCCTAATCAAATGGAAATTGGACCGGAAATAAATCGGCCGCGCTCGCGTTAACCAGTTTCAGATTAACACTCAGCGCCACGAACGAACCGTTAACCGGGAGGCATAGGGCGGGCGCCGTCGAAGATGGCAGGCGCCGAGAAACACTCCTGCATTGAGAGCGCGCCGAAATTATTCGGAATCCCTTTATTGTCATGGCCGCCCTCCGAGGCAGCTATCCAGCATAACAATTTCAAATCCTTGGGATTTTAAGACTGGATGGCCGGGTCAAGCGCGGCCATGACATCGGTTCCAGCACATCGCAACACGCTTTAATTGGGTGCGAGTGTGGTTTTGCTTGCGCCGCTTCGCGGCTCGAATTTTTCCGCGCGCCGCGCTAGCTAGCTGGAGCAGCCCACCTCGCTTCGGAGGTGGCCGCCTCTAGCACAATCGATCAACTTTTCCGCCTTCAA
This sequence comes from uncultured Alphaproteobacteria bacterium, assembly GCA_963764115.1. GTDB lineage: Bacteria > Pseudomonadota > Alphaproteobacteria > Rhizobiales > Rhodomicrobiaceae > Rhodomicrobium. The sequence goes on from CAVXRT010000026.1 coordinate 66,176, forward strand.
TTGATTTCGATCAAAGCGGGCTGAGCTAACTCTGCGCGGCGCCGAAAAGGTCGAAATCACCGCGCAACACGGCGTCGAAGCGTCCGGTGCGCCAGTTCCCCGCCAAATCCCGGACGAGCGGCGAAGCGCCGTTCCGGTAGCGCCGGATGAGCGTGTTCGAGGGCGCGGCGCGCGCGAGGGCGGCGGCGAGCGCCGCATGCAGTTTGTTAGGCGGAACCTCGCCGAGCGGCGCAGGCACGAGCCTCACGCGAGCCGTGATGCGGTCGACAGCTTTCTCCTCCGCAGGCATCTCGAGAACGTGCAGCCCTGCCTCGTGCAAGAGCGTCCGGTATGCTCCAAAGCCCGCGATCACCAGCAAAGGCGGCTCTTTAGCCTTCGCGGAAACCTCCGAAAGCTGCATGTTCCGCGAAGCCGCCCAGCGGCGATACATCGCCAGGAGCTGTCCGCACCATTGATCTGGGTCGCCGTGCCGGTCGCCTCCCCCATCGAGCGCAGGCTCGACCGAAAGGACAGCCTCGATCGGAGCGGCCTCAAGCACATCCTTGACGCCTTCGCCGATGAGGTGAAGCTGCAAGGCAAGCCGGGCGACAAGCTCTTTTGAAGACTTGCCCCCGCTTCCCGCCTTCACAAGACGGGCGCGCAAAAACTCGGCTGTTTCTGCTGCAGCCCGCACGCGGTCCATGAGCGCAAGGCGCGTCAAAGCCTCGTAGCGCTCGGGCTTTGTCCAGAAATCTGGCGCTTGCATCCTGGCGGCGAGTTCCGCCTTCACCTCATCCCAGGCATCCGAGCCGAACGCAGCCTGGATCGTCTCGAAGTGATGCTCCAGGGATTTGAGTTCCACAGCTTCGCCCCTGGCGGCCAGGATCATCGCCGGAAGCGCGGGTCTGTTGTCCTCGCCGGCAGAAGCAACCGGCTGTGCTCCCTGCCCTTCCCCGCTATCGGGATCAACGAATTCGGCCTGGATCGCCTTGCCGTCGCTTCGCACGAAAACGAATTGATCCCCCTCCGGAAAACGCCGCTCCACGATCGTCGCGGCCAGCGGAGCTATCACATACTGGTCTATGGCGCGCTTCAGCGGGCGGGCGCCCATTTCGGGCGAGAAGCCTTTCTCCAGAAGGAACTCCAGCGCCGAGGCCTCCCACTCCACGGCCCATTCGCGGTCCTTGAAGCCGCGCCGTTCAAGCACGCCCGCGAGTTCCTTCTTGAGAATGTTTCGCATGAGCTCGCGGGTGAGCGGCTGAAACACGATCACCTTGTCGAGCCGGTTCTGAAACTCGGGTCGGAAGGTTTGGCTGACCGCGCGCACGACCTGATCGTTCGAAAAAGAAGCCGTACCAGGAAGGAAGCCGAGATCGGCGCCGCGGTGACTGGTTGCGCCGAGGTTCGTCGTCAGGATGATGATGCAATGGCGGAAGTCCGCTTCCTGTCCACTGGCGTCGGTGAGGCGCGCATCGTCGAACACCTGCAGAAACAAGTCCCAGACATTGGCATGGGCCTTCTCGAACTCGTCCAGCAGCACCACGGAAAAGGGCTGCTTGCGAACCCTTGCGATCAGCGTATCGGTCTGCGTGGCCGGATCGGCCGTCCCAAGAATTTTCCAGGTCGAATCGAAGGCCTGATACTCGCTCATATCGAGGCGGATGAGCCTGTCCGGCGAGCCGAAAAGGAACTCCGCCAGCGTCTTGGCCAGTTCGGTTTTGCCCGTGCCGGTAGGCCCCGCGAAAAGAAAGACGCCGATGGGCTTGCCGGGATCGTTCAGCCCCGCCTTCAGCATCGCGATCCGGTCGACCATGGTGGCGACGGCCTCGTCCTGGCCCATGACGCGAGCCGAGAAATATTTTCGGATCGAGGCGAGGTCGGCGCGCTCCTTGCTGTCGAGGATCGCAGCGGGAACGCCGGTGGCCTGGGAAAGGCTTGCGATCACGTCGTGCGGCGTCACGGTTCTGTTCGCGCCTTTCACGGCGCGCGTAATCGCAGACTTCAAAAGATCGAGCACGGAGCCCGGAAAACCGGTCGAGCTCAGATATTGGCGGGCAGAGGTCAGCGCGGTGTCCGCGCACGCGGGATCGATTTGGAGGCCTGCTTCGTCGGACAATCGGGCCGCCACCGAATGGGCAAGCGCAAGCGTATCTTCCTTGGACAGCGGCTCGAAGCGGAGCACCTCGAAGATGTTGCGCAGTTGCGGCCTCAGCCTCAAAAGCCGCGCGGCGCCCGCGGGCGCCGCCTCGGTCCAGACGATGAGACGGCCTGAGGAAATCGCGGGCAAAATCTGCTCCAGGATGCTCGCCGCCTGCCCTTGATGGGTTCCGCTGAGCGAGATCTGCAGTATGTCCGGGATATACCAGATGAGCTTTTTCGAGGCCGAAAGCTCCTCGACGGCTTTCCTGATGCGTCCTTCGAGCTGCCCGAACCATTGCTGGCCTGCCATGAGATCGGCGCCGCCAGCCTCGAATACGGTCCAGCCTTCGCGTTCCAGCCGCCGGGCAAGCAGCCGCAAGAAGGATGTCTTGCCGATGCGCGGCTCTCCGCTTGCCAGAAGCGACCGCGGCAGCTCAGCCTTGACCGCCGCTTCGCCGTTCGCCAGCATGTCGCGCCAGGCCTCAGGCTCCTCCAGAAGATCGAGTTTTTCGCCCTGACCCCAGAAGCGCCCGAACGAGGCGAGGAATGTGCGGTCGACAACCGCGCTCTGCTTCGCATCCAATTCGAGAACGAGCTGGCGCGCGAGCGCATTGTTAACGCGCTCAAGTATGCCCCGGATCAAGGGATAGCTCGCCGGAAGAAGGGCGTCGATCGCGCCGCCGAAACTCGCAACGTCGCCGAGCCGCTCCGATTCGTCGAAATACTCCTGGGCGTCGAGTTGAATGATCGGATTGTCCTTCCACCATTCCTTGGCGTTGACGTACGCCGCGCCAACGGGGGGCCTCGTCAAACAGCCCAAGAAATAGGCAAGTGCATAATGCATAGCCCACGGCGTAAGCCGGTCGAAGCCGGAGACGACCTGCTCGCGCACGCTTTCGCGGTCGACACGGGCCGCGAGACCGCAGAGCGCCACACAAGAGAGCGCCCAGTTCGCGCCCAGCACATACTGCATCACCGTTTTCATCGGAACGGCATCGCTCCTGAACAGCGCCGCTGCTTCCTGGAACGACGGCTGATCCAGCAATTCGCGCGGGTGCGCGGCATTCTCGGCGACGGCCAGGAATTGGCTTTCGAGCTTCCGAAGCTTGATGGCGAGCGGCTCCTCCGCAGGTTCAAGCGGCGCGGCTGTCTCGGCGGGAGGAAGCGCCTGGACCGTGGACTGGTCTCTTGCCTTGGAGCGAAAAAGATTTCTGAGGCCGTTGCGCATGCGCCCAGACAGCAAGCGCACGCGATCGGAAAAGAAGAGGCCTATGAAAAGGCCTATAAAGAACATCGCCACCATGAACGTCCTCAGAAAATGCTGTAGAGCCTATCCGCTTTTGATGGAATCAAAAGCGGGCTCTAAGTTTTAGTTTTGTCGTGCGGCTTTATCGGAAAACCGCTTCGCGCTTTTCCGAGACGCACTCTGGCAGGTTGCTGAAAAACGATGCGGCCCATGGCCTCACGGTGAGCCTGCCGAACCGCGACAAGCTCACCATGAGGCGCCAGCCGTTAATATCGCCCGGACTCATCCTGAGCTTGTCGAAGGATGGAGCCAGGATTTCACCTTTTCAGCAACCTGCTCGTCTGCAGGCTTGCGCGAACAACTTGCGCAAATTTCTCGTTTTCTCATCATCTTGTCCGGCTCAAGGCGGTCTGTCCCGTCCTTCCCCGCAACTCCGCCCTTTTCGATCATGAAGCCGACATAATCGGGCGCGAACCGGAAAGCAGCCTAACATCTGTACGGAGAACGTATGTCCCGGCGTCGCTTTTCGATTGTGCGCATTTTGCGGGTCCGCGAAAGCGGCAACGCGGAGTTCTGGATTGCGAACCTTGTCGTGATGGCCTCGACCATTCTCGGCGTCTATCTTGCGGCGCAGGCGGGTTTCAAGACAGCCCTTCAGTTCGAGGTCGCCCGAAGCGACCGCGATGGCTACTACATGCGGCGCGCGCTGCTCGATGAGGTGAAGGACAATCTCAACTCCGTCGACGAGTGGAGCCAGTCCTTCGAGAAGGCGCTGCGCAATCGCATTTCGGATTCGTATTTCCTGCCGTCCGACACATGGACCATGTACTGGTCCGACAAGAACGGCTGGTCCAATGCCGGCATCGCGCCCGACGAGTTGAAGATGAAGACCTTCGTCTGGGAGACGATGAAGCAGCAGACCATCACATTCCAGCTTGCGCCGCAGCTCATCTCCGCCGTCCGCCGATACTACGACACCATGGACGGCAACATGAAAGACACGCTGAGCCACGAGTGGAAGGCAGGCCCCGCGGCGAAGGCGATCCTCGAGGATACCCATCGCATGCGCCATGAAATTGTGCCGGCCTTCGAGAAGGACATCGCGGAGTTGCGCGGAAGTCTTGAGGCGCAAGGCGTGCCGGTAAAATAAATCCCGCATCAAGGATCGGCGCGCTGCGACAGTGGTTCCCGTCTATATCGGCGTGGAATGCTGAAGCCCTTGCGATTCCGTGAGGGAAAACGGCGGCCGTATCAAAGTTTCGGGAGACAGCCCAAAGCGCCGCGCACCCCGGAACAAGAGCGCAGCCCCGCCCCTTTGTGTATGCGTTCTTCTTCAGCCCATAGAAACCGCATCTGGTCGGCCCGCTTCAGCACAGGCCGTATCGGGAAATCTCTACCCAGAACGTCCGCAGACCCGCGGTTTTAAGAGATCCCAAGCGGGAGAGTATCGAAATATGCAGGAAAGAGCAGGCCAGACACCCTACTGGATGCTGGGCAGTTTTGCCCCGGTCAAGGAGGAGGTGACGGCGATTGACCTGCCCGTAGAGGGCGCCATTCCCCCTGAGCTTTGCGGCCTTTATGTCCGCAACGGCGCCAACCCGGTGCGTGGCCATTCCACCCACTGGTTTCTCGGCGATGGCATGGTGCATGGCGTGTCGCTGAAAAACGGCAAGGCCGAGTGGTATCGCAACCGCTGGATCCGCACGCCCCCCTATGAGGGACAACCGCGCACCCCGATGTCGCCTTTCGACCTCCGCTACAGCCGCGCCAACACACATGTGATTGCGCATGCAAACCGCATCATGGCGCTGTATGAGACCGCGTTTCCAATGGAGTTGACGCGCGAGCTTGAGACGGGCGGCTTCATCGACTTCGGCGGCAAGCTGAAGACGCCGTTCACCGCCCATCCCAAGATATGCTCGCTCACCGGCGAGTTGCATTTCTTCGGGTACAGGGCGCTGCCTCCGTTCCTCACCTATCATGTCGCTGACGCATCCGGGGCTCTCCTTCGCAGCATGGAAATCCCCGTCAAGGCAGCGACAATAAATCATGATTTTGCGCTCACGTCTGGCCACGTCATCTTCATGGACCTGCCGGTTGTCTTCGACATCGGCTCGGCGATGGCGGGCGTCTCCATCCCCTTCTGCTGGAGCGACGGCTATGGCGCGCGCCTCGGCATCTTGCCGCGCGGAGCTGGTGGCATCGACAAGCTGCGGTGGGTGGAAGTGGAGCCGTGCTATGTCTACCACGTTGCAAACGCCTTCGAGACCCCGGACGGGACGATCACTATGGACGTCGCGAAGTACAAGGAGCATTTCCGCGGCGGGCCGCCCTCCGGCTCCTATTCTTTCGACACGGCTGTGCTTACGCGATGGACCATCGCCCCCGGCGCCTCGAAGGCGCAGGAGCAGCAACTCGACGACCGGACGATCGAATTTCCAAAGATCGACGATAGCCGGACCGGACAGCGCCACGACACCGTCTATGCGCTCGCCACACACGGGACGCTGACCACCGGCGTCTTCACGGAACTTCTCAAATACGACATCAGGAGCGGGCGCGTCAACTCACAGGACTTCGAAGGGCTCGGTGTCCCGAGCGAGTTTACGATGGTGTCCGCCGGACCGGATTCGTCCGACGACGAGGGCTGGCTTCTCGGCTTCGTCTACGATCGAACCCGCGATGCGAGCGATCTTGTCATCTTCGATGCGCAATGCATCACGGGCGAGCCGGTCGCAAAAATCCGCCTGCCGCAACGCGTTCCGCAGGGCTTTCACGGTAGCTGGGTTCCCGATAAGCCCGCGCAGAACGGCGCCCATCAGCCGCTTTTGAACTCATAGCCCAAGCCGCAACCGGCGCCCCGGCCACCAAAACGACGGCGCCGAACGCCAACGCTTCGGGTAATCCCCGCCTATTTTGGCGCCCCAGCCGGCATCCATTGCGGCTTGTAGCTAAATCCGCTATGGAGAAGGCGCGTGTAACGCGCTCGCCAATTCACAATCGGGGCGCGAATCGGGGTATGGCTTCAAAGTGGAGTGCTATCCAGGCGCAAAGGCTTGACTATGAAGATCGGATCGGCGGCTGCCATAGCTGTTCTCATCGCGGCTTTCCCCAGCGCGGGAAATGCTTCGGATCAGTGCGACCCGCGCGCCTTCGGAGTTCAGATCGATCAAACAGCCCAGGCTTTACGAACGCTCAACAAGGAAAGTGAAAGGCGCTTCCAGGAGCGGCTCCTTTCCATAGCGAAATCACAGGGCTGGACCGAGGCGCAGAAGGCCGACAAAGCCGCCGCCGCCATGGACGACAGCAAGCTTGAAACGTTCAACGCTGAAATCGAGCAGCTTGTGGGCCAGCTCGATACGCTGAATGTCACGCCCAAGAACGATATTTCCTGCACACGCCTGAACGAACTCAAGGCGGTGAACGACAAGCTTGTCGCTGTCATGAGGCAAAAGGCCGGCTTCATTCTCGCGCAGCTCGAGAGCGAAGCCGCAAGGCCGCCGATCTCGCCCTATTCGCCGACGGCCCCCGCCGGGAAGTCTGGCCAATTGCCGCAAATGGCGTCGGCCACTCCTGACGAAGCGCCGTCTTCCAGCGTGCCGTGGTCGGCGAATGTGGCCAAGGCTCTTCGTCCCCCTGCAAATGCTCAGCCACCGAAAGCTCCGACGGCTGCAGAAACGCCGACGCCGCCTTCCAATGCGCCGCAAATGAAGACGGCATCGGCGGAAGCGCCACTTTCGATTCGTCCGGCCCCTTCGCAGCAGGACAGCCGGGTCGCCTCTTTGAAGCCGCCGGGAAGCGATGCGCTTCCTCCTCCAACATCATCTCCAACCGGTTACACTCCGCAGGAGATCCGCAATGCCGGCGAGGGCGTGTTCGGCAAGCTGACCTCGGAATTCGCCGTGGTCATGAACCACGCTTTCGAAACCTTCGGGCAGCCGAACGCCTATATCATTGGCGATGAAGGCGGCGGTGCTTTCCTCGCGGGTCTGAGATATGGCAACGGCACGCTCTATTCCCGTGTCAACGGTGTCCAGGCAAGCCCGAAAGATATCTACTGGCAAGGACCCTCCCTGGGCGCGGATATAGGCGCGACGGGATCGCGATCTCTGTTCCTCGTTTACAACCTTGATGATGTCGCGGGCTTGTACAGGCGCTTTCCGGGCCTCGATGGCTCTGCTTATGTCGCGGGCGGCTTCGGGCTGACCGTGTTCCGGAGCGGGAACATGGTCATCGTGCCCATCAGAACAGGTCTCGGCCTTCGATTGGGAGCGAGCCTCGCCTATTTGAAGTTTACCGACCACGCAAGCTTGAACCCGTTCTGATCCCGGTCTACTTCTAGGGGGGTCCAGCCCTCGGAAGTAAGCCCCGTTATATGCTTGTAAAATCTCAACGAGCCGCGTCTCAAACGGCTCAGTTTCCGCTGTCATTCCTCGAATTCGTCTCGCTGATCGCGCTCCTCATGGCGCTGACCGCTCTCTCCATCGATGTCATGCTGCCGGCACTGCCGCAAATCGGCAATGCGCTGGGAGTAGGTGACGAGAACGACAGGCAACTCATCATCAGCGTCTACTTCATAGGCTTCGCGGCCGGACAGCTTCTCTTCGGCCCGCTTTCAGACCGCTACGGGCGAAGGCAACCGCTCCTGGCGGGACTTGCTCTCTATATCGCCGGGACGGTCATCGCTCTCTCCTCCGGTTCCTTCGCAGGGCTTCTCATTGCGCGCGTTTGCCAGGGCTTCGGCGCTGCGTCTCCGCGCGTGATTGCGCTCGCCATCGTGCGCGATCGCTTCGGCGGACGCGAAATGGCGCGCGTGATGTCCTTCGTCATGATGGTGTTCATCGTGGTGCCGATCCTCGCTCCCGGCGTCGGCGAAATCATCCTCCAGCTTTCGGGCTGGCGCATTATTTTCTATTTCCTGTTGCTCGTCGCGGGGAGTTCCCTGGTGTGGGCATGGTTCCGGTTGCCCGAAACGTGGCACGGGGAAGATCGGCTGCCTTTCTCCGCCGCATCCCTCTGGCAGGCGACCAAGCTCGTGGCGACCACCCGCCAGACCGCCGGTTATACGATCGGCATGGGGTTTGTGTTCGGGCTTCTCCTGAGCTACATCGTCAGCGCGCAGCAAATTTTCGTCGATGTCTACGGCTTGGGCTCTCGCTTCCCCATCGCCTTTGGCGTCATCTCCTTCTTCCTGGTTGCGGCTTCAGGCCTCAACGCTGTGTTCGTGCGCAAGATAGGAATGCGCGAGGTATCGCATCGCGCCATTTTCGCCGGCCTTGCCGTTTGCGGACTCATGGCTTTAGCGGGCTTTCCGGAGAAGCCGCCGCTCCTCCTGTTCGGCCTGTATATGGGGATCGTCTTCTTCTGCTTCGGCGTCATCATGCCGAACTTCAGCGCCTTATCCATGGAGCCGATGAGCCACATCGCAGGGACCGCCTCTTCACTCGCAGGCTTCTATTCTACCGTGGCTGGCGCGGGCTTTGGCACGGCAATCGGCCGATCCTTCGACGGAACGGTGAGGCCGCTCTGCATCGGCATCGCACTGCTCTTCCTTGCCACGCTCGTGACGGTGCTGATCACGGAAAGGTTCAAGCTGATGCAGCATAAGGCGGCGCCAGATGTTCAGTTGCCGCCAGCTGAATAACGGCAGCGCATGCAAAACGAATTTCTCAATTGTAACCCCGGGCATCTTCGATTATATGCGACTGATGCATCAGCATCCGCCAGCGAAGGTTCGCCCGCGGATGAATTTTGTGTTGGAAAAGTGAAAGCTGCACATGTTCGAATCCCTCTCTGACCGCCTTTCCGGCATTTTCGATAAGTTGACGCGTCGCGGCGCTCTGACCGATAGCGACGTGGCGGAGGCCATGCGCGAGGTGCGTCGGGCGCTTATCGAGGCCGACGTGGCGCTCGATGTGGTGAAGTCCTTCACGGACAGGGTGCGCGAAAAAGCAGTCGGCCAGGAAGTCGTGCGCTCTGTCACGCCAGGACAGATGGTCGTGAAGATCGTGCACGACGAGCTTGTGCGCACGCTTGGAGCCGAGGCCGAGCCCATCGACCTGTACGCGCCGGCGCCGGTGCCGATTATGATGGTCGGCTTGCAAGGGTCCGGTAAGACCACGACCACGGCGAAAATTGCAAAACGCCTGACCGAGCGCGACAAGAAGAAAGTGCTTATGGCGTCGCTCGACACGCGCCGTCCTGCCGCGCAGGAACAGCTCCAGATCCTCGGCGAGCAGGTCAGCATCGATACCCTGCCGATCATCAAGGGCCAAACCCCGCAGCAGATCGCGGCGCGAGCCATGCAGGCCGCCCGGCTCGGCGGCTATGATGTCGTCATCCTCGACACGGCAGGCCGCCTCCACATCGATGACGAATTGATGCGCGAGACCGAAGAGGTGCGCGACATCGCGAATCCGCACGAAACGCTGCTTGTGGCCGACAGCCTTACCGGCCAGGACGCTGTCATTTTGGCGCGCACCTTCAATGAGCGCATCGGCATCAGCGGCATTGTTCTCACCCGGATCGACGGCGACGGCCGCGGCGGCGCTGCGCTTTCCATGCGCGCCGTCACAGGCAAGCCCATTAAACTGCTCGGCACGGGTGAAAAGCTCGACGGCCTCGAAGATTTCTATCCAGACCGCATCGCGAGCCGCATTCTCGGCATGGGCGACGTGGTCAGCCTTGTCGAAAGGGCCGCCGAAACCATCGACCAGGAAAAAGCCCAGGCGATGGCGAAGAGGCTGGCGAAGGGCCAGTTCGACCTGGAGGATCTGGCGGACCAGCTCAAGCAGATGCAGAAGATCGGCGGCATGTCGAGCGTGCTCGGCTTCCTCCCCGGCATTGGCAAGATCAAGAAACAGATCGACGCGGCGAACCTCGACGACAAAATTTTCAAGCGCCAGGCCGCGATCATCTCATCCATGACGCCGAAAGAGCGCCGCAACCCGAAGGTCCTGCAGGCAAGCCGCAAACGCCGCGTCGCGGCGGGCTCCGGCGCAAGCGTGCAGGAAATCAACCAGCTTCTGAAGATGCACCGGCAGATGGCCGACATGATGAAGGTTGTCGGCAAGGGCAAGGGCGGGCTCGCGAAGCTGTTCGGCCTGAACAAGATGCCGGAAGCGACGCCGGAGATGCTGGAGGCCGTAAAGAAGGGCCAGCTTCCGCCGGGAATGAAGCTGCCGGGTGCGCTCGGCGGCAGCGGCTCCTTCCCGGGGCTTCCCGGCTTGCCGGGGCAGCCGCGTTTTGGCGGGGGCCTGCCGGGGCTTCAAGGGAAGAAGAAATAGCCGGCGCGATTGCCATGAAAAAACTACTCGCCAAATCGCGTGTTCATGCTGGGCAGGCCGGACCTGACCAGCCAAGACAGCGAACATGTGATGGGAGGCGGTTGCACCATGGTTGAGTCGGTCAAGCCGGTGGATTACGGAACAGTTTCGGTGCGCCTCGTCGTCAAAGACGCGAAAGCGGCGATGGCATTCTACGAAAAGGTGTTCGACGCGAAAGAGCTTTACCGCCTGACCATGCCAGATGGCGGCATCACCCACGCCGAATTCAAGATCGGCGATACGGTTATCATGATTACGGACGAGAGTCCGCGGGTTGGCAACGCGTGTCCGGGGACGCTCGGCGGTACGCCGGTGGTGCTTAATGTGATGGTGAATGATCCGGATGCGACGGTGGCCAAAGCCGAAACTGAGGGCGGCAAGGTTCAGGTTCCGGTCGCGGACCAATTCTATGGCTATCGTGCCGGCCGCATCCAGGACCCGGCCGGCCATCTCTGGATCGTCTCGAAGCTCATCGAAGTGGTGAGCCCAGAGGAAATGCAAAAGCGCATAGACATGATGATGGCCGCGCAGGAGTCAGCAGGCGGCGGCGGTTGACAGGTTTTGATGGCCTCAAGGGGCCGCTATTAAGTGCAAGGAAAATTCCGCCCCGGCGGAAAATAGAAGAAGGACAGAACAATGCCACTGAAAATCAGGCTCTCGCGCGGCGGAGCAAAAAAGCGCCCCTTTTACCGTATCGTGGTCGCCGAAGCCACCGCGCCCCGCGACGGGCGTTTCATCGAGAAGCTCGGCACCTACAATCCGCTTCTGCCGAAAGATCATGCCGAGCGCATCACGATTGAGGAAGACCGCGTGAAGCATTGGCTCTCCGTTGGCGCTCAGCCCACCGATCGCGTGCTCCGCTTCCTTGATGCGCGGGGCCTTGCGAAGCGCCCCGAGCGGAACAACCCGAAGAAGGCCGAGCCCGGCGACAAGGCGAAGGAACGCGCCGAAGAGAGGCGTAAGAAGGCCGAAGGCGCCAGCGAGGCCGCGTAAAGGCAAGCTTCTCGATGACCGAAACCTCGTCCGCGCCGCCTGAGGGAGGTGAACTCGTGCTCCTTGGGCGCATTACCGGCGTTCATGGGCTCAAGGGCGAGGTGAAGATCGCTGCCTATACGAGCGAGCCTGAGGACATCGCGGCTTACGGTGTGCTCGCGAGCGCGGAGGGGCGATGTTTTCACATATCGGCCATTCGCAGCGTGAAAGGCGGCACGGTTATCGCGGCGCTGCGCGGCGTCACCAATCGCGATGAGGCGGAGAAACTAAGAGGCACAGACCTTCACGTATCCCGTGCCCTGCTGCCCCCGCCCGAAGATGACGACGAATTTTACCATTCCGATCTCATTGGGCTAAATGCCGTCTCCCCAGATGGCGAGACAATCGGTAAAATTATCGCCGTGCATAATTTCGGAGCGGGCGATCTCTTGGAAGTCCGGTTTGAGGGCGAGCCGCAAGCCGAGCTCGTCCCGTTCGAAAGCACGCACGTCCCTCGGGTCGATCTTGCGGCGCGTAAGGTTGTTGTGCTGAGGCCGGTCTACCAACGCGAATCCGCGGAAGATTGATGACGCTTGTCGGACTGATTTCAGATACACACGGCTTACTGAGGCCCGATGTGGCCGCCGCTCTTGCTGGGGTGGATCGCATTCTTCACGCCGGCGATGTCGGCAAAGCGGGAGTGCTGGACGAGCTGCGCGCCATCGCGCCGGTCACGGCCGTGCGCGGAAATGTCGATACCGCAGACTGGGCAGAGAGCCTGCCCCCCGACAAGGTCATCTACATCGACGGTTTCAACATCTACATTGTCCACAGCCTGCGCGAAATGACGATCGATCCGAGGATGGCCAAGATGAACGCTGTTGTCTCCGGCCACACGCATAAGCCGCTCATCGACACCATTGACGGCGTGCTTTACGCCAATCCAGGCAGCGCCGGGCCACGCCAATTCACGCTGCCGATCTCCATTGGGTTTATGCGCCTCTCCCGGGAGGCCCCGATAGAGGCGTGGCTCAAGATCATGGACTGATAGCCATGCCCTGGCAGGCGACAGTGCTCACGCTTTTCCCGGAGATGTTTCCCGGCCCCCTAGGCATAAGCCTTTCGGGCCGCGCCCTAGACGACGGGCTTTGGCGGCTATCCACCCTCAACATTCGCGATTTCGCTTACGACAAGCATCGCTCTGTCGACGACACGCCCGCGGGCGGAGGCGCTGGCATGGTGATGCGCGCGGACGTGGCGACGGCCGCAATCGACGCGGCGGTCGCCGGGCGCCCCGGCGTACCGCGGATCTACCTGTCGCCGCGCGGGGCGCCTTTGACGCAGCCGCGCGTTCGCGATCTCGCCAGCGGCCCTGGGGTGATGCTCTTTTGCGGGCGGTTCGAGGGGCTGGACCAGCGCGCCATCGAAGCGCGCCAACTCGAGGAAATTTCGATCGGCGACTACGTGCTGTCCGGCGGCGAGATCGCTGCGGTGGTTTTGATCGACGCCTGCGTGCGCCTTTTGCCAGGGGTTATCGGGGCCGAGGCATCGCTCAGCGAGGAAAGCTTCGAAAACAGTCTTCTCGAATACCCCCAATATACGAAGCCGCGTTTTTGGGAAGGGCGTGAAATCCCGGACGTGCTCCTGTCCGGCAATCACGCTCGCATCGCCAAGTGGCGCTTGGAGCAGGCGGAAGCGCTCACGCGAGAGCGGCGTCCCGACTTGTTCGAGAAAAGAGCTGGCGCTACTGAAGCCGCCCTTCCGCTGGAGGAAAGCGCGTAGGGTGGCCGGACCGCTCCATCGAATAGAGGCCCGATCGCGGGTCCTTGATAACTTGCGTGTGTCCAAGCTGGCCCGCCTCGCCCGGCATTCCGCCCCGGCATTTGCCGCGCGGGGCGCTGCCGTTGAAGCCCAGAGCCCAGATGCGCATGACGGCAACCTCACCGGTTTCCGTCTTCTGGACGTGCATCTCGGGCTTGCTCAGATAGCACCAGCCGCTGAAGGCCTTGCCCTCGGCGCCCATGATGTCGAAATAGTCGCCGATATTGGCTTCGAACGAAGCCGTGGTCGGTCGATGTGTCTTTGGATGCCAGACATAAATAAAAATAAGAGACCCATCTGGCTGGATTTGAGGAAGTTGAATTTTTTCAAGCCCTGGAACATTCAGCGACGAAAACTTCGAAGCGATAATACCGATCTTTTCGTGAAACAGATCTGGAGCTTCGGAGTGTGCGGGCTTAATTAGAGAAATTAATACGAAGACAACCGCAAGAGGAAAAAACCTCATCATAACCCCTCGGCAGGCGCAGCTGGCGATGCGAAACCTTTCCCCTCACATCAAAGTTTAGCCTATTTTCTAAGTTTGTGAAGTTCATTTCTCAATTGCCTTGAACTGCGCAATTGAGGTAGTGTGCCGTTCCCTTGATGCCTAGAGCATTAATGGCTCGAGGTAATTTCATAAGTTTTCCGTATCCAGGTTTCTTTTTCCGGATTCATGTTTTGCCTTTAAATTGTAATAATTGCGAAACACAACCAAAAAAAATTGCGTAGCGTTGAGTTGGAGGCGTTAGTAATGGTTACGCATGAAGAGGTCGACGAGTTTTTCCGACGTTTGCTTGCAGGCGTGTCGGCGCGGGCTGAGCGCAAGCAGGAGACCCCCGATCAATCCAAGCAACTCCTGACGGCCTTCAGCAAGATAAGGGATCCGCGCTTGCGGCAGGAGCTCTTGATCCTCATCGAAATCGTTTCGCAAATGCCCGAGCTTTTGCAAAACAAACCCGATCGCTGGGTGCAGACCGCGCTCGCCCAAATGCATTGAGACAGCCGGCCCGGCTGTCACTTGCCTGAAAGTGCTTCCTTCACGGCCGCGCTTGCTTTTGTTATGTCGACTTTTCCAGCGTATTTCGATTTGAGGGCGGCCATAACCTTCCCCATGTCCTTTACGCTGCTCGCGCCAAGCGCGGAGATGAGTTCCCGGATGACAGCCCCGGTCTCTTCCTCGCCCATCTGCTTCGGCAGGAACTGCTCGATGACGGCGATCTCGGCGCTCTCTTTGTCCACCAGGTCCTGTCTTCCGCCCTGCTTATAAAGCTCGACCGACTCCCGGCGGGACTTGATCAGACCCTGCATGAGGTTGAGCACCTCATCCTCGCTGATGTGCTGATCGCCCCGGGCTCGCGCCACGTCGATATCCTTCTGCTTGATCGCCGCATTGACCATGCGCAATGTCGTGGTCTTGGCCTCGTCCCTCGCCCTCATGGCATCCTTCAAGGCAGTCGAGATCTTCTCGCGGATCATGGTTGCATCCCTTTCCTCTGCCGCCTGATGTAACCCTTCGGAGGCTCGGCCACAAACTCATAACGTGAGAGGACAAGCGCCGCCGTCATATGGCTTTGGATAACGAATCGGTTCGAGCTGGCTCCGTCGAACGTTTTCAGGAGTTGGGATCATGTTGAAGCGAGCCAAAACCCGGATCATGGCCGCTGCTGCGGCTATTCTCCTGCCTCAGTGGGCTTGCGGCGCGGAGAGCGTCCCGAGTTGTGAGCCTCTGTCCGAGATCTCGGGCGCAGCCCTTTTTGCCGCAAACTGCACTTTTTGCCACGGCCCCGATGGCAAGGGAGGCGGCCCTTTAGCGATCGCGAAAAGTCTGACGCCGCCGGACTTGACGACACTGGCTGCAAGAACGGACGGCAGATTTCCGATGGCCCATGTTTCTCAGGAGCTCAGCCGTGGCGGAGGGGAAAAAGGCGACGGCGACCGCACCATGCCAGTTTGGAGGAAGCTCTTTGCGCATGAGTGTGGCGATGCCTATGCGCGGCAAGCTCTTATCGAGCTCGAAAAATTTCTACGAACGATCCAGGAGAAATAGACACGCCGTCGGGGCCACAGAGAAATAGTTTGGCGATCCGATAGCTGCGCGGATAAGCCCGTTATGTTGGCTCCCGGTGTTTTTCCCCAACGACATGCCCAGTATTAGCCTTGGCTGCAGCTTGGCTTTGCGAAACGCAAAGAGTGACAAATGCTTCGCATGTACCGCCGGCTTCGGATCGAACCGCTAGCTGTGGGTCACAACCGGGCGCCTGCGGCCCACCAGGTCTTCCCCGATAGGGTCCATGTTGGCGATTTCGGCCAGAAGCTCGATATCCGGAACGACGATCTCGCGCGTCGTGCGAAGCTCAATGATGCCCTTCCGTTTAAGCCCGCTGATTTTACGGCTGACGGTTTCCAGCGTCAGCCCAAGATAGTCGGCAAGCTCGGAACGGGTGAGCGGCAGTTCAAACTCGGCGGATTTCTCGCCGAAAGGCTGGCAGCCGGCATTTCGAGAGCGTTTCGCTATGATCAAGAGAAGGCTTGCGACGCGCTCGTAGGACGATTTCCGCCCAAGCATCAGCGTCCAATCGCGGCTGATGTCGAGTTCCCGAACCGTGAATTCGAAAAGCCAGCGCTCAAGCTCAGGAAACTCGTCCAGGAGGCGGTTAAAGGCCGAGCGCGGGAAGGTGCACATCTCAACTTCAGTGGCGGCAGCGGCCGAAAAGCGGTGCTGCTCGGCGAAAGTATGGCCCAGGAACTCCGGCGCATAAACGAGCCCGACAATGTGTCTTTCGCCCTCCGCGGTCGTCTTGATGAGCTTGACGACGCCCGAAACGACCGCGGCGAACGAGATGGCTTCATCGCCGTCCCTGAAGATGTAATGGTTGGCCGGCACCGTGCGCCGGCGTGCGATTGAGCTTAGCCTCTCAAGCTGCTCCAACGACAGTGCGGCGCAGATGCCGCGATGTCGTATGAAACAGGCCTCACACCTCCCGGGATTGAAGTGCGGGCGTTCAACGGTATGG
Organism: uncultured Alphaproteobacteria bacterium; assembly: GCA_963764115.1. Taxonomy (GTDB): domain Bacteria; phylum Pseudomonadota; class Alphaproteobacteria; order Rhizobiales; family Rhodomicrobiaceae; genus Rhodomicrobium. The sequence continues at coordinate 82,672 of CAVXRT010000026.1, forward strand.
CTTGGCATGTTTTTCAAAGAGGCCCCGAAGCGTCCTAATATGCGTTTCCCCAACCGTAACTTTTGCAGAAGCGCCTGTCCAATGCCTTTGAGCTAGATCAAATCAACGGTGCTTGAACTGGGGCGGGCGCTTCGTCGCAAAGGCGGCCATCCCCTCTTTTTGATCTTCGGTGGCGAACAAAGACTGGAAGATGCGCCGCTCGAAGAGGATCCCCTCGCCCAAGGTGGTCTCAAAGGCCCGATTTACGGCTTCTTTCGCCATCATCACGGCCGGGAGCGAGTAGCTCGCGATCTTCTCTGCCGCCTTCAGGGCTTCGTTCATCACCTCAGCGGCAGGAACTACGCGCGCTACAAGCCCGCACCGCTCGGCCTCCGCTGCGTCCATGTGCCGCCCGGTCAGACAAAGGTCCATGGCCTTGGACTTGCCCACGGCGCGCGTCAGCCGTTGCGTGCCCCCAGCGGCGGGAATCACCCCGAGCATGATTTCAGGCTGCCCGAACCGCGCCGTTTCGCTTGCGATGATGACGTCGCACATCATGGCGAGCTCGCAGCCGCCACCAAGGGCATAGCCGGAGACGGCGGCGATGACGGGTTTGCGGCACGTGCTCAGTCGCATCCAGGGTTCGAAATAGTCGTGCGCGACAATGTCGGTGAAGGACTTGTCCTTCAGCTCGTTGATGTCGGCGCCGGCGGCGAATGCCTTCTCCGAGCCTGTCAGAACCATGGCGCCAATGCCGTCGTCGGCCTCGCACTGGTCCAAAACCTGATTCAGCTCGGAGATCAGCTGCGCGTTCAGTGCGTTGAGCGCCTTCGGGCGGTTGAGCGTGATGAGCCCTACCCTGCCCCGTTTCTCGAAAAGCACCGTCTCAAAGGCCATGGCGTTCCTTTCATGGTTTGGCTTGACAGCACGGGCAATAGAATGTGGACCGGCCTTGCTGCGCCTTGCGCTGAATAAGGGCGCCGCACCCGCTGTGGCAAGGCTCGCCTTCGCGTCCGTAGACGGCAAACTTTTCCTGGAAGCTGCCGCCTCCGCCATCGGCATGGCGGTAGTCGCGGATCGAGGAGCCGCCGGCGAAAAGCGCGTCTTCGAGCACGCCTTTGATCGCCATGCAAAGCCGCTCGGCGGCTGCCCTGCCTGACTTGCCCTTTGCGAGCAGGCCTGCCTCGGCGTCGGGCGGCAATCCCGACCGGAACAATGCCTCGCAAACATAGATGTTGCCTAGTCCTGCAATGACTTGCTGATCGAGGAGAAACGCTTTCAGCGGCTGCGTCTTGCCCGATGCGAGTTTGGCCAGATGAGCCGGCGTAAGCTTACTGGAGAGCGGCTCAACTCCGAGGCCCTTGAACAGCGGATGCACGGCCATCTCGCTCGCCGTGAAAAGGGTCATGTAGCCGAAGCGACGGACATCGTTGTAGCGGATGAGATCGCCGTTGCTCATGCCAAACAGCACATGGTCGTGGCGCGGATCGGCATCGTAGTCGTAATAGAATGCCCCCGGCGTTTCCGCGCCGGCCGCCGCTTTGCGCTGGATCGTGAACCGGCCGGTCATACCGAGATGCATGGCAAGTCCAAGCCCGCTTTCCGTCTCCGCAATGATGTATTTGGCTCGGCGCGAGAGGCGGGACACGCGCTCCTTCAAGAGCCGCCTGGCGAAACCCGTCTCGAAGGGAAAGCGCAGGTCGGGCCGATTAAGCGTCACCGCTTCGAACGAGGCGCCTTCCATTGCAGGCGCCAGTCCGCGGCGGATGATCTCGACTTCGGGCAATTCAGGCATGCCCAACATTCGCCGCGACACGAGCGCGTGGCAAGGCTTCGATACGAGGTTTCAACATCCCGCCGAATGGAGTTCGCAGGCGTGCCATGAGTAATCCTTCATTAAAGCCTCGTGCGCTTGATCCGACGCGGGCCTCGGTAAGCTTTCTGCAGGCACATTGGACCTCACTTTATCCCCGGATTGGGCTTCCCGCTTGCGTTTACGTCACGGATTTTTCTTGAGTTAGAATTGTATGAGAAAGCGCCTTGCCGGGAAGTTAACGAATAAGTTATTGATATTTCAATGAAATTTTCATGACAGAGGGCGCTCCCGGCGCAGCGGCTGGCTGGCTTCGGCGCGGTCATGGTTAACACGGGAATCCGGGATTATATTTAACGGACTTTTCAGAGCCCACTTAATGCCAAAATTCCGGCATTAAATTCTATTTAATGGGGCGGTTGGCGGTAAAAAAGCTGTTCATTTTCAACCCGTTGGAACCGCCTGCCTACCGCCCTCGTAGGATAAATGCATGGTTAAGCTTAATCAAGCGTAAATTGGACCGGAAATAAATCGGGGGCGCCTTTGTTAACCAGCTTTAGATTAATGCTCATCGCTGCGAACGAATCGTTAATGTGCGTTGCGATGTGCTGGAACCAATGTCATGGCCGCGCTTGACCGGGCCATCCAGTCCCAAATCCAAAAAGATGGAGTTTGTCGCCCTGGATGGCCGCCTCGGGGGCGGCCATGACCACTGGGGGATCGAGGCGCTCTAACCGCAAGGCATAGGGCGCGCGCCGTCGCAGATCGCAGGCAGTGGCCTTTCGTATTCGGTTGGCGCTGCTGGTTCGGGCGGCTAGATCGGCGAGAAGCACCCCTGCATCGGACGCGGGCGCGCGATTGAGCTTGCGTCGCCCGGTTCCGCATTTGCGTACGCCGCGCTAGGCCGCGATGCGCGTCTCAGGCGGGGCGGCTTCGGTCGCCAGCTTTGGCTTCGGCTGCGGCTTTGCCGGGGCGAATACCCGCATGGCGATGAGGATCGTCGCCAGCGTGACACCGTAGGCCACCGCCTGCATGATGGACGGCCGGTCGTCATAGCCGACAAGGGTGTGCGATACGCGCCCCAGAAGGCTGCTCGACGACAGGAGCCATGACGTGTCCCACAGCGTCGTGCTCCACAGATTGAGAATATCGGCGCGATCGAGGAAAGCGACGCACTGAGACGCCATACCCGCCGCGAGGAATGCAATCAGCATGCTCGTCACGCTGAACAGATAGCGGGGCGGTATCTTGACGAGGCCTGCATAGGTAAGCGCGCTCACTGCTGCTCCCGCAGCCAGCCCCAGCATGCCGCCCGTGAACAGGCCCCAGCCGCTCTCTCCGTTCGCAATGACGACTCCGTAGAGGAAAAGCACAACCTCGGCGCCCTCGCGGAGGACCGCGATGGCGACGACAATGGCGAGCGCCGTCAGCGTCTTTCTGCCTGCCACAACCGCCTGTCCGGCCGCCGTAAGCTCCGCCGCCAGTTCCCGGCCGTGCTGAGCCATCCAGATATTGTGCCAGCCGAGCATGATAACCGCCACGCCGAGGACGGAGGCGCTGAAGACCTCCTGCCCGACGCCCTCAAGCGCGTTGGAGAGCGTGCCTGCGAAGGCTGCAAGCAGGGACGCGCCCAGCACGCCCGCAGCAATGCCGCCAAGGACATACAAGGTGCGGGATCGAACGCCCCTTGTAGCCGCGAGCACGATGCCGACGATCAGGCCGGCCTCGATAACCTCACGGAAAACGATAATGGCGGCGGCAAGCATTCATTCGCTCCTATTCCACAATCAGCACGCCCTGTGCCGTCGCGTCGTGAAATTCACCCCGGAATGGGTATCGGCCCGCGGAAAGCGGCTTCAGCTTAATCGTAACCTTTCCTTTCGCGGTTACAATCTTTTCGGTATGCAAGGAGTCGCTATCAAACTCTTCGAAGCTGTTGTCTTCGTTCTTGAGGGTGATTGCGATGTCTTTTCCGGCGGGCGCTTTGAGTTCGGGAGGATCAAACAGATGATCCTTCAGAGTTAGCCCGAGCGCAAACGGATCGTCTGCCCGCACGCTTGCTGGCAAGACGGCAAATGCAGCAGCAAGAAGAAACATAAAGAATCGGGTGAATGTCATTTTAAGCGTGTTCGTTCTATTGGCGCCGCGTCCCCTCCCGAACATTATCCGTTGTTGAGTTCTCTATCCTGGCGCTGTGGACAGAAGAATTGACCGCCAACATTCAAATTTTTTAGTGTCACCGAACCAAGAGCGCAATATTTTTCTTTTTGAATTAGAGCAGTTCTAAAACGTATCGAGCCTCTGCAGCCTTCAGCGTTTTCCGCCGCCGCGCAGGACTATTCGCTCGCTCATGGAAGTTTTGCGGCTCATGAGCGCCTCTGGACGCCTGTCAGCCGAGTGGGAGTTCGATTCGTTTCCCTCCAAAATAGTGCTCCTATTTTTCGCGGCAGTGCTATAACTCGGGGCCTTCGGCGGAGCGAGCCTAGAGCAGCCTGCGTCCGTTTGGACGTGGATAAGCTGCTCTAGCACTTTAGTATCGATCAACTTTCACCCTCTCATCGATTCCGATTAAAGGGGGGTTGATCTGGCAAGCGAGCTGTTATGCCTGTTCGGGAGGATCAAATTTCATGTTCATCGAGCTTCACGATACCGGTGGGAACATCACGCTGATTTGCGTCGAGGACATTCAGCGTGTTCGAAAGGGCGCCCACGGCGGCTCCGACATTTTCATGAACGAGCTTGATGGCTGGGTCCAGGTGGCCGAAAGCGTCGCGGCGGTTCGCGATCTCATCGTCAAAGCGGGCGATATCGTCACCGCGTCACAGAAAGTTGAAGGGAGCGGCAAGCCCATCCGCCTCCAGCCTGTCGATAGCCCGCGCGATAAGGATTAATAAAAAACCCGCCCGGGGGGAGCCGCGGGCAGGTTCTTCACGCGCACTTGAAAAATCTAACCGTTCCCGCCGCCGTGATGATGGCCCCATTCGCCGTGGCCCCAGCCGCCGCCACGATGACCCATTGCCATGTGAACCAGGAAACGGAGTTTGTGTTTCTGATCGTCGGAGAGCGACTGATATAGGGGCTCGGCGGCGTCTGCGAGTTTCCTGAGTTGCGCCGCGCGCTCAGTCATGGCGTCGGCCCGCCCCCTGATGCGGGCGATCGCATCCACCTTTTCATCCTTCGGCTCCTCTCGCCACTTGGCCCAGCGCTCCTGCCGCGCCTTCGCCATATCGCGAATGGCTTGCTCGACAGCGGGCCACTTTTTCTCCTGGTCCGGGGTCAGTTGCAAGCCGGCCTTCAGCGCGGCGATACGTGCATCCGTGAACGCCTTCATATCTTCAGCGCTCGGCCGCCAATGTTCATGCTTCGCCGCGCCTTCCGGATCGGGCGTTTCCTGGGCATAGGCCAACGAAGGGCTCACCACTGCGAGGGCGGTCAGTCCGGCGATGATTGTCTTTCTCATGAAATCCTCCGCTCATGCGTAGTCTTTCGATAAGGCCGACGCGGACGCACAATCAAGCTCTCCGAGCAGTCAGAACGCGTCTTATTTGTCTATGACTGTCGCAGCTCAATCTTCTGCAATATCACGGTGAAAAAATCGGACAAGCTGGGAGAACCTCCTCCCAGCGACGGCGCAGGAAAGCGACACGGTGTCGCTCAACGAGCCTCCTGCAAAAAGCGAACGGACCACATTTCCATCAGTACGCTGCTTTAGCCGAGCCAGCGACATTCATGCGCAAGTCTTTGAAGGTGCTCACCGATTCGAAATCGGAGTGATATAAAAGCGTACCCGTTGGAAATACAGTATTTATTAAAAACTATGGTATTCCCATTGATGGATTAGCTCGAATTCATAAGCCAGTGCTTTACCTCGGCCGCAATAGTTGTATTTTTGCCTCAATCTTAACGGAAAAAAGACTGTCGTTTCTCCTCTCGATCCAGGAAGGCTCATGTTCCATTCGCCTGCCAAGGTAAAAGATAAACGCTCGAAAATCCCAGCTGTAAAACATCACTCCAGCCTTCTTTTGATACGCACATGCGCCGGCATTCTGACCGCCTTCGCGCTTTGCATGCTCCCCGGGGCTCAGGCGTCCGACCTCCGGCGCGCAACTGTAAAGCCAGACCGGGCGGCGGAAACCACGACTGTTCCGAGCTTCTCGGGGCTCGTCGAACGGGTCGCTCCCGCCGTTGTCTCCATCCGGGTTAAGGCGAACCCGATGGCGATCGCCGCCCACGAGGAGGACGGCGAGGATCAGCAATCGGAAAAGGATAACTCGTTCGACGGCGCGGGGCCGCAGAAGCCCTTCGGCTCCCCAAACGCCTTTCCGCCCCGCGTTCCTCCGGGTCCGCGTGACCGGGAAAAAGGGGCTGGCCCCATGCCGCCTGTTCAAGGCCAGGGCTCCGGATTTTTCATAAGCTCCGACGGTTACATCGTCACCAATAATCATGTGGTCGAGGGCGCCCTCAAGGTGGAGGTCGTTCGCGACACGGGCGACATCCTGGAAGCCAAGGTCGTGGGCGCCGATCCCGGCACCGATCTCGCCCTCATCAAGGTGGAAAGCGGGGAGTTGTTTCCGGCTGTCGCGCTCGGCCATGCCCAGGCTAAGGTCGGAGACTGGGTGATTGCGCTCGGCAACCCTTACGGCCTTGAAGGAACCGTAACGGCGGGCATCGTCTCAGCGCTCGGCCGCGACATCGGCATGGGCTCCTACGACAACTTCGTGCAGATCGATGCGCCCGTGAACCGGGGCAATTCCGGCGGCCCCACATTCAACCAGGCCGGTGAAGTCATCGGGGTCAACACGGCCATCTTCTCGCCAACAGGCGGTTCGATCGGCATAGCTTTCGCCATCCCGGCCCGAATGGTCGAGAACGTCGTTACGCAACTCAAGGAAAAGGGCCATGTGACCCGTGGGTGGCTCGGCGTACAGGTCCAGCCGGTGACCCCCGAGCTCGCCGACGGTCTCAGCCTGAAGCCGGCGCGTGGCGCGCTCGTCTCGATCCCGGCTCCCGGCGGTCCTGCCGACGAGGCCGGCATACGCCGCGGCGACGTCATCCTCAAGATCAACGATGGCGACGTGAAGGACAGCCGCGACCTCGCCAGGCAGATTGCCGCGATCCCGCCCGCATCCACGGTCAGGCTCACTGTCTTCCGTGATGAGAAACGTGAAATCGTCGAAGCGAAACTGTCGGAATTACCAGATGACGACAAGGCCCCGGCTTCGGGCAAAGGCCCGTTCCCGCAAGCTGAAATCGGCGTGCTTGGCTTGAGCGTCGCCCCTGCCATGGAAGGGCCGGACAGTCCAGGCGGCCTCGCAATCGTCAACGTCAGACCGGACGGCAGGGCCGCGGATGCGGGTCTTGTTCGTGGCGACATTCTTCTTGTCGCCAATGGCGCCAGCCTTCTCAGCCCTGACGCGCTTGAACAAGCGCTCCGCGCCGCGAAAGCCGCCGGAAAAAAGCACGCGCTTACCCTCGTGCAGCGGGGCGGCACCCAGGTTTACGTGGCGCTCTCAACCGACATGGGCTGAGAAGCTTCTTTCTGTCAGCGATACGAAACCCCGTCAATTTGGCGGGGTTTCTTTTTGCGGCGCCCCGAACGCGACCAGGCGTTCTACACGCTCGGCCACGGGGAGCGAGCGCGGCGGCTTCATCCAGGCGTCGCCCCGGCTTTCGAGTTGCAAAAGCCTGCGACGCGCCGCGCCGCAAAGGCGGCAGCCTGGGTTTCTACTTCGATCAGCGCTTGCACCGGCGGGTGCGGCAGCCTAAACCTAAGCCCAGCATCGAGGGGACGCACCAATGCCAAAGATCACGCCTCATGAAGCGCTCATTTATATCATGATCACCACGGCGGCGGCCGATCGTCAGATTTCGGATCGTGAACTGGAACGGATCGCGGAAATCGTGCGGCACCTGCCCGTCTTCATGGGCTACGACGTGAACAATCTCGCGAATACGGCAGAAAGATGCGGCGATCTCCTCAGCAACGAGGAAGGCCTCGATGACATGCTTGAGCTGGTTGCGGGCGCATTGCCAAGAAAACTGCACGAGACGGCTTATGCCTTGGCCGTCGAGGTCGCGGCGGCTGACTTGAGAGTGCCCGATGAGGAAATCCGGCTTCTTGAGCTGCTTCGCGACGCGCTCAATCTCGACAAGCTCGTGACCGCGGCGATCGAGCGAAGCGCAAGGGCGCGGCACCAGACGCTCTAGACGCCCCGTCTCGCACGAAAATTCGGCCAGGAACGGCGATTTGCCCGCTGGCGTTCCCCTAACGCACACAATGAGCGAAGAGGGACGCACGATGAAGGGCTTTGTGAGAACGCTCGTGACTACAACGGCCTTGAGCATGGTCCTCGCCGCAGGCAGCGTCCACGCGATGGCGGCAAATATGGGCCAGACCCAGGAACCGAAGGCAGGTGAGCAGGGTCCGCCCGCAACGGTAGGAGCCATGCAAAACTCGGTCGGCAATAAAGCGACCAGCTCGGAGGACGTCAAACGCCAGTCTGAAGGGAAACCGACCATGGCTCAAGAGGCCCAAAAGGGCGGTGAGCCGGCCACACATCCCGGAATGACCGAGCATGCGCCAGGGACGGTTGGGGCGGCGCCCGGCGCCCCTCCGAGCTGCGAAACTGCTCGCAAGTAAGAAGCGCGGCGCAAAACCGGGCTCAGCAGACGCCGCGAACTCTATGTGTTGGCCTTTGCCGCGCCGGGGGTCCGCTTCTGCCTGCTCCAAAATCACATCCTTGCTTCACACAATTTCACCGTGCTGTTGAACTTTCGGGCCGGAATCATGGAATATGCGTTCAATTGCATAGGAATCGGTGAGCTGGGCTTCTCACGGTCCTGAACGGCGGGTGCAATCGGAGACGGCCGCGTAACAGCCCGAGGGCGGAATGGTCAGAGGAGCTTTCGCAGGCGTTGCGTTAGGGGTCGCGACGCTTGGTTCAGGTTCTTTCGCATTTGCCGAGCCGGCGGCATGGGACGCAGCCGTCATTCTCGCCCAAGCGAAAACGCCCGAGGCTGCAACGCCGCCACAAGGCCAGACTCCCGCGACGCCGCCAAACCCGCAACCCGCGCCTCAGCAGGGGCAAGCTGAGCAGCCAGCGCCGGCTCAGCAACAGGCCGCTCCGGAGGCGCCGAAAGCGCCCGGTGTTACACAACTGCCGCCCGTGACGGTGACGCCGCCTCCCCCACCAACGCAACAGCCTCAGCCGAAGGCGGCTCGGAAGCCAGGCCGCGAGGCTCCCCCGCCCGTTCGCCCCGCGCCGCGTTTTGTAGCGCGTCCAGCGCCTCGGGTTGGGAAGCCTCCAACTCCCGGGATTGCAGCGCGCCGGGCTCCGGTCGCTTCGTTCATCGCGCGCACCGTTCCCGCGCAAGCCGAAGTCTCGGCTGAAACCGCCGCCGAGGCGGAAACTCCGGGAGGGTTCGCGCAAGGCGTGCCCATGTCGCCCGTGAAGGGCAGCGAAATCCCGCTCGAAAAGGCGCCGAGCGCCGTCGGGCAGGTGACAAGCGGCGAGATCGAACGCACCGGCTCGCCCGCAATCGAAGAGGCGATAGCGCACTATGTGCCGGGGGCTATCGTCAGCGACGTCAACGGCAATGCATTTTCGACGGACATTCAATTTCGCGGCTTTACCTCTTCACCCATCGAGGGCACGCCGCAAGGGCTTGCCGTCTATCAGAACGGCGTGCGCATCAACGAGGCGTTCGGCGACACGGTGAACTGGGATTTGATCCCGGCGACAGCAATCAAGAGCGTGGCGCTCGTTACCGGCAATCCGCTCTACGGCCTGAACGCGCTTGGCGGCGCGATCAACGTCACCATGAAGGATGGCTTCGACTTCCAGGGCGTGGAATCCGACACCCGCGCCGGCTCCTACGGGCGCTTCCAGGACTTTCTGCAGCTCGGCAAACAGGTTGACAATTTCGCTGCCTATGCCGCCGTCGAAGGCATATGGGACGATGGCTGGCGGCAGTCCTCGCCATCGGAGGTGCGACGCGCCTACTTCGATCTCGGCGTCAAAGACAAGGACACCGAGC
>CAVXRT010000026.1:97500-175620 GCA_963764115.1 uncultured Alphaproteobacteria bacterium
AGAACCTGAAACCGAATGCCTACAAACAGCCGGAGCGAAAGTGACGGCGTACCTTTTGTATAATGGGTCAGCGACTTAGTCTAACGAGCAAGCTTAAGCCGATAGGTGTAGGCGCAGCGAAAGCGAGTTTGAACAGGGCGTTCAGTTCGTTGGATTAGACCCGAAACCGAGTGATCTATGCATGAGCAGGCTGAAAGTGAGGTAACACTCACTGGAGGGCCGAACCCACGCCTGTTGAAAAAGTCGGGGATGACTTGTGCATAGGGGTGAAAGGCCAATCAAACTCGGAAATAGCTGGTTCTCCGCGAAATCTATTTAGGTAGAGCGTCGGACGAATGCTTCCAGGGGTAGAGCACTGGATGGGCTAGGGGTCCTTACCGGATTACCAAACCTAACCAAACTCCGAATACTGGAATGTCTTATCCGGCAGGCACACGGCGGGTGCTAAGGTCCGTCGTGAAAAGGGAAACAGCCCTGACCGCCAATTAAGGTCCCCAAGTCGTGGCTAAGTTGGAAAGGATGTGAAAACCCCAAAACAACCAGGATGTTGGCTTAGAAGCAGCCATCATTTAAAGAAAGCGTAACAGCTCACTGGTCTAAATAAGGGTTCTTGCGCCGAAAATGTAACGGGGATTAAGCCACGCACCGAAGTTGCGGGTTTGCAGCAATGCAAGCGGTAGCGGAGCGTTCCATAAGCCAGTGAAGGTGTGCTGTGAGGCATGCTGGAGGTATTGGAAGTGCGAATGCTGACATGAGTAACGATAAAGAGTGTGAGAGACACTCTCGCCGAAAGTCCAAGGGTTCCTGCTTAAAGTTAATCTGAGCAGGGTTAGCCGGCTCCTAAGACGAGGGCGAAAGCCGTAGTCGATGGGAATGGAGTTAATATTCTCCAGCCAGGGGATGGTGACGGATTGCAAAAATTGTCAAACCTTATCGGATTGGTTTGGCCGTGAAGCAGTCCCAGGAAATAGCCCCCCAAACGACCGTACCCTAAACCGACACAGGTGGACAGGTAGAGCATACCAAGGCGCTTGAGAGAACTGCGTTGAAGGAACTCGGCAAATTACCCTCGTAACTTCGGGATAAGAGGGCCTTCGCTTTGCGCAAGCATTGCGGAGGGGCACAGACCAGGGGGTGGCGACTGTTTACCAAAAACACAGGGCTCTGCGAAGCCGCGAGGCGACGTATAGGGTCTGACGCCTGCCCGGTGCTGGAAGGTTAAGAGGAGGGGTGCAAGCTCCGAATTGAAGCCCCAGTAAACGGCGGCCGTAACTATAACGGTCCTAAGGTAGCGAAATTCCTTGTCGGGTAAGTTCCGACCTGCACGAATGGCGTAACGACTTCCCCACTGTCTCCAACGCAGACTCAGTGAAATTGAATTCCCCGTGAAGATGCGGGGTTCCTGCGGTTAGACGGAAAGACCCCGTGCACCTTTACTATAGCTTCACACTGGTATTCGTGATTACATGTGTAGGATAGGTGGGAGACTACGAAGCGGAGCCGCCAGGTTTCGTGGAGTCACCCTTGAAATACCACCCTTGCGATCATGGATATCTAACCGCGGACCGTTATCCGGTTCCGGGACAGTGTGTGGTGGGTAGTTTGACTGGGGCGGTCGCCTCCCAAAGAGTAACGGAGGCGTGCGACGGTAGGCTCAAGCTGGTCGGAAATCAGCTGTCGAGTGCAAAGGCATAAGCCTGCCTGACTGCGAGACCCACAAGTCGAGCAGAGACGAAAGTCGGCCTTAGTGATCCGGTGGTCCTGAGTGGAAGGGCCATCGCTCAACGGATAAAAGGTACGCCGGGGATAACAGGCTGATGACCCCCAAGAGTCCATATCGACGGGGTTGTTTGGCACCTCGATGTCGGCTCATCGCATCCTGGGGCTGGAGCAGGTCCCAAGGGTTTGGCTGTTCGCCAATTAAAGCGGTACGTGAGCTGGGTTCAGAACGTCGTGAGACAGTTCGGTCCCTATCTGCCGTGGGTGTAGGAGAATTGAGAGGAGCTGTCCTTAGTACGAGAGGACCGGGATGGACACACCTCTGGTGGACCTGTTGTGGCGCCAGCCGCAGTGCAGGGTAGCTAAGTGTTGAAGAGATAACCGCTGAAGGCATCTAAGCGGGAAACTCGCCTCGAAACAAGTTCTCCCTTGAGAACCGTGGAAGACCACCACGTTGATAGGCTGGATGTGGAAGCGTGGCAACGCGTGGAGCTTACCAGTACTAATCGTTCGATTGGCTTCATCGCTCTCATTAGTCAATGCTCACTCGAAGAGTGGGTTGACGAAAAGACAAGACAGATCATTCTGAGCACAAGCGTTCCTGACGCTCGTGATCCAACATCCTTCGTTTGCCTGGTGATAATAGCGGAACGCCCCCACTCGATCCCATCTCGAACTCGACCGTGAAACGTTCCTGCGCCGATGGTACTACACTGTGGGAGAGTAGGTCGTCGCCAGGCATACCAAGGATGTGAAATCCCCTCCCCCCCCATGAAACCAAACCCCATCGCCTGAGCCATGGGGTTTGGTTGTGTGCATCTGTGCTGTGCTAAGCCGTCGTATTCGCGATGGCCGGGGGTTGAATATAGCGTCAGCGCTTCGGCGGGATAGATTTCAGCTACCTTCTACGCGGGGAAATGGCCGCTGTTATCTACATCCTCCGGGCCAAGCCCGTCTTTTGACACCGGCTTTCAGGCTGGCGCGATTTAAGATAATGCAGATGGGAAGCCGCGCTCGCTTGAACGATGCCCTGCGACCAATTCATCGATATTACTTTTAGAAAACTTATCGTTCATTTTTCGCATATTGCGCGGCTCAAACTTCGAGGGATACAATGTCGGGGAAAGCGCTCTTTCCCACCTTCGACCGAAGTAGGAGAACGCCGTCGGAGGATAAACCATCGCTCAAGTTCAATCTCGGGATATACTCACCGCTTCGGAGCTAACGAAGGTGCACGAATTCCTGTGCGATGCTGATATGCTCGTGACAGAGGTAAAGTCGCTTTTCTTCAACACCGGCGATACCGCCGCGGCCGCCCGGCTCAAGGACATTCAGGGTCGACTTGCTGATGAGATTCGGGCCGTTGAGCGGTTGATAGCCCGCAACTCGGAAACACGAGTTCCCGCCCCGCCTCACCCGGCAGGTCAATGCATATAGCTCGGGATTGCCGAACCTTCTTCGAGCTCTTCCGCCATCTCGCGGTAAAGCAATGCAAGGGCGCGCAGGATGTCCTGCGCTTGCGCATTTTTCTGCCGGCGTGCTTTTTTCTCGACGCGCTCGGCACGTTCTAAAAGCTCCTGTTTTCGAACACAGAAATTCATGGTGTTCCCGCTGGTATTCATACTGACGCATATCAACGCGTTCGCCGGAGAACTGGTTCCGTAAAATCCCTGACGCTCCTGTTCATTCCTGCACGCTGAGCGCACGGTATGGCTTGGCCGCCACAGCGAACGGATCCCCCGACTTTTCCTGCATCCTCACTCCCCCAAAACCACTCGATACCGGCGTTGGAGAAGCCCGGATGACATCGGTCCACACAGACCCTCATCGAGAAAAGGGGATTCGATCCCAGCATCAGACCGCGCCGGAACCACACTCCGGGCTTTAAGGCGAAGGTGGCCTTGGCCGCTCTGAAGGGGGAGAAGACGCTCGCCGAGCTGGCGCAGCACTTCGACGTCCACCCCAATCAGATCACCCAGTGGAAAGCGCAGCTCCTCGAAGGCGCGGCCGGGGTGTTTGGCCAGGACAAAGAGCGAAGCAGCGGCTTCAAGCGTCGATTTGAAGAGCTTGCACGCCAAGATCGGCGAGCTGACGCTGGAGAACGATTTTTTAGAGGGCGCGCTCACCAAGGCGGGATTGCTGAGCGCAAAGCGATGATCGACCGTGATCATGCGTTAAGCGTTACGAAACAGGCCGAGGCCGCGGGTCTTGCGGCCTTGCGGCTCTATAGTTCATTAGTTTGCGTGGCCGCCGCTTTCGCCGACGATCAAATCATCACCTGGCTTCACGTCACCCTTGACAATTTCCGTGTAGGCGTCCGCGTGGACACCGAGTTGAACCGGGATCGCTGCCGGTCTCCCGTCGCGCAGGATCCAAACAAGCGGCCACCCATCCAGCTCCGTGCTGATGCTGGAACTGCCGCTCGGGGCCGTTCGGCCAGAGGGCGAATAGCGCAGCGCTTCATCCGGCATGCGAAGGACGCCGTCGCGTTTTTCGATTACGATTTGGATCGTCGCCGTCATGCCGGGTTGAAGCAGCAGTTCCGGATTGGACGCCGTGATGACGACATCGTAGGTTTCGACGTTCTCGATGGTCTGCGATGGGCCAATTTGGGTCACCTCGCCGGGGAAGGTCCGGTTCGGGATGGGGACGACCGTAAATGTGGCCTTGTCGCCGAGATTGACCTTGCCGATGCCGGTCTTGCTGACATTGGCGTCGACATGAAGCACGCTGAGATCTGCCGCGACAAGGAAGAGCGGCGTTTTTGAACCTGCCGCGACCGTCATGCCCGTTTCGACATTGCGCGAGACCACCGTTCCGTCGATTGGCGAGACGATGTCTGTATCGCTGAGATTGGTCTCGGCTGTCTTGAGCGCTGTCTGGAGCTGTGCGACGGTTGCTTCGTTAAGCTTCGTCTGGGTCTGCGCCTGCTCAAAGGCATCGCGCCATCTATCGAGCGTTCTCCGGTAATAAGCCCGTCGCTTTGCCAGGGCCTCATAGCGCTCGAAGAGCTCTTGCGCCCGGGCGAGTTCGGCTTTGTTCTTTTCGAACTGAGCCTTCGCTGCCTCCAAATCGGCCCTCGCTTGATCCACCGCGGCTTCAGAGGGGTGGGGGTCGATTTTCGCACAGGTCTGGCCCGCCTTCACTTTCGTGTTGGCGGCGCAAGAGATCACCTGGATCACGCCGGAGACGCGGGCGCGGACGGGCGAGGCCGCCGTGGGAGCGACGATGCCGCTCGCGGTGACGGTGCGGACGATTGAGCCCGTTTCGATCGTCCGCGTCACATAGTGAACGGCAGGTAGCCGATGGGCCGACCAATAGAGCCAGCTACCGCCGCCGGCCAAAGCCAGAACGATGAGTGCGAGCGCGGCGGCCGGTATCGGCCAATGGGTCGAGACCCAACCTGCCACCGCCGGGCGCGCCGTCCCAGCCGTTTGAAACTGTGCGTCTTCGGGCGCCGTTGCCGGCCGGCGTGTAGCCAAATCGGCTTCAGAACCGGCTTTGACAGGATCGAGTATCCGATAGGCAAGCAGTTTCACGGGGTCGGTCAGGAGGAACCAGGCTAAGGCATAGGCCCAAACCAACGCTGCCCAGCCCCACCAGAGAGGGGTTACTAGGAACCCGAAGACGCAGATCAGCGTGGCCACCGTCTGCGTTCCGATTACCGCCAGGAAGAGAATTCGCGCCGGGCGTATTGACCACCACGGGCCACGCGTTCGCGTCTGGAAAATCGTCAGATGTCCAGCCACCGACAGCAAGAGGTACATCATGGTCTGGAGCTGCGGACGGTCGATGTGAAGGACGCGGTCACCCAGGTAAAACAGCCCAAATGCGGCAAGCGGACCGACAATTCCCAGCACTGTGGCGATGCCCAGAACCATGCGCATGTTCCATGCTTCGGGCTGGTTCCTGTAGATGACATTGTCATAGGCGATGGACAGGATGGCCGCGTCGTTGAGTAGCGCCAGCATCACGATCATAATCGCCGTCAGGGGATAAAAGTTGAAGACGACAATCGCCGCCGTCATGAACAACAGTACGCGCAGCGTCTCGGCGATGCGGTACATCGCGTAGCTGTTCATCCGCTGGAAGATCTTCCGGCTCTCCTTGATCGCATCGATAATCACCGATAGCCCCGGCGCCACCAGCACGATGGAGGCCGCCGCACGCGCCGCGTCCGTCGCGCCGGAAACAGCGAAGCCGCAGTCGGCCTTTTTCAGTGCGGGCGCGTCGTTTACCCCGTCGCCAGTCATGCCGACGATGTGTCCGTGCTTCTGCAGCACGTCGACGATGTGGAATTTGTGCTCCGGGAATACCTGGGCGAAACCGTCGGCGTCCTCGATGGACTTGGTCATCGCCGCGGTCTCCTCAGTCTTGGAGTTGCCGAGGGTGGCGCCGTCGAGAATGTTCGTGCCCATCCCCAAGGTTTTGGCGGTCTCCCGGGCGATCGCCAGGGCATCGCCCGTCACCATCTTGATCTTCACGCCCATCTGAGCCGCGGTCGCGACGGTGGATTTGGCATCTTTACGCGGTGGATCGAACAGCGGCAACACGCCGAGAAGCCGCCATTTCCCATCGCCATCCGCCCGGGCCACACCGAGCGCACGAAAGCCGCGGGCGGCGAAGTCATTGACTGCCTTATCGACCGCGTCTTTGACGGCCGCGGCGTTGGCCAACAGTCCCTGGATGACCTGAGGCGCCCCCTTCGTCACCTTGAATGTTTTTCCATCCGGGCCGGTAATGGTGGCCTCGGTGCGCTTGTGGACCGGATCGAACGGCACGAAATGCGTGACCTGATAGGGCTTCAGCGCCTGCTTGTCCTTCAGGCCGCCCAGGACGGCGAGATCGATGGTGTCGTTATCGTCCGCTCGCGACGCCAGTGCGCCGGCGAGGATGACCTGCTCGGCGGTGACCTTATCCAGGCAGAACGGATCGCCCAGCGTCAGCTTGTTTTGCGTCAGGGTGCCGGTCTTGTCGGCACACAGCACGTCCACGCCGGCCAGTTCCTCGATGGCGACCAGCTTGCTCACGATCGCCTGCTTCTTGGCGAGCAGGCGCGCGCCGACCGCCATCGTGACCGACAGAACCGTGGGCATCGCCACGGGGATCGCCGCCACCGTCAGGACCAGGGCAAACTGCAACAAAGTGAGGACCGGCTCGCCGCGGTAGATTCCAAGAGCAATGATCAGCCCCACCATGGCGACCGCCAGCATGATCAGGTAGTTGCCGATCTTCAGCACGGCTTTCTGGAAATGGCTGACGGTAACCGCCGTCTCCACCAGTTCCGCCGTCTTGCCGAAATAGGTGTTTGCGCCAGTGGCATAGACCAGCGCACCGATTTCGCCGCGACGAACGATCGAACCGGAGAATACGGCGTCGCCGGAATCACGCGTGGCGGGTAACGACTTACCGGTCAGCGCCGACTGGTCCACGGAGATCTCGTCGCCGTCCAGCAAACGTGCGTCTGCCGGCACAATGTCGCCCAGGCGCAATCGAATGACATCGCCCGGCACCAGTTCGCGCGCCGCCGGGTTGATCCACTTCCCATCGCGTTTCACCCGGGCCTTGATCGCCAGTCTGGCCTTCAGGGCGGCGATGGCGTTTCCCGCCTGGTGTTCTTCCCAGAATCCGACCACGGCGTTGGCCAGAAGCAGAAGGAGGATGATGGCAAAGTCGGGCCAGTGCCGAGCTACCGCCGAAAGGATCACGGCCGCTTCGATCATCCACGGGATGGGACCCCAGAAATAGCTGAGGAATTTCAGGATCTCGTTGGTCTTTTTTTCTTCAATATCGTTGGGCCCATATTGGGCGAGCCGCCTCTGCGCCTCGGCCTGAGTGAGGCCTTCCGGCGACGACCCCAGCTTTTTCTCTACTTCTGGCAGGGGTAGGGATTTCAAATCGTCTTGCGCAGCGGGCTTCGATTCAGGGTCCTTGGGCGAGCCGGCATGAAGTTGCATAGCGAATGTTCCTTGAGTTTTTGCGAAGTCGAAGGTTTCGGCAGGACTCTGAACGCTTTGGTGGCTGATTGCGCCGGTGAGGCCGCGACGCCGATGAAGCGGCCCTCAACGGAGCCTCTATTTCGCGCCTCCGGGCGCGGGCGAGCAGGCAAAATCCATGAATTCGCCGTCGGGCATCACCCGGCCACTACAATAATGCGCGGAGCGGCGCTGCGAGGCCAGACTCTGGAAACTACCCAGCCTTTCAATGCCGCGGGGCCTTGTCGCCGCTTTCGAGATCGCCCTGGGCCGCCAACGTGCCGGCGGCGGTCGGGTTTGCCTTTGTTGAGTATCGTTTCAAAGCCGACAGCGATCATTGCGCCCAGCAAGGGACCTAGAGCATCGCGCCTTTAATCGGATGCGGGCGTCTGGATGCATTTTTGTATACGCGTTGCGCAAAGCGGCCTCTGCTTGTCAATCTGTCCCTGACGATTTCGTCCGGACTTCTCATTCTGAAAGATCTTCGGCGATATCGCCTTGCGGGCAGGTTAACGCGGCGTGAGCCCGCTCCAACCCCTGCGAAATAAGGGGAAAATACCGAACGGGACGCCATCGCCCCCGCCTGTGCCGCAGCTTTTCGGGCTGGCGAAAGCGTTAACTCGTGAACTTGCAAACATATTTAACGGACTTTTGCGAGCCGACTTAATGCCAAAATTCCGGCATTAAATTCTATTTAATGGCGATCGAGTGAAGACAGAAAGCTATTGTTTTTCAATTACTTATATGAGACCGCCTACGGCCAGCCGTAAGGCGCGGCGCTCCTCCTTTCGCGCCGGGTAGACGCTTTCTTAAGCATACTCAGGCTGGAAATAAATCCGGCGCGCTCCTGTTAACCATGTTGTATTAACGCTTACGGGGAGTTGACGAACGGTTTACCTTTAGAGCGTCGTGCGTCCCGATGATCGTCACCCCGGAATGCGCCCCAGCGCATATCCGGGGCCGTTACAAATCGAAGCGCCTGTTGCGATCCCGGATACGACGCAGGCGTCGTTCCGGGATGACGTGCTCTAGGCGTGCGGCGAGCGCCGTCCAAGATGGCATGGCCAGATTGGAGAAGCCTCAAAGCATCCCGCGTTCAATCGGGATACGGGCGTCATCGTGATCGTCGCCCGGAACGCGCCTTGGCGCAGGTGTGTCGCTACCGGTTCCGATTTTGCGCAGGACGCGGTAAGACAAAGATCCAGGTTGTACTTATATCGCCGCGGATCAGGTCTGGGGCGAACGAGCGTTACCGGATTTATCGATGCGCCGCTGACCGGCGCTGCCGTTGAGGGTTGGCCACGGCAAGCGGTAATGGCTTTTGAGACGGTCGAGAAAGCCCCCGAAATCGACCACCGCATAAGCGACCTGGCCGCTGACGCGCTCGATCACGAGATGATCGATGGATCCTACTTTCTTGCCATCCGCACCGTAAACAACGGCGCCCTCGACTTCCGGGCTGGAGATCAGACGTTTGCCGCCAGCGGCCGCCGATGTGGTTGAGGCTTGCATCATGAAATCCTCCATGGCGAAGCCGCGCCCTGTTCAGCATGAGGCCGTTTCAGCAGGGCTAGCGCTTACACAGTGACCGCGCCAATTCGGCTTGATCCGCGTTACACGCCAGCTTCTAATGCGCGGCGCCCTCGATATTCGGAATACGAGCGGCGCCATTGGCTCCTATTGGCTTCGCCTGCTTATCGAGAATCTCGAGGAATGGCTTCATAATGTCGATCGGCATCGGGAAGACAACGGTCGAGTTTTGCTCCGCGCCGATCTCGGCAAGCGTCTGCAAATAACGCAACTGCATGGCGGCGGGAATGGTCGATAAAATCTGGGCGGCGTTGACGAGAGTTTGCGAGGCCTGGAACTCGGCTTCGGCATGAATGATCTTGGCGCGGCGGTCGCGTTCGGCCTCGGCTTGTTTCGCGATGGCGCGCACCATGTTATCGGTGAGCTCCGAAGGGACAAGCCCGCGAACCCGAGCACCACCAGCATCCAGTTCCCGCCGAGGGCTGCGATGTGCACGCCGCCGTCGATCCCGGCATGGCCATCCGAAAGATCGATCGCCGCGCTCTGCTGGAGATAGCGCAGAGCCATCTCGGGCTGGCCGAGGCGCGCCGCTGCGAGCCCCTGCATGGAGGGACTGAGCGAACTGCCGTGGGCGCATCGAGGCTCGTAGTAGCGGAAGTTGTCCGCCCCGGCGGCGCCAGCGAACTCATCCGGCAAAAGCGCCAGCAGCGCCACCACATCGGCCTGCTTGACCACTTGGGATTTTTGCGTCCGGTCCCGGCCTAACACCACGTCCATCGGTACGGAACGGCCCGCATAAGCCGCCAGATCGATGTTTTCCAGTCCGAAATATCCTTGGAATTCCTCGAAAAGCCCGGTCTCGGGATCGAGACCGATGGCGATTGTCTCCGCCACCGCGCGCCACTCCGTCAGCTCCGCTTCCCCGAGATCGAGGCGCGACGACAGGCGCGTCCAGTCCTCCGGCCAGCGCTCGCGCAACAGGGCCGCGATATCGAGCGCGCGCCGGATGCTCCAGCGCGCCATGACGTTGGTGTAGGCGCTGTCGTCGATCGTCTCGTGATATTCGTCCGGTCCGATAACGCCCCGGATATGGCGGCGGCCATCAGCCTCCAGCTTGGCGCGGCTGGACCAGAACCTGGCCGTCTCGAGAACGATCTCCGCTCCGGCGCCACGGAGAAAACCATCGTCTCCTGTCGCTTGCCAGTACTGCCAGACCGCGTAGGCGACGTCCGCGCTAATGTGCTGCTCCTGCGTTCCGCACAGGATAGGGATGATCTGACGATCCGGACCGATCACCTGCTCCGGCGCTGTCTCCGCGCCGGTGT
The DNA here is from genome assembly GCA_963764115.1 of uncultured Alphaproteobacteria bacterium. Lineage (GTDB taxonomy): Bacteria > Pseudomonadota > Alphaproteobacteria > Rhizobiales > Rhodomicrobiaceae > Rhodomicrobium. The sequence continues at coordinate 108,050 of CAVXRT010000026.1, forward strand.
CGGCTGACTCCCAGGCGTAGAGAGCGCCGCGCCAGCCCAAGCGGGCCGCTTTCGCCCGCGCGCCATCGAGGGTGTGAAAGCGATACATGAGCAGCGCCCGCGCCGCCTCGGGCCATGTCAGGATGTAGAAAGGGAGCAAAAAGATCTCGGTGTCCCAGAAGACATGCCCGTGATAGTCGCCGCCGGTCAGCGCCCTGGCGCCGATCGATACGCGCTCGTCGCCGGGATCGGCCGCGCTATTCAGATGATAGATGGCGAACCTCAATGCCTCCTGAGCCGCCGGATCGCCTTCGACCTCGACGCCGCTGCGTCGCCAGCGGTTTGCCCAGGCCGTCTCGTGCGCCGTCATCGCACCACGCCAGCCGGTTTGGCGCGCACGCTCAAGCTTTTCGCGCGCGACAGGGCTTGGGTCGAACGCTTCGCTGTCGCTCCGCACGATAGCGACGGAGCGCTCGAAACACACGACCTGTCCGGGACGCGATTTCCATCTCCATGACCATTTCAATTCGCCGAGCGCTGACGCCACAAGATCCTGGCCGTCGACCTGGAGCGACGATGCGGCGGCGATGGCGAGGACTTTGCCCGAATGCCGAGTGCGCCACTCGCCAAGATCTTGATCGAGCCGTTCGGATGCGAGCCCGAGGTTCAGCCCTTCGAACGACGCTTCCAGTTCGATTTCGGTCTCTCCGTCCTCGATCTGCAAACGGATCAGTTGCAGCCCGGCCGCGCGCTCGCTCAGCGAAACGAAGCGCAATGTGCGCATGCTGAGGCTCACCTCGAGCGCTTTCAAGTCTTTGAATTCGCTAAGCAAAGCGCCACGCCTCACGTCGAGTGTCATGCGATGCGACGACACAACGCAAGGACGGTGCGCCAAAGGTCCGCTCGGCAGCAGGATGCGGACTTTCAGCCAGTCGGCGGCGGGGACAAGCTCCGGCTTGGTCTCCTCTCCGTCGGGCTTGTCGAACAATCCCGCCACATAGGTGCGCGGCGGAACAACCCAGCGCGCGCCCCTTGTCGTCGACCGTGCGCCCCTTATGCCCAGGAAGCCATTGCTGATCGCGAAGCGCGACTCGATGCTACGCTCGCGAAGCGGATCGTAGCCATCCGCGGTGAGGACCCAAGCGGGGTCGGCGGTTGGCTCCAAAGCTTGTTCCATGGTCTTCCTTCCGTTCAAGATGGCCTGCGCGAAAGCCGCCCGGCGGCAAGGTCATCGATTGCAACTTCATCGAGGCTCGTCACCACCACATCCGCTCCAGCCGCCCACAAGACCTCCTCGTCTCCACGCCGGGCGACGCCGAGAGCCGTCATACCGCCGGCGCGGGCCGCTTCCATGCCCGCGGGCGCGTCCTCGGCGACGAAGCAGGATGCGGGTTCCATCTTGAGCTCCTGGGCGGCGAGCAGGAATATCGCTGGGTCAGGCTTGCCTCGCGGCAAATCCCAGCCGGGGACATTCACGGTGAACATATCGAGCAGACTTTTCCCGGAGGCGAGGCGGATTGCCTTCATCATGCCGTTGGCATTTTTCGAGGACGACGCGGCGGCTATCGGCCATCCCAATGCGGCGATCGCCTGAACGAAGCGGAGTGCGTCGGGAAAGGCGGCGACGCACCCGGCGTGAATCAACTCTTCGAGCCGCTTCTGCTTCCGCCCGGCGTAGGCGGCTGCCTGCCCTGCGGCGTTCGGCACGCCCAGTGCCTCCAGCGCCGCCACTGCTCCTGCGAGCCGCGGTTTGCCTGCCACCTCCTCCTCATACATGTCTGAGGTGAAACGAGCCGGATCGGCAAACCCTTCGAGCGCTTCGCGCCAGGCGCGCTCATGGGGTGATGCGAGCAGGACCCCATCAACGTCGAAGATAGCCCCCGTCAACTTCTGATAACGGCGGCCGCTCTGCACTACCGGTTCCGCGATGGTCATGATTTTGGGCCTCGACTGTTGATTTAGCCCAGAATCTCCAGGCACCTCGGTTTAGTCCCGCGTCTTCGGCAACCTCACCGGCTTATGGAGCGTCAGGCAGCATTGGCGGCGTGGCATTCCACAGAGCTATGACCTGGGTCTTGGGATGGCTGGCTTCGTGGCCGAGAATGCTGAGCGAGGCCGGCCCCAGCGCAAAATGCTGCCCTTCAACCGCCGGCAACCCGATCCATCGCGCGGCGAGGACGCACCCGAACTGGCGATGCGAAAAGAGCGCCACGTTGCCTTCCAGCGCTTGAAGTTTCGCGAGGAGCCGGTCGGCGCGGGCGGAAACCTGTGCTGGCGATTTACCGCCGGGGCTGCCATCCCGGAATAAGTTCCAGTTTGGTCGCTCCTTGAGAGTGTCTACGGGATATTTGCCTTCGTAGTCGCCGTAGTCCCACTCCGCCAAATCCGGCTCCATCACGGCCGGCGCCCCAAGTCCCGCCAACTCGCAGGTTCGACGCGCCCGCTGCAGCGGGCTTGTCAGGACGCGAGCGAACTCGATCGCCCGGAGGCACGGTTCAAGGCCGCGCGCCTCGTCTTCGCCATGCGCCGTCAATGGAATGTCCGTGCGCCCGGTGTGCTGGCCGGAGAGCGACCATGCGGTTTCGCCGTGCCGGATGAAGTAAAGCTGAAGCAGCTTTTGGCTGGCGGTCACTCGTTACGTTCCTTTTCACATCCAGGCCGCCGGACGTTTCAAACGGGCCGGTTCGATACGGGATCTTTTCGATTTCCCTATGCGGCCGATACCGCGATTGCGCGACGCCTGATGTCAGGTTCAGCTGTTTCCATCGCGGCGCTGTATTCGCCACGGCGCGCGGCATTGTTGCACGCGGCCCGGTGATACAAAGCTTTCTGCGCCGCTGCCCTGTTGGCCTCGACGCCGCCCCAGATCTCCAAAGCCGGATGCTGGATCGCACGGGCGAACGAAAATGCCAGCGCCCACGGAACTGACTTAAATCTCGCATTCATGGCGTTCAACCGGGCCGAGGCCAGTTCTCCGCTTTGGCCGCCCGACAGGAACGCAATCCCCGGAACGGCCGCGGGGACGGCCCGCAGCAGACAGTTCACCGTGGCGTCCGCTGCCTCGTCCACGGTCGGCTGAATGGCGCAGGCCAGTCCCGGAAGCACCATGTTGGGCTTCAGGATCATCCCGTCGAGCATTACCCGTTGCGCGCCAAGGTGCTTGAAAACGGTCTGCAGAACGTCTTGTGTAACTTCGCGCGACCGCTCCATTGTGTGATCGCCGTCCATGAGTACTTCCGGCTCGACGACGGGGACGAGCCCGGCTTCCTGGCACAACAAGGCATACTGGGCCAAGTTTTTCGCGTTGGCCTCGATGCAATCCCGGCTGGGAAGTCCAGGGCCTATGGCGATCACCGCGCGCCACTTGGCAAAGCGCGCGCCCATTTGAAAATACTCCTGGAGGCGGATGGGTAAGCCGTCCAGACCCTCGGTTATTTTCTCTCCGGGATGCCCGGCTAGTTCCTTTAGGCCCATGTCCACTTTGATGCCTGGAACGATGCCCGCATCGGCGAGGACTTTGACGAAAGGCGTGCCGTCTTTCGTGCGTTGACGGATCGTCTCATCGTAAAGGATTGCGCCACTGATGCACTCGCCGAGACGCGGTGAGGTCACAATCAAGTCGCGATAGGCGCGCCGGGCCTCCCCGGTCTCAGGGATTCCGGCTTTGGCGAAACGTCTGTTGCAGGTTCCATTGCTCTCGTCCATGGCAAGAAGACCTTTGTCACCCGAAACGAGGGCACGAGCGATTTCGATAAGAGCTTGCGCATTCATTTGAGATCGCTCCACTTCCAGTTGCGGATCTCCGGCAAATCCTGGCCATGCTTATCGATGTAACGCTTGTGCTCGATGAGCTTGTCCTGCGACCATCTGCTTCAGGTAGGCCCCCTTGCTCCCCAAGTGCGGCAGGCGATCCACCACGTCCTGCACAAGATGAAAGCGATCCAGATCGTTTTGAACGCGCATGTCGAAGGCCGTGGTGATTGTGCCCTCTTCCTTGTAGCCCCGGACATGGAGATTTGGATTGGCCCGCCGGTAGGTCAGGCGATGGACTAACCAGGGATATCCGTGAAAGCCGAAGATGATGTGCTTGTCTTTGGTGAAAAGGTAATCGTAATCCGTTTCGTTCAGCCCAGACAGGGGAACCGCCGGCTGTTGGCGTTGTAACCGCGGAAACCAAACCGCTGACCCAGACGAACCAGTTCATCGGGCGCGTGCAGGCCGAAAAGCGCGTGGACCTGCTTGCGCGGGTGACTGGCTTTCTCGAGAAACGCGACTTCCAGGAGGGAGCGGAAGTCAAGAAAGGCGACCTCTTGTACGTGATCGAGCAGCCGCCCTATCGGGCCGACGTCGAAGCGAAACAATCGGCCGTCGACCAGCTTCAGGCCCAGTTGATCAATGCGAAAGAGACGCTGAACCGGGCCAAATCCCTGCTCTCTTCGCCCGCCGGCCAGCAATCCACTTACGATGCCGCACTCGCCTCGGAAAAGGCGCTGGAAGCGCAGGTGCTGGGGGCGCAGGCTCAGCTGGAGCAGTCAAAAATCGATCTCGGCTACACCGAAATTCGCGCGCCCATCGACGGAAAGATTGGCCAGACCGCGATCAATGTCGGCAACTACGTCGGGCCGACCTCCGGAGTTTTGGCGACCATCGTCAGCCAGGATCCGATGTATGTCACCTTTCCCGTCCCCGTGCGCACCGTGCTTTCGCTGCGCGAGCGCTATGGGAACAAGGGCGGCTTCAACGCGGTCATCATCAAGATCCAGCTTCCAAATGGCAAGCTTTACGGTGAAACCGGCCATCTCAACTTCGTCAACGATACAGTTTCGACGGCGACCGACACAATCATCTCGCGCGGCGTCATCCCCAATCCCCCTCTGCCATACACCAAAGTCGTCAACCGCCCGCTTCGTGAGTTGTTCGATGGCGAATTCGTAACCGTTTTCCTGGAGAGCGTGACGCCCGTCATGTCCAAGTGCCGCGCGATCCAGGTCGTGATCGTGCCGGAGTTGGTGGAAATGAACGCATCGTCGGTGACGCACTTGTTCAGCTCGTAGGCGACCACCTCATTGGCTTGTCGCGGCGCGTGCCGCGCTCCTCCATGAGCGCGCGCCATTCCTTCATCTGGTGCTGCGCCTGAAAGAGAAAGCTCCGGTCCTGCTTGGGCTGTACCTTCGGGAGCAGCGCGCCAAGTACGCGCACGCAATCCCCGACGAGGCCGACGTGTGCCGGATGTCTGAGCCCGATGCGTTGCGGGTCGATGTCGATCTGGACGCATTTCGCGCGGCTTGGCTTCGGGTAGAACTCGATATAAGGGAAGCAGCTTCCGGCGATCAGGAGCGTGTCGCATTCCTCTAGGTTAGGCCGACGGGGCTAGCCTAGCTAGGAAGCGCGCAATCGCTTTACATTTTCGAGCTCCGCAATGGCGGCCTGTACATGGCTCGCAACGCCCGAAAGCTTCGCGTATTCAGCTAGGACTTTTATCTCGCCGAGCATTGTAGCGATATAACCATCAAGTTCATCAGCCGAAATGCCATATGTACGCATAAGGCTATAGGCCTGCGCCTCTTCGGCTGGAATTGAGAATTTGGTATCCATGGTTGACCCTTTACTCTGAAATGAAGACTTGTTGAATAGGAAAACGGCGGCTGCGTCAAATAGCTTGGCCTTTGATGGCGGGTAAGCTTTCACTTGCTGTTTCTTCAGCAGTTCCGCGACATTGCAAAGAAATGCGGCCCGCTCCCCTCTCTCGGGGACACTTCAAAGCATGTCGATGCAGTCAGAAGGATTGGCGATGCGTGTCCGCTACTGGCAGTGGAAAACACTCAAGGCGCCGTTGCTGCTGAGCCCAAGAATACAGCTCAACTTTTCGGATCCCGAGCTAACGTCATAAAAGTAGTATGTATTGCCGTCAGCCGAAAGATGCTTGCCCTGTTGATTGATCGTGGCTGAAGGACCGGCGAACCGCAATTTTGTGAAGCTTTCATAGGCTTCTTCCTTCATGGTTCCAGTAAGACTTGGAGACACTCGAGAATATGGCGGGCCGCCAGCCCGGATGGACTCGAGAATCTCTCTTGCGAGCGCGTCGCCGTCTTTTGCGCTGCTGCTCTTGGAGCCCCTTTCCGGAAGTGACGGCGCCCCGGCTGAAGCTTCGGTCCAGCCCCTGGTCACTGCTTCCAACCTTGCGCTGCGCGGCGGATGCGTCTCGGTTCCCTCCGCAGGCATGACTTGATAAGCAGCCAGGGCCTGATCGAGGGCGCCGCCTATACGCTCCACAGCATGGCCGGCAAACGTATCCGCCTGCAGTTCAAGTGTAGGCCTGCTCCCGCTCGCCGAAAGAGTATGGCCATTGAGATGATGGCCAATCTCATGCGCGAGGATTGTCAGCGCGGCCCAGTCCGTGGCAGTGGTCTCCTTGATTTTTTGCATAAAAAGCAAGCTATAGAGAATATACCGCTTCTGATCGTGGATTACCGCAGCTGCGTTGGGAATATTGGCCTGCAGCAATTCGAAATTGGGCTCCAGGCCCACGGCGTGAGTAATGCGTTTCACGATTTCCAGAGCTTCCGAAGTCGATTGGAAGCTATAAACCGTATCTTTAATCTTATCTCCGGGGTAAAAACTGCAGGAGGTCTTCACATCGAAAACGAGTTTCTGTTGTGCAAGAGCGAAAGCCGGAACGAGAAGAGAGGCAATCGTCATCAGAAAAGTGCGGCGCGTCAAGTTCAAACCGGGGAAGCAGCCACATGGCGCAACCTCGCCGGCAAGGAGGCTCTGGGGCCTTTCGCGAGAGCCCAACAAACTCCTCGTCGCTTCTGAATTCCTACGGCAGCTCATTGGGTCGTCTCGCGAGCCACGCGAAAACCCACGTTAGAGTAACGGTCTGAAGCGAGAACCGCTTCGCGGTAAGCCGAACGCATGTTCGCGGGTCCATTAGCCCAGGAGCCACCTCTCACCACGCGCTTCGCACAATCTCCCGTCGCAAGCGCCGCTCCATCCCCCGGCGCTGTATCGTAAGACCCGTTCCAGCAGTCCTGCGTCCACTCGGCGGCATTTCCATGCATCTGATAAAGCCCGAAGCGATTCGCAGTGAAAGCTGCTACGGGCGCCGTCCCTCTGACCATGGCGGAGACGGCCGCCGGGCTGGCATCAAAATTCGCTACCGACGCTGATACTCCATCCTCGAAAGAGTAAGGAGTGCTTGTTTTCGCACGGGTCGCATATTCCCGCTCAGCCTCGCTTGGAAGGCGATAGGATTTTCCGGTCTTCTTGGATAACCAGCTGACATAGGCGAGGGCATCGTACCAACTGACGCAAACCACCGGGTGCGCATCGTCTTGTACAAACCCGGGATTCAGAAACGAATATCCGGCGCGATCCTCGAACTTGCCCCCGATTTTTACACGGCAACTCTTGTCGGGGTTGTAGCCTGTCTCCGTTACGAACGCCAAATATTGCTGTCTCGTTACCGCGTACCGCCCCAGGGCGAATTGCCTGATCGCCACGGTGTGGACAGGGCCTTCTTCAGACCGCCGTCCGTATTCGTCCTCGGGTGATCCCATAGCAAAGGAACCGGCGGGGAGAACCACCACTTCGGGACATTCCTTGCAATCGCCAAGGAGATCTCCGGGCTTAACCGTTTTTGCGAGGTTATTGATGGCCAGCCCTTCCCCCGCCGCCGCCGCTTGAGAACCACCCTGCGGCTTATCGAGAGAGGGCTCCAGACCTCCCGTGGGACGCGCACGGCGCATCTCCCCGAGATCGCATTCCGTCGGGTCCTGATCATCGGCTCTCACGGCCGACAACTCGTTCTGAGAATAGAGCTTGATGATATAGTGACAGGCCATCGCCCGGGCGCGGTAAGAAATCACAAAGTAATCCGCGTTATCGAATTTGATATCGCCCTGCCCGAGCTTTGAATGGGAGACCGCGTGATTCCGCTTAATCGTTATTGAGAGCGGCGTGCCGCGGAGTTCCCATTCTCCCACAAAGTCCTGCACGGGATCCGCGTTCTGTCCCAGAACCGGAAAAAAATGCCCGCTTGCGAACGTAAGCAGGCATAATAGAACTACATTCCGCAGAAGCAGTATCATTTTTCGAGTTTCACTTTATTCAGCTTGAGACTAGAAAGCTGAAATTGAAGTTATTCCCGATCGGCTTGCCGCCTCAGGGAGCCCCTGATGCAGGTCTTCTCCTCTGTTTCAGGAACAGCTCTCCTCAGAGCGAATACGAGTTCTTTTTGATCCGAGCCCGACCCTATATTCACGTTGTAATAGCATTTCAGGCCGAAGGGATATTCGAGGAGGTAGTCCGCGCCGCCTTCCCCTGCCTTGTAGCTGCCAACCCAGGTATCGCTCGGCCCGGCAGAATCTGAGAACTTGGGAATGTCGCGGGTGATAAAGAATTTTATAACCCGGCCCTCGCTGTTGTACCACTGGCCAAGCAGATAGTTGAGCGCCCGGTCGCTATGGCCTTGCGCATTGACTTGCACAGTCGCCGCCAAAAGCGATGCTACAATAAAGGTTCCGAACCGTTTAGACATTTTATGAAGCCTCTCACAAATCTCGAGTTAGCGATCGACGCTCTTGAATTTTCCCGCGGGGCAGCGGTCGCCATCCTGGCGCGTGTCCGCAGCAGCAAAGATCAATGTGTTCCCGCCGTCAGCAATGGAGACGCGGTAGGAACATTTGGTTTCTATTCCTTCATAGAAGACCGTAATATCGGACGAGTTGGCGCCGGCTCTGATCCTGCCGCGACCATATTTGGGATGGTACCAATCGCCATTTCGGCGGATCGTAAGTCTCTCATTCGTGTCCGGGATGGCCCAATCGCCGACCAAGTCTCGTAATTCGACTGCGGCTGCGGGCTCGGAGTTCAACGTCAAAAGGCCGCCAAACGTAATGCCGCATAAAAAGGCAAGGCAACCGGTGGCGCACACCCGGCTAATATAGTGCTTTGAAAACATGAGCTATCCTAACTCTGCCAGCTTGTCCAGCTACCAATAATCACTTCAATTCGGAACCTCAAGCCGAATTTTCAGTCTACTGCGCAAATCCCAAGAACATCACTAATAGCCGCCTCTGCGCTACGTTTTGCGTACAAGCTAAACTCAATGCAGCCCCCATTCAGTCCCTGGGCGGCATGGAGCTTGCGTGGTTTCTGAGACCATGGCTTGACTACGCTGCCTCCGCGGCAGTTCGAGAAGGTGGCTCCTCAAAGCAGGGATGAAAGGCCGCGGCCTTGGCGTTTTAGCTTAGGCTGAACGCCGTTGCAGAGCGGCGCTTATTCAGGCTTACTGAAGAAATGGGCACGCAAAGGCGGCACGGCATTGGACACTCGACCAATCTCGTGGGGAAACCTTCGGGGTGGCTTGCCGGTTGCGCCTTCAACGACAATCCGGTTCCCCTCCACATCTGGGGCGTGCGGGAAATGAACCGCAGTCTTTTCGATATGCTGGATCAGGCCGCGGATCTGGCCGAGGCGGGCGAAGCGTTCACCTGCTATATGATGGCCATGTTCGGCATCGATCCCGAGCAGCGGGAAGGAGCCGGGCTCGCCGCCGGACGGAGGCGCTATCGCTCGTCCTTCCTGCGTTTGATCGAGGGCTGGGGCTTCGACAGCAACGGACAGGAGGGCGCCGTGCTCAAGGGATGGGTCGAGAGCCGTTTCGGAATATGCCCCTCCTTCCATAAGGAGATCATCGGACACGTTTCCACCCGCGCCTGGGCGGCCTATGTCGAAGAAAAGATGTCCAGCCGCTTCCACAACAATGCTATCCAGGTTCAGCTGGATCTGCTTTTCGAGTTCTGCCAATGGGCAATTCAGCGCTTTGCATATCCCGGCCAGACGCATTTGACACTGTTTCGCGGGATAAACGCACTGGACGAGCATGGGATCGTGGAGCGGTTCGACAAGCGTCACGCCGTGATCCAGCTCAACAATCTGGTCTCCTTTTCATCGGACCGCGCCATCGCCTCCTGTTTCGGGGATGCAATTCTCACGGTGCGGGTTCCGGTCACCAAGATCCTGTTTTTCAACGGCCTCTTGTCCTCGCACCCGTTACAGGGCGAGGGCGAGTATCTGGCGGTCGGCGGGGAATACCGCGTGACGGCCGAGTATCTCTAAAAGGCGCTTGCGCATGCCCGCTCTGACTTTGGAAAACCGCGCCCTGGCCGCGTTTCTGGGCTTTGCCATTGGCGACGCCCTCGGGGCCACGGTCGAGTTCATGACCAAGGGAGAGATCGCCGCTCGATACGGCGTCCACCGCGAGATGACCGGCGGCGGATGGCTGCGGCTCAAACCTGGGCAGGTGACCGACGATACCCAAATGACGCTGGCGCTCGGGCGCTCCATCATTCGGCGGGGAGACTTGATCCCCGAGGATGTGTGCGAGGAATTCGCCGCTTGGCTGAAGGGCGGGCCGGCCGATGTTGGCAATACGTGCCGCCGCGGCATCCGCCGCTACATCGTGCACAAGACCGTCGAAGGCTCGTTCTCGGAAGGCGACGCCGGGAACGGAGCCGCCATGCGTGTTCTGCCGGTGGCGCTGGCGACTTCAGGTCAACCGGCCAAGGCGCAAGCCTGGGCGTTCGCGCAGGCGCGCATCACGCATCATCATCCGCTTTCGGATGATGCCTGCCTGGCTCTCATCTCCATGGTGCAGGGGCTCCTGCGCGGGCAAGGCAAAGAGGAGGTCCGCAGGCTGGCGGCCGGCTTGGTGGAAAAGCACAGAGCGTTCCGGTTCGAACCCTATCCTGGCCGGTGCTCGGCCTTCATCGTCGACACGATGCAGACCGTGCTTCACTTCTACCTCGGCACACTCTCTTTTGCCGATTGCCTCATTCAAACCGTCAATCAAGGCGGAGACGCCGATACGACCGGCGCGCTCGCGGGAATGCTTGCGGGCGCCACCTATGGCCTGGAAGCCCTTCCGCCAGGCTGGCTCGCTAGGCTCGACCGTAACGTGGCCGCTCAAATTCGCCTGCAAGCCCCGCTGCTCCTTGCCATATCCGAAGGGGGCGGCCCCGGCAGGAGCGGCTGCGGCTTCGCCCGCCCTTGAGCATCCCGCGCCTCGGCTTCTTGCAAAGCTTTGAAGCATCAGGGGATCAGGCGCCGGCGAAGGGCTTCGGCCACCGCGTGCGTGCGATTCCGCACGCCGAGCTTCACCTGCACTTTTTTCAGATGCGTTCGTACCGTCTCCTCGCTGATGCCCAGATACTCAGCGGTTTCCTTGAACGGCGTCCCCACCGATAGCAGGCGCAGCACGGACAGTTCCCGTGGGGTGATGACATGATCGGGGGGTGTGGAAGGACCAACCGCCAGCTGATCGAGCCTCAAGGCCGCGAAGCTCGCTGCGGCGAAAATCATAATTCTCGCCGCGTCAGTGAACTCCTTCCCCAGGGCGCCGCCCGACCAAAAGGCTATGAGCCAGCGTCCGCCGACCGGGCAGCTGAACATGTCGCGAGCGCCGTATTTCTGAGCGAGTTCAAATCCCCAGCGGTCCACGCCGATGGGTTCGAGCAGTTGAAGGCTTTCGGTTGCGGTGTGGGGGCCAAGGCTCATCCGCGCCAGCATATAGCCGATTGGCAGCTTGTGAGGGATCTGCCTGGTCCATTCTTCCCACCAGCCCTTCGGAGTCGAACTCATGAAGAAAGACCGTCTTCCCAAGCTCAAGAGCGTCCCAATCGGTGACCCTGTCTGGAAAGCGAATGGCGACGAGCACGTTCAGGCGGAGGTGTTTACAGGTTATGGCGTCGAGGCCATCGAGCACTTCCTTCGGGGTTTTTGCGCCGGACACACTACGTGAATAGTTGAGAAGCTCCTGGGCCAGGCCATTCGGGAACTCCGCTGATTTACCTGATCCTGGGTCCATGGCGCTTATGCGTTTTTCGCACTTCGATTGGCGGCGAATAAAAATAGAAGTATCAACTGACCGAGGCAATCGCATTCTTCAACTTACGGTTCATCGTAAGCTGCCGTCCCCCAAAATGGGGATTGAAACTATCGTCACATTATGCCGTGGTCCCTGTGAAGCGCATGGGGTGCGCTGACCGGCAAGACCACAGGAAATCCTTCGGCCGCAGGCGTCCGCCACGTCGGACGCGCGCCTCCAGCGCAAGCGCGGGTTCGGTTGCTGGTGGAAGGATGACATCGTTGCTTTTCGTCATTGCAGCTTGCAAACGCATTATTTTTGGAGCGAGACACTATGTCTGATAAAAATACCGCAGGCATTTCTCGATGAACTGACAAAGACGATCCGAATTCCAAGGCAAGTGAAGAACTCAAGGCTCGTCTGATTATCGCCTGCAAGCAGGCGCTCCAAAATGGACTGACGCCCTGCCGCGCTCTTGCGGTGATGCTGGAATGGGCTGCAGACGAATGTGCTCGCGCTCGCGCGGAAATAGCGTGACGCTTAGCGCGAGAGGCACATGCTCGATCGGAAACAGAAGCCATCTTCTCAAGAGTGACTAAAAAACCTCCCCCGCTCCATATGGCGGAACAAATCTATAACGCTGCCATTATTTATCGAAATGCCCTCTGAGCCGACGGGCCGGGCCACTGCGGAGGCAGGTTTAGAGCGCTGCAAAACCGGATAAGGTCGTCGGACCGTGGAAGCGCCGAGCCGGGGATTGTGCAATGGCGCGTGGCCGGACGTGTAGAAAACGCCGCGGCGCAAGGGTAAATCGTCAAGCTCTGCTTGTCCGCGAAGTCTTTCTCACAAATCAACAAAAATTAAAAAAAGAGGTGGCGTACAGACTGTTCAGAGTTTATGGAGCGTGCTAGTTTTCCGTATTGATAAAGGAAGGAGGAGGCCCATGCCACAAGCAAAGCGTACTTCCAGAGGTAAGCGTTCGAGAGAGGCTTTATCCGTTTTGAGCCTCGCAGGCATTTCCTTGGCCGCGACAACGGCGGCTACAACGAATAAATCGCTGGCGGGCATGCCGTCGCCAGCCACAGCGCCCGTACAAGCCTTCACCCTGGGTGAGGAGGAAATCTCCGACGTCACCTTGGCGACTTTCCGCCTTTTCGATAAGGAATCCGTCGATCAAGCGCGGTCCTTGCTTCATCTCACCGGCGGCTGCCATGGTTGCGGCGGTGGTTGCCGCGGATGCGGTGGCGGTTGTCGCGGATGCGGCGGCGGTTGCCGTGGATGCGGCGGTGGCTGTCGTTGCGGTGGCGGTTGCCGTGGATGCGGCGGCTGCGGATGCGGCGGAGGATGGGGCGGTTGCTGCCTGTCCTGGGGCGGCTGCAGGCCTTGGTGCTAAGCACGAGCATCGTCTGGCTCTATACAGGAATTGCCCGGGCCGGGTCAGACAGTTCTGATTCGGCCCGTGGTTTTTGCGCCAACTCGCCTGAAGGAGCCGGGAAAGCATAAACCTTCGCGAGAATTGAGTGGCCTTGGTTTCCGGCGCATAACAGAGATGACAATAGCGAAGTTCTGGCAGCTGGGGCATAGCCGTTCGCAAGCACCAGAAAGAGGGTCTTTCCCTAATGACAGTTGAACACCCAGAAGGCAACTTGCCGGATAACGGCAATCAGGTGCTGCAATTTGCGCCGAATTTCACGGTTTATGCCCTTTCACCGGATGTCCTGTGCCTCTATTCCGAGGATCGGAAGTTCATTCTGCACGGCACGCTTTACTGCGCCATCGCTGCGCTGATCGCGGAGGATGGAAGGAGTCCTCGCGACATCGTGAGCGTGCTGGAGCCATATTTTCCGGGCGGGCAAATCAACGAAGCCCTGAAGCGGTTGATTGATCGCCGTTATGTCGTTCGCAAGGCGAAATCGACAACTGGCGCCGTGGCCGCCTATTGGGCAAGTTTGGGAGTGCCGCCCGATGAGGCGGACAGGAACCTGGATCAGTGCCGCATCCGCGTTCAGGCAATCGGGGTAGCGGGCGAGGCGGAACTGAGCGCGGCGCTGAGCGCTCTCGGCGCACGCGTCGTCAAGCGGTCCCCCACTCTCACTGTTGCGCTGGTCAGCGATTACCTGGAAGAACCGCTGGCGGAACTGAACCAGCGGCATCTGGCGGACGGAACCCCCTGGATCATCGCTCAGCCTTCCGGTGTATTTCCCCTGGTGGGGCCGGTTTTCACCCCCGGTAAAGGCGCCTGCTGGGTTTGCCTTGCGGACCGTATGAAACGGAACCGTGAGATCAGGGGCATGCTCAGTCGAAGCGAGGCTCGCCTCCTCACAGTCTCACCCCTTGTCCAGCAGACGGTCGGACAGAACGGCATTCAGCTTGCGGCGATAGAGATTGCGAAAGCAATCGCCACCGGCTTCCGCACCGATTTGAGCAACCACATCGTAAGCCTCGATCTGACAGGCTCGGCCATCGTCAGGCATTATGTGGCTGCGCGCCCTCAATGCCGGGCATGCGGCTCCGAGGAATTGCGCGATCCCGGCCGTGCGCCTGTTCCTGTCGAGTTGAAGGCTGGCGGCCGGCCGGTCATGACGAGCGGCGGTTACCGCACGATGTCGTCGCGCGCGACGGTCGCCCGATACCGGAAACATGTGAGCCCGCTCACCGGCGTGGTGTCGCGTCTGGAGCGCGTCGAGACTGATCTGCCTCTTAACACGTCGTTTTTCGCCAAGCACAATTTTTCGGCGCCTTCCCGAACTGTCCATGAACTCAGGGGCGCGCTCGAGGGCAGCAGCTTCGGCAAGGGCAGCAACGCCGAGCAGGGAGAAGCCAGCGCGCTCATGGAAGCGATAGAGCGCTATTCCGGCGTCTTTCAGGGCGACGAGATCCGGATCACAAAGCGGCTCAAGGATTTCGCTCCGGGCGAGGCTATCCCGCCGAACAGCGTCCTCAACTTCAGCGAGGCGCAATACAAACGAGGCTTGTCCGACATGCCGGGTCCGGACGATGAGCCGGTGAGCCCCTACCTCTTCGATGCCGAGGCGGAGATGGAGTGGTCGCCAGTCTGGTCGCTCCGCGACAAGTGTTTCAGGTATCTTCCGACCAGCATTTTGTATTTCTACTACACGGGTCAGGTCATACCCTTCCACGCGGACTCGAATGGCTGCGCCGCCGGCAATACCCGCGAGGAGGCCATCGTGCAGGGCTTCCTCGAACTGGTGGAACGCGATTCCTACGCGATCTGGTGGTACAATCGTCTGAAGCGGCCCGCCGTCAATCTCGACCAGTTCAACGATTCCTACGTCCGGGATCTGCAAATTCAGCTGGCCGAAACTGGCAAGCGTCTCTGGGTGCTGGACATCACGTCCGATCTTGGCATTCCGAGCTTTGTCGCCATAACGCACTGGATGAAGGGCGGCGCGGAATTTATCGAGTTCGGGTCCGGCTCACATTTCGATGCCCGCATCGCCATGTTGCGCACGCTGACGGAACTGAACCAGTTCTTATCGATGGAGATCATGGCTGAGGGGGCCAGGGTTCAGGGGAGCCTGGACGGGGTGACGCCATTGCGGCTTCAAGACTATCCCTTCCTGCTGCCGGGCGACGGCGAAATACTGAAGGCAGAGTTCGATTCGAAGTTCAGTCACCTGGACACGGACAAGCAGGTCGCTGCCTGCATTGACGTCGCCAAGCGGCGGGGCCTGGATTTCCTCGTCCTCGATCAGACACGCCCAGACATCGAGGTCCCGGTTGTGAGAGTGATCGTGCCCGGATTGCGGCATTTCTATCGCCGCTACGGCCCAGGGCGGCTTTACGATGTCCCGGTAAAGGCGGGATGGCTGAAACAGCCGCTCAAGGAAGACGAACTCAACCCGATGTGGCCTCATACTTGAGGATTCCGACTTGCGCACTCCGGCGACAAAGCCAAAGCGAGGGGCATCCTCGCCTGTTCTATCCGCCCGGCTAGGCCGCTGGGCCAGGATCGAGGCGCACGCGAGCGGCGCAATCGTCGCCGTCTTCGACGCGGACGCAGTAACCTTGGGGAGGTTCGGCGCGAACGCTGCAGGTTTCTTGCATGAATTGCGGGGCGGCCTGCCGCTGAGCTCGCTTGCGTCCGGCAGCCAGTATAACGACAAGGAGAGTCGATCTTCTGGTTCGGCGGCTTGCCGCCAATGGCCTGTTGGAGTTTCGCATCGGGCGGCCTGGAAGTCCCGCAGAGGATCTGATCGTCGTCGAGCCGCAGGTTCCAGGCTACTGGCCGAAGCTGCCGCCGTTATCCGACACCGACATTCTCGTGCTCTCGCGGTTCGCCTATTTGCGGCGCCGGGGAAACGAGATGGTGCTGGAGTTGCCGCGCGCCGGCGCTCTCATCAGGATTTGCGATCCGAAGCTTGCTAGTCTGATTGCAATGCTCTCAGCCCCGCAGCAAGTCGGGCAATTCAAAGCAGCGGGACGGTTTTCCGGGGATGGAGCTTCTCGCCTTGCTGGCCGATTGCCACATGGTTTCCAAGACCGACCCGGTCCGCGAAAGCAATCCCCGCCTGGCGGAGGGCGATCACGACCTTGCCCTTTGGGATTTCCACGATCTCGTGTTTCACGCGCGCAGCACGGAGGGGCGGCATGCCAACCCGGCCGGCGGGGTTTATCCGCATAGCGGCATCATTCCCGAGCTGCCGATGCTGCGCCCTTCCTGGCCGGGACCTCAAATCGATCTTTGCGCGGTCCTGCCTTCCAATGGGGAAGCCACGCCATCGATTGCGAGGCTCTTCCGGGAAACCCGTTCCATCCGCAGCTTCGATGACAGGCAGCCGATCACGCTCGCCGAGCTGTCGCAATTTCTCGACGGAGCGGTGCGCGCCTTGCCGCGGCCCTGGCAGCCCCCTGCCCATCGCCCGCCCCTACCCCTCGGCGGGCGCCAGCTCCGAGCTGGAACTCTACCTTTCGGTCCACCTGTGCGAAGGGCTTGCGCCAGGCTTCTATCATTACGATGCCGGCGCACACGCGCTCGTGCCCATAGAGGTTCCCGCGGCCGACGTGAAAACGCTTCTGATGCATGGCGCGGGGGCGATGGGCGTAACGGCTCCGCCCCAGATCCTGATCACGATCGCCGCGCGGTTCGGCCGGGTTTCGTGGAAGTACAGCTCGATCGCCTACGCCCTCATCCTCAAGGATGCCGGCGTCCTGAC
This sequence comes from uncultured Alphaproteobacteria bacterium, assembly GCA_963764115.1. GTDB lineage: Bacteria > Pseudomonadota > Alphaproteobacteria > Rhizobiales > Rhodomicrobiaceae > Rhodomicrobium. The sequence goes on from CAVXRT010000026.1 coordinate 125,075, forward strand.
CGAGGCGCTTTATCTCATGGCGTCGGGGATGGGACTTGGGGGATGCGCGATCGGGATCGCGAACATCGATCAATTCGAAAAGCTGACCGGGATCGGATTCCATAGTGAAGGCCCGGTCGGACAATTTGCGCTCGGCCGCGGCGCCCCGCCAAATTCCTGATCGGCGCGGAGCGTCTAAAGCAAACTTCGCCAACCTGGCCAACGGATGCCATTGCAGACGCCGCTTCTTCCCTTCGTCATCCCGGCAAGCGAAGCGCGAGCCGGGACCGCAAAAAACCAAGCGCTTCAATCCATGCGATCCCGGATAAGGCTCCGCCTTTTACGGTATGACAGAGGCGGAGATGCGTTGGCGCGTCCGGCAAACTGTACTTAAGCGCGGCGTGCGAAAAATTCGGAGCCGTAGCGGCGAAATCTCAACCGCGCACCCGCGTCCGATGCAGGAGTGCTTCCCGCCCGTCTGGCGCCTGCCGTCTCCGGCGGCGCCCGCTGCTATGCCTCAGGGTTAATGCTTCGTTCGCAGCGCTAAGCATTAATCTGAAACCGGTTAACGCGAGCGCGGTTGATTTATTTCCGGTCCAATTAACGCTTGATTAGGCTTAACTATGCATTTATCCGCGCTAGAACGAGGCCTACGAGCGGCGGTAGACAGGCACTTCCAACGCCTTGAAAGTGAACAGCTTTTTTACCGCCAACCGCCCCATTAAATAGAATTTAATGCCGGAATTTTGGCATTAAATGGGCTCTGAAAAGTCCGTTAAATATAATCCCAGATTCCCCTGTTAACCATGACCGCGCCGAAGTCAGCCCGCCGCGTGGGCCGGGAGCGCCGTCCGTTCTGTAAATTCAGTAGCAATATCAATGATTTATCCATTAACTTCCCGGCAAGGCGCTTTCTCGTACAATGCTCACTCAAGAAGATCCGTGACAAGCGGGAAGCCAATCGGGTGATGAAGTGAGGTCCATTGTGCCTGCAGAAAAGCGTATCGAGGCCCGCGTCCCGATTACGCGCACGACGCTTTAGCCTCTGCCACAGCCGTGGGAGGCGGCCACCTTTACGGCGATTTCCCGGCTGGGTCGCGCGGCGCGTAGCATGCGACCGCTATTTGGATACGCCTGTCCATCAGCCCGAAGACGGCGCCTTGGGGATCCATGCACTGAACGATGCGACCGTGGCCGGGGACTGTAACGGGGCCATAGAGGATTTGGCCGCCACCGGCCACCACACGCTTCGCCGCCGCCCCAGTGTCGCGGACGCTGAAATAATAGAGCCACAGGGAAAACCCTTGCATTTCCGGGCTATTGAGCATGCCGCCAATCGTCTCCGTCCCCGCCGAGAACTCCTGATAGACGCCGGTCGGGTCGGGATAAGAGCCAGCTTTCTGCCAGCCCAACAGCTGATTATAGAAGGGGAAGGACTTCGCCCAGTCCGATGCAAGCAACTCACGCCAGACCGCATGTCCTGGAGCGCTCGGCTGCGCGGGTTGCTCCTGACTCTTATCGCGCCCCTTGATCAAGGCGATCGTCGCGCCTTGCGGGTCCGCGATCAGAGAGAAGCGGCTTACGTTAGGGATGTCCATCGGCGGGACATGCACCGCGCCACCGAGCCCCTTGACCCGTTCTGCGGCGGCATCCACGTCGCTGACTTCGACATATCCGACCCATTGCGGCCTCACGCCGGATTGTCCCGCGCCCTCCAGCAATTTCGCAAGACCGGCGACAGGAGCGCCTCGCGCGGTAAACAGGGTATAAGTCGAATCGGGCATGGAGACTTCCCCCGTGCCCCACCCTACGACCTCGCCATAGAACGCCTTGGCGCTTTCTACGTTCGCCGTCGCCAGTTCGTACCAAACAAAGCGGCCCGAATTGGCCATGTCACTGTGCCCCGCTGGAAGTCAGAGACTGTAATGGCCGACCCTGATCCAATTCGCAAGTGTGCCGGCGCCATCCTCTTGCTTACCGATTGGGGTCGACGCAAGAAGCTCAACTTTCCGATGAGATCAGCGGAGCCTCAAAATCAAAAAGCCGGTTCTATGCAGAATGATTTCTACGTCGCCCAGTGGCAATGCACCAAGCGGCGAGACGCTTTGGATGCGCCCCAAGCCACGAATTTCCGGCTGAAGCGAATCCATGGCGATTCACGATGACATGATTAAGAAATGGCGCCCCGTAGGAGAATAGGAAAACTACGGCTCGTCAATAGCTTAATGGCAAGGTGGGACAAAAGCCGTTATTGATTTTGCTCGGCAATTTTTTCCGGTGTCTCACCACTATCACCCCTCTTCAAGGAGCAGCCTCCCGGTTTTTATACCCGTGAACGGGCCTTCCACGCTACGGATACATGGCCAAGCACGCCGTTGCGCGGTTGAAACCGTCCTGCGCTTCGGCATATTGTCTAGACATGAGCATTCTCACCCAAGAAGAGATCACACGCCTCAGCCCGCCCGAACGGCTGGCTCTGATCAGCGCGCTATGGGACAGCTTAAGCGATGCTGAGATCACCCCCACTCCGGCGCAGGCGGCCGAGCTCAAACGCCGCTTGGAGAGTTTCGAGCGCGACCGGGCGGGCGCGGTAAGCTGGGAACAATTGAAGGCCGAGCTTGCCCGCCGCGCACCGTGACGCCGCCGCTTGTTTTCATGCCAGCCGCGCGGCTGGAAGCTGTCGAAGCGCAGGACTGGTACGAAAGAGAAGCGCCAGGTTTGGGGGCGCGCTTCCGTGCCGAGCTTGACCAGCAGGTGGAGCGCATACTCGCTAACCCGCTCCAATTTCCGGTGATGCTGGCGGATATTCGCCGGGCGCGCCTGCGGCGATTTCCATATGGCTTGTACTTCCGCCCGCTCGATGACGCGATTTATGTAATCGCTTGCTTTCATTCAAGCCGCGATCCTGCCATTTGGCAAAGCCGGCTCTGAAGTTGCCGCTTGGTTGCCAAGCCTAACCCCCCAAGTTACCATTTGGGTTTAGAACAGCGCCAGATCTGAAGGGATCATCAGCGCCGACCTCGTGTGTGCTTTGGGTGGGTCCGCTCATCCTTCCGCGACCGAAGAAAATGCTGCGGCTGCGAAAAATGGTACTCCGGGCCAGAAGGAGACTTTTCGGACATCAGTCCTTTCATCATGATCACTGAGCTCCTGTGATCAATCCCTTTGGAAAGCGAGATCGAACTGGGCCTTGAGCAGCGCCCGAATGTCGAGAGGATTGGCGCTGTCCAGAATCTGGTTGTTGACAATGCCCATCCAGATCGGCGCAATGAAGAGGTGCGGGTGACGGACCAGAAGGTCGCTCCGGAGTTCTCCCGCTTCGTGCGCCTCGGCCAGCAACAGCTTAAGCCGCTTGAGCAGCGGATCCATCATCTGGGTGCGATAGATTTCGATCAGTGCTGGACAACGAACGCCCTCGACGACGACAAGCCGTGCGATGGCGGCGCGTCCCTTACGCTCGATGTCCTCCATGGCCGCTAAAATGGACCGCCGCAAGAACGCCTCGACGCTTTCGCCCGGCTCGCGCTTCGAGCTGTCGAAGTCGATGAAGGCGCCGGCGATTTCCTGCTCCACCACGCCAGAGAACAAGGCTTCCTTGGTCGGGAAATACCGGTAGGGCGTCCCCTTCGCAACGCCCGCGCGCCGCGCCACGCTTTCCATGGTCGCGTCGGCAAATCCCTTTTCAAGAAACTCCGCCAGCGCCGCGGTGACGATGGCGCTGCGGGTCTGAGCCGTCTTTTCCGGGCTCGGTCCCCTGGTCCGCGCTTCCTTTCTGACCCCGCTCAAAAGCTTCTCCTTAACAACCGTCGTCCTAGGCAGGACAATCACAGTCTTCTACCGCCGAGCCGGCTAAACCAAAGAAAGCGGCCGATCCGGGAAGGCGAGCTGATCCTTGTCGCGCCACGTATTGCTCACGTAGTTGATCTCCATGAGACGGCGGACGCCATAGATCGGACGCGGCTCGAAGCCGTGCCAGCTATGCGGACCAGCGATGAAAATGATCGCTGAATTGAACTCCGCCGTTCCGCGCCCGCACCATTTCTTGTCGTGATCGTAAAGGTCGGTGCCCCAGTCGTGCGCGAAGGGCCCCACGCAAAGATAGATCACCATGGAGAAGAGCTTCTCCTTGATGTCGCGGTGCGGCTCGAGCCACATGCCGTCGAGATCCTGGATGTACTCCATCCGCAGGTAGCCGCCCTCGCCATCCACGCCGCACGTTTCCTTGAACTGGCGCGCGACCTCGGAACGCTGCATTGCGTTACTCAGCACCGACATTGCGGGAAACAGCTCCCGCATCTTCGGCGTGAAAAACGTGCGCTGATTGTTGAAGGCGTCGCGCGTGCCTTTCGTGTCGATGGTGATGACCGGCGGCGCAATCGGCAGGGTGAGAATGCCGGTGCACATCAACTCGGGAAGGACGTTCCTGAGCTGCCAGCGGCGGTAAGGCTCCTCAAGAATTTCAGGGTTTGCCAAGGCCTTTACGAAATGGCTCGCAACCTCTTCAGGCCCCGGGAGAGTGGGATAGGTCATACGTGGTTCCTTACGGTGGAAGGGAGGACTTGGCGCTAGAATTTCCGCGGCGACCATTCCAGAATCTTGCGGCTGATCGGGTTTGCCTTCACCATCGCGCTGAAGCTGTGGCGCAAATATTCCTTGCGCACGTACCACTCGGAATCGACGTAGCAAAGCTGTAGGCTCGTGCGCGCCCCCTTCTGGGGCAGGAACCCATGCCAGGAATGGTCGCAGACGCGGAACATCAGCATGCGCCCGAACTCCGGCGGGAACTCGAACGTGTAATCCTCGCGGTCGGGACTACGAAGCACGCGAAGCCGTCCGCGCTCGTAAGGCCATTCGGGGCTGAAGCCCAAAAGCACAGTGATGATCTTGTGTTTCGAATCGGGGTGAGCGTAGCCCTCGTTGTAGTTGCCGGTGGTGTTGCCCATCATCACGATGCAGGGCGGATAGGGGCTGAGGTCCATGTCGAACTTTTCTTCGACAAGACGACGGAAGCGGGAGCTGAGTAGATCCTTGACCGCCGCGTCAAACCTTGGGCCGTAGCGCAGGCTTGGAAGGCCGAAGCTGCCATGCGTCGGAATCTTCGGCGCGTCTTCAAGAACCGCGTCCTCGTAGCTTTCCGGGATCGCATGCTTGACAAAGCAGTAGTCATAAGGGTCGCGGCGCAGCTCCGCAACGGATATCGCTTCCTCGTCGAGAAGCGTGAAAGATGGATCATTGCGTTCCATGGCTTGGCCTTTTCTTTCCTGAGCGCCCTTAATGCCGGGACCGTCGGATCCCCCGTCTCGGGCATCCAGTCGCGCAACTCATGTTGACAAAAAATGACCCTTAAGTCATTTATACATAGCGGCCTACGAGCGCAAGCCTCTCAGGCCAAAATGTCTCACATCGCGAAGACCCATAAGGCTGAGAAGGCGCCCAACCATGTTGCCTGGACCCGAGCGCTGGCTTTTTTCGCTCAAGACTTTCGCCGCGGCCATGCTGGCTTTTTCGGTCTGCCTTTGGCTCGACCTCGCCAGACCTTATTGGGCCGTTGCCACCGTCTACATCGCTTCGCATCCCCTCTCCGGCGCCACGCGCTCCAAAGCCATTTTCCGCGCTCTTGGGACGCTTCTCGGTTCGGCGGCCGCCATCCTTTTGGTCCCCAATCTTGCGAGCGCGCCCCTACTCCTCGTGCTCGCCATGGCGCTTTGGTGCGCGCTTTGCCTCTATATTTCGCTCCTCGACCGCACCCCACGCAGCTATGTCTTCATGCTCGCCGGCTACACGGCTGCTCTTATCGGTTTTCCAACGGTCGACGACCCCGGCGCGATCTTCGACATTGCCTTGTCGCGCACCGAGGAGATCCTGATCGGCATCCTTTGCGCTGCCCTCGTCTCAAGCGTGGTTTTTCCGCGGAGCGCCGGCCCCGTCTTGGCGCTGCGGCTCAAGAACTGGTTTCACCATGCTGATGTCAGCGCGAGCGACACCCTCCTACTCGAGAAGGGGCGCTCCACGGACATGCATCGGTTGCGTCTGGCGGCGGACACCGTCGAGATCGAGAACCTTGCAAGTTTCTTGAGCTTCGATGCGACGAAGGACGCCTCGGCGACGCAATGGCTCCGGCAGATCCAGCCAAGGATGCTGATGCTGCTTCCGATCCTGTCATCGATCTCGGACAAGCTTCGTGAACTTGCGGCATTGGGAGGCCCTTCGCAATCTGCCGAGGCGCTGCTTTCCCGGGCGCGTCTCTGGCTTCGGGAGGGCGAGCGCCACGATCCGCTCTCGCTTGAGACCTTGCGCAGGGATATCGGCTCGGAGATTGGCCGCCGTCACGCCGCCGGCGGCTGGCGCGACCTTATCGAACTCAGCTTCCTTCTGCGTATGCGGGACTTCGTGGATCTCCGAGCCGATTGCGCGAACCTTGCCGAGGCAGTTCGAAGCGGATCGGCGAGCCTTCCCGCGCCGCTCCTGTTTCCGATTGAGGAACGCATCGCCCGGGTCAGACACTATGACCATGGGTTCGCGCTCTTCGCCGCCAGCGTCAACGCCATCACGATCCTGATCTGCTGTGCGTTCTGGATCTTCGCGGCCTGGCCCGACGGCGCTTCCGCCGCTATGTTGGCGGCCGTGGCTACAAGCCTTTTCGCCGCCCAGGACAATCCCGCCCCCACGATTGCGGTCTTCACCAAAGCGGCGGCCGCCGCCGTGCTGATGGCGGGGCTCTACGTCTTCGCCTTCCTGCCCCGCATCCATAATTTGGAGACATTGATCCTGCTGCTTGCGCCCGCCTTCCTGGCCTTCGGACTCTTGATCTCGACGCCGCAAACAGCCCTGATCGGTGTGCCATTGGCGGTCATCACGGCCACGGCAATGGCTTTGCAAGAGACGTACGATGCGGACGCAGCCGCATTCTTGAACTCGGGCATTGCGCTCATTCTCGGGATGGGGCTGGCGGCGGGCGCATCCGCAATCCTGATCACGCTTGGCGCGGAGTGGGGCGTCTGGCGCATTTCGTGGGCCAACCGGGCCACGCTTGCCGAGGCCGCGAACACCAAGACCGCGAATGAAGAGGCGCTTATCGCAGGCCTGCTGCTCGACCGCATGCTGTTGCTTGCGCCGCGCGCCGCTCAAGCGGGCCACACAATGCCCGATGTGCTGCGCGAACTTCGCGCGGGCTTCAACATCCTCGATCTGCATCGCGCGCAGCGTGCTCTGCCGCCCTTTTCCCGCAAGCATGTCGATGCGCTGTTGATGGAACTCATGAGGCATTACCGGCTGGGAACGCCGCCATCCGGCGGTGCGCTCGAAGCGCTCAACCGGGCGCTTGTCGCTATCCGCGACGAGAACGCCGGGCGAGAGCGGGACGTGCTTTTGGGACTTGTGGGGCTCAGGCGTTGCCTCTTTCCGGACGCTCCTCCTCCTCTTCTCCCGCAATTGTTGGAGGCCGCCGCATGACTCCTGAAATCAGCTTCTTCGGCGTCTATATGCCGTCAATCCTTCCCTGCGCGCTTATCGCCTATCTCATCACGAGCCTGATCGCGCGCGCATTGAGTGCCGCCGGTTTCTACCGCTTCGCATGGCACCCCTCGCTCTTCAACGTCTCTCTGTTCGTCTGCCTGCTCGGCGGCATCCTCGGTCTCCTGGAAAGAAGTCCCCTATGAAAGCACTTCGTGATTTTCTCCGGTTTGCGGCAACCGGCGCTGCTGTGTCGCTTGCGCTTTTTGTCGGCTGGCGTCTCTGGGTCCATTATGAGCAGGAGCCGTGGACGAGGGACGGCCGCGTTCGGGCGGATACCGTAAGCATCGCGCCTGACGTCTCGGGACTCGTCAGCGAGGTGCTGGTTCACGACAATGATAGCGTCCGCAAAGGCGACGTCCTTTTTCGGATCGACCGCGACCGCTTCGTTCTCGCGCTTCGCCAGGCGGAGGCAAACCTCGAAGGGCGCGCTGCGGCGCTCGACATGGCCGAGAAAGACCGCGTGCGCTACCGCGCCATGAGCAAGATTTCCGTCAGCGACCAAAAGCTTGAGCAGATCGAAGCGACCTATGCCCAGGCGCTGGCGGCGCTCCACCGGGCCCAGGCCGACCGCGATCTGGCGAAACTCAACCTTGAGCGCTCCGAGGTCCGGGCTTCCGTCAATGGGCCCATCACGAATTTCGACTTGCGGCCAGGCGCTTATGTCACTGCAGGCAAAGGCGTGGCTGCGCTCATCGACCAGGACACGATCCATGTCGACGGCTATTTCGAGGAGACGAAGCTGCCCTCCATCCATGCCGGCGACAAAGTGACCGTGCATCTGATGGGCGAGGAGAGGGACCTTTCGGGCCATGTGGTAAGCATTGCCGGCGGCATCGACGACCGCGAAAGAAGCCCCGGCTCGACCCTACTCCCAAACGTGAACCCGACCTTCAGCTGGGTGCGGCTTGCGCAGCGCATTCCCGTCCGGATCGAGCTGGACGAAATCCCGGCAAGCATTCGCCTTCTCGCGGGCCGCACCGCGACTGTCGCGGTTATTGATGGGAGCGCGACAGTTCTAAATGTCGCTCAAGCGCAAAAATGATGGCGCAATGGAGCACGCCGGTGGAGCGACTGGAGGCATTTTTCAAGACAGGCGTCTTTTTCCGGTATGGGTCACCAGCGCCGATTTAGCGAACGCTTTAGGTATGTCCGTTCATCACTCTGCAGCCGAAGCAATTGTTACAGCTGCGAAACATGGTGATTTGGGCCACCCCGAGTTCTTGAGTAGCGTTTGGCGAACGCTGCCAGCGGATTTGAAGCGGGGTTGGAGCTGGACATTGTCATGTCAGACGCCCGATAAGGGTCTTGAGTTTCACTTGGCAATCCTCGATGGCGGCAAGAAGCTTCCGGATTTGCGTAGTCTCCTGTGAGGCCGCGCTGTGTCCCGACAGCCAGAGCTTGAACAGGCCGCCAAGCCGGCCTTGATCGGCATTGACCTTGATGAGAGCAAGGATGGCCGCCTGATCCAGGGTTGAGTGCGGCTGGAATCCAAGCCCGAGATTTCTGAGATAGGCGGACACGGATAGGCCGGTGGCGGCGGCGCGTATTTCGATCCCCGCGCGCTCGCGCTCGGAGACGAAAACCTTGAGCGGCCGGTTCCTGTCGCGGCTTTCCTCCACGTTTCGTTTCAGCACGTCTCAGCCTTCTCCCTTCCGGCGCGCTTTCGAACGCGACCGCGCCGCCGAACAAGAAAGCGATTTAATACGCTTCCCAGGATATAAATGCGGCGACTCCCTGGCAAAAGGCGTGGATTTGACATCCAGAACGTCCGCCCCCTTTTGCACGGTAGACGTTGAAGGGAGAACGGTTAGCGCCGTCAAGCCGCCCTTCTTGCTGCAATCTCCTTTGCCACTTCAGGCGGAAGCTCTTTCCGCGCCATTTTCAAGTCGTAATGGGTCTGGAGGTTCAGCCAGAACTCCGGCGAATTGCCGAAATAAAGCGCGAGCCTCAGCGCGGTATCGGCTGTGATGCGACGCCGGTTGTTGACGATTTCGGCGATGCGGTTCGGCGAGATGCCGATTGCGCGCGCGAGCTGGTTCTGAGAAAGGGCGTACCCCTTTAAGAACTCCTCTTTCAAAATCTCACCCGGCGTCACGGGCTCAAAGTCTTCGCTACTCATAAATTGCTCCCTAACACGCTAGTGATAGTCAACGATTCCCACCTCATCGGCGCCATCATCACGCCAGACGAAAACCAGCCGCCACTGATCGTTGATGCGGACCGAGTGAAAGCCGGACCGATCGCCAGACAGTGCCTCAAGCCTGTTTCCAGGTGGCACTTTCAGATCATCGAGACGGCTCGCGGCATCCAGCATCTCGAGCTTGCGCTTGGCGGCTCGCGCGATGCTCTGAAACTCCTTGACCCGCTCGTCCCGGAAAAGCGCCTCTGTCTTCTTGTCAGCAAACGATCTAATCACGAGAATTATACCGCGTTCCGGTATGCGGGAGAATAAAGAATGAGGCCGTTATAGTCAAGAGCCCCTCTACCATCTGGAAGCTCACGTCTCTCAAAAGCGCAGAAGCGCAAGCGGCGGGCCTCACTTGGACGATCAATCGACCGGTTTCGCGAACAGGTTCGTGCAACCTCGCTTCCGTCGAGCCGAAGGCGAGTAAGGGTGAAGGCCGCCCGCGGCCGGTGATGTAGGCCTACATCACACATCTTGCCGTCAAAAACTTCGGCATTCTCCGACAATCTCCGTCCATCTTCGGCAAACTCCGTCAATCGGCCTGTTTTTTGCCGTTGACGCCATTGTTCGCCATAGATCGCCTAAGAATGACGGAGTTGAGGGGTGTCCCGGTGTTTCGGAACCTCGAAGCCGCCTTCACCGAAAGGCCCGTTTCTCAGTTCGGCCAGGAAAGCCGTTTCTCCGTCCCCGCCTCCTTTCGACCAGCCATCGGGAGAGCGGCGGTCAAGGCTGGCCGCCAGGCCACCGCGCGAGCGGCGCGGAACGCGGCCTTGAGGGCCGTGAGCCCGATGGCATGCTGCTGACGAAGGGGCTTCCACCCTATAATAACCGGAAAACAGTGACCCTTGCGTCCCTAGCGCCCCTTTATGGCTTTAAATCGCGCCTAAACAAGGACTTAGACCAGCGGTTGTCAGAGACAGCAAGTTCGCGCCAGCGACCCTGTGACAGGGACGCTCGACAAATAGTAGGGATGCTAGGGCCGGTCAGGGACGCTCGGATTTTTTGTCAGCGCCCCTGAGTAAGCCTCTCTTTCGGTTCACAAAAAGCACAAACAGGGTCGCTAGGGACGCTGTCTTCCTTTTTAATCAGAGGAAAAAGAGGAGAAGAGAGATCCTTGGCGTCTGTTGGCCTGTGCCGATCAACGCGCGGTGCTTGTGATCTCGATCAGACGTTCGCCGTTCGATTTCCTGCGCGTGATGCTAATCCCCTTTTGCCGAAGCGAGGGCCCCGCAAGGTTGAGCCGCAACGATAGCCGCGTCGGATCCCGCGGCCAAGATTTCTCGCGCGGGGCTCCCTCGGGCGCGTAAGCGTTGAGAAGAGACAGAAGCTGCCAGCCTTTGCCCGTCCAGGCGCCTCCCTGGGCCACAAGAAAAGCCATGAGAGCAAGCGCAACGCTGTCAGCCTCAAGGACTCCCTCTGCTGCATCCGCGCTGTTTTTCTCGAAAGCGGCCTCAATTGTACCCGGCTGCCAGAAAGCTCCCTCGCAAGCCTGCGCCCACTGCATGAAGGCGGCAAGCCGCGGCAGCCTGCCAGCGGCAATCGGGGAAACTTCCCTAAGACCATGGCTCGCCGCGTCGAGGAGTGCCCCGAGGATGCGGGGCCTCGCCGCGTCGATGAGACGATCAAGTTCCGACTCGGGCTTCCTGGCGTTGTCGGGAATCGCGCCAAGCGAAATGGTGATCGCGCGGCTGGCGAGGTCGCTTCGCGCGATAACCTCGCCAACCGATGTGAGCATCACCGGCAGGCAGGTCGAGAAGATGACCTCCTCGCCGTCGGTGTGAAGCTGGCGGGCCGTGTAGGCGCCGCCCGTGGCGATGACGCAAAGCGCATCCGACAGCCAGTCGGGAATGCCGGAGAGGTTGTCATAGACGAGCACCGAGGTCCTGGAGGCGCCGACGAAGAGATCGCGCTCGCTTTGCGGCGGCCGGCGGACGCTGGCGAGATGGGGATCGACAAGGCTGCGCAGGAGTTCTGGCTGTTGAGGTCTTGGCGGTGCCGCCTTCGCCGGTGAGGGCTAGGATCGGATACGGGCCGCTGGCCCGCAAGGCCGCCAGGAGCCAGGCAACGATGAGCTGAAATCGCTCTCTTTGGCGACCGTTAACAGCGCCCCAAGCTCCTCAATGCTGCCCCCGCTTTCCGGCTCGCACAACTCCAGCATGCCGGCCGTTCGGGTGAAAGAAACGGGCGGCGTTTCGACAATGCGCCAGCCATCCGCGCTGACCTCGATGGCGCGCCAGCGCTCGTCGCAGAGATCGAGATAGAGCTTGCCGTCCTTCTCGGCGCGCCGCAGGAAAACGGGCGCATGGCTGCCATGAGCGGCGATCGCATCAAGCGTCGCGATCGCCCGGTTCAGAGCATCCGCGCTTGGGGCTCTGCCAAAGCTTAAGAAATAGCGGTGCGTCAGCCAGCGCTTGAACCCCCGGCTTTGTACGGGCCAGACTTCGCGATGCGTCTGCCGCCTGATCGCTGCATAGGCGATTTCGTCCGAAGGCGTGGCAAACAGCTCCGCATCGGCCGCCGCCATGTCGATCAACTCGTCTGTCTGGTTTCGTTTCCGCCCGTCTTCGCCTTCGTGCTCGGCGCGGGGGGCTCGTAAGGGCTTGGCTGGGCCACGGTCCACAGGTCTGCGGGCGCGTTCCCCATTGGACGCGTTGCGTGAAGGGCCATTCCCTCTCGTCATCCTCGACCCGCCCGCTCTTCCTCCGGCTCCCCGAGCCATTGCTCGTGGTGAGACAGAGGGGATGGTTCAAAAGCAGCCAAAACAAAACGGAGAACAAAGTAGCGTCTGTTTCTCGCTCTAAATCAAGTCTTATGTCTCATCCTTGGTTTTATTTGCCGTTCTGACAAGTAAAAGACAAAGAACATGTCTTGTGAACGGAATAAACCTCTAGGTCTTCCTATAATTGTCTCTGCTTTTTTGTTTTGGAAGCGTTGCGAAACAGATAGACTTTGTCCCACCCGTGTTTTTGCCAAAGGACGTCATATGAAACGAAGGAACTCTCTTCCCCCGAACTTGGCGCCGCGCGGTCTCAGCCGCGTCGAAGCCGCCGCCTATATCGGCATCGGCACCTCCAAATTCGACGAACTTGTCGCTGATGGCCGCATGCCAAAGCCCAAACTCATCGATAAGCGCAAGACCTGGGACCGGTACGCGCTTGACGCGGCCTATGCCGACCTGCCAAACGAAGGCGACGACATGAGCGGATGGGCGGATTTTCAATCTGCAGTGATTGGCAATGGCAGTCCTCAGGCTTGACTATGTGACCCGTGACAAGGATCGTCACGGAAACGTCCGGTACTATTTCCGGCGGCCCGGCAAGAAGAAACTCAGGCTCCGCGGCCAGCCAGGATCTGAGGAGTTCATGGCGGCCTACGCGGCGGCGCTCGCCGGTGAAAAGGCCGAAGCCGAGCCGAAGAACAAGTCGCTCGACTGGCTGTGCGACCGTTATTATAAGTCGGCCACCTTCCTGGCGCTCGAGGACTATACCAAACGCCGCAAGCGCACCGTTCTCAACGAAATCTGCGACATCACCTTCGGCGAAGGAAAAACGGCGCGCAGACTTGGAACACTTCCGTTCGAGGGCATGTCAAAGGCCAACGTCCGCAAGCTTCGCGATATGCGGGCGGAGGCGCCCGAGGCTGCCAATTTCCGGCTGAAACAAATCTCGGCGCTTTTCTCCTGGGCCGTGAAAGAGGAGCACGCCAAGGTCAACCCGGCCGAAGGCGTCGATCGCATCGCAAATGCGAGCGAGGGCTTCTACACCTGGACCGAGCAGGATGTTCTCGCCTTCGAGCGCCATCATCCGATCGGAACGAAGCCGCGCCTTGCCATGGCGCTGCTTCTTTGGCTTGGCGTGAGGCGATCAGACGTCATTTTGCTTGGCCCGTCGCAAGAGAGCGACGGCTTGATCTCCTTTGTGCAGTTCAAAGGCCGGAAGAAGTCCCAGCGAATCATCACGCTTCCCATCCTTCCGCCCTTGCAACATGTGCTCGAGAATACGCCTCTCGGCAAAGCGACCTATCTTGAGACCGCCTACGGAAAGCCATTCTCCGCCCCGGGCTTTGGGAACTGGTTCCGGACGCAATGCGACGCCGCCGGGCTGACAAAATGCAGTGCGCACGGCCTTCGCAAGATCGGAGCGGTGCGAGCTGCTGAAAATGGCGCAAGCGAGCACGAGCTCATGGCGCTGTTCGGATGGGAAAACGCGGAGATGGCGCGAATTTACACACGCAAAGCTGCTCAGAAGAGGATGGCGGTCAGCGCGGCTGCGAAGATGTCGAGGGGCCTCATTCCCGGGGACCTGCGTGTCCCACCTACTGTCCCACCTGAAGAAAAACCGTTGAATATCACAGAGATAAACAAGAAATGGCGCCCCGTAGGAGAGTTTCATTACACTTTCCAAGTCATTGTTTCAACATGGTATTAGCAGAGGTTTGGGAAAATATCGCGTTAGGTTTGGGAATTTTTGTTCGTAGCCTGTTCCCCAAGTCGCCTCATTGCAGACTGTGCGAGGAGCTTCTGTTCGGCGGCTTTCGTGTATCGCGCCACCTCTTCAAGAGTGGCGTGACCTGTGACAGCCGCGATCTCATTGGCGGAACATCCCGCTTCAGCAAGTCGGCGGGCAGCAGCCTTCCTCAAACCGTGCGTAACGCAGCGCTCAGGAAGTCCCGCAGCCGCAATCCGCGCCGCCATGTAGTTGCTGAAGCCCTTGGACGTGAACGGCTTGCGAAAGCTCGTCGTCAACATGACGAGGTTCGTTTTGGGCCACGCTTCAAGAATGCGAGCGAGTTCGAGATGCAGAGGAAGAGAAAGCTTCGCCCCTGTTTTGCCTTGCACCACTCGGATCGCAGCGTTCTCGACATCCCGCCACGACATTGCCTTCACATCGGAGGCGCGCTGCCCGGTGTAGAGCAGAAGCGCGAAGGCAGTACGCTCACGACTTCCTATCGGCCAATGACGTCATAGGTCGCGATTTCCTCGTCCGTCCAGGTGTGGAATTCCCCTTCGGCAAACTTTTTGATGCGCAGAGTTGGATCGTCTTTTCTCCAGCCGTTGTCTATTGCAAAGTGAACAAGGAGCTTGATTTTTTTTAGCAGGTCATTGGCCGCACCGGGCGTTGGCGCGCGTTTGGCCACCATGTTTTGCACATGCTGGCGCGTCATCTGGCTCACTAGCCTGTGACCAATCTTCTCTTCCCGAAGCAGCCGCTCGATGACATGGCGGTAGGCTATTCGTGTCGTGATCGCAAGACGGAGGAAGTCGGCGCTTGCGAAGTAATCCTGAACTAGGCGATCGAAGGTTCCAGGCTGCCCGCGCGAGCGTTCTTCCTTTTTCAGCGGCGTGTCTTCAAGCGCCTTGTTATAGGCAGCCATGAAGGCAGGCGATCCCGGCTTCTCGGGAAGAGGCACCCGTTGCCCCTTCCCTTTCCTGAAATAGAAGCGCCAGCGGCCATGGCGATCCTTGAACCGATCCACATACCTCAATTTGACCGTGGTCACTGATAATCGGCCCAGCTATCTTGCTCTTGGCTTGTGAAAATGGGATCGACCTCCCCGCCTTCCCTTGGCAGCGCCCTAAAGGCCATGTCCAGCTCCTCGATGTCATAAATGCGCCTTCCGTCAGCTAGGCGAGGGCGCGGCATCCTTCCATCGGCGACAAGCTTCCGGAAAAACGATGGCGACAATGAGAGATAGACGGCGGCCTCATTTTCATCGAGGCCGCGCCGCACCGGTAGCCGAGCGGCAATAAGTCCTTTGGCGGGCATGGTCACATATAGACCATCGCCTTCAGCCGACGTTTGCGTCCATTAATACATGTGCGGTGGCCATGCACGTTCGGTGGCGTCGCCGGTAGCTTTCTCGCCTTTGCAACGGTGATACGCAAGAAGAATTTGAAGGCCGCACTGCTTGGGAGGACCCTGACGGTTAAGTGGTTGCGAGGTTGTCGCCCCACCAAAACGACTTGAGGTTGCGATATGGCTTTTAGTAAATCATCCATCTTTTATCCTTTATGCGCAAAATATTTACATAATAAATTCGGGAGTCAATTCACTGCTTCATCACTTTTTGGACGGTTATTTTCCAATAATACAACAAAAAATGAGAGAAAGTCAAGAGCTATATGCAGCATTGGATGTATTTAAGGGGATACGGCGTGCCTTATATTTGGAAGAACTTGCGCGCCATAAGTTATGCTCGAGCCGCTTCCAAGCCCAGAAAGCTCGCATGGCGGATTAAAAGAGCCCGTCCAATCGGGCCGGTTACTGACGCTGCCGTCGTCTCGACATACCCCGTTTTCCCGGAGAGTAATAGTTGGATGACCACGGTGACCTCCGCTGCGAGCGGCTACCTGGATTCCCTTTGTGGCCCAACACGAACACACACCCGGCGAACACTCTTCCCCTGCACAACGACGGGGGGGCGATTTTGACGCAGCTCTCCCAACCCCTTGGCGGGAACAAAGCCAAGCTTCGTGAATTCGAAGCTATGCAATAGGCTCCAGCTAGGGCGGGGACAAAATCGGGCGTCTTTCTGAAAGGAGAGCCTTTGCGTTTGATGTGCGATTGCACGCTTCGGGGGAGCGCCGGCGCTAAAGCATCTTCCTACCGCTGCTTCAACTCAACCTCGACAAGGTAGAAACCATGGCTGATAACCCATTCGAAATACCACGCACACTGTGCGATCTCGCCGAACAGAACGTGAAGCAGGCGCACGCGGCGTATGAGCAGCTCACCGATTTCGTGACCAAAGCCACAGGCGCATGGACGGGCGCGTTGCCTTCAAATGCCATCACCCATGGCTTTAAGGAAGTGCAAGAACGCGCCGTTCAAATCGCCAAGGAAAATGCCGAGTTTGCTTTCGCGCTCGCCGGCAAGCTCGCGAAGGCGCAGCACTTGCCGGGAGGTCTTGACCCTTCAAACGCAGTTCGCTCAAGACCGGACAAAAGCTTTCGCCACGCAGACGCAGGAGCTCGTCAAGCTGGCCGGAGAAGTGTTCCAGAGGTCAGCCCGCAGCTGATCTGTTGCGCCACCGTTATCTCTTCTCTCCCACCTGCGACCGAAAGTCGGAGAGCGCCGTTGATACAAACCGAGTACCATGCGGTGCTACTGCATTGCACGATCGGAGGATTTACAGTTGCGGAGCGCGCAGACCATTGTTGGAGTTCAACCTCGGGATATACTCACCGCTTCGGAGCTGACAAAGGTGCGCGACTTCCTCTGCGACGCTGATATGCTCGTGACAGAGGTGAAGTCGCTCTTCTTCAATGCCGGTGACGCCGCGACGGCCGCGCGGCTCAAGGACATTCAGGGTCGCCTTGCGATGAGATTGGGGCCCTTGAGCGGTTGATCGCAGCCAGCATGTCCGCAACACGGCTCCCCGCCTCGACGCACACCGCGGATCAATGCATATAACTCGGGATTACCGAACCTTCTTCGAGCTCTTCCGCCTGCCCCGCTCAGCGAAAAGCATCGATACCAGCGTCCCTGCCCGGTGAGTTGATAACCACCAGCTAAGCTGGTGGTATGATGGGGTACTGTTAAAAGCGGTTTGATAAGACTTCGCTCGAGCCGATATGACCTCCGCCGGGCCGCAATCATCGTGGGAAGGCCGCGCCGAAGTTCTTCGACATGATACTTGCAATCCCATGCTGCCCGATTTAGGCGATGTTGCTGCGTATTTTCTTGTCCGATGAGTTGTACCCTTGGAGATCCTTTTCGGGATACTCACGCTAATGTTGAACCGCCGTTAGTCGCTCCAGCAGAGCTGGAGGCTTATCGGTCTGGTTACCGATCGCTGCGTCATCTCGCCCTCAGTCTCGACGTGAGCGATCAACACCGCCTTCTCAAGAGCCTGGGGCATTGGGTCGGCCACATCCATAAACCTTTACATATTTCGTTTTGACGACGACCGCGGCGGAAACCTGATCGCCATTGAAGACCCATGCCGGCTCACCTTTCACGCCGCACGGGACATTTGCATCATCAAGAAGAAGATCGGGCTCGATTATGCGGATATAGCCGCCAAGCTCTACGCCGAGATCCCTCTGGCGAGTTCCCGGTCGACGGCGGCAATCTTAGGCTTTCTCTCAACCATACCAACACATACCGCACATATACTCGCTCAAGGCTGAGCCTCGGTTTTTGGAGACGGATCGGACGCCGAACGCGCTTACTGCCCAGGCGCGGGCCAAGAAGTGATATGTGACGGAGGCGGCGACGCTTTTGAAATGGAATAAAAACCTGTCGGTTGGCGTGCCCAGCATCGACGAGCAGCACAAAGCGCTGTTGGGACTGCTCAATGAACTCTTCGACGCCACGCAGGCTGGGAGAGGTCAGGTCGTGTTGGGCAAGGTGCTTAAGGAGCTTGCCGACTACACGGTTTATCATTTCCAGTATGAGGAGGCCCTCTTTGCCCAGACGAGCTATAGCGCTGCACCGGATCACATGAAAGAACATGACAACCTGATCAGACTGGTTCAAGGACTGAGGCAGAAGTATGAGGACGGCGCCAGCGAAATTCTGTCTGAAGAGCTTCTGAAATTCCTGAGAAGGTGGCTGGACACGCACATCATGGGCAGTGACAAGAAATTCGGGCCGCACTTGGTTGCAATGGGAATAAAGTAATTTCTGGCGTCGATGGCCTGAGGGGCCTGGAGCGTTCTCACTGGAGCGTGGGAAGAAAGCGCGCCCTGAAACTCAACCAAATCTGGTGTTTGCGTGCATGCCTCAGCGGCTTAAGATCACGGTGGACATCCGTCTCCTCCTGGCTCTGGGGACATTGAGCCTTTTTTCATTGTCGGGGATTGGGGTTTGGTTGCTGCGTTCGCAGATGCTTGAGGACCGGCAAGCCGAGCTTCGAAAGCTCCTGGATTTGACCCTCTCGGTTGCCCGGGCCGCCAATGATTAAGGCCGGAGGGGCCGGAAAGCGAGGCTGGACGTGAAAGACTTTCTCTCGAGGCCTCTCAATCGGCAAGGTTTGGCGAAGACAGAGGAACAAAATTACATTTTTGCTTATGACTATGACGGCTTTAAAACAAAAGCCCACGCCGATCCCAATGGAGGCTGGGGCAAGAACCGTATCAACGTCGTCTATGCGAATGGTAAAAGTTCATCAAAGAGCTTCATACTGATCTCGACAAGAAGACCAGCTGGGTTCGGGATTTATTGAGTACCCGTGTGAGAAGGGAGTGGGCGGTCCGTTTAAGCCCAAGCTTTCCCTTATCCAAAATGTGCCTGAGATTGGAGGACTGGTTGGCGTCGGCGCCTATATCGAGGACGTGGACGCGGACTTTTACCGTCAGCTCTTCCTGGAAGGCGCTATGGTTGCCGCAGTTCTCGCGGCGATCGGCGCTGCAGGCTTTCTAATCGGGCGAAGGCTTATGGCTGTGACGTCCGAAATGGAGCACCAGCTTGCGGCTGCGATCGCCCTCCAGAGCGACATGCTTCCGAGTCCGGAACGGGTAGCGCAAATTCAAGGTCGCTGCCCTTTGGACCTTTCTAGCTACTACAGAGCGCTCGACGGGATTGGGGGAGATATTTGGGGGATTGAAGCCTCTGGGCCGCAGCGTGTTTTGCTGTACGTCGCTGATTTCACAGGTCATGGTGTAGCGGCTGCCCTGAACACCGCCCGCTTCCATTCCTTTGTGCATATCGAGTGCCAACGAACGGACAGGCCGGCATCGTTGCTGCGACGGTTGAATAAGAAGCTGCACAAGGTGCTGCCCACAGGTCACTTCGCAACGATGAGCTGCGCAACCTTCGATTTCAAGACACAGACGATGGAATACTCTTCAGCGGGCGCGCCTCCTCAAATCTATCGCAAGTCGTCCAAGGCCCCGTATGAAGTCATTTCCCAGGCAAGCTTGCCGCTCGGCATCCTCCCCGACGTGGCCTATGAAAGCCAAACAGCTGCGTTTCGTCTCGGCGGAGAACTCGTTCTTTACACCGATGGCTTGGTCGAGACGCCTAAGCCGCCCCGGAGCCTATATAGGACAGAGTCTCTGATAGAGTTTCTCAACAAGACTAAGCCGGGCACCTCCTTGCAACTGTGCGACCACCTCCTTGACCAACTTTCTAAGCCAGGGATCAAGGTAGACGACGACATCACTCTCATCATTGCGAAGTTTACCGGCGGATTTACGGAATTTGTCAATGACTACGAAATTTGATGGCGCGGCTTTGAAGGTCCTTGCCTCCAGTGATTCCGCGACGACATGCTTGAGCGCCCGGCTTTTCGATCCGCCTTCGCCAAGTATCCTTTTCAACGACGTCGCGGAATAGTGCTTTCCGGCTGGCGTTACGAAGCCTTGCTCAGCAGAGCCGGAGCTATCCCAATTTTCGGCGATAGCCTGATTGGTCAGGCGGCGGCGAATTTGGCTTGAGGCGCACACACTTCGAGCGGCGTCATAGCGTGCCACCACCAAGACGACGCAATCGGGGCGATCCTGTCCGCGAAGGCGTTCTGCTTCGCCAAAAATGCCCATTTTGTCCGTATGTGGCTCGATATGTCACTTTGGCCAGACTTCCGTTACCCTGGCCTTACCGCCGGAAGGAGAACCAGAATGACAACGATCAAAGAATGGCTGAGTGCCGCCGGACGCGACCTCGACCAAAGTTTCACCAGCGCTCGCGACAAGCTGACCCAAGCTCACCGCGTGGCGTCCGAGAAGGTTACGCCGGTCGCGCACCGCGCAGCCGAGAACGTCGGCAGCGCGTATCAAGCCGCAAAGCCTCATGTCGAGGCCGCCGTGGTTTACGCCGCGCCACGCGTGAAGCACGGCGTCAAGTACGCGGCTGTCCGGGTTCTTCGCTTCGTCATCAACGCTGAGCGGCAGTTCCTCGACTATGTTGAGGCGCATCTTCCAACGGAGGACAAGGCCGGCCCTCCGCTGGCGAAGCCCTCGCCGGTCGAGCCGGTCGCCTTACCACAAGCCCGAATTTTTACAGCCGGTGGCAAAAATGAAGACGATGGCGGAAACGGCCCCGACCCTTCACCTTCAAGCGTGAGCGCGCGCCTCGAAAGCGCAGGGCAAGGGGCTGAGGAAAAGGGAAATGGATAGAGCCAGTGCACTGACCCATTCAGAAGGTGCAGGAAGGCGGCTGAGCTTTTCGAAAGTTTCGTCCGGTTTTTGTCCAAACGAATGGCTTGGCGTTCCGGTTGTTATCGGCGATGTAGCGCTTGATAGCGTCTTCCACGCCGCGTGCGTCCCGGCCTTGATCTCGCCTCCAGCCTTAATCTGACAGTCCGTGGCCTCTTTCTTGGTTTTGAACTGCTTCGTACGGCGCTTACCTTGCAAATCCTTGTAATCGACCTGCCAACGGATTCCGCCGCTTGGGAGGACGCGTTTTCTTACACTTGACATCTCATCCCATTTCCGGCCGTCAGGCTTTGTTCCGATAGATTATAGTCCATTAAATTAAATGTCAAAAACTGCTTTGACATTCCTTGGATTGGGGTCTACGATTTACAAATTTTCCTGAAACGCCGAAAAGAGTAAAATGTCAAAAACTGTTTTGCCTCTTAAAGCGCCATCAGAAACGGCCGTGACCTATGGTGTTGTCGAAGCGATGATCGCTGAAGTGCTGGAAATCAAGCCGGAAGGGATTGGCGCCCTGCGGGCGCGATTACGGCACCTCCGCAACCTAGGTGTCCCCGCGCTTCCAAGACCTGGCAGCGGCAAAAAAATTAGATATTCACGTCGCCAAGCCTTCGAAATGCTCACAACCGTAATCCTGGAGCATCACGGGTTCACCCCGCGTCTCGCGATTTCGGCGGCCCAGGACATTTGGGGTGCCTGCCAATGGCCGGGTGAAGAAGATGTATATGTCCTCCTCGTCACAGCGTCGGATGCGCCAGAGGGAGGACAAGAGGCGAAGCTGGTTTCCGGCAAGGTTGTGAGTGGGGAGAGAGAACTTCTGGAGGCGATCAAAGAGTTCGGCGCAGGGTTCTTTTTGAGCGTATCGGCGCTAGCAAGAAATTTTGAAAATGCGCTTACGAGAGTCAGCCCAGCATGATTTTTTTTGGAGCACAAACGTCAAAACATCCTTTGACAGCACAAGGGTGAGGAGTACAAATGAACAACATAAATCGGTCGGCCAGCGAAGCCCCTTTGGCACATGACCTTCTCGAAGGTGCAGCACAAATTGCGGCATTCCTTTTTGGCGACGGCAAGCAGCGAAGGCGCGTTTACTGGCTGGCGCAAAACCATAGCTTGCCTGTGTTCAGGATTGGGCAGAGCATTTGCGCTCGGCCTTCAACCCTGCGTCGGTGGATCGCCGAACAGGAAGCCGCAGGCGCGCCATGCCTAAGTGCAGGCCCCACAGGCAGCGCGGCCCGCGAGCCCAACGGTCGTTTGAGCCTGCCACGTGAACGCGGCGGAAGTAATTCTGACTCTGAGTGATGGCGCGCGACTTTTATCCCCAAAGCGGACCGCGTTGCCGCTTCGAAGCGTCCCCCCATGGATAGCTCATTATGACTCACACTGATGAGGCGATCGGTGATCGCATCCCGTCAACGAAAGAAATCTGCCGCCGCGTCGAAGACATTCACCCCGCCCCGCTCTACGGCGAGGATATCAATAGCATCTCGGGCGGGTTCGAAGCGGCCATGGCAGCGGCAGGCCTAAAGGTTCCGCCGGCTGGTCTCAAAGCCGATGGTAAAATCCGCCGCTGCGATGTGGATGATGACAAGGGCGAGGGTACATACCAGCTTGACCTCGGCGGCATCCCGGCGGGATGGTTCCAGAACAACCGCGACGGCGCTAGTCCCCGGAGATGGCACGTCCGTACAGGGCAAAAACGCACCGCGGCCGAGATCGCCGCCTACAAACAGAAGGCCAGATTGCAGCAGGCGGCACGCAAGGCCGATATCGTGCAGCAACAGGAAGAGACGGCGAAGCGGGCGGTGGTGCTGATCGAGAACAGTGAAAACGCCCCTGCCTCTCACCCTTACCTCAGCAGGAAAAATGTCCAAGCACACGGCTTGCGCTATTCGGCCCAGCCGGTCGCCATCTCGCCATCGCGCGGTTCGGCCCCAGATGTTCTGATTGTGCCGATGCGCGACATCGAAGATACGCTTTGGAATACTCAGCTGATCGATGCAACCGGAACGACGGCCTTTCTAAGGCCCGGTCGTACATCGGGTTGCTTCTTTGTCATCGGCAAGAGTGGAGTGGTCTTCACCACCAGCGGCTTAAACCCAGTCGGCCTCAATCTCATCTGCGAAGAGTTCGCAACGGCGGCGACATGCTTCAAGGCCATGGACGTGCCGGCCGTTGTCGCATTCGACGGTGGCAATTTGCTGCCCGTGGCTAAAGCACTGCATGCCGCGTATCCAATGGCGAAGTTCATCGTTTGTGGAGACGACGATTGGAAGGCGCAAGGCAATCCCGGCCGCACATACGCGATAAATGCCGCCGGCGCAATCGGAGCAGAGGTCGCGTTTCCTGAGTTCAGCGCCCATCATTGCAGGAGTGACAAGGAGACTGATTTCAATGACCTCGCGCTTATCGAAGGGCTGGGCGCTGTGCGCGACTGTATTGAGGCTGCAGAGGCCGTGGAAACAATACAAGCGCGCACCGAGGAGCCTGCCAACGCAGCTATTGAGGCCGCAATCGAGCGATTGGCCGCGCTTTCCGATACCGATTATGAACTGGCGCGAAAGGACGAAGCGAACAAGCTAGGCTTCCGTCCAACCTTTCTCGACAAGGTTGTGAAGAAAACGAAGGCGGCCAACGCGGCACCGCCCCCGGGACTCAATTGAGCCGTGGCCTGAGGCGGTGGAAGGTGAGGCGCTTCTCTCGGAGCTTGTGACGACAATCCGGGCCTATGTCGTCATGGAGGAGTATGCCGCCATCGCGGTGGCCCTCTGGATTCTCCATGCCCACGCGCATGATGCGGCCGCAATTTCGGCGATTTTGGCAGCGATCAGTCCAGAGAAACGCTGCGGGAAAACGACTCTTTTGAATTTGCTAAACGAGTTGACGCCAAGGCCGCTTCCAGCATCGAACATCACGGCCTCCGCCCTTTTCCGCGCCGTCAAGGAATGGCGCCCGACGCTCATCGTGGATGAAGCCGACACCTTCCTCGCTAAGAACAGCGAACTGCGCGGCATTCTCAATAGCGGCCATAATCGGCGTGCCGCCTTTGTTCTCCGCGTCGAAAATATCGGCAAAAAGCAGACGCCCGTGCAATACCCCACATGGGCGCCCAAGGTGATTGCCTCGATCGGAAGCTTGAGCGACACCCTGCAAGACCGGAGTATTGTGATACGACTTCGCCGCAAGCTTCTCTACGAAGACGTTCGAAACTTTCGCGCCGATCGCGTGCAGGCTCTGACAAACTTGTGCCGAATGGCGGCGCGCTGGACCGCAGACCATTTGGATCAGCTCCGCAATCTTGATGCTCCCGTACCGGCTCAGCTCCATGACCGGCAAGCCGACAATTGGAGAGCGCTATTCAACATCGCTGAGCTGATCGGCGAAGAGTGGCCAGCCAAGGCGCGAGAGGCCGCGCTCGCCATCGAGGGCGCAGCGTGGGAATGCCAAAATGCTGGCGTCCGGCTGCTTGCCGATTGCCGGACAGTATTTGAAGACCGAGGCGCAACAGAGCTAGCCGCCGCGGAAATCATCGCTGGGATTTGCAGCCCGGAAGAGAACCCTTGGGCCGATCACCGGAAGGGTAAGCCGATTACCGAAAGGGGTTTCGCCGACCTCCTGGAGCCGTTTGGGATTAAATCGAGACGCAAAACTCACGGCGAGGGCAAAGGCAGAATGAAGTGGCACCGGGCCGACTTTGAGGACGCTTGGCGGCGGTATTTATCACTAGAAGGCGGGGCTACCCCCCTCTGAACCCTTCACTGCTTCACCGGCCTGAAAACTAAGGGAAATGCGGCTTCCGAACCCTTCACTACAGTGAACGGTTGCGAACTCGAAACCTTCAATGATTTCAACGTGGTGAAGGGTGAAGGGTCGAAACTCGCCAGAGGGAGCGGTTTGAATATCCGGCGGCATCACACGCGCTACTAAGCGCCACCACGCCGCAGCGCCCTCCTTAGGCGCTTGGAAGCGTTGGGGGTCACCGTGACACAATTCCATCTTAGGTTGCGCTGACTAAAGCGACCCTCCGACCGGCCAGCATCGCGAAATCCATCGGGCGCTGTTCGCTACCTCTATCTTATCGGTTCGCTTCTTCACCTTTCGGGCCGCCCTCAGGACACTGGACCGGTAATTTTTAGTTTTCCCAGCCAGCCCAAATGAGATTTTATAGGCACCTATGAGATTTGGCACCTGTCCCACCACGTCCCACCACCTGTCCCACGACGTCGCACCCGTACAATATAATATATATATCTATTATATATATTAGTATACCCACGTAGCATGGAGTGGATAAAGGCTGCTACCCATTCGCTGGCTTAAATCATAATGGAAGAGAAAACTTAACCGCTTACAGGATAGAAGGTAAAGGGCATTGGCAAGATTGAATGCGTTCTTCATATCTTGGTTCTATGTTCTCCGACTTTATTGGTGGCATCTATGCTGCGTTGAGCAAGGCCTCCATACAAGGCGTTGAGCCCCAAAAAGCCGAAATATAACCTGCCATCGCCGTCAAGAAATCCGTTACGCCAGCCAAAAGTTCAAATCCCTCAAGCGGCACCTGCAAAGTCACCACGACATCTCTCCCAAAGAATTCCGGGAAAAGTGGGGACTGCCGAGCGATTATCCCATGGTGGCTCCGGCCTATACCACAGCGCGTTCGAAATCTGGCCAAAAGCATAGGTTCTCCGCTAAGATTGTCTCGGGTGTTTCCCTAGCCTAAGGGGAATTTGCTTTGCAGTTCGCCATTTTTTCTTTACGGCAGGCCACACACACGCCGTTCCTTTTCTCTCGATCCCGAAATAGCTGTAACAATCCGCCAGCGGTGTACAATGGCAAATGTATCGGTTCAAGGCCGAGGACAGATCATCAAAGAGCCCAGAGGTGAGGAACGGGTGTGGCGGCTGGCGCAAACATCGGTTAACCGTTAGCCCAGCAAGGGGGGCCTGCGAGGCGTGGGCAATGCGTGGTTTCGTCTTCTGGACGGTTTTGGTCAGCGCGCAATTCCTCGTTCAGGCCGCTTTTGCTTGGGGAAACCTCGGCCATCAAATCATCTGCCTGATCGCCTATGAGGAGCTGGCGCCAGAGATCAAGGCGCGGGTTGATGCAAGGCTCTTGCTGGTACGCCTCGGATCAAGAGCAATATCGAGGTGGCGTGCAGCGCGTTGTCCCCATCTATGGCGCCTATCTTTCCACCGCCGCTGTTGTGGTGCGGGAACAACTCGAAAGGGCTGGCGTGCGGCTTGGCGCGATCCTGAACGTGGCGCTGATGCCGGCTTAGTAATTGGTTGCTTCCGGCCCAAACGGCAAGGAGAGGCCGAATGCTGTCGTTCCAGAATTTCGAACTAATTGCCGGAAGACATCAAGGAGCGGAAATCGGCATGCCGATATATGAACTCGTTATAAACGCCATCGGGTCGTTCCTCAAGATCGACGGTATTGACCCAAACCCGCCAACCAAAGTGTATGATAAAGAAAAGCCGCTTCGGCGGGGCCCCTTTCGCCAACTCCGGACGAACCTTGTCGGCGAGAGCCTCGAAGCCTCATTAAGAGCTGTAACAGGTCAAAACTTCTCCTTACAAAGAATATCGGCTATAAAGATTTCTAGATTGTTTCCATTAAATAGATAACCAGCAACGTCTGCCGCTTTTGCGGCTTCCAGATCGCTCGCCTTATCTCCAATTAAGAATGAACGGAGAGGGTCAATTCCAAACTCCCGGCACGCCCGGATTATCATTCCAGGCCGTGGTTTGCGATCAGGATGGTTTTTCCGGTAACGTTCGATGATAGCCTCGGGGTGGTGTGGCGAAAAATAAATGGCATCAATGTGACCTCCCGCTTCTGCAAGACGGTTACAAAGCTCTTGATTGAAGATTTCCATGTCGGATTGGCTATAATATCCAAGGCCAATCCCAGATTGGTTTGTCACGATAACAACCAGGAATCCCGCACTATTCAGGCGCTTTACACCTTCGGCTGCGCCTGGGATGAGTTGCAAAATCCGTCAACTTGTAGGCATAGCCGCAATCCACATTCAAAACACCATCGCGATCCAGAAAAGCTGCGGCTCGTAAGGTTCTCATTTTTGGCGGACGAGAAGCGTTTGCAACATCAATCGCAACCGATGATAACGCCGAGGGAAACCCTGCATTCCAGGCAGCCTCATTGCGGGCTTGGCGAAGGCCCACGCTGGCGTCTCATCATCGGCCATTCCTCATGCGTTTATTTGTCTTCAAGCCCAGCAATCCTCCTTCGAAAGGTAATCGCCAATATAAGCGGCCACGCCGTCCTCCAGGGTGCGGAACGCCAACCGGTACCCGGCATCCTGCAGCTTCGCCATATTCGCCTCGGTGAAATATTGATATCTACCTGCAAGTTCCGCAGGCATATCCACAAATTCGATGTTCTCCTCGATCCCTGCAGCCTTGAACATCGCGTGGCCAAGATCAAGCCAGCTGCGTGCGCAGCCGCTTCCCAAATTATAAAGTCCCGGCTTGAATTCGCTGTCCAGCATCCAGAGTACGGCCGGCGCGCAGTCTTCAACATAAACGAAATCCCTCAGCTGCCCGCCATCTTCATAATCGGGATGGCGGGAGCGAAACCGGCGCAGAGGCTCGCCGGCTATAATGTTTGAATAGTTCCGGGCAATCACGCTGCGCATCGGTCCCTTATGATATTCGTTGGGGCCATAAACATTAAAAAGCTCAAGCCAGCCCATTTTGGCGGCGTTGGCGCCCCCTCTTGAGCGTCACGCACTGCGCGCCGGTCAAAGGCATGCTTGCTCCAGCCGTAAAGATTGAGCGGCCGGAGGCGTCCCAATTCCTGCCGGTCGAGACGGTCATCGAACCCCAGGCTACCATCCCCGTATGTCGCGGCCGAAGAGGCATAGAGGAACGGGCATTTGTGCTCCGCACACCAGGTCCACAAGAATAAGGACAGCTTGAAATTATTGGCAAGGATCCGATCGCCGTTCTTTTCGGCGGTAGAGCTAATAGCCCCCATGTGAATGACGCCACGCACCCGATTTGCGTGCTGGCGCAGCCAAGGGGCGAGTTCTTCGGGAGCTATGAAATCCTCAACATCCAGCTTGGCGATGTTTTTCCATTTGTCGCCCTGGCCGAGCCAATCACTGATTGCCACCCGATCTCCCCGCGCCGTCAGCGCCCGGGCGAGGTTGGACCCAATGAAACCTGCACCACCGGTTACCAAATACATGCGTTCAGGGCCCAAGTTAGTCCGCGAGCTCAGAGGCCGCGGCCGCCTCATTCACGTTCCCATTTGCTAGCCTTGGCCCGTTTGATGGCGTTGGTCGTCGACAGACCCGGTACAAGATCGACCAAGACGACACGGCCACCTTGGGCCTTGACCCAATCACCTCCGACGACTTCGTCTTCTTTGTAATCGGCCCCCTTGGCAAGCACCTCGGGTTTCAACGCTCTGATTAGGTCGATCGGGGTATCGAAATCGAACAACACCACCAGATCGACAGGCTGCAGCGAGGCGATGATCTCAGCTCGACAAACTCGTCCTGTATCGGCCGTGAAGCTCCTTTCAACCGCCGCACCGATGCGTCGGTGTTGAGGCCGACCACGAGCCGGTCGCATTCACCGGCAACCCTTTTTAGCAGCGAAACGTGGCCAGCATGGAGAATATCGAAGCAGCCATTGGTAAAGCCAATCTTAAGGCCTAAGTCCCCGCCAGAGCTGACAGATGGCGGAGGCTCGTTCGATCGGCATGATGCGCTCGGTGGCCTGCTCCAGAAGCTCCCTGCTTTGAACCGCCTTGATTTCCGCGGCCGAGATGACTGCTGTGCCGAGTTTTGTTACCGCGATACTTACCCGGCCGCCGTATTGGCGAACCGCATCAAATCGACCGCATTGGCGCCACTGCCAACCGCCGTCGCAAAGGCGGCTATGGCCGTATCGCCCGCCCCCGATACATCGAATACCTCTCGCACTCTGCTCGCGCAATGCTCGGCAGGGTACCCCTTCCGGAAAAGCGACATACCCTTTTCCGAGCGCGTCAAAAGGATATCTATGCCGAGTTCATCGATAACCTTGTCCGCAGCCTTCTGCGCGCCGCCAGGCGCGCTGACGTCGATACCTGTCGCGCGCTGCAACTCGGCAGCATTAGGCTTTATGAATTTTGCGCCTCGATATTCCGTGAAGCTCTCCCGCTTGAGGTGAACGATAACAGGCTTACCGGCGGTGGAACAATCCGGAGAACTTCCGATAAAAGGCGCCCGGTTAACACGCCTTTGTTGTAATCAGACAACACGGCAATCGAAACATGATCTATCCAGCGTCCGACCTGCTCTATCAGGGCATCTTCGGTCTTAGCGTCAATCGCCGCCCGGCATTCGAGGTCGGCGCGAAGCATTTGATGCGCATTGCAGATATAGCGCTGCTTCACAGTGGTGAGCCGGCCCGGCGATACTATGACACCGTCAAGAACCGGGTATTGGCCGCCGGTGATCAATTGGCGCAGCAAATGGCCTTCCTGATCGTCCCCTATCACACCCAGCAAGATCGCCGTTGCGCCTAGCGCCGCCACATTAGCTGCCACATTAGCTGCCCCGCCGGGCATAGTTTTCCGGCTGGTGACGCTCAAGACGGGGATCGGTGCTTCAGGAGAAATTCGCTGCACTTCACCATACACATAAACGTCCAGCATCACGTCCCCGGCAACGAGAACAGTGCATTCTGAAAATGTCTCTGTTCTTAGCATATTGACTGCCGTAAATTCACCCATAAATCTTATCCAACAAGGCAAAAGCATACTCGCTTCAGGTTTTTCCAACCTTTGTTCGATGCACTCACCTTCCGGTAGGGCAAGGGTACTATAGAAAACAATAACATGCCAGAAATGACCTTCGATCTCCACGGCCTCCTGCACTCCGAATTTAGCGCTCACATCGAGATCGCGCATGCTACTAAAAACGCCGTCGGCCGGGAATTCCACCGGCTTGTCGATATGTGCATCACGTCTCTGCAAGAGGGAGGCAAATTGCTTGTTTTTGGCAATGGAGGCAGCGCCTCCGGCGCCCAGCATTTCGTTACAGAACTCACCGTGAGATATCAGGCCAAGCGGCCGGCGATCGCTGCGATCGCTCTCACAACCAATTGCGCCGAACTCACCGCGGCCGGAAACGATCTTGGATTCGAACAGGTATTCTCCAGGCAAATAGAGAGCATTGGGAGACCGGGAGACGTTGCGATCGGAATCTCCACCTCCGGACGCAGCCCAAACGTGATTAGAGCTCTCCAAACCGCCAAGCAGATTGGTTGCTATGCTTCGGCGTTAACCGGCAATGATGGGGGAGACTTACTTGGAGTTGCAGATCCGCTCATTGTCGTGCCTTCGAGCGTTACAGCGCGTATCCAGGAGATGCATGCGGTTATCGCGCACGCCCTATGTAAAGCCATCGAATATAGATTAGGCTATGGTTAACTTTCGAAATGAGATTGGTGTCTGCTATGGAGGCGGAAAGGTAAGCAAATTTTTCATATGATCTATGCAATATTGCAACTCTTATAGCATTAGGCGCATGTATTGCGAGCTGATGTCCTGAAGTCCGGGGATTTCCAGAAATGAAAGTTGTCGATGTCGGAGGCGTGTTGTATGCTACATCCGCGGCATGTGCTTCGCCTGAACCGATTGCCCCAGCTGGCCCAGATTTCATCACGGCCAGTTCAGCACAGCAATCTTCGGGTTCCTCGGGCACCAGACCCGCGCCCAAGCGCGCTTACCCAGCACCCGCGGAGCTTCCAACGCAGCAAGGTCCTAAGGGGATTAGGTTTGATTTCAATGACGGCTGCCGGGTGGTTCTGCCGGCTAGCGAACATCCATGGCGAGTGCGTCTAAGCGACCTCGATACCGGCAATATTCTGTTCGAGACCACCATGAATGGCGGCCGCGTCAACAGCAGCAAGCGCTATTTCGTCCGCATACGCCTCGAAATCTGGTCGAACGGCGACAGCGTACTCGGCCACGACTATTCGGCGGCCGGCCGCGACGTGCTGGTGCAATTGCCGGCCGGCACGCTTGGCGATCCGATGGGCTGGTTTCCCTATGCTGTGAAGTTCAAGGATCTCCATCGCTGTCGGCTCACCTGCCTTTTGAGCGGCAAGCTCCTCCCGCTGTTCCGCGAAGCGTATCCCGATATCACCTTCGTCACACAGGATGAAGAGGTCAATGTCAACCCCTTCTACGCCACCTACAGCCTTGGCCTGTTTTTCGACGACACGGGCTTCGTGCACCAACCCTGCGACTTTCGCCATGTCGGTTTGCATCGGACCGCGGGCTATATTCTTGGGGTCGACCCCGCCGAAGTGGCGCCGCGCATAAGGCTTGAGGACGAAACGAGGCCGATCGCCGAGCCCTATGTCTGCATCGCGGTTCAAAGCACAACCCAGAGCAAATACTGGAACAATCCGAATGGCTGGCGCGAAATCGTCAGGTTCCTCAAGGACGCAGGCTATCGCGTCATTTGCATTGACCAGAAGCCAACCCATGGCATGGACTATCTGGAACCACATCCCAAACGGGGCCGAGGACGAAACCGGCGACCGGCCTCTGCAAGAACGGGCCCGCTGGCTCAAGCATGCCGACTTCTTCATCGGGCTTTCGAGCGGCCTATCCTGGCTCGCTTGGGCCGCCGGCACGCCGGTGGTCATGATCTCGGGTTTTACGCACCCAACCAACGAGTTCGACACGCCCTGCAGGGTGATCAACTATCATGCCTGCAATTCGTGCTGGAACGATGTGCGCCACCGCTTCGACCACAAGGATTTCATGTATTGCCCGCGCCACAAGGACACGCCACGCCAATTCGAATGTACGCGGCTGATCACGGCGGAGCAGGTGAAGGCGGCTGTAAGGCGTATTCCGGGGTTCGGCGCGCATGCGAAGGCGCCGGCGGGCAAGCGCAATCAAAAACGCTGACCGGGCTTTCGAGTTAACCGCCATGCGGATCCACGTCATTAGCCTAGCGCGCACCCCCGAACGTCTGGCCGCGTTTCGCAAGCTCAATGGGCATCTGAATAATATCGTGGTGTTCGAGGCTATCGATGGCTTGGTTCTCACACGCGAGGGCCTTGCCAAGCGTGGCCTCATTGCCGAGGCCGCCCACTATTCGGACGGAGCCCTCGGCAACATGATGTCTCACACGGCACTTTGGGACCACGCGGCGGCGAGCGGTGAAATAACGACCGTCTGCGAGGACGACGCCATATTCAACCTGAATTTCCAGCGCCGTGCGATGAACGTGATTTCCATCCTGCCGGACGATACAGACATCGTTTATTGGGGGTGGAACTTCAACGCGCACACCGCGATTGAAGCCCTTCCGGCATGCCGGCATGCCTAACTACGTTCGGTAGAAATCCGCAACCCGGAGAAATCGCGGCTTTCCAGAATGCACAAATTACTCCAATTCCCTACCGGCTGCTGCGAGCCATGGGAAGCGTCTGCTATACGATCACACCGGACGGCGCGCGCAAGCTGCGTGAACTCTGCCTGCCAGTCAAAAACGAGGTTTGGGAGTTTCCGGAAACGAGGCTCAGAATCGCAACATGGCCCTCGACGTCGGAATGGCAAACGCACTACCGAAGATCGAAGCGTTCTGTAGTTTTCCGCCTTTGGTCATGACGCTCAACGCGCTGTCCAACTCGACAGTTCAAATGCGCGCGCCATCGTAAGGAAAAACGGCCGCCTTAATGTGATCGTCATGGCTTGCCGATTGGGCCGAAGGGCTTTTGCCAGCCGGCTGTGGATCATACCGGCATCTCTATTGATTATGCTAGCGATTTGCCTTAGTCTTACCCTGCGTGTAAAGATTACCTGCAGCGGTCCGAGGGGCACCCGTGAGCGCGTTTCTCGGCAGTTTCCCATCCGTGGTGCCCGCACCGGCCGCAGTCACCGGCGCCAATACTCTGTTAGGTGGGTTACAGTGCCGGTTTATTGCCGCGGTGCGTCCGTCCGGCATATCGCCGCCGGCGGAAGCACAACCCCTGATTTCTTTATTCCGCATCGGTCCCGGTGCCGACGGCAATCCCGCTGCGGGTTCCGTCGTCAATCGCGTTCGGTAAGACTGCGCCATGCCCATAACCACTGTATCCGTAGTAAGTGCTGGCGAAACGCTGTCAGACGTCACCGTCGTCGCTGGCGGGTGGCTCGAAGTGGGAACGGAAACTATCGCCGGTGGTACGATCGTCAGTGCGACCCTCGAAGACACCGGCTCGGCGACGATTGGAAATGGAGGCGTTGCCGTAGGCACAATAGTTTCCAGCGGCGGACATCTGTATGACACCAGCGGGGGAACCTCCAGCAACACGGTGCTCGACAGTAGCGGCGGGGAAACTGTCCAAGGCGGCAGCTATGCTTTCGGCACAATAATCAATAGTGGCGGGGTTGAGCAGGTTAGAGGACTTCCAAATGTAACGATCCCAAGTCTTATAGCCACCGATATCGGCACGACAATCAACAGCGGCGGGTTTCAATACGTGGACGGATTGGCCGTCGTCAGCGGCACGATCTTCAACGGTGGCACCCAGGTAATCACGCCCCTCTCGTCAGCTTCCCGGGTGCAATTGTAACCTCCGCGAACGTCACCAACGGCATCCAGATCGTTCTCTCCTCGGGTACGGCCGATTCCACAGTGCTCGGCAGCAGCGGTCATCAATACGTCTCGTCTGGCGCCATCGTCAGCGGCACGGTCTTCAGCGGCGGCACACAGGACATCTTTTCCGGCGCCGTTGTCACCTCCGCAAATGTCAGCAATGGCATCCAGACGGTCTTGTCTGGCGGTTCGGCCACAAACACCGTTCTCGGCAGCAGCGGTCATCAGCATGTCTACTTAGGCGCCAACATCGCCGGCACGGTGTTCGCCGGCGGCGCCCAGGACATTTTTTCCGGCGGCGAAGTCGACGGTGCGGCGGTTAGCAGCGGCTTCCAAAACGCGTTCTCCGGCGGCCTAGCCCAGAACACAGTTGTCTTCAGCGGCGGCGTGCAAAATGTCGGAGCCTCCGCCGGCTTGCCGGCTTCCTTCGTCGAAGACGGCACCACGATCTTTCTTTCCGGCGGCGGCGAGGCCGTGGGCACGACGGTGTCGAGCGGCGGATACCAAGCCATCTTCGCGGGCGCGTCGGCCTTCACCACCGATGTGCTGAGCGGAGGCATCGAGGTTGTCTCCTCGGGCGGCACTGCGATCGAAACCACGGTCAGCGGCGGCACAATCGGCGAAAGCGACAGCGCCTCCTATCAGGCCATCTTTAGCGGCGGCACGGCGTCCGGCACCGCGATCGATTCCGGCGGGTTCCAGTATGTTTTCTTCAGCGGCGCCGTCAGCGGCACGGTCTTCAGCGGCGGCCATCAGGATATTTTTTCCGGCGCATCGGTGACGAGTGCGAACGTCGCCGATGGCGTGCAGAACGTCTTCTCCGGCGGCACCGCCATCTCCACGACGGTGTCGGCCGGCAGCATACAGAACGTCGGGGCGGTGCCGGGCTTGTCCGCCACGCTTTCCGGCGGCGGCTTCGCCGGCCTGGCGACCATCAGCGGCGGAACTCAGAACGTCTTGGACGGCGCGACGGCCTCCGGCACGACGATCAGCAGCGGCGGCATCGAGAATGTGTCCTCCGGCGGCTCGTCACTCCTAACGCAGATCGGTAGCGCCGGCGTTGAGAACGTCTTCTCCGGGGGCACGGCGGTCAGCCCGCAGATTGAGGGCGGCGACGAAAACGTCTATTCCGGGGGTGTGAAGTCCGGGTTCCAAGCCTTAATCTATGCACTCGGCACGCAAACAGTCTATGATAGTGGAATAGCGTCCGGGATCATTGTCGGTCTGGGCGGCACTCAGATCGTTTCGTCCGGTGGCACCGCGATTCAGCGCAACCCTCACCAGTCAGCCCCCTGTGGGTGGGATCGCTGGACAGGTCGCAAGCCAGGACGTGCTGTCGGGAGGCACGGCGAGCAGCACCAGCGTTCTGAATCCGGCTACCTGCAAGTTTTTGGCAGCGCCGTGAGCGCGACGGTAAATGGTGTCGGCGCTGTCTTGGAAGTCGGATCGGGCGGCGTCGACATTGGAGCGACGATCTCGGGCGGCTCAACATACGTCGATTTTTCCGGTAGCGACAGCGGCGCAACAATCGGTGCCAACGGTTCGCCGACTGTCAGTTCAGGCGGCACCGTGGTATCGGCTACAATCGAT
Source organism: uncultured Alphaproteobacteria bacterium (assembly GCA_963764115.1). Classification (GTDB taxonomy): domain Bacteria; phylum Pseudomonadota; class Alphaproteobacteria; order Rhizobiales; family Rhodomicrobiaceae; genus Rhodomicrobium. Next base: position 160,058 of record CAVXRT010000026.1, read on the forward strand.
GGCTTGCTGCTTATGTCGGGCGGCTCAGCGAGTGTATTGACCGTAAGCAATGGCGGTGTGCTTGAACTGATTGGCAACGGCAATGGAGGTTCTCCAGGAGCATTTGTGTCCTCGATTGTAATCAGCGGAACCGGCAGTGCGTCGCTCAGCTACAACGTTCTGACGGAGAGCACGACCATCATCGGTGGCAATCAAGGTATCGCGGAAGAAGATGTTGAAGACACCGCCACTGCGGACAACACAACGATCGGCAGGAACGGCCTCCAGTACGTAGAAGTTGCCGGCCAAGCAGTTTCAACAACTATTGAGTCAGGCGGCGTGCAATGGTTGAATTTGGGTGGCGTCGCAGGCAGCACCACGGTTTTGAATGGCGGCGAGCTCGTCGTCGGCGGGGGACAAGATTTTGAAATTTTAGTTGTACGCGGTGGAAGCAGTTTCGACGTACCAGGCATGACTGAAGCGCTTGACACGATTGTAAACGGTGGCGGCACTGTTAACGTTGGTGCAGGTATCCCGGTCGCGAACCAAAAAGGCACCGGTCAGACTGATGGCGCTGGCCTCATTATTCAGCACCTATGTGGACGGCGGCAATCTCTATATTTGGAATAGCGGCACCGCGCAGGATACCTTCATCGACGGCGGGTTCGTCGACTTGAAGGTCGGCGCATCCGCCACCGGGGGGATCACCTTCAGCGGCGGCAATGGCGGCATCTTGCAGATCGACGGCGCGGCGATGCCGGCGGCCACAATCAGCGGCTGGGCGGCCGGAGACGAGATCGTCCTTACAGGGGTGGCCTATTCGGCCGATGGCAGCCGAACGCTGGCCGCCGGCAATGTTTTGCAGATCGAGGAATGGCGAGCCTAAATTTCGATCCTTCCCAAAACCTTTCAGCAACGAATTTCTCCCTAAGCCCTGCCGCCGGTGGCGGGTCTGAAATCACCTATGGCCTCGGCGGCGGCCAAACCGTCACTGTAACGAATGGGCAAACCGTTTCCGATATCACTGTGAATGCCGGCGGCACGCTGACTGTACTTGACGGTGGTGTGGCGGAGGGCACGGTCATTTTAACCGGCGGCTCCGAAACCATCGCCTGGGCGGCCTCGATACGGCACTGTCGCCGATGGCGGCAATCAGACCGTGCTGTCCGGCGGCGCCGGGGTCGGCACAGTTCTGCTCGATCCAGGAATCCAAACCGTCTCGGCGGGCGGCCTTTCCATCAGCGCGGTGCTCGCGGGCGGCGATCAGAATGTGGCCGGCACCGCAAGCGCCACCGTGATAGAAAGCGGCGGCATTGGAACGTCCTGTCCGGCGGCGTTGACATCGGCACCGTCATCTCGGGCGGCGGTACGGAATATGTGCAGTCCGGCGGCTCAGCCGTCAATGTAAGTTTTGACGGGCGCCGCAGGCATGTACTTCGATCAGGCATCGGGACTGAGCGGCGGCATCGGCAATTTTACAGCGGGCGACATCCTCGAACTCGCGAGCACGGGGGTGGCCAGCGCGACAGCAGCCTTCAATGGCACGAACACGATAGTCACCATCAATCTGAGTGGTGGTGGCACGCAGAGCTTCACCCTGGCCGGAAATCTTTCCGCCAACTCCTTCAATGTCGCCAATAGCGGCGGTTATAGCGAAATCACCCTAAGCGCGCCCGGAACGCTGGCAGGCGCGGTGACACTGACCTCGGCGAGCGAGGGTGTGGCGATTGCGGCGGGCACGCAGGTGGCGGTCTTCACCGACACCATTGCCTCCGTTCCCGCGAGCAATTTCACAGCCAGCATTACCTTTGGCGACGGGACAACAGCCGCGGGCACGGTCACAGGTTCGAACGGCAGCTTCACGGTAAGTACTGCTTCGGCGCACACCTATGCCGACGAAGGCAATGAGGTGCTCAGCGCCACCATCACGCCCGAAACCGGCAGCCCGCTCAACCTTAGCGGCACGGTCACCGTCGGTGTGAACGCGCCTGTTCTTGCCGGGGGCGGCGACACGGTGAGCTTCGCGCTGGGCGGGACCGCGAAGGCGGTCGACAGCGCGCTGTCGGTCTCGGATACGAGCAGCGCCACGCTGAGCGGGGCGACGGTGTCCATCACGGGCGGCTTCCAGTCCGGCGACGAGCTGAACTTCACGACCCAGAACGGCATCACCGCCAGCTACGCCAACGGCGTGCTCACGCTCACCGGCTCGGCGAGCCTTGCCAACTACCAGACGGCGCTCAACTCGATCACCTTCTCCACCACCAGCACGAACACGGCCGCGCGCACGGTGAGCTGGCAGGCCAGCGCCGGCGCCGAAGCCTCCAACATCGTGACGAGCACGGTCACTGTGACGCCAGCGGCAACGGCCATCAGTTGGAAATCGCCGGTTAGCGGCAACTGGAACAATGGAAGCTATTGGAGTTCGGGCAAGGCGCCCACAGCGGCGAACCAGGCAAATATAGCCGTTTCGGGAAGGACCTACGCCGTCACCATAAACAGCAGCGACGTCGCACAAGGGCTGACCTTGAACGCGGCCGGGGCGACGGTCAGCGATAACAAAGGCGGGACCCTGACGCTTGCGGGAACGGGCGGCACGGCAAATCCGAACGGCGTGTTCAGCATCACGTCTGGAACCTTCGACCTGAACGGAGGCGCGCTGAAGGCCGGCTCGATCTCGACTTCGCAGGGCGGGACCTTGCTTATCGCCGGCGGCGTTCTCTACACCGGCGCCAATTCGCTTGCGGAAACGATCACCAATAACGGCGCGATTACCGTCCAGAGCCTGGCCGCCGCGGACTTTACCGGGGCGATCAGTGGCGACGGCGCCATCACCGTGCAGAACCTCGCGGCGGCAGGGTTCGGCGCGATCAGCGGCTCTGAAACTGTCACCGTCCAAAACGGCGGAGCTGCATCATTTGGCAATGTCAGCGGATCGGAGGACTTCAAGGTTCAGAGCCTCGGGGCGCTCACCATTTCCGGCACCGTGAGCGGATCGGAATCCGTTTCCCTGACCAACGGTGCGCTGGCCGTCATCAAGGGCGCCGTCACCGATTCAGCGGGCTCCTTCAGCCTCGCAAACGGCGCCACCCTGGAGTTCCGCGCCGGCTCCAATGCGGCGGTGACGTTCGGCGGCGGCAGCAACAGCCTCAAGCTCGAGGATTCCAAACAGTTTACCGGGACCATCTCCGGGCTTGACGAAATACCGACACGATCGACCTCGCCGATCTGTCCTATGTCAAGGGCAAGATGAAAGAGACGGCGACCTACAACAGCAAGACGAACACAACGTCGCTGACGGTGAGCGATAGCTCCGCCAGCGTGACGCTCACACTGGACGGGCAATTACAGCAGCTCAACCTGGACGCTCTCCAATGATGGGAGCGGCGGAACGGATGTCGGTTGATCCGCCAGCGTCTTCGTCCGGCACATCCGGCAGCGCTTCACCGGCTGTTGTCGACCAGACCGACGCGGGTTCCGGGCTCGGCCTCTCTGGTGCCGCGCTTGGCGCAAACGCGACCCTCGGATTCCAGCCGGGCAGCTTCAGCGGCGACGGTCAACCATCCGCGAGTGCAGAGCGGTCACGCAGCGCTTGCGCTTCTTGCCCAGCATATGGCCTCAAGCTTTGCGCTTCCAGGCGGCGATCATGGCGGCGGCGTTCTGCAACAGCCCGCGGAGGTCGTAACGCCGCTCGTGGCCAACCCCCACAACGCTTAACGGCGCGCCATGAGGAGGTATTTCCGAACCCGCCCATCGCCAAGCAGCGGCGCCGCCCAACCCGAGCCGGCCGGTCATGCAGGCGGCCCTGATGCCGCCGGCCACGCGGCTGACGGCTCCGCCACGTTCGTGACGCTGCTGAGCCTGCATGGCGTTGCTGCAGACGCAGGGCAGATCATGCACCGCTTCGGCGGCCACGCGGTCGGGCTTGAGGACATGCTGCGGCTTGCGAAGGAGCTGGGGCTGAAGGCGCGCATTCTTCGCACGACATGGGAGAGGCTCGCTCACACGCCTCTGCCGGGGATCGCGCCGCTGAAGACAGGCGGCTCCCTCCTGATCGCGAAGGCGGATGGCGAGAAGGCACTGGTGCAAGCTCCGGGCAGCAGGCCCAGGCTGATGACGCGCGCCGAGCTTGAGGCGGAGTGGGACGGCCGGCTTCTGCTCATCACCACGCGTGCGGGCCTCGTTGAGCCTCGGCCGGCGCTTCGACCTCACCTGGTTTTTAGGCGCGGTCTGGAAATACCGCCATCTCCTCTCGGAAGTGCTCGTCGCCTCGTTCTTCCTGCAGCTGTTCGCGCTCGTCTCGCCCTTGTTTTTCCAGGTGGTGATCGACAAGGTGCTCGTGCACCGGACCGAGACCACGCTCGACGTGCTCGTCATCGGCCTTGTCGGCATCGCGCTGTTCCAAGCGATCATGGGCGGCCTTCGCACCTATCTGTTCGCGCACACCACGAACCGGATCGACGTGGAGCTTGGCGCGCGCCTGTTCCGCCACCTCCTGGCGCTGCCGCTCGCCTATTTTCAGGCGCGGCGCGTCGGCGATTCGGTGGCCCGCGTGCGCGAGCTTGAGAACATCCGCACCTTCATCACAAGTTCCGCGCTGACGCTTGTCATCGACCTCCTCTTCACGGTGGTGTTCCTGGCGGTGATGTTCTGTCTACTCGCGGATGCTGACGGCGATCGTGATCGCGGCCTTCCCGTTTTACATCCTGATCTCGGCCACGGCGACGCCGATGTTTCGCAACGGCTCGACGAGAAGTTCCAGCGCGGCGCCGAGAACCAGGCCTTCCTGGTGGAGAGCGTCACCGGCGTCGAGACCTTGAAGTCGATGGCGGTCGAGCCGCAGATCCAGCGGCGTTGGGAGGAGCAGCTCGCAGGCTATGTGGCGGCGAGCTTCCGGGTACTGAGCCTTGGCAATGTGGCCACCGAATCCGTCCAATTCATCAATCGGATGTGACGGCGCTGCTGTTGTTCTTCGGCGCGCGCCTTGTCATGGACGGCAGCCTGACGGTCGGCGAGCTCGTCGCTTTCAACATGCTGTCGAGCCAGGTGAACGCGCCGGTGTTGCGGCTCGCCCAACTCTGGCAGAACTTCCACCAGACGCGCATTTCGGTCGAGCGGCTCGGCGACATCCTCAACACTCAGCCCGAGCCGCAAGTTGCGCCGGGCCGGGCGGCGCTGCCTCCCATCCGCGGCGCGATCGCGTTCGAGCATGTCACCTTTCGCTATCGGATCGACGGCGCCGAGGTTCTTGCCGATGTGTCGTTTGCGATCCCGGCGGGCCAGATCGTCGGCATCGTCGGGCCGTCGGGCTCGGGCAAGAGCACGCTCGCCAAGCTGATCCAGCGGCTCTACGTGCCGGAAAGCGGCCGCGTGCTGGTCGATGGCGTCGATCTTGCGCTCGCCGATCCCGCTTGGCTCAGACGCCAGACCGCCGTCGTTCTGCAGGAAAACATCCTCTTCAACCGCACCGTCCGGGATAACATCGCGCTTGCGAACCCCGCCACCCCCATGAGCTCCATCATCGGAGCCGCAATGCTGGCCGGCGCGCACGAGTTCATTTTGCAGCTGCCCGAAGGCTACGACACCGTCATCGGCGAGCGCGGCTCGACGCTGTCGGGCGGCCAGCGCCAGAGGATCGCCATTGCGCGCGCGCTCCTGCAAAACCCGAAGATCTTGATTTTCGACGAGGCGACGAGCGCGCTCGACTATGAAAGCGAGCGCGTCATCCAGGCCAATATGGGCGGCATCGCCAGGGACCGCACCGTCGTCATCATCGCCCACCGGCTTTCGACGGTTCGAAGCGCCAACCGCATCCTAACCCTCGACAAAGGCCGCCTCGTCGAAGACGGAACCCACGACGAACTCGTCAGATCGGGCGGGCGCTACGCCAGCCTCCACCGCATCCAGGCAGGCCTCCATGAAGCCAGCGGATAACGTCATTCCCTTAAAGCCCGTCAAGCGCAGCCGGGCGGAGCTCGCCTTCCTGCCGGCCGCGCTCGAAATCGCCGACACACCGCCATCCCCTACCGGGCGATGGATCGTCTGGTCGGTGATCGCGGTGTTCTCGCTTGCGCTTTCATGGGTCTGCCTCGGCAAGGTCGATATCGTGGCAGTCGCTTCTGGCAAGATCATCCCTTCGGGGCGCACCAAGACCATCCAGCCCTTCGAGACGGGCGTCATTCGCGCCATTTATGTCCGCGACGGTCAGAAGGTGTCCGCCGGCGATGCGCTGATCGACCTCGACACCACCATCAACGCCGCCGAGCAGAACCACCTGAAGGCGGATCTGCTCGCCGCCGAGCTCGATATCGCGAGGCTCAAGGCCGAGCTTGCCTCGCCCACCGAACCGCTCTCGCTGTATGTCCCGCCCAGGGAGGCGAGCGCCGCCCAGCTTGCCGCCCAGCGCCGCTATCTCATGAGCCAGAGCGAGGAGCGCCGCACCAAGATCGCGGCCATCGAGCGGCAGAAGGCGCAAAAAGAGGCGGAGGCCGCGACCACGAAAGCGTCCATCGCCAAGCTCGAAGCCACCATCCCGCTTTTGCAGCAAAAGGCCGACGTGCACCGCGCGCTGATCGGCCAGCAGCTTGTCTCGAAGCTCGCCTATCTCGAAACCGAGGAAAAGCTCATCGAGCAGCAGGAGGAGCTGAAAGTGCAGCGCGCGCATTTGAAAGAGGCCGAGGCCGCCATCGCGGCCACCCTTGAGACGCGCAATCACACCGCGTCGGAGTTCGAGCGCACGCTCGCAGGTGACCTCTCCGAGGCGGAGCGCAAGGCTGCCGGTCTCCGCGAGGACATCGTGAAGGCCGAGGAGAAGGCTAAGCTCCAGCGCCTGGTTGCGCCCGTCACCGGCACGGTGCAGCAGCTCGCCGTCCATACCATCGGCGGCATTGTCACGCCCGCCCAGCCGCTGCTCGTGGTCGTGCCGGCCGGCAGCGAGCTTGAGATCGAGGCCATGATCTCGAACAGGGATATCGGCTTTGTGCGCGAAGGCCAGGAGGCCCAGATCAAGGTCGACACCTTCCCCTTCACCCGCTACGGCCTGTTGTCGGGCCGGGTCCTGCATGTCTCCAGCGACGTCATTGCGCCCGACCCGCAAAAGGAGAAGCCCTCCAATCCGCAGGACAAGGACGCGCCGAAGCCACAGGATCTGGCGTTTGCGGCGCGCGTCTCGCTTGGCGCCGCGGCCATGCAGATTGACGAGCGGCTCGTCAGCTTGACGCCCGGCATGGCAGTGACGGTGGAAGTGAAGACCGGCCGCCGCCGCATCATCACCTACCTGCTGTCGCCGCTGATGCGATACAGCCATGAGAGTATTCGGGAGAGGTAGGCTCACTGTCCCGTGCGAGGTCTGCTCAATGGGTATTCCGGAAGGAAATCGCCCCGATTTTGACAAATGCGCTACTTCCGGAAGTAGCCCAAGGCTTACATCGAGGTGGAGCACCAAAACGCGCCTGCAACAAGCAGGGGACCAAGGATCTTGATGTCGGCAATACCACCAGCTTGAGACAGAGCCTTTTGAGATCACACTGGCAGCTTTCGACCCCTTGCGGAACGAATCTCGATCTCCCATTGATAAGCCCCCAGAAATCCCGCCCCCTCGTTGGCGCGTTGGCAGCCGGGCTCGGGGGCATCAAATGCCAGAGCTAGGCCGCCTCCTTTCCGTCCTTGCCCAGCTCCGCCGTCAGCCTGTAGACGGTCACACGGTTGATGCCAAGCTTGGCTGCGATCTGCGTCGGGTTGAGCCCCTCAGCCTTGAGGCGCGCAACTTCGGACCGGTCTCTTGCCGCCCTTGTGGACGCTTTATTTCTTCGCCTGAGCGTTCCTTGATGTGCGCGCGAGACCAACGCAAGGCGCAAGCCCAGGGAATAAAATCCCCTTTTGAGAACGTCATCGTTGTTCCCCTTTTGTTCTGGACCGGTGAGGGCTTGGATACACTTTGCCCAAGGGTTCCCACAGCTCATCCTAAAGGTGATGTGCTACGAAGCCGGTTCTCCGACCACTGGGGCATCATGGGGCGCTGTAATCCGGCCTCCATCTGCGCCTTTAGATAAGAAGCCAGGGCTTGCCGGATAACGGCCGAATTGTGGCAGTCATTCTCGAGGCAATATTCAGTAAGACGATGCTTTAGATCGCCCGTAACGCGAAACGTAATATTGGCGTTCTGAATTTTTCTCATGTTTATCTCCTTATGAAACATCTGATTTTAGAGATTCTATCAATGAATACGCTCGTCTTATTTATATAAAGCTGGCGTGGATGGCCAAGAGCAGCAGTATACCTGAAACATTAACAAAATTTAATGTTAGAATCTGCCATCCGTAGACATCGCGGAACATAAATAGAGATATAGAAACGAACAAAGACGTTCGTGAAATTTATATAGGAGGTCAATTTATGACAGAAATTGTTTTTTGGAGATTAGATAAGGTCATGGCCGAGACTGGTCTCAGAAGAACGCATCTCTATGAGCTGGCAAGTAAAGGCGAATTTCCAAGACAGATTAAAATTGGGAAACGTGCTTGTGCATGGCTCGCAGCAGAAGTTCAAGATTGGAAGAAATCCAGGCTTTATGAACACAAGTCTTGGTCGAATATATTAACACGAGGAGAATATTGATATGAAATTAGTTAGTAACAATGAGTTGAACGGAACCCTGAATGGCGCAGAACCGGCAAACTGCGCAATCTTGGCGAGCGGCATCGATTTCAACGCCCTTCGCCTTAACCAGGACTATACGCAAGCAGCGGGGGTTGAGAAACTTCTGACAACAGTGCCGGTTCGCAAACCGAGTAAGACCGAGTTCATCCGCGTGCATCCCGAGATGCAGTTCCTCACGATGCTCCTCGACCTGAAGGAGGACCGAGAAAGCTATCTCGTTTCTCCAGAGCTTCTGGTTCACCTGTCCGGCATTGCTGTCCGCGTGGCGTTGAAGCCGGCAATCAACCGCCAAGGAGTCCTTTTCCTGTGGCCACTTCGGCTTCCTGGGGAGGATGGCCGCAGCAATCTCTGGCATGAGAGCGCTTGGGAAGCAGCAGGTCTCGCCGTGAACCGCTGGGTTTCCTTGCGGGCCAACATGGGTCTTAACGCTTATGACATTTACCGAGGCGCTGAAACCTTGAGCGAGCCTCAATGGCCGGATAAGTCGATGGAGGAAATCCTGGATGTAGCGTTTCGTGGCCGCTTCATCGGCGACCCCGAGCATCCCGTCATCAAGCGTCTACAGGGCCGGGCATGACCGGCGCTATGCCTTTTCGCGAAATCTGGGCGGTTGACTTCGAGTTCCGAGCGCCGCCCGGGCACAACCCCGAGCCACACTGCCTCGTTGCCAAGGAGCTTATCACGGGTCGCGCTATCAGGCTTTGGGATGACGAATTGAGGGTTGCCGCCAAGCCGCCCTACGACATCTCGGCCGATAGCCTATTCGTCGCCTATTACGCGTCGGCAGAGATGGGGTGCCACCTCGCGCTTGGGTGGGACATGCCGGCCAACATCCTCGACCTCTTCCCCGAATTTCGCAATTTGACCAATGGGCTCACGACGCCATGTGGGGCAGGCCTACTTGGCGCTCTGAGCTATTTTGGTCTTGGCGGCATCGACCTGTTGGAGAAGGAAAGAATGCGCGAGCTTGCCAAACGCGGTGGTCCCTTCACGGCTGGCGAGCGAGCGGCGCTTTTGGACTATTGCGAAACCGACGTGGACGCACTCGCTCGCTTGTTTCCGAAAATGGTGCCGCACACCGACATACCCCGCGCTCTGCTCCGAGGGCGCTATATGGCGGCGGCGGCGCAAATCGAGCGAAACGGCGTGCCGATCGATACAACGACGCTGACGCGGCTCAGGGAGAATTGGGAGGCATCCAGGACGGGCTGATTGCCGCCATCGACAAAGCTTATGGCGTTTATGACGGCCGGACCTTCAAGCGGGAGCGTTTCGAGCGCTATCTCGCCGCCCACAAAATCCCCTGGCCTCGTTTGCCGTCGGGTCAGCTCGATATGAAGGACGACACGTTCCGAGAGATGGCGCGCGCCTATCCGTGCCTTATGCCGCTTCGTGAGCTTCGCACTTCGCTGTCACAAATGCGTCTCAACAAGTTGGCCATCGGGCCGGATGGCCGTAATCGCGTCCTGCTTTCAGCATTCTCCTCGCGCACCGGCCGCAACCAGCCCTCCAATTCCGAATTTATCTTCGGTCCTGCCGTCTGGCTGCGCGGCCTTATAAAACCCGAGCCCTGCACCGCTCTCGCCTATATTGATTGGAGCCAACAGGAATTTGGCATTGCCGCCGCGCTCTCGGGTGATGAATTCATGAAGGCAGCTTATCGATCCGGCGATCCCTATCTCGAATTTGCAAAGCAGGCAGGAGCCGTCCCCGCCCATGCAACCAAGAAAAGCCGTCCAGAGGAACGAGAACGCTTCAAGTCCTGTGTGCTTGCCGTTCAGTACGGTATGGGTGCAGAAGCCCTCGCAGAAAGAATTGGCCAGTCTCCGGCCCATGCCAGAGAGCTCTTAAGACTTCACCGCGAGACCTACGCCTGCTTCTGGCGCTGGTCGGATAGCGCGCTCGACCATGCCATGCTCACCGGCAAACTCTGGACCGTGTTTGGTTGGACCGTGCGCCCGGGGATAAAGCCCAACCCGCGCTCGCTGCAGAACTTTCCCATGCAGGCCAATGGCGCAGAAATGCTCCGGCTCGCTTGCATGATGGGCGTGGAGGCCGGCATCAAAATCTGTGCGCCGGTGCACGACGCCATCCTCATTGAAGCGCCAAGCAACGCCATCGACGAGCAGGTGCGCATCATGCAGGGGTTGATGGCAAAAGCGAGCGCAATTGTGCTTGGCGGCTTTGAGCTCAGGTCCGATGTGAAAATCATTGCCTCGCCCGAGCGGTATGGGGACCCAAGAGGCAAGATGATGTGGGAGAAGGTCACGGAACTGCTGCCAACGGAGCCGGCCAAAACCCCACCTGTCCCACCGCGTCCCACCCACCTGTCCCACGGTGACGCCCCCGTACAATCTAATATATATATCTACTATAATAATAGTAATGTACCTCCTAGTCTCTCTTTTGGGAGGCTACCATGACGCTCGACTTCAGTCGGTTCAGGCTCAAGGACAGCTTCAAGGAACCGCCGCCATCACGACCACCCCAACGTCCCAAAGTCTCAAACCTTCGAAATGCGACTGCTCCCTTCATCAAGGGTCCGATACCACTGGCATGGATAACCGCTGCCGCAATGCTACCCGGTAAATCCCTGAAGGTCGGTCTGGCGCTTTGGTATCTCGCGGGTCTGAAGAAGACCAAAACGGTCCCCCTGGGCAATCTCCTTCTCCAAAGATTTGGTGTGGACCGCAAGTCGAAGGGCCGCTGCCTCAAGGCTATGGAGCGCGCTGGGCTTATCACCGTCGTGCGCCGTGTTGGGTGCAATCCCATCGTCACGCTGCTCGATGCCCCAGAGGCGGTGAGTTCGAAGACCAGGTCGTGACCAAGGTTATCAGTGGAGCCATTGGAGAGGCGAGCGGTTTGACGACTACCGCAGCTTAGTTTAGGTAACGCAAATATAAAAACGCGTCAAGGGGTATTACAATAGATATTTTTCTTATTTTATGGGGAACTAGATCGGAAAAATGCGGTTATTGAACTAAATTACCGGAACGCGGCAAGAGCTTTATCTTATTTGTCCGCTTAAACTGATACGTTCACAACAACTAATTATTATTTTCTAGTATATATATGAGCTGCATAACTTTTCTCTTGACTTTATGGCGTAATATTTGTATAATATTCTTCTTTAACAGAAGAAGGAAAGGAAAATCGTAATGCATAATTATATTATCGCAATATTAAAATTACAGCTAGACAGTATAGGAGATAAAATATGAACGAAAAGTTGGATACCACATTTAATACAGAGCAGAAAAATGAATCCTGTATGATTAAGCAATGTAATAGAAATAAAAGTTCAATTCATGGTCTGATAACTCGTCATGTACATGATGACGGTTATACATATATTGGAATTAACGGAAATTGCTATAGAGCAGATCATCTCATCTGGTTCTTCATGAAAAACAAATGGCCAGAGGAGGCAGACGACATACGTGTGTACTTAAAAAAACACACCCGTGAGAAGCGCGCAAGTCTTGAGAAGTTTTTTCAAGACGATTGATGTCTAAAATTGGCGTCGTTTATACTACCGAAGCGAGAGCCCGCTTCTTTGGAGGGGTATCAGCGGGCGGGGCATGAGAAGAGCAATTCAAATCTTTGAAGGGCCCCGCACGGTTGGCTCCCAGACGTGGTGTGTTGCGGTCGCCTGCATGACGTTCTTACGCAGGCGGCCTTTCATTAAGTAAGTGTAACTAAGTAAACTGCAAAACTGTTTTAATAGAGTAGGAGATTTTGTATGATGGCCGTTGTAGAACTTTTTTGATTGCGCACAAGAAATACGATATCGTGAATTTAAATCGATGCAATTTTATCCGGTTGTTAAAAACTGGAGCCGGAAAATACTCCCACATCTTGACAATGACTATCTACAAAAAGTCCTTGTTTCTGACTTCAACAAGTACACGATGGGCTGTTGGGGACAGCGATTCCGGCTTGGACAATATCCAGACGAATTCGAGAACTGTGATTGGAGATGGGGTGTTCGTGGCAGACACCCCCGATACTTTCGGTATGTGAAGCATGGCGCCTGTCATTGGCTAGTCAACTTCAATCTCATATTGGCACAGTTGGCTGAGCCAAAGAAGGAATGGCGGATCGTTACCTCGCAACTTCATAGCACCGTCTGGGATGGTGAACTTACCTTATTTGACCTGAATGGGCTGGCCTTTTTTAAGGACGACGCTCCTGAATGCTTTATATATGCTGCATTTGTGCCGGGCAGCGAGCAATTAGCCATCGGGGAATTGGTTGAGACAGTCTTGCCCGGCGGGTTTCTTATGCTCGGGGAATAGTTGGTTTGCGTATCAAGCCCCTCTACCACGTGCCCGCCAAGGCTCTCTGGGGGGGGAAATACGGGCACCTCTGCCAAGGCGGCGCTTCAATTTGTGCCAGCGGAGGATCGAGCAGCGGGCTTGGTCCTCCACCACCAAAAAAATGCACAACAGAAAACGAGAAGCTCCAAGCACAGGAGACGCTAATGGGAAGAAACTTAGACTTAGAAAATTGCACAAACAAGCAAGGGGCGGTCATCGCGGCTTATGCAGAGGAATTTGAGGAAAACGAGAGGAAGATCGTTGAAGAAGGAGCTTGGGCAACGAGCTTGGATTTGTCGAGGATCACGTACTGGTATCCCATCCTGATGAAATATTGCCCGAACCACCCTCACACTCAAAACTTGAAGCGGGAACGGGAGAACATGAAGAGGCGGAAGGACCAGGCGGATTTCTTTTTCTGGGACTGGGACTGAGACGCATGGCATTTCCGGCTGAAGTCGTCGGTCACAGTCAGAATGCGAAAAGTCCCTGCAATCGCTAACAATCACCTGCGCTCGAGCAGCTTCCTTCCGTCCTCCCGCAACTCGCCTTTGGGATCGACGAACCGATAAAGCGTCTGGCGCGTGACACCCAGCTCCCCGCACAACTCGCGAACCTTGGTGTCGCGCTTCGTCATCGCCGCCTGAGCGAGACGAAGCTTGGCCGGTGTCATGGTGTAAGGACGACCGCCATTGCGACCGCGCGCCCGCGCCGATACGAGCCCGGCGATGGTTCTCTCACGGATCAGCTCACGCTCAAATTCAGCCAGCGCCGCGAAAATGCCGAACACGAGGCGCCCGCTCGCACTTGCCGTGTCGATGTTTCCGCCTTGGCCGGTGAGCACGCGGAAGCCAACCTTTCTCTCCATCAAATCGTGGATGGTGTTGACGAGGTGACGGAGGTTGCGCCCGAGCCGATCAAGCTTCCAGACGATCAGCGTGTCGCCCTCACGCAGCGATTTGAGACAAGCTTCCAAACCAGGGCGATCGTCCTTCTTGCCCGACGCTTGATCCTCATAAAGATAACCGGGCTTCACGCCGTCTGCGATCAGCGCGTCGCGTTGCAGATCGAGCACCTGCGATCCATCCGCCTTCGAGACCCTCATGTAGCCGATCAGCATTTTTGGAGCCTGTCACTTATACGAGCGATTATGTGACACTCGCCCCAGTAGCGTCACCAACCGAGAAAATGGTCATCTAATCCGTCACTAAATCTAAGGCTGATAATCCCATCATGTCAAAGGTTAAGTGACAGCAGAAACGAACGTGCGAAAAGAAAACTTGAAGGGATAGAGTAAGCAAAGGAAAGGCGTCGTATAAATAAAGGCCGGAAGCCGAGCATCGATGTTGCGAGAGTGAAAGCCTTGCGTGATGCGGGGAAGGGTCTGGCCGCGATCGCTAAGGAGTTGAAGATGGCACGCTCTTAGGTGTACTGGAGGAGAGAAAGCCGCAGAAATCTTGACGTTCGGGAACGCTCCCTGGCGCTTTCCTCATCCGAAAGCTTCTAACGCTCTTAGTTAGGCTCCTTGTATCACGACGCCTTCCTGGCCCGCCAACAAACAGCCGCAGTGTTGGAAACGCTCTTCCAACCGCGACCAAGTCAGGATTCAGATGAAGATCGCCCTGGCCAGAGCCACCGGTGGACGCAGAAGCAGCGGCAGGCTCCGAAAAACCAATTCGCTGTGGAAATGTGAAAGAACATGGACATATTTAGCGCCTGAGTCTGGCATAATTAGTCATGTATTTTGCTCATTCGTCAAGTGACGCAGGCAAGGGCGATTGGCAGCCTCTTGCGCAGCATTTGTCGGAGGTGGCAACTCGCCGAGCTGTTTGCCAGTCCCTCCGGATGCGAGCGGGCAGCCCGGCTTGCGGGTCTGTTGCACGACCTTGGCAAGTATAATGCGAATTTTCAGCGAAGGCTGGAAGGCGATACTACTCGTGTCGAGCATTCCATCGCAGGCGCGGCGCTGATCCTCGCCTTCGCGAAAAACCCGCGCGACCGGCGATGGCCGAAATGATGTCACGCCATCGCGGCCACCACGCAGGCTTACCGGACCGATCGGCGACGCCTCATCGCTAAAGATCGGGAGTACCGGGTTGATCTCAGCTGCCTCGATCAAACGTGGAGCACCGAACTAACCTTTGAGGCACACGACCTCGCCCCGGCCTTCGCTTTCAAGAGCAAGATCGACGGAGCGTTTGTCTGGCCTTCCTCGGGCGCATGCTGTTTTCCTTCTGGTGGATGCCGACTTCAAGGACACCGAGGCCTTCTACAAATGGATCGAGGGACAACGGCGAACCGCGAATGGCCGAAGCTTCAAGCGATCCTGCCAGACCTCATCGAGCGGGTCGAGACGGAACTCGCAAGCAAAGCGGCTGCTGTCGGGGGAGACACCGGTCAACTGTCTGCGTCAGCGCGTGCTTGCGCATGTGCGAGGCAAAGCGGCCGAAGCGCCAGGGCTTTTCACGCTCACTGTGCCGACCGGCGGCGGCAAGACGCTGACCTCGCTTGCCTTCGCGCTCGACCATGCCCGCGCCCACGGCATGCGGCGCATCATATACGCCATTCCCTTCACCTCAGTGATCGAGCAGACCCGGACATCTTCCGGAA